>CAMDZD010000011.1 GCA_945910815.1 uncultured Clostridia bacterium
CTTCTCTTCTCTTCTCTTCTCTTCTCTTCTCTTCTCTTCTCTTCTCTTCTCTTCTCTTCTAAGAGATTATCGCACACTTCTATTGTATATGTCAAGTCTTTTTCGTCATTTCCTTTGCGAAATTTTACTATATCAAACTGTTCCGGATTGTACTTGTCGATGAACGTAATCGGCACACCCATATCTTCAAAATAATCGCAGGGAATATCAGCAACCTTATCAACATTGATTGCATCGTAGTTGTCATATTTCGGATACTCCTCAGGCGTATATTTTTTATATAAAATCAAATCCTCATGACGTTTTTTATGTTCTATATTTGTAAACCAACAAATATTGCCTAAACTTCGCCACTTCTGACCGCGTTCATCTATCCAAAACCTTGTTGCCCTTGCTTCATAGCTATCGGGGACAGTAAATGCCATATCACCTGATTTACAGCCGAGCCACATTTTATTATCTTTAATCAAAGGAAATATTTCCTTATATGTAATCGCATTCTGATTGCCTATAATCAGAAACTTTTTATCATACTCAATAAGCTGTGCCACATATTCACGGAACAGGCTGAACGGCGGATTAGTTACAACAATATCAGCCTCTTTCAGAAACTCTATACACTCATCAGAACGGAAATCGCCGTCTCCTTTGAGAATCTGAGGAGGATTTTTCCTGAGCATAAGTTCAAAATCCTGCAAATCAATTGCACCGTCACCGTTTTCGTCTCTTACTTCCGTAATCTCAATTACATATGGCTTTTTTGAGACTTCTACTGTATCAACGTCCTCCCCGAAAAACGAAAGCTGTGTATAAACTACGTGAGAAGTCGCATAGCTTGTCGCTATCAGTTTTTTCAGTCCGAGAGTATTAAAATTCATAGCAAAGTATTTTACAAAATTACTTTCATATGGGTCATCGCAGTTGCAAAAAACTGTTTTCCCCTTGAAACTTGCTTTGTAGTGTCTTAACTCGTTCTCAATATCAGACAGTTGAGTATAAAATTCGTCTTTCTTCGATTTATTCGCCTTGTGCAGATTTCTGTTGTCATTAGCCATTGTATTCAAACTCCTCTTGTTAACTTTTTATACAATTATACCATATATTTCCGGAAAATTCAAGTATCTTTATCCATCTGTTGAAAAAATATTTTGATATATATGTTGACATAATACAGATAATCTGATATAATAAAATCAACAAAATTTACTTTAAAGGAGATTATTATTATGAGTGACATTTGCCTTTGCTATTTCAAGTTTAAAAAACCGACAAGTACCAAATCTTTTTTCAGATACAGAGTAAAAAATCTTGCTAACTATAACAGAGATATTCATCAATTAAATAATCAGGTGCGTTACAAGATAATCAGTAATTTTCAAAATCATGTTGGTTATGATGAAAAAATGTTTGCTTATTCTGATAAAAATAAAAATTATATCTATACTTATGAAGAAATAAAATTTGTTCCCGATTTATCCGAAAATCAAACGGAAATCGAATTAGTCGATAATATTGAAATACCTGTTGCAGAAAACACAGACTTATATTCTGCGTGGATTGAATATTATGTATATCGTAATATTTCCAAATTAAAAAAATATGACTGCCATGAAGAAAATAATTTTTATCTTGATATTGATACACCTAAAAATAATTTAAATATAAAACTTCGTCGTAAATTTTATGTAAAAACAGAAGTAATGCCTGATGGTACTTCTTATATCGGATTTGATATTTCAACAGAATATTCCACGGAATCCACCATATACGACTATATGAAACAAGGAAAAAATATTGTTGGAATGGAAGTAAAATGTAAATGGCAGGGATACAACGAAACCTATAAAATCGTAGAAGTACTTGACAAAAATATAAATGAAACCAGTAAAAGCGGCTTGAATATTTATAATTACTGGCTGGAAAAAAGTCCCTACAGACTTAAAGGAATTGACCCGAATAATACAAAAATCGTAATCGTCTATGATAAAAAACATGGTAACAGCAAGTATATTCCGCAGTCTCTTGTACCTGTTTTCAGAAGGGAAACAATTGCAACCTTTGACAGCATATTCTCCAAAGCAACAGATAGACTGACAAAACTGCCTATGAACAAACGGCTTGAAATTATGCAGGATTTTATCAATTACCTTAATTCAAAAACAAACGGAATTGTAATTTCTGAGCCGGCAACCGCAGAAGAACTTGGCTATTCTGTATATAATACAGCTTATAATGCTCCGAAACTTTTAATCAGCAGCAACAGAAAAATTACAATTAATGAAAAACATAAAGCTTTTTCAAATGGTTTTTATCGTTTGCCAAATGATAAATTATATATAAGCTTTATGTATTTTGAAGAAAAACATATCGAATGTAGTAAAGCTGCAAAAGTTATTATTGATTATCTGAAAAAAGGAAAAATAAATAATGAGGAAAATAAATGGTTGAAAAAGCCATTAATTCCAGCAGAATTTACAAGAACATCTTATCCTTATAAGCAGAATTATGACAAACTTACATTAAAAGAAACAGCTAAAGAAATTTCCAGAAATCCAAAAACTAATTTTGTAATCTGCTTTGTACCTATGGAAAATGATGATGATGAATATTCTCCTGACAAGCAGTATTATGATATTTTTAAAAAAGTTTTTGCAGATATTAATATGCCGTCTCAGATGATTTCATTAAAAAAATTTAATAACAGCAATAACATTAAATCATATTTGCAGAATATCGCACTCGGTATACTCGGTAAATCAGGCGGTATTCCGTGGATTTTTGCGCAGCCGTTCAGCGATGTTGACTGCTTTGTTGGTATTGATGTTGGTATGCAGTCAACAGGCATTCACTATCCAGCCTGTTCTGTTTGCTTTGATGGAACCGGTAATCTTCTCGGATATTACAAAACAGAAAAAGCACAATCAGGCGAAAAAATCAACACAAAAATCCTTGCTGATATTTTTGATAAAATTCTTATTGAATATAAATCCAAAAACGGAGATTTACCAAAACATATTGTTGTCCACAGAGACGGTTTTTCAAATGAAGCTGATGAATGGTATGAAGAATATTTTTCAAGTAAGTCAATAAAATACGACCTTGTGGAAGTTAAGAAAAATATTTCCGAAAGACTTATTGACAAAAGCAATTTAAACGGCATGAACCCTGATGCTGGTATATGTGTTATCAAAGATAATGAAGCGATTATTGTGACAACACAAAGAGATTCAAATTATGGCGGTGCACCTCAGCCACTAAAAATCGTACATAAGCATGGTTCTCTCACCATGAACGAAATTGTAAGACAAATTTATGCACTTTCAGAACTTCATGTCGGTTCAATTAAAAGTACCAGACTTCCTATGACTACATATTATGCAGACAGAATATGCAAAGCAGGAGAATATATTCCGAGAGGCAATGTATACAATAAACTATACTTTTTATAAGATATTAAATAAAGCCAAGAAATTCAAATGTTATGAAAGCAGTTTGAAACATATGCAGTACAATTATGTAGGAATCCATTGTTCATATTACCAAGTACAAGAAACATCTTTCCGCTTTCAGCGAGCAGAGGAATATATTCTTTCATAAGTGAAAAAAGCGAATTTGTCACAATAATATCAAATTCTTTAAGCAGTTCCAATATCACAGATTCAAGCATAATGCAAGCGGTTTTTTGTATGAATTTTCTTATTGAAAAAGAAATATAACAATCACTCCAAATGACTGCCTCTTACCGTAGTATGCTGAAACACCTCAAATTCTGTTGCCAAAGCACAAGAATTTATAAAATCCATAGCCTTGCGATACTTTGATTTCAGTTGCTCCAGTTCCGAAACTTTTTCAGCACTCTTTTTCAACCGTTCACGGGAAAAAGTTGCAGGTTGTCTGTATTTATCAAGTTCGGCGGTCAGAAATTTCACCTGTACTTCCAGGTCAGTGACTTTCTGCGATAATTCAGCATTTTCAGACTTTAACTTTTTTGTATTTTTCACACTTGCAACCTGTTTTTTCGCAAGGTCTGCTAAGTTTTCAAAATCTTCCTCAGAAACAGAAATTTTTTTGCTGAATCTGGATTTTTTCTTCTCAATGCTGTCAATTTCAACGATTTTTACTTTCTTTTCAGCAGCCGATTTCAGTTCACCATTGAGTGCATCAAGTTCAGACTGCGATTTTTCATTCTCAACCGCCAATTGTTCAGCTTTTCGGCGTTGCTCCTTGTATTCAGAAACTTCCAAAGTACCTCTCGCTTTTTTAGGCGATAACGGTTCAATTCCATGCCGATGACAGATTTCATTCAGTACTTCAACTTCTTTTTCACGCCAACGTGCAATAGCCTGTTTTCCCTCACCGTAACCCATTTCCTTGAGTGCTTGAGCAATGCCGTTTTGTGTGTCCATTCCACGCTTATAGTGACCGATTGAAATGTAATCAATGTGCAGGTGCGGAGTTGCTTCGTCCATGTGCAGAACGGCATTGAATACATGAAAGTTCGGATTTCTTGTCTGAAAACCGTTCATGTACTCTTTTAAACAGTCTGCCACGAGCTGAAAATCTTCTGTACCATAACCTGAATCTTCCATTTTGCCAATCTGGACTATATCTTCATAAAAACTTTTACGTTTATCGCTCGCTGTAATTACGGAATTTGACGGCTTGCAGTGGAATAAATGTTCGTAATATGTTCCGTGAATTTTACGGGCATTCCTTTTCTGCCGGGAATTGTATCTCTCAACTGCACCGCCGAAAAGTTCCTCATACACTTCACCGACAGGCTTTGAAATGAATGTGATGTTGTCGGCAATACGATTTCTGTCAACATTATTTGCGATGAACGTTCTGTTGTTGTGTGTGATTGAACCTTTGCCCTGTCCGAATGATATTCTTTTGTATTTCATGATTTCTCCTTTCTTTGATGAGGTGCTATCGCAAGTAACGGCTTGATAGCCGGATTTACAAAGGGCTTACGCCGTTTGTAACGCCTTAGTACTTGCGACATCAGTGTGACCACTAATATCACAAGTACACGGCGCTCTGCGAGGCAACGGCAGACAATCTGCCGAAAGCGTGACGATGGTGACGGTCTTTTTGAGACCTCAAAAACATCGTCACGACCGTCACACATCGTCACGTCAAATCAAATAACTTAATAACTTGTAAGCAGGAAGTTTTCTTTTTCCTCGTCAGTCATATCATTGAACGATTTTTCACTGTCACTACAGACTACCATTTCACCAGTAACCATTGAATCATCAGCAACAGGCGTATACTGATATTCAGAAGTTTCAGTTTTTGGTACAACAGGGTGTTCAATATCATACTGAAACATAATAAATCTGCCATTGTGGTTACGCTTATTTGTGTACCAGATGTAATATTCGGAATAAAGTCTGCCAGCGTTGACATTGAGTTTCAGAGAAAGTGTATTTGGCTTTATATCATCTATTCCAAGTTTATCAAGAAGTTCCGTAGCTGTACCCTGCCAAGACGGATTATGTTCATTGACAAGTCCGGCGATTTTCTCAAGCAGAGGTTCAGGCGGAGCTTTAAACTTATCATCAATAACTTTATCCAAGTCCCAGCAGAGCGTTTCCTTGTTGCGTTTCAGCAGAATTTTTCTGTCGGGCTGGTCACGTCCTGAAATTTCGATTGTTGCACCTGTATCGGTACGCTTTGACTTGTACATCACAAAAGCACCGTCCGCAGCTCCGAGAAGTCCGTTTGTACCCGAAATCTTATCAAAATTATCGTCCGCCTTTTGTTTGCGTGTGTGGTGAACAAGTAACAGACATATATTATTTTTATCCGAAAACGCTTTAAGTTGAGCAATAATGTCATAATCACGGGAATAACTGTAAGTATCGCCCTCCGTTTCACGGATTTTCTGCAAAGTATCAATTATAATCAGGCTTGTATTGTGATGTTCACGAATAAAACCGTCAAGCTGTTCAATAAGTCCGCCGTTCAGGGAATTTGATGCAACTGAAAAGAAAAGATTTGATGTTGTTTCAGTTCCGAACATTCTGTAAAGACGTTCCTGCAATCTTCGGTAATCATCCTCAAGTGCGAGATACAGCACTGTTCCTTTGCGGACAGCATTATTCCACATCGGCTTGCCTGAACTTACATGATACGCAATCTGAGCCATCATGAAACTCTTGCCGACTTTCGGATAACCAACAAAAAGATAAGTGCCATTATACAGAAATCCGTCAATAATCGGCGGTTTTGCAGGATAAACCATTTCATAGAGTTCAGGCATTGAGACTGTTTCCATGTAGGGCGGTGAATTTTCACGCTCGTATTGCATTTGTGCCTCGAAAATTTCTTCTGCTGAGGGGTTGAAATATCCATGTTCTTGTGCTATAACATTATTGTTAATGTGATTTGACTGCCCCGCACCTATTGCAGTAGGTGCATCGGGAGTAGTCATTTCTTTTTCAGTAAGCATATTATTCTCCCTTCGTTCCGTTGAGAGTTGTGTTAATAAGTCGTATAACTTCCAGTAATTCGCTGTCAACGCCGTTTCCGTCCTCAATTCTTGTGAGTTCGTCCAGCACTGCTAAAAGCTGATTTTTGAGTGCCTTGTAAACTTTCGGATTCGGCAGAACTGTAACAGTCCTATCCATCAGCTTTTTTACAATGTAGTCCTGTTTGGTAAGTCCGGAAAGTGCCACAGCGGAGTTTATCAGCATTTCTTCTTCCGGTGAAACCCTGAAACCGATTGTGCGACTTCTGAACCTGCCTTTTTCGTCAAGATTCTTCACCGACATTTTTATCTCTCCTTTCAAAGTCAAGTTTTTCCGCCATTTCAAGCTGTCTGGACGGAAACAGATGTGCATAATGGTAAGTGATTTCAATGCTCTCATGACCTACCCTGTCGGCAATTGCCACCGCTGAAAATCCCATTTCAATCAAAAGTGAAATGTGTGAGTGCCTTAAATCGTGTATTCTGATACGTTTTACGCCTGCAATTTTTGAACCTCTGTCCATTTCGTGATGAAGAAAACTTTTTGTGACAGTGAAAATTCTGTCATCAGGCTGAATATCGTACAGCATAGCAAGGTAATCCTGCATTTCATCGCAAAGGAACTGAGGCATTTTAATTGTGCGGTTGCTCTTTTTGGTTTTCGGCGAAGTGATAATATCTTCCTTGTGTAGTCTCTGATACGATTTGTTAATTCTGAGCGTCTGATTTTTAAAGTCAAAGTCAGCAGGAGTGAGAGCAAGAAGTTCGCCGACTCGCAGACCGCACCAGTACAGCATTTCAAAGGCATAATACGATTTTGGCTTGTCCATTACAGTTTCCGAAAATTTCAGATATTCTTCTTTTGTCCAGAACGACATTTCATCTGAATTTTTTTCGCCGATACTTCCGGCTTTAGCAACAGGATTACTTGCCAGACCGTAGAACCTTATAGCATGGTTAAAAATCGCACTGAGCTGATTATTGAGCGATTTGAGGTAAGTAGCGGAATAGCCGTTGCCCTTTTCGTCACGATAACCGAGCATCTTATTCTGCCACGCAATGACATCTCTTGTCTGGATTTCATTCATTTTTCTGTCCGAAAAATATGGCATAATCTTAGTTGAAATGATGTGCTTTTTATTGAGCCATGTATTTTCTTTCAGACGTGTTTTCAAATCACGCTCGTAAATCTCGAAGAAATCCTTGAAAGTCATATCCATATCGGCGGCAGTCTGAAGAAGAAAACTGCGTTCCCAAGCCTGAGCCTCACGTTTCGTAGAAAATCCACGCTTGCACTTCTGTTTGCGTTTGCCCGTCCAGTCGTCATAGCGAATCATGACATACCACGTATTATTGGACTTATCCTTGTGTACTGACATTATGTCATCTCCTTTCCGCCGGGAGTGTTGCCGTACAGCCTTTCAAGGAAGTACTGACGGCTTACACGTCCCGAAATCGTAATGAAACCTTTTTCCTCAAGTTCGCCGTTAAGATGTCTGATGATTTTGTAGGCGTGTGCCTTTGAAATCTCCAGCATTTCGGCAACTTCGTCAGCTTTAATGAAATTTTTAGTCATAGAATCAATCCTTTCTGAAATTTTATTTTAAACAAAAATGTTTAGCGTATTTATATTATACTAAACATTTTTGCTTTTGTCAAGTGTTTTCTGAAAAATTCCTAAGCTTTTTTGCTATATTATTCTTGACCGCTGTTATTATTTATGATATAATGGAAAAAACGGCTTGCAAAGGAGTATTGAAAAATGGCTATCGGAAACAAAATAAAGCATATCAGGAACTTGCGGGGTCTCACGCAGAAGGAGTTCGGCAGGCTTATCGGATTTGATGAAAATACCGCAGATGTAAGAGTTGCACAATATGAATCAGGCACACGAACACCAAAGGCGGACTTACTGCGGAAAATGGCAGAAGTTCTTGATGTGAATATCTGTTATCTTTCCGAACCGTCATTGTATTCAGCGGAAGAAATCATGTTCTCACTTTTTGAACTTGATGACAACTATCCTGTAAAAATCCTTGATACACCGAACGAAAAACATTCTGTCTGCTTTGATTCCGTACTTATGGACGGTTTTCTTGCGGAATGGCAGACACGCAAACAGGAACTTGCGGACGGCACAATCACACCGGAAGAATATCTTGAATGGAAAATAAATTTCCCGAAAACTGCTGACGACTGCGGTAAACACGAACCGTCAAAGAAGTGGAAAGATTAAAATACATAACAAAAAGGTCTCGCCGATTATCTCAGCAAGACCTTTAATTTATACAGTATTCAGGACTTCATAACCGCCTGATATATGGAATAAGCCCGATATATCCGCTGTTATCAGAAACGTTATGTGTATATCATATATGCCGGAAAACAGGCATTTCCGGAGTGGATTTTATTATTCCCATTCAATAGTTGCCGGAGGTTTTGTGGTTACATCGTAAACTATTCTGTTTATATGGCTAACTTCATTTACAATTCTTGATGCTGTTGTTTCAAGAACATCATAAGGGATTTTTGCAAAATCAGCAGTCATAAAATCAGTTGTAGTAACTCCACGGAGTGCAAGTGTATAATCATAGGTACGGCTGTCGCCCATTACTCCGACTGAACGCATACTTGTCAGAACTGCAAAATACTGACTGATTTTTCTGTCAAGACCGGCTTTAGCTATTTCTTCACGGAATATATAGTCAGCGTCCTGAAGAATTTCAAGTTTTTCGTCAGTAATTTCACCGATAATTCTTATAGCAAGTCCGGGGCCGGGGAATGGCTGTCTCCATACAAGAACATCTGACAATCCGAGTTCAGTTCCGAGCTGTCTTACTTCGTCCTTGAAAAGCATGCGGAGAGGTTCAATAATTTCCTTGAAATCCACATAGTCAGGAAGTCCGCCTACATTGTGATGAGATTTTATTACTGCTGCATCACCTGCACCGCTTTCGATTACATCAGGGTATATAGTTCCCTGTACGAGATAGTCAACAGCACCGATTTTTTTAGCTTCCTGCTCGAATACTCTTATAAATTCCTCGCCTATGGTCTTACGCTTTGTTTCGGGGTCGGAAACTCCACGGAGTTTTGACATAAACTGTTCCTTAGCGTTGACTCTTACGAAATTTATTCCCCAGTCTGCAAAAGCCTGTTCAACTTCATCACCCTCATTTTTACGCATAAAACCGTGGTCAACGAATATGCATGTAAGCTGATTTCCTACGGCTTTGGCAAGAAGTGCGGCTGCAACGGAGCTGTCAACACCTCCGGAAAGTGCAAGCAGTACTTTACCGTCTCCGACTTTCTTTCTTATATCTTCAACTGCGGTTTTAGCGTAATTGCTCATAGTCCAGTCGCCTGTACAACCACATACGTTTTTAAGGAAGCTGTCTATCATTTTTATTCCGTATTCAGTATGATTTACTTCGGGGTGGAACTGTACCGCATAAAGCCTTTTATCGGGATTTTCCATTGATGCAACGGGACAGTTTTCGGTATGTGAAGTTATTTTAAAACCTTCGGGAAGTTCGGATATATAGTCCGTGTGGCTCATCCATGAAACTGCTTTTTCGGGAAGTTCCGGAATACCTCCGAAAATCAGGCTTGATTTGTCATAAAATGTGTCTGTCTTGCCGTATTCAGATGATATGCATGATGAAACTTTTCCGCCTGCAAGATGTGCCATAAGCTGACAGCCATAGCATATTCCGAGAATCGGTATTCCAAGCTCAAGAATTTCCTTTGAAATAGTCGGGGAGCTTTCAAGATATACGCTGTTAGGTCCTCCGGTAAAAATTATTCCAACGGGATTAAGCTTTTTTATTTCTTCTATAGATGTTTTGTAGCTCTTTACTTCACAGTATACTCCGCATTCACGGACTCTCCTTGCGATAAGCTGATTATACTGTCCTCCGAAATCAAGAACTATACATAACTGATGTGACGTCATTCAATCATTCTCCATTCAATAAATTTTAATTTCTCTGCGAAATTAATCTAATTTCTATTATGACATTTTTTTATAGAAATTGCAATAGTTTCAGAAAAATTTCATAATGTTTTTACTCATCGTCATCATAGAACATATTATATTTTTTCTGATTGTGGCGGTATGCACTCATCACAAGACCTATTGATGCATACATACATACCATTGCAGTTCCTCCTGCACTTAAAAACGGCAGAGGTACACCTATAACAGGCATTACTTTCAGAACCATTCCTATATTCATAATGCAGTGGGAGAGAATCATTCCGAATACTCCCATACAGATGAATTTTCCCATACTGTCCCTTGTGACAGTGCTGTCAGCAAGTATTTTAAGGCATATATACATAAGCAGTATTATTACGCCGAGAGTTCCCACAAATCCGAATACCTGACCTATATATGAAAACATAAAGTCGTTGTGCATTTCCGGAACTGATATATATGACTCATTTTTATTAAACAGTCCTTTTCCGAAAACACCGCCCGAACGCAGTGCGGATATTCCCAAATCCTGCTGATATTCAAGGTTTTGCGGGTCAGTTCCGGGGTGGAATAATATCAGTATTCGCTTTTTGTGAACAGTTCCGAGAACGAAATTCCATAAAAATACAACCGCAACCGCAAGAAGAATCGGAGCAGATACAAGATATTTCCACGAAATTCCTGCCGAAATCATCATCGATGCAAATATACAGCCGAATATTATAGCTGTTCCGTAGTCTCCCTGTATACCGATAATTCCTATTGGTATCAGAGCATGTATGCAGAGCAGAAGCATATGCAGAGGTTCATTCATATTCTCCTCGTCACGTGAAAGATGATAAGAAAATGAAAGTACAAACGAAAGTTTAAGAAGTTCGGAAGGCTGTAAGTTTATAAATCCGAGCTGAAGCCACGCCTGGTCATCAGCTCCGGCTCGCCTGTATCCGAGACTTGTAAACGTCAGAAGTACAAGCCCCATCGCTATCGGTATATATATATACCATAGCTTTGCGATTTTTTTATAGTCTATAAGTGAAATTACTATGCTTGTAAATATTCCAATAAAAATAGATACAAGCTGTGTTTTGTAATCATTCATTGAAACTCCGTCAAGCACCTGATTATAGCTTATTGAATATATCATCAGTACGCTTATTGCGGAGCATACTATTACAGCTAACATAAGTCCGCTGTCGTTTTTTTTCTGAACAGTTATTTTTCTGAATGCTGATTTCATTTTGTTTTCCTTTATCTGAACCAATATTTGCGGTCAAGACTTCTGTATTGTACCGCCTGAAATATATGCTTTTCGGAAATATTTTCACTGCCTTCAAGGTCGGCAATCGTTCGGGATATTTTCAGAATTTTATGATATGCCCTTGCACTCAAATCAAGCTTTTCAAAAGTTTTGCGGAGCTTTTCATTAAGTGCAGGCGGAATTGTACAGAATTTTTCAATTTCCGCCGGTGACATATTTGCATTGCAGTTTATTTTTGTACCCCTGAAACGTTCCGTCTGAATTTCTCTTGCGGATATTACTCTTTTTCTTATATCGGCAGAGGATTCTTCCTTTCTTGACGAAGAAAGTTCCGAAAAGTCAACGGGAGCGACTTCAATGTGCATATCTATTCTGTCAAGAACAGGCCCTGATATTTTTCCGAGATATGTCCTTACCTGCTTTTGCGAACAGATACATTCATGAGTCGGGTGTCCGAAATATCCGCAGGGACAGGGATTCATAGCTGTCACAAGCATAACGGAACAGGGATATGTAACCGTTTTTGATATTCTGCCTATCGTAATTACTCTGTCCTCCATAGGCTGTCGTAGTGCATCTATTGTAGTATTGCCAAATTCGGGAAATTCATCAAGAAAAAGGACTCCGTTGTGTGCAAGAGAAATTTCTCCGGGGTGCGGAATAGTTCCTCCGCCTACAAATCCGACTTTTGAAATAGTGTGATGCGGTGAACGGAATGGTCTCTTAGTGATAAGAGGAGTTTTTCTGTCAATAAGTCCCGATATAGAATATATATTTGTAGTTTCAAGTGATTCCTCAAATGTAAGAGGCGGAAGTATTGACGGTATTCGTTTTGCAAGCATACTTTTTCCGCTTCCGGGCGAACCTATAAGCATTATATTATGACCTCCGGCACAGGCTATTTCAAGAGCCTTTTTAGCTGTATGCTGTCCCTTTACATCTGCGAAATCAAGTTCTTCAGTGTATGCGGTATCTTTCGGGATATACTTTTTCTCAGGCTGTATGAATATTTCGTCACAAAGATGATTTATAAGCTGTGAAACGTTGCTTACTCCGTATATTGTAACATCTTCCGCAACAGATGCCTCATAGGCATTTTCTTCGGGAACGAATACGCCTTTTATTCCGAGTTCTCTTGCTTTCAGAACCATAGGCAGAACACCGTCCACCGGTCTTATAGTACCGTTGAGGGATACTTCGCCTATAAAAGCATAATCATCAAGATTATTCCTTATTATGTTCATAGCTTTTACAACGGCTACAAGGATTGCCACATCATAAATTGAACCGGTTTTTTTAGTGCCGGCAGGTGCAAGGTTTACCATTACTGCCGAAGGCGGTATGCTTATGGAACACGCTTTCAGTGCGGAACGGATTCTGTCCTTGCTCTCCTTTACAGCCGTATCGGGAAGCCCGACTATATTGAATGACGGCAGTCCACGGCTTATATCAATTTCAACGTCAACTGCAAATGCGTTCAAGCCGTTAAGACCGAGACTGTTTATTTTTGCGAACATTATTTTTTATCTCCGTTAATTTTTTATGATTTTTTTCGGGTTCAAAATCAAATCTGTTTGCATTTTCTGCAAATTTTCTTGCCGTTTCAAAATCGAAATCCTGATTCCGGATTTGATTTTCTTCACGTTTTTTCTTTCCGTCGCCTCTGTGAGGTATCTGAACGGGAGTTCCAGACGGTATTTCCATAGCAGTTTTTTCGGATTTTTTCTTTTCGGGGAATTTTTTTAGATATATATTTTCCGTAAGATTTTTTTCTATTTCCTCCATAGGCTTTTCTTCATCGGCATAATCTTCATGGTAATCCTTTGAAGTGTATTCGGGATTTTCAAGCTGATGTGTAAATCTTTCGCTGAAATAGGGAAATCCCTCTGTTTTTGAAATTACTTTGTAATCACGCCATGCACCGAGCATAGGGAAATATATAATTACTCCCGCAATTCCGAGAGCTGTTGTTAAAATATCACTTGTTCTCCCCCCGAAATTCATAAGGCACGACATGGGCATTGCAAGATATACCGAAAAAAGAATAACATTGCAGAATTTATATTTTGACTTTCCGCATACCGCAAGAATTATCAGAAGAAGTGATGTAATTATATTAAGCATACCCGAGAGAATGAGTCCGAATGAATTTGTCTGTCCCTTTCCGACCATAAGGTCTGAAAAAATTGAAAGCACGTTAAATCTTACACCGAACATTGAACCTGCTGAAAGTATCAGTGCTACTATAAACGTATAGTAAAATGCTTTTTTTCCCTTTTCGTTTATAGCTGTTATACGGTCACTGCAAAGTGTATAATGACTATGGTCGGGCATAGCCCTGTACTTTTCTTCACTGCTTAAAAGCACCATAAAAAAATCCTCCGTTTTTTTATTATTATATCACTTTTCTTCAAATAAGTAAATATAATTTTTTTGTAAAAGAGTGGTTTGTAAATATAAACAAAAAATGCCTGATTTTTTGTTTATAAATCAGACATACTGCATAAAAATGGAAAATCCTCTTGACTTTCTTATTTATATGTATTATAATTAGTAAATGTATCGAAATGTAAAAGCATTGCCATTCTGACGCTATTATACCATAAACATACTGCTTTTGTCAATAGCCTTTGTTTATTTTTTTGTTTTTCAGAAAAGGCCATGCTTTTTTGTTTTGTACGGCATCAGAAAACAGGTTCTTTAACCTGCTTTACCCCACTATTTAAAGGAGGCTCCGCCTATGGTGAATGTTACACCTAAAAAGCTTGGCAAAAATACCCGTATGAACTTCGGAAAAATTAATGAAGTTCTTGAAATGCCTAACCTTATCGAAGTTCAGAAAAATTCCTACGAGTGGTTCAGAACTGAAGGCCTTAAAGAAGTTTTCCGTGATATGACTGCTATAACCGATTATAACGGAAATCTCTTTCTCACTTTCAAAGATTACAAGTTCGACGATACCCCTAAATATACTATTGCCGAATGTAAGGAACGTGATGCTACTTATCAGGTCGCTTTAAGAGCTACTGCTATCCTCACTAACAAGGAAACCGGTGTTTCTTCTGAAAGTACAGTATACCTCGGAGATTTCCCGCTTATGACCGAAAGCGGTACTTTCGTTATAAACGGTGCGGAACGTGTCATAGTTTCACAGCTTGTCCGTTCACCCGGTGTTTATTATGCCTCTGAAAAGGATAAAACCGGTAAGGATTTATTCAAAACTACTGTTATTCCCAACAGAGGTGCGTGGCTTGAATATGAAATGGATTCAAACGACATCGTTTATGTAAGAATCGATAAAAACAGAAAAATTCCGATTACCACTTTCATAAGAGCTATCGGTCTCGACAGCGATGACGATATATTTGAATTTTTCGGTGCTGATGAACGTCTTAAACAAACCATTCTTCAGAAAGACAGCACTAAAAATCATTCTGATGCTATAATAGATGTCTATAAAAAACTCCGACCCGGCGAACCCCCCAACGAAGAAAATGCCGTTGCTCATCTCAATAACCTTTTCTTCGATGCAAAAAGATATGAACTCTGCCGTTTCGGAAGATATAAATATAACAAAAAACTCGGCATAGCTTCAAGACTTGCCGGACATGTTCTCTCAAGACCTATCGCAAATCCTGTTACAGGTGAAATTATTCTCGATGCAGGCGAACTTGTTTCATACGAAAAAGCCTGCGAAGTTGAACAGGCAGGCGTTTATGAGGCTTTCGTTACTGTTGAAGTAAAGGAATACTATACAAACGAACTCGGTGAAAATGCTATCAGAACCGTTGAAAAAGAAGTTAAAATCATCGGAAACGGTATGGTTGACATTAAGGGATATGTTAATTTTGATGCCGAAAAATACGGCATAAACGAAAAGGTTTCTTTCAGAGTTCTTCAGGAAATTATCGAAAATTCCGCTGATGAGGAGGAAATCGAAGAAAACGTTAAAAAACGTGTTGATGACCTTATTCCAAAACACATCGTTCTTGATGATATATATGCTACTATAAGCTACTTCCTCAACCTCTGTGACGGTGTCGGAACTGTTGACGATATTGACCACCTCGGAAACAGACGTATCCGCTGTGTCGGCGAACTTCTCCAGAATCAGTTTAAAATAGGTTTCTCACGTATGGAAAAAAATATACGTGAAAAAATGAATACACAGAGTCAGGATACTACTCACCTCACACCCCAGAATCTTATAAACATAAGAGCAATATCTTCCGCTATAAAGGAATTTTTCTGCTCCTCACCTCTCTCACAGTTCATGGACCAGAATAACCCTCTTGCTGAACTTACTCACAAGAGACGTCTTTCAGCTCTCGGACCCGGCGGTCTTTCAAGAGACAGAGCCGGATTTGAAGTGCGTGACGTTCATTACAGCCACTACGGAAGAATGTGTCCTATTGAAACTCCTGAAGGCCCTAACATCGGTCTTATTTCCTACCTTGCTACTTTCGCAAGAATTAACGACTACGGCTTTATTGAAGCTCCTTACAGAAAAGTCGACAAGGCAACCGGCGTTGTTACAAATGAAGTTGTTTATATGACTGCTGATGCAGAAGACAATTATATTGTCGCACAGGCTAATGAACCCCTTACAGAGGACGGCCATTTTGCAAAGCCTAAGGTTACTGCAAGATTCCGTGAAAAAATCCTCGAGTGCGAGAGGGAAAGAGTCGACTTTATGGACGTTTCACCTAAAATGGTTGTATCAGTTGCAACTTCTATGATTCCGTTCCTTGAAAACGATGACGCAAACCGTGCGTTGATGGGTTCAAACATGCAGAGACAGGCTGTCCCGCTCCTCAAGACTGAAAGACCTTTTGTCGGAACAGGTATGGAATACAAGGCAGCTGTTGACTCAGGCGTTTGTCTTGTTTCAAAATACAACGGAACTATTACTTTTGTTGATGCTGACCACATAAATATGATTGATGATGAGGGAATTGAACATAAATATACTCTCACAAAATTCAAGCGTTCAAATCAGGGTACATGCATAAATCAGCGTCCTATCGTAAGTGTCGGCGAAAAAGTCAAGGTTAATCAGGTTCTTGCCGACGGTCCTGCTACTTCCGAGGGCGAAATCTCAATAGGTAAAAATGCTCTAATCGGCTTTATGACTTGGGAAGGCTATAACTATGAAGATGCCGTTCTCCTTAATGAACGACTTGTGCGTGAAGATGTTTTCACTTCCGTTCATATCGAAGAATACGAAATTGAATGCCGTGAAACCAAATTAGGTCCCGAAGAAATTACAAGGGATATTCCCAATGTCGGCGAAGATGCTCTCAAAGACCTCGACGAAACCGGTATTATCCGCATAGGCTCTGAAGTTCATTCCGGTGATATTCTTGTCGGAAAGGTTACGCCAAAGGGTGAAACTGAACTTACTGCCGAAGAAAGACTCCTCCGTGCGATATTCGGTGAAAAAGCCCGTGAAGTGCGTGATAATTCACTTAAAGTTCCTCATGGCGAATCCGGTATCGTTGTAGATGTAAAAGTATTTACACGCCAGAACTGCGACGAATTAAGTGCAGGAGTAAATATGCGTGTACGCTGTTATATTGCTCAGAAACGTAAAATCACTGTCGGCGATAAAATGGCAGGCCGTCACGGAAACAAGGGTGTCGTTTCAAGAATCCTCCCCGAAGAAGATATGCCTTTCCTCCCCGACGGCACTCCGCTTGACATCGTTCTTAACCCTCTCGGCGTTCCTTCACGTATGAATATAGGTCAGGTTCTTGAAGTTCATCTCGGTATGGCTGCAAAGGCTCTCGGCTGGCATATTATGACCCCTGTCTTTGACGGTGCTCACGAAGAAGATATCCGTGAATGCTTCCGTATGGCTAACGAACAGAATAAAGACCACTGCAATGATGAATTTACTCTCAACACTATGGACAAGGTTATCAATCCAAAGGCTCTCGAAATGTCAGAGGACGGAAAGTTTACTCTTTATGACGGACGAACAGGCGAAAAATTCGATAACCGTGTTACTGTCGGATATATGTATTACCTCAAGCTCCATCACCTCGTTGATGATAAGATTCACGCACGTTCAGTAGGTCCTTACGCTCTTGTTACTCAACAGCCACTCGGAGGCAAGGCACAGTTCGGCGGTCAGAGATTCGGTGAAATGGAAGTATGGGCTCTGGAAGCTTATGGTGCTGCTTATACGCTTCAGGAAATCCTTACTGTCAAGTCTGACGATACAATAGGACGTGTAAACGCTTATGAGGCTATCGTCAAGGGTCAGAATGTTCCTAAGCCGGGTATTCCGGAATCATTCAAGGTTCTTGTAAAGGAACTTCAGGCTCTCGGTCTTGATATAAAGGTTCTTGACGAAAATCAGCAGGAAATCGACCTCAAGCAGAATTTCGATGATGACGACAAGTCAAGAAATACTGAATATTCCGATGAGAAAACAGAAGACCTTACAAAATACAGCGATGATGATATAAGAGAGGCAGGCTACCTTGTCAACGGCGAAAAATCCAATGACGATGACTCCGACTCTTTTGAAAACGAAAATATGGGTATCGATGACGATGACGATGACGATATAGAAGACAATGAAGATACCCTCGATTGTTATGATACTCCTTTCTCATATGATGACAATGATAATGATGATGGTGATAACGCACTTTCTGAATTGTCCAACGATTATTAATCCCCTTTTTCAGCCCTGTGCCTGAACTTAAAATCAGGCACAGGCTAAATCCAGCTTTTTTGAGGAGGAAAAAAATTGGAATTTAATACTTTTGAATCTATCAAAATCGGTCTTGCTTCCCCTGAACAAATCAGAAAATGGTCATACGGTGTTGTTACAAGACCTGAAACTATAAATTACAGAACCCAGAAGCCTGAACGTGACGGTCTTTACTGCGAAAGAATTTTCGGCCCTACAAAGGACTGGGAATGTCACTGCGGAAAATTCAAGAAAATAAGCTTTAAAGGCAAGGTCTGCGACAAGTGCGGTGTTGAAGTAACACGTGCAAAGGTAAGACGTGAGAGAATGGGTTCTATTGAACTTGCAACTCCTGTTTCTCATATATGGTACTTCAAAGGCACTCCCTCCCGTATAGGTCAGGTGCTTGAAATTTCCCAGAAACGTCTTGAGGAAGTCCTCTATTTCACTAAGTATATCGTAACTGACCCCGGAAATACAAGCGAGCTTTCCAAAAAACAGATGCTCAGTGAAAAGGAATATCTGACATACCGTGAAAAATATGGAAACGATTTCAAGGCAGGTATGGGTGCAGAGGCTATAAAGGTTCTTCTTCAGGAATATGACCCCGAAAGATACGATACACATAAAAACAGACTCGTCGAAACGGGAAACCTTTCACTAAACAAGGAACAGCGTGAAACATGCCGTAACTGCGACAGGAAATTTGACTGCAAAAACTGTCCTTTCTGTGAAAATGCCGTTGTTTCCGAATGGAAAAACAATATTGAAATCGTTGCTGATGACCTCAAGGCTGAACTTGCCGGTCTGCCGTCCGGTCAGAAAAAAATCAAAATTCTGAAAAGACTTCAGATTATTGAGGCTTTCAGACTCTCCGGAAACAAGCCGGAATGGATGATTCTTGATGTTATACCGGTTATTCCGCCTGATATAAGACCTATGGTTATGCTCGACGGCGGACGCTATGCTACTTCTGACCTCAACGACCTTTACAGACGTGTTATCAACAGAAATAACCGTTTGCAGAGAATGCTGGAACTCGATGCTCCTGACATCATCATAAGAAACGAAAAAAGAATGCTTCAGGAAGCTGTTGACGCTCTCATCGACAACGGCAGACATGGCAGACCTGTTACAGGCCCTAATAACCGCCCGCTTAAATCCCTTTCAGATATGCTTAAAGGTAAGCAGGGACGTTTCCGTCAGAATCTTCTCGGAAAACGTGTTGACTATTCCGGACGTTCCGTTATTGTTGTAGGCCCTGAACTCAGAATGTATCAGTGCGGACTTCCTAAGGAAATGGCTCTCGAACTTTTCAAGCCTTTTGTACTCAAGAGACTTGTCGATAAAAAGGATATCCAGAATATAAAGAGTGCCAGAAAAATGATTGAAAAGGCTTCTGATAAGGTATGGGACGCTCTCGAAAATGTAATCAAAGACCACCCTGTTATGCTCAACAGAGCTCCTACGCTCCACCGTCTCGGTATTCAGGCTTTTGAACCGATTCTCGTTGAAGGCAGAGCTATAAAGCTCCACCCTCTTGTATGTTCAGCATTCAATGCCGACTTTGACGGCGACCAGATGGCTGTACATCTTCCGCTTTCCGCTGAAGCTCAGGCTGAAGCAAGATTCCTTATGCTTGCTGCAAACAATCTTCTTAAACCCTCTGACGGTAAACCTGTTGCCGTTCCTTCTCAGGATATGGTGCTTGGTTCATATTACCTTACACTTCAGAAAGAGGGCGAACCCGGTGAGGGAAAAGTGTTCAGAGATGTAAATGAGGCTCTTATGGCTTACAATGAACATGATGTTTCTCTCCACGCTGCTATAAAAGTCAAAATCACAAAGGATATAGGCGGAAAGAAAGTTTCAAAGATTATCGACTGTACTGTCGGCAGACTCATTTTCAACGAAAATATCCCGCAGAATCTCGGATACGTTGACAGAACCAATTCCGAAAAACAGTTCGACCTCGAAATATCTTTCCTTGTCGGAAAAAAACAGCTCTCACAGATTATTGAACGCTGTATCAGAATCCACGGTACTACTGCTACTTCCGAAGTTCTTGACAAAATCAAGGCTCTCGGCTTTAAATACTCAACACGTGCAGCTCTTACTGTTGCCGTATGCGATGCTATTATTCCTCCGCAGAAAAAGGATATACTTGCTAAGGCTGATGAGGATATTGCAGAAATTACAACAGAATACGAATACGGATATATCTCCGCTGCCGAAAAATCTTCAAGAGTTATCGCAATATGGAATAATGCTACTGAAGATGTTAAGGACGCTCTCAAAAAGAACTTCCAGGAAAATGAAAAGTACAATCCTATCTGGATGATGGCTGACTCCGGTGCGAGAGGTTCTATCTCACAGATTCGTCAGCTTGCCGGTATGCGTGGACTTATCGCAAATACTTCCGGTACTACCATTGAAATCCCGATTCGTGCGAACTACCGTGAAGGTCTTAACATACTCGAATACTTCATATCATCAAGAGGTGCGAGAAAAGGTCTTACCGATACAGCTTTACGTACTGCCGACTCCGGTTACCTTACAAGACGTCTGGTTGACGTTTCACAGGAAGTTATTATCCGTGAGGACGACTGTCACGCTGATGACGGTATTGAAGTTTACGAAATCAAAAACGGTGAAGAAATGATTGAACCGCTTTCAGAACGTCTTATAGGCAGATACCTTGTCAATGACCTTAAAAATGATGAGGGCGATTTGATTGTATCCAAAAACAAGATGATGACTGAAGCTGATGCTAAGAAAATTATCGATGCCGGAATCGAACGTGTAAAAATCCGTTCTGTTCTTCACTGCAAATCCAAAAACGGCGTATGTGCAAAGTGTTACGGTTCTAACCTTGCAAACGGAAATATTGTTTCTGTCGGCGAAGCTGTCGGTGTCATTGCTGCACAGTCAATCGGTGAACCGGGTACACAGCTTACCATGAGAACATTCCACACCGGCGGTGTTGCGTCAGCCGATGCCGAAGATATTACACAGGGTCTCCCACGTGTCGAGGAACTCTTTGAGGGCAGACGTCCTAAAAATGCTGCTATTATTGCTAAGCATGGCGGTACTGTTCATATCGAAGAAGTCAAGGCTACACGTAATATTATAATTACTGACCCCGAAACAGGCGATTCAGAATCATATATGATTCCTTATAACTTCAAAATCAGATTAAACGAAGTCAAAGAGGGTGCTTTCATTCCAAAGGGAACTCATCTCACAGAGGGAAATGCTTATCCTACTGATATTCTTAATATACTCGGTGTTCAGGCTGTTCAGGACTACATTATTCATGAAGTTCAGAAAGTTTACAGATTACAGGGTGTTGACATCAACGACAAGCACATCGAAGTTATCGTACGTCAGATGCTTAACAAGATGAAAGTTACTCAGACAGGAAGCAGTTATCTCCTCCCCGGTACTCTCGTTGAGAAAAAGGAAATCGAAGAAATCAACGCAGGTATTCAGGCAAGAATGGACAGCGGAGAATATGACCTCTCATTTGTTGAGGCTGAACCGGTACTTCAGGGTATTACAAAGGCAGCTTCAAATTCCGACAGTTTCCTTTCTGCTGCATCATTCCAGGAAACTACAAAGGCTCTCACTGATGCCGCTATCAAAGGAAAAAGCGACAAGCTTATCGGTCTTAAGGAAAATGTTATTATCGGTAACCTTATTCCTGCCGGAACAGGTATGGACTGTTATAATAATATCAAAATTCAGCGTACCGATTTACATTCCCCCTCATCTCTCTGATAAAATTTTTCGGGCAGTCTTAACCGACTGCCCTTTTTTATGCAAAAATTTATCCGGAATTTTTTCGCAAAACACTTGAATTTATTGGTTTTTTCTGATATAATATCTAATTGTGATGTATTGTTTATTCACGCACGATTAAATTTTTTACGAAAAGAGGAATTGCAATGCCTGCTAATATTGTTGTAGGAAGTCAATGGGGCGATGAGGGTAAGGGTAAAATCATCGATATTCTCGCCTCAAGAGCCGAAGTTGTTGTACGTTCACAGGGCGGTAACAATGCCGGTCATACTGTTGTAAATAATGGTGAAGTATACAAACTTCATCTCATTCCCTCCGGAATACTCTATCCGGATACGCTTTGCCTTATCGGTGCGGGAGTAGTTCTTGACCCCAAGGATTTTATTTCTGAACTGGATTCACTCGAATCAAGAGGAATTTCAACAAAGAATCTCAAAATCGACCCCAGAGCCCAGATTGTTATGCCGTGGCATATTCAGCTTGACGGACTTTCCGAAAAATTCAGAGGAAATTCCGATATAGGCACCACAAAAAGAGGAATAGGTCCTGCTTATATGGATAAATATGAGAGATGCGGTATCAGAATGTATGACCTCTGTCACCCCGAAGTCCTTGCTGAAAAAATCAAGTCAACAGGTACTCTTAAAAATAAAATCATTACTGCTGTATATAACGGCGATGCCTATGACCTCGATGCAGTTACTGCCGAATATGCAGAATACGGAAAGAGACTTGCTCCTTATATGGACGATGTTTCCGTTCTTACATATGAGGCTGATAAAGCGGGAAAAACTATTATGTTTGAGGGAGCTCAGGCTACTCTGCTTGATATTGATTTCGGTACATATCCTTATGTTACTTCCTCTCACCCTCTTTCAGCAGGTGTATGTGTCGGAACAGGTGTAGGCCCTAAAACTATTACAAATGTTATCGGCGTTGCAAAGGCTTATACTACACGTGTGGGAAAAGGACCTTTCCCGACTGAACTCAATGACGAAATCGGTGATAAAATCAGAAACGTCGGCGGTGAATTTGGTACTACTACCGGCAGACCGAGAAGAACTGGCTGGTTTGATGCTGTTATAGTACGCCATTCCGTAAGAGTAAACGGCCTTGATTCACTTGCTATAAACAAGCTTGATACACTCAGCGGTCTTGAAAAGCTTAAAGTATGCGTTGCATATAAACTTCCGGACGGCTCTGTTATTGAAAATTTCCCGCCTACTCTCGAAGGACTTGCAGGCTGTGAACCGGTATATGAGGAATTTGAAGGATTCAATGAAGATATTTCAAATGCAAAGTCATTCGATGAACTTCCGCAGAACTGCAAGACGTACATCGAAAAACTTGAAAAGCTCTGTGGCTGTCATATATCTATGGTAGGCATAGGTCCTGACAGAAGTCAGATTCTTGAAAGATAATTATGGCTATGGACGAAAATATAAAAGCTCCTGTCCTCGATGACATAGACTATTCAGCATCAGCTAAAAAAGGAGCTCCGAAAGGCGTTTCTGCTCCTGTACTCGATGATATGAGCAATGATTATATCAAAAATAACAGAAAGGGGGCTCCTACGGGAGTTTCCGCACCTGTTCTTGATGATATGCCATCATCATATACGCCTAAAGAAAAAAAATCTGCTCCTAAATATCTCAGCGATGATGAAGTTATTGCTAAGTTTTCCCCCGAACAGAAACAGCAGTTTTATATTCTTCCGGACGACAAGAAAAAAATGGTTCTCGATTATACAAGAAAACAGCTCGGACTTCCTCTTGAACCCGAACCGGAACTTAAAGCTCCCGTGCTTGACGAACCCGATGAAATTCAGACTTTTGAAAAGCCTGTGCATAATCTTGATTATGATGAACCTCTTACAGCTCCGGTACTCGATGAAGCTCCCGAAACTCCCGAATATGTTCCTAAATTCGGCGGTGAAGATGTGGAAAAAATAAAACAGGAGGCTAAAAAGCAAGCTGTAAATGCACTTGAACCAAATCAGAAAGACCAGCAGGAAAGCCTCCGCATGATGAAGGAACTCCGTGAACAGCGTGAACGTGCGGACGCAAAAACAGGTTTTAAGCTCACTATAATTATAGCAGTTGTAGGCTGTCTTTCGGCTGTGCTTTTCTCACTTTTTGCGGGCGGAAAATTTATGAATCTTGCATACAAGCCCGAAACCGGAAAGCTTACTGATATTGTGGCACAGTATTCTCTTTATATAAGCATTGCTGTAGGAATATGTTCTTTCCTGCTTATAACAGGAGTAAAGGCATTAAAAAGCCTTGCAACTACGGTTTTTCTGCTTTTTACTATTATACTTATTTTTCCCGGAATAATTATGCTTACCCAGAAAAACGGAAATATGGGCATTAATGCAGTTCTTTACGGATTATCCGTCATAGGTTCGGGATATACTTTCTTTTCCCTGACAAGCAACAATAAAATAAATCTTTTTTTCAGCAAAAAATATTAATAATATAAGGGCAGAAAAATTATCTGCCCGATTTTTTTAAGGAGAAATTATTTTATGAAATCAGGAAAATTTTTATCTGCATTTTTTTCTTCAGCAGTAATTCTAATGTCACTTAATCCCCTTATTACTGCAAGGGCTGATATGTCATATTCGGATTTTGCAGAACAGGTTGCATTTCTTGTAAACGAAGAACGTGAAAATCAAGGACTTGCTCCGCTTGAAATGTCATCTGTTATGAATGAATCCGCCTCTGTAAGAGCTGATGAACTGACTGAATTATTTTCGCATACAAGACCTGACGGAACAGATTGCTTTACTGTATTTGATGAGTACAATATTTCATATATGGATTTTGCCGGTGAAAATATTCATGAAGGTTCATCAACTCCCGAAGATACTATGCAATCATGGCTTAATTCAAGCGGTCACCGTACAAATATACTTGATGAAAATGCAAGATATATTGGAGTAGGCGTTGCATATTCAGGAGGTACATATTATTGGGTTCAGCTTTTTTCCGACCTCGGAGCGTACGGAGGAACTAATTATATGCCTACACAAACAAATCCGGGCATACTTAAAGGCGATGCAAATCTTGACGGCAATATCGATATTGCCGATGTCGTCGCAATTGCCGGATATGTCGGGGATTCTTCAAAGAATAAACTTGAACCGCAGGGAATTTTAAACGGCGACGTCCACAATTCCGGAAACGGTTTAAATGCAAATGATTCACTTATGATACAGCAGTATCTCGCAAATATAATTACAGAGCTTTAAATAATATGGGCGGTCATTGATTTGACCACCCGTTTTTTCTATATATCAGGAAAGTTCAAACATTCCTGTATAAAGCTGGTAATATTTGCCTTTCTGTGCTATAAGTGTATCGTGATTTCCACGTTCGATAATTCTTCCGTTTTCAAGAACCATTATTGCATCGGAATTTCTGACAGTTGAGAGTCTGTGTGCGATTACGAAAACAGTTCTTCCCTCCATAAGTCTGTCCATACCCTTTTCTATTAATGCCTCTGTTCGTGTATCTATTGAACTTGTAGCCTCATCAAGTATAAGAACAGGAGGGTCAGCAATGGACGCTCTTGCTATTGCAAGGAGCTGTCTCTGTCCCTGACTTAAATTTGAACCGTCTGCCGTAAGCATTGTATTGTAACCGTCCGGAAGATGTTTTATAAATGTATCAGCATTTGCAAGCTTTGAAGCATTATATACTTCCTCATCGGTTGCATCAAGTTTTCCGTAACGGATATTATCCATAACTGTTCCGGTGAAAAGGTGCGTGTCCTGAAGAACCATTGACAGCGAACGCCTTAAATCATCTTTTTTGATTTTGTTTATATTGATTCCGTCATATCGGATTTTTCCGTCAGGAACATCATAAAATCTGTTTATAAGATTTGTGATTGTAGTCTTTCCTGCACCTGTTGAACCTACAAAAGCAATTTTCTGACCTGCTTTTGCATAGAGACTGATTCCGTTAAGTACGGTTTTATTGGGTTCATAGCCGAATACTACATCATCAAATTCAACTTTGCCTTCGACTTTGGTATATGTAACAGTTCCGTCAGCCTGATGAGGGTGCTTCCAAGCCCACAAGCCGGTACGTTTATCGGTTTCTGTAATAGTTCCGTCAGGGGATATTTCAGCATTGACAAGTGTTACATATCCGTTATCTTCCTCGGGAGTTTCATCTATTACCTTGAATATACGTTCCGCACCTGCAAGCGCCGTTAAAACTGAATTTAACTGCTGTGAAAGCTGTGTTATAGGCTGTGAGAATGAACGTGTAAACTGAAGATATGAAACTACTGTTCCGACAGTCATACCGCCTATGCCCTTTACAGCCATAATTCCGCCTGCAATAGCAGTTCCGGCATAATGGAAATACGAAAGATTATTCATAATCGGCATAAGAATATTTGCATATGTATTAGCTCTTGTTGATGCCTGACAGAGATTTTCATTAAGCTTTTGAAATTCCTCATTCGCCTTGTCTTCGTGACAGAATACTTTTACAACTTTCTGACCTTCAATAAGTTCCTCAATATAGCCGTTTACTTTTCCGAGAGATTCCTGCTGTGCCTTGAATCCCTTACCGCTGTTTTTTCCGATTACGCCTATAACCTGTATCATTATAAAAAGCATTACTATTACAAGAATAGTCAACTGCCAGCTGTATGCAACCATAATTGCAAATACAGATAAAACAGTAATTGCCGATGATATAAACTGTGCAACGCTGTTGCTGAGCATTTCACGGACAGCATCAGCATCATTTGTGTAAAGGCTCATCAGTTCGCCATGGGTGTGCTTGTCGAAATATCTTATAGGAAGGCTTTCCATTTTGTTGAATAAATCTGTTCTGATTCTGAAAAGCGTTGTCGTTGATATGTTTACCATTATACGCTGATATATATACGTTGACAAAGCACCGCAGAGATATATCACCGACATCATTATTATAGTTGAAACAAATCCCGACAAATCCGGATTTTCCTGACCTATAAAAGGTTCGATATATTTATCGATAAGCGGACGGAGCATATAGTTTCCGGCTACATTTGCGGATACGCTTATTATTATACAGAATACTATTAATATAAGCTGTGGCTTGAATCCGTACATATAGCTGAATATTCTTTTAAGAGTTCCGCCTGCATTCTGTGGCTTTGCAAAGCCCATATTCTTTTTCGGAGGCATTTATTCTTCAGCTCCTTTCTGCTGGGATTCATATACTTCACGATATATTGAATTGTTTTTAAGCAATTCATCATGAGTTCCTATGCCATTGATTTTTCCGTTGTCCATAACGATAATTCTGTCAGCGTCCTTTACTGATGAAATACGCTGTGCTATGATGAATGTCGTTGTATCTGAAAGCTTTTCACGGAATGCTTTTCTGATATTGCTGTCTGTTGCAGTATCAACGGCACTTGTGGAATCATCAAGAATTATTATTTTCGGTTTTTTAAGTAATGCTCTTGCTATACAGAGACGCTGTTTCTGACCTCCCGAAACATTAACGCCACCCTGACCCATATCGGTATTGTATCCGTCCGGAAAGCTCTTTATAAAATCATCGGCACATGCAGACTTGCATGCTTCAATTATTTCCTCATCAGAGGCATTTTCATCGCCCCATCTGAGATTATCCCTGATTGTACCCGAAAACAGTACATTTTTCTGAAGAACCATTGCAACATTATTGCGGAGTTCATCAAGAGAATAGCTTTTGACATCTTTTCCGCCTACATATACCGTTCCGGCTGTTGTATCGTAAAGTCTTGGAATAAGCTGTACAAGCGTTGTTTTTGATGAACCTGTACCACCTATAATGCCTATTGTTTCGCCTGATTTTATATCAATGTTTATATTTTCAAGTGCAAGATTATTCATATCATCAAAATAGCTGAATGATACATTTTCAAATCTGACAGAACCGTCAGAAACTTTTTCGGTACTGTTTTCACAGTCTTTAACAGTAGGTTCTTCGGAAAGAACTTCTGAAATTCTTTGTATTGATGCTTTTGAAATTACAAGCATTATAAATATCATTGAAAGCATCATAAGGGACATGAGAATCTGTGTTATATATGTAATAAAGCTTGCAAGCTCACCCGTTCCCATACTTCCGGATACTGCCATATTTCCTCCGAACCAAAGAACAGCAACTATACTTGTATACATTGCAATCTGCATTACAGGCATATTCATAATTATAAGCTTTTCAGCTGATACCTGTGCTTTTCTTACAATATCAGCAGTATTTTTAAAATTATCCTTTTCATACTTTTCACGTACAAAAGCCTTTACTACTCTTATACCTATAAGGTTTTCCTGTACTCTGGAGTTCATACTGTCATACTTTTCAAGCATTGCAAGAAATCTCGGAAATGCTTTTGATATTATAAGTGCAAGTGCAATTATAAGCAGAGGAAGCACAATAAGGAGTACAAGTGAAAGCTTAGGATTAAGTCTGACAGCCATTATAATCGCACCTATAAACATTATAGGAGAACGTATTGCCATTCTTATAACCATCATAAAGGCATTCTGTGTATTTGTTACGTCTGTGGTAAGCCTTGTTATAAGCGATGAGGAGGAAAATTTATCTACATTTGCAAATGAAAATGACTGTACCTTTTCAAAGAGCTTTGCCCTTAAATTCTTTGAAAAGCCCATTCCGGCTACTGCTGCAAATCTTCCTGCCAAAGCTCCGAATGCAAGCGAAAAAAGTGACATCACTACCATTATTCCGCCCATTTTCACAACATAGCCTATATCACCCTGTTTTATGCCGTTATCAATAATCATTGCCATAATTGTAGGAATCAGAAGTTCCATAAGTACTTCCCCGATTATTGTAACGGGAGTAAGAATGGCATATTTTTTGTATTCCCCCACACACGAGAGAATTTTTTTGTACATTAAAATCAGCTCCTTTTTGTTCAGTTATCTTTACAAAGCTTGCCAATGATTTCTGACATAACATCATCATGACTTTCTGATGTTTTTATACCTTCGGCAAGCTCCATATTTCTGTTGATTTTTTTCAGGCATTTCCTGAAAATCTGAAGTTCTGAAGAATCAATATCCGAAAAAACAATGTTTCTGTCATAATTATCAAAAGCATTTATTGTTTTTTCTACTTCACTTTTTCCCTTTTCAGTAAGCGAAATGCACTTACAGCGTAAATTATTTTCCGAGACGTTTTTTTCAATAAACCCCGATTTCTGAAGTTTCTGAGTTGATACTGTCATAGTTGCAGAAGATACATGAAAATGTTTTGCTATATCTGCCTGATTGCAGTCAGGATTTTCATATATATAATGCAATATCAGAAACTGCTGAAAATAAAGACCGTTTTCAAGAATACGCTTTACAAACAGCTTATGCAGAAGATGTGCTTTTTCAATATCCCCCATAATTTCCCTGTACATAAAAAATCACCTCCTTGTTTGTTAGCAAGTATAACAGTTAGCAATGCTAACAGTTAGCTGTGATGTGATAATTATTATATCAGAATATATATAAAAAGTCAAGATAAATTATAACGGTATTTACAAAAATACTTGACTGTTTCTGTGCAATATGCTATCATTTAAATGGTGATTTATATGATTAATAAAAAATACAAGGGTATATTTTATATTATACTTTCAGCGTTTTTCTTTTCACTGATGAGTATGTTCATAAGGCTTTCGGGAGATATTCCGTCATTTCAGAAAGCATTTTTCAGGAATTTCGTCGCACTGATTATATCCGTTCTGATTATGATGAAAAATCACGAAAAAATAGGGTTCAAACCGGGAAATCTCAAATATCTTGTAATGCGTGCCGTATGTGGTACCGTGGGTATTATCTGCAATTTTTATGCTGTTGACCATCTTAATCTTTCGGACGCTTCAATGCTGAATAAGATGTCGCCTTTTTTTGCAATATTATTTTCATTTATTCTTCTTAAGGAAAAAATTTCCGCTGTTCAGGCTGTTATAGTTACCGGAGCTTTTATCGGAAGTCTTTTTATAGTAAAGCCTTCATCAGAAATTTTAAGCTCTCCGGCTTCTCTTATCGGTTTGCTCGGAGGTATGGGAGCAGGCACTGCCTATACATTTGTAAGAATACTCGGTCAGAAAGGTGAAAACAAATCTTTTATAGTATTGTTTTTCTCCGCATTTTCGTGTCTTGTATTCCTGCCGTTTCTGATATTTGACTATCATGAAATGTCTCTGAAACAGCTTGTTTTTCTGATTCTTGCCGGAGTTTCCGCATGCGGAGGTCAGTTCTCCGTAACTTCTGCATACTGCTACGCTCCCGCTAAGGAAATTTCAGTATATGACTATTCACAGCTTATATTTGCGACTGTTCTCGGATTTTTGGTTTTCGGTCAGATTCCCGATTCATTAAGCATTATCGGATATATAATTATAATTTCTATGGCGGTTGCGATGTTTATCTACAATAACAAAAAAACGGACGGTTAACCCGCCCGTTATTTTTTATAGGTTTAAGAATTAAGGTCGCTGACAATACCTGCAAGATACTGCTGTATCATAAGTGAATCATTTGCATTGAGTCCATTGCCCTTGGACTGAACATCACCGTTTTCAATCCATTTTGGTTCATCAATAGCATTTTTTTCGGAGTCGCTGACATACGCTGAAATTGCTACTGCATCGGCAATATCAACAACTCCGTCACCGTTTGCATCACCCAATATAGAACTTACTTCAACATTATTTGTTGTACTTTCAGTTATATCATCTGTTGTTGGCTCCGTTTCAGGTGCTACCCCCATACTCTCATATTTATATCCGTTTTTTTCTGCATAAGCCATTGCCGTTGAATCTTCATAGCAATAAATTGTACCATTAAAAACAATATTATCTACAATTGTACTTGATTCACTATATTCTGCTGTATTAGAAATAGTATAAGAAGAGGAGACAATTATACATTTTGGATTTTTTATTGTAATTTTAGTCAAACCGGAGCAATTTGCAAATGCACCCGCTTCAATATGTGTAACATTTTTGGAAATTTCAAATTCTGTAATTCCGGAACAACTTGCAAAAGCATATGAACCAATTGAAGTAACACTATTTGGAATTTCTATTGATATAAGATTACTGCATTTATGAAATGCACGACTGGACATTTTTTTTACACTTTCAGGTATTGCATAGGAAGTACCTTCTTTATTAATTGGATACTTTATAAGTGTAGTAAAATCTTTATTGAAAAGAACTCCGTCCCTGCTTGCATAGTTTTCATTATTTTTATCAACTTCTATGCTCTCAAGACTTGTACAATTTTCAAATACATTATTGTGAGCATCGGGAATATTATCAACATTTTTAGGTATAAATATTTTCTTTAAGCTTGTACAACCATAAAAAACACCATTTCCTATTTTAATCTTTGTATCACTTTCTGCAAAAGTTATCTCCGTAAGTTTTGTACAGCCTTGAAATGCACAGTTTTCAATTTCAGAAACATTTTTAGGAATTATCATCTTTTCAAGTTTTTTACAATCTTGAAAAGCACTACGACAAATTTTAGTTACACTATTAGGAATAACTATATTTGTTAATTTATAACAGCCATTAAAAGCTTCTTTTCCTATTGTTGTAACAGGCAAGCCGTCTATTTCAGACGGAATAACAATGTCTGTTGTTTCGGTTGCAAAATTGTCAAAATTTGCTATTTCAATATAATCTGAATATTTTTTGACAGTAAAATTTTCATATTTTATAATTTCTCCCGTCTCTGCATTTGCAGTTATACTGAAATCATTTGTAACAGCTGTTGAAAAAGGAACAACACTGCAAGCGGATACACATGCAACCGCAATTAAAAAAGCCTTTTTGATTTTCATTATATTATACCTCCAAAATGAAAATATTGTATATATAAATTATAGCACAAAAAAAAAAAAAAAAGTCAACATCTGGAAGTGAATTTTGTACAAAATTCCATATATTAAACATAAATTTTAATATCTGTTGATAAAAAACTATAAAATACAATTATAAAATCCGTTCTTGACATAAAAATCCTTTTCTGATATAATTATAATATATTCTGAAATACTTAAAAGGAGACTTTTTCTTATGGAAAACAGAGCTATTAAAATCAAATCCAAAAGCAACAGTCAGGTCAAGGTTGATGTAATCCCCGGACACTTCGCTACAAACCATTCACACGTCAATTACTTCATTGATATGACATCAGTTAAAACAAGCTACCGAATGGCAAGAGAAGCTTCTGAAGAAATCGCAAAGGCTTATGCACATTCAACACCTATTGATACTATCGTATGTCTTGAGGGTACTGAAATGATTGGTGCATTTCTTGCCGAAAAACTCGGTCATCACGGAAACGGTATAAACAGCGGTAATGATATACGTGTTATCACTCCGGAAGCAAACAGCAACAATCAGCTGATTTTCAGAGACAACATTCAGGATAAAATTGCCGACAAGCAGATTCTTCTTCTTATAGCCTCCGTATCTACCGGAAAAACTATAAACCGTTCAGTTGAATGTCTGAAATACTACGGCGGAAATCTTGCCGGAATTGCCTCAATATTCAGTGCAATCAACGAATATGCCGGAATCAAGGTAACATCAGTATTCCACGTTGATGATATGCCGGCATACGAATCAAAGCTCCCGAATGAATGTGAAATGTGTAAAAACGGCAGAAAAGTTGATGCTATTATAAACAGCTTCGGCTATTCAAAAATATAAAGGTAATAAATTCAGACCGTCCCTAATAATATGTAGTAATACATTATTAAGGACGGTTTTTTATATGAGGATTTTTAAATTATCGGGTATAGCTATAATGCTTATGTTTCTTGTATCATGCGGAAATTCAGAAAATAATTCCTGTCAAAGTTCTCCCGAACTTTATCATCAGGATATAGAACAGCTTTATATTACTCCCGAAAAAGCTCCGGAGCATATAAATTATAATGTTCAGCATGCAAGGTGGATTTCATATCTTGAATATTCGGATATTATGCTTAACAAATCAGAAAAGGAGTTTACGGATTACATAATAAAAATGCTTGAAAATGCAAAAAGCGATGATATAAACACAATATATTTTCATTCAAGAGCCTTTGGAGATTCCTATTATAAATCGGAACTCTTTCCGCAGGGAACTTTTTTAAATCAGAATTATGACCCTTTGAAAATAATTATAACAGAGGCACACAAGCTTGATATATCAGTTCATGCGTGGGTGAATCCTTTACGCTGTCAGACTGCTGAAGAATTTGTCACAATATCCGATGATTTCACAACAAAAAAATGGTTCAATGAATTTCAGGGTACTTACATATGCAACGTTGACGGCAGAATGTGGCTTAATCCTGCATATGATGAAGTAACGGATTTTATTTCAGACGGTATTCTTGAAATTATCCGTAATTATGACGTTGACGGTATTCACATAGATGATTATTTCTATCCCTCAGCAGATGAAAATTTTGATAAATCAGCGTTTTCGGATTCGGGACAGGATAATCTGAATCAATGGCGTATTGATAATATAAACAGACTTGTATCAGAAATATATTCAGAAATAAAAAATTATGATGATGATATTCTTTTCGGAATAAGTCCTCAGGGAAATATAGATATTGACTATAATTCACAGTTTGCCGACGTAAAAACATGGTGCAGTAATTCGGGATATTGTGATTATATAGTACCCCAGATTTATTTCGGATTTAAAAATGATATATGCCCTTTTGAACAGACATTTCAGCAATGGTATGATATGACAAAAAACTCTGATATTTCTCTTGTAATCGGACTTGCTGTATACAAGGAGGGAAAAGAAGATAAATGGGCAGGTTCGGGAAAAAATGAATGGATTGAAGATTCCGATGTAATTCAGAAACAGAAAGATTTTATCGCTGAATATGAAAATACAGGATATTCACTGTATTATTAAAATTTTCTATTTACATTTGACGGATTTTGTGTTATTATAATACAATAGAACAAATTCCGGAGGATATTTCATGAAAAACAAATCACTTAAGGCTCTTGCAATTATTCAGACTATAATAATTTTTGTGCTTGTTGCTGTTATAATATATTTTTCAGTATTCCGCCAAAGCCCTTTAAACGAAACTGTTCCGGTTTTCAACTCCCTTGAAACACGTATAAATCCCGTTATCGAAAAGGAAGAAACTGTATACCAGCTTGACGGTGAAAAAATTAAAATGTCGGATTCCGTTATAGGTGAAATGTATCTGCCGGTTATTGACGGAGTAGAAAAATGTCAGTATGATATGAATAATATCGTTACAAGAAATAATTATTCCTTCTATAAGGAAAATAATGAAATAGTTTCGCTGACAGGCATTGACGTTTCACAGTATCAGGGCAATATCGACTGGAAAAAGGTTGCAGAATCGGGTATAAAATTCGCATTTCTCCGTGTCGGTGTCAGAACATACGGCGATGGCGAAATTCATCTTGATGAAAAATTCCATGAAAATGTAAAGGGAGCTACTGAAAACGGCATAGACATCGGAGTATATTTCTTTTCGCAGGCAGTAACCAAGGAAGAAGCTATTGAAGAAGCTGATTTCACTATCAACGAAATAAAAAACTATAACATAACATATCCGGTTGTTTTCGACTGGGAAATCATTATGGAAGATACTGCAAGAACTGATTCCGTAAGCGTTGAAACTCTTGCGGATTGCTGTACGGTTTTTTGCGAACGTGTCAAATCTGCGGGATATACTCCTATGATTTATCAGAATTTACGGACATCGCTTTTAAAGCTTGATTTGCTCCGACTTAAGGATTATGATTTCTGGCTTGCACAGTATATCGAAAAGCCTACTTACTGTTATGACTATCAGATTTGGCAGTATGCCTCTGACGGCTCTGTCCCCGGTATTGAGGGACATGTTGACCTTAATATTGCATTTAAAAATTATGCTGAATCAAATCAGGGCGGATAATATTTCCGCCCTTAATGTGTTTATGCACAAAAATATCTGAAAATATTGTATATTATGTATATTTATTCTTTGAATTTCAAATATTGTTTGCATTTAAAAGGTAAAAGTGATATAATATTTCTATCAGTGCCGAAAGGAGCTTTTTTTATGAATACTTCAGCAGTTATTGTATGTGCCGGAAATTCCACAAGAATGGGCGGTATAAATAAAATTCTTCTTCCGCTTGGAAATTCAACTGTCATTGGAAATACAATGCTTGCCTTTCAGAATACGCAGTCTATAAAGGAAATTATTGTAGTCTCCCGTCCGCAGGACTTCGATTCCATAAAATCAGAAGCTGAAAAGCTTAATATATCAAAATTCAGATTATGCGTTGAGGGCGGTGATACACGTCAGAAAAGCGTTTCAAACGGTGTGCGATATGTATCAAAAGATACTGATTTTATCGCAGTTCATGACGGTGCAAGACCTCTTGTCAAGCCCGAACATATCGAAAGAGTTATAAAAGATGCCTCTGTGTTCGGAGGTGCTACTCTCGGAGTTCCCGTTAAAGATACTATTAAAGTAGTATCAGACGGCTTGATTACTGATACACCTTACCGCCCGTCTCTTTATATAACACAGACTCCTCAGGTGTTCAGAAAGAGAATCTATTTTGAGGGTATAGATTTCGCTCTTGAACACGGTCTCGATTTCACAGACGACTGTCAGCTTGTTGAAGCAATCGGATATAAAGTATATATGACTGTCGGAGACTACACAAATATTAAAATCACTACTCCCGAAGATATTAAAATTGCGGAGGTTTTGCTATGTTCAGAATAGGTCACGGATACGATGTCCACAGACTCACAGAAAACAGAAAGCTTATATTAGGCGGTGTGGATATTCCGCACGATAAGGGATTGCTCGGTCACTCCGATGCAGATGTACTTGTGCATGCTGTTATGGATTCCATACTCGGAGCGTTGGCTTTCGGAGACATCGGTCACCTTTTCCCCGATGATGACGATAACTATAAAAATGCAGACAGCATAAAGCTTCTGGAAAAAGTATGTCAGGTTATGGAAAATAATGGCTATAAAATCGGCAATATAGATTCCACTGTTATTGCACAGAAGCCTAAGCTTGCACCTTATATAATACAAATGCGTGAAAATATTGCGGAAGCCTGCAAATGCGATATATCACAAATCAGCGTTAAAGCTACCACAGAGGAAAAACTCGGCTTTACCGGTGAAATGCTCGGAATATCAGCTCATTCCGTATCGCTTCTGGTGAAGATATGAAAACGCTTTTTATTTCCGATTTGGACGGTACTCTCTTAAATGACAATGCAAAAATATCAGAAAATACCGCCCGAATTATAAATTCGCTGATTAAAAAAGGATTGTATTTTACTATCGCAACGGCACGCTCCGAAAGAACAGCAATTCCTATGACATCATGCCTTGATATAAATGTTCCCCGTGTACTTATGAACGGAGTCATTATATATTCAGATGGATATATTAAATATCACACTATTCCGGAAAAAAATGCTTTTGAAATATCAGCTCTTTTCAAAAAGCATAATATCAAAGGAAGTATTTTTGAAATAACGGACAATAAGCTTAACGTCCGTGAAAATACTGATATAAATATAAATTATGCGGATAATCCGATATATATAACATCAAACAATAAATATGATATTCTTCTGCCCCTTGAACGTGATATATCAAAGCTTGAAAATATAAGTCATACTTTCTATGAAGATACTTATACAGGAAAATGGTTTCTTGAAATATTCTCCGATAAGGCTACAAAGGCTAACGGAATTAAATTTCTGCGTGAAAAATACGGATTTGATAAAATTGTATGTTTCGGAGATAATCTGAATGATATTTCTATGTTCAATGAATCAGATGTTCGTGTTGCCGTTGCAAATGCAAAACCCGAAATAAAAAAGCTTGCCGATTTCGTAACGCTTTCCAACGACGAGGACGGCGTTTCGGTATGGCTTGGTGAACACTATAAAGAATTTATATAAATACGAAAGGATTTTTAAAATATGAAAAAACTTATGCTCGGAAACGAAGCTTTCGCAAGAGGTCTTTACGAAGCAGGGTGTACAATAGCATCAAGCTATCCCGGAACTCCCTCAACTGAAATAACTGAATTTGTAGCAAAATATGATGAAGTATATGCGGAATGGGCGCCGAATGAAAAAGTAGCTGTTGAAACTGCAATCGGTGCATCAATAGCTGGTGCGAGAAGTTTCAGTGCTATGAAACATGTAGGTCTTAACGTTGCAGCTGACCCGCTTTATACTATTTCATATTCCGGAGTAAACGGCGGTCTTGTAATCGCAGTAGCTGATGACCCCGGTATGCATTCATCACAGAATGAACAGGACAGCCGTCACCACGCTATTGCATCAAAAGTAATGATGATTGAACCCTCAAATTCATCGGAGTGCAAGGAGTTCGCAAAAACTGCTTTTGACCTCTCCGAACAGTTTGACACTCCTGTTATAGTAAGACTTTCAACAAGAGTATCACATTCACAGAGCATTGTCGAACTCTGCGAACGTGAGGAAAAACCTCTTAAAGAATACATAAAAAACCCCTCAAAGTATGTTATGATGCCGGCATTCGCAAGACCTCGCCATGTATTCGTTGAAGAACGTCTGCAAAAGCTTACTGAATACGCTGAAACATCTCCGCTGAATCGTGTGGAAATATCTGAAAATGCGGAATTTGGTGTAATAGCAAGCGGTGCTGTATATGAATATGCCAAGGAATCACTCGGAAATAAAGCGTCCTTCCTGAAATTAGGAACAATAAATCCTATGCCCGTAAAGCTTATTCAGGATTTTGCAAAGAAATATGATAAAATCTATGTAATAGAGGAACTCGATGATATTATTGAAACTCACTGCCGTAAAATCGGTATAACGAATATAATCGGCAAAGAACTTTTCGGATTCTGCGGTGAACTTTCACAGACTGTTATTGCAGAAAAAATTCTCGGAACTAAGCCGGAGTATACAGAATTTCCCGAAAATGTACCGGTAAGACCTCCCGTTATGTGTGCCGGCTGTCCGCACAGAGGATTATTCTACTGTCTTTCAAAGCTTAAAGTTACAGTATCGGGAGATATCGGCTGTTATACTCTCGGAGCGTCCGCTCCTCTTTCCGCTATGGATACCACAATATGTATGGGTGCATCAGTTTCAGCACTTCACGGATTCAACAAGGCAAGGGGTGAAGAAGCTGAAAAGAAAAGCGTTGCAGTTATCGGCGATTCAACGTTTATGCACAGCGGTATGACCGGTCTTGTAAATATTGCTTATAACGCTACAAATTCTACGGTAATAATTCTTGACAACTCAATCACAGGTATGACAGGACATCAGCAGAATCCTACAACCGGAAAAAATCTCAAGGGTGACCCTGCCGCAGCCGTAAATCTTGAGGCACTTTGCAAGGCTTTAGGTATTCAGCGTGTAAGAGTCGTTGACCCTTATTGTCTCGCTGAAACTGAAAAGGCTATAAAAGAGGAACTTGCCGTCGCTGAACCGTCTGTTATTATATCACGCCGTCCGTGTGCATTACTGAAATATGTTAAGCATAAGCCGTCACTTAAAGTTGATTCGGAAAAATGCAAGGGCTGTAAAATGTGCATGAAACTCGGCTGTCCTGCTATATCAATAAAGGACGGAAAAGCCGTTATTGACCATACCCAGTGCGTTGGCTGTGGAATATGTCAGGAAATGTGCAGATTTGACGCTATATAGCTGGAGGTGGCTCTGCCCCCTCCAGACCTCCCCCGCAAGCCTTTTGAAAAAGGCTTGACCGAAAACTTTTTTACAAAGGTGATTTTTATGGAAAATGAAATTTATAAAGCTTTTGCAGAATGGCTTGACAATCTGCTTGAACAGGATATGCCCGAAAATACCAAGGCTTATAACTTCAATCTTTATGAGGAGGAAGATGAAACATACGGCATACAGCTTATAGCCTCCGATGAATTTGATGAGAATGACTGCGGAGAATGGGCGTGTTCGGAAATATATTCTTCGGAGGAAGATATTTTCTATATCGACCATTCAGACGAAAAAAATGCTGACCGTCAGAGAGGTATGGATTTTATATGCGGTATGATAAAAGAATATCTCGAAAACGGAAAATATTCCGATAAACTGAAAAAATCAAAGGCTGTCGGAGTCGGATTCGTTGACGGCGATATTGAAATCTTATTTAAAAAATAAATCAGGAGGATTTTATGGATACTAAATCTGTTATGATAGTCGGAGTAGGCGGACAAGGTTCACTGCTTGCTTCGAGAATTTTGGGAAACGTACTTTTAAATCAGGGGTTTGACGTAAAAGTCAGTGAAGTTCACGGAATGTCACAGCGTGGCGGTTCTGTTGTCACATATGTAAAGTACGGCGAAAAGGTATATTCACCGGTTATCGAAAAAGGCGAGGCTGATATAATTATATCATTTGAAAAGCTTGAATCCGCAAGATGGATTCCGTATCTTAAAAAAGGCGGTCATCTGATTACATCGATTCAGAAAATAGACCCTATGCCCGTAATTACTGGAAATATGGAATATCCGGAAGATATTGACGAAAAAATTAAAAATCTCGGTATTGATATTATATCTGTTGACGCTCTCGGACTCGCTGAACAGGCAGGTACTGCAAAGGCATCAAATGTTGTGCTTATGGGAGTACTCTCCACTAAAATGGGATTTGATGAATCAGTATGGCAGAACGCTCTTGAACAGTGTGTTCCGTCAAAATTCCTTGAACTCAATAAAAAGGCTTTCGCTCTCGGAGTTCAAAACGCATAAGCCATTAATATATATAAAATCAGGAGGAATTAAATACCAATGGAAAATTACTGGAACAAAGAAATCGAATGTATGTCCCGTGAGGATATGAAAAAGTTGCAGGACGAACGTCTTGTCGCACAGGTTAAGCATGTTTATGAAAATGTACCTTACTACAAGAACCTTATGGATAAAAAGGGAGTTACTCCCGATGACATCAAATCAACAGATGACCTTCACAAGCTTCCTTTTCTGACTAAAAATGATTTGCGTGAGGCATATCCTTACGGACTTCTTGCAAAACCTCTTTCAGAATGTGTAAGAATACAGTCAACAAGCGGTACTACCGGAAAGAGAGTAGTCGCATTCTACACACAGAATGATATTGACCTCTGGGAGGACTGCTGTGCAAGAGCTATTACTGCCGTAGGCGGTACTAAAGAAGATGTATGTCAGGTATGCTATGGATACGGTCTTTTCACAGGAGGCCCCGGACTGAACGGCGGTTCACATAAAGTAGGCTGTCTTACACTTCCAATGTCATCAGGAAATACTGAAAGACAGATTCAGTTCATGAGAGATTTAGGCTCAACAATTCTCTGCTGTACTCCGTCATATGCTGCATATATCGGCGAGACTCTTCACGAAATGGGCTTTACTCCCGATGATATAAAGCTTAAAGCCGGAATATTCGGTGCAGAGCCATGGACTGAAGAAATGCGTCACGAAATTGAAAATCTTCTCGGAATCAAGGCTTATGATATTTATGGTCTTACTGAAACAAGTGGCCCCGGAGTTGCTTTTGAATGTTCCGAACAGTCAGGCATGCACATTAATGAAGACCATTTTATTCCTGAAATTATTGACCCCGATACTGGTGAAGTTCTTCCGGAAGGTTCAAAGGGTGAACTCGTATTCACAAGCATTACTAAAGAAGCATTCCCGCTTCTCCGTTACAGAACACGTGATATATGCATTCTCACAAGGGAAAAATGTTCATGCGGAAGAACTCTTATAAAGATGTGCAAGCCTATGGGAAGAAGTGACGATATGCTTATTATCAGAGGCGTTAACGTTTTCCCATCACAGATTGAAACTGTTCTCATCAATAAAGGCTACTCACTCAACTATCAGATTGAAGTCGACCGTGTAAACAATACCGATACACTTGACATCAATATCGAAATGAAACCCGAACAGTCAGAAAATATTCAGGCTGAAGAAAAGAAACTCGCTTCCGCTATCAAGACTATGCTCGGAATAAGTCCCAAGGTTCACCTCGTTCCCGAAAAATCAATAGCAAGAAGTGAGGGCAAGGCTGTCCGTGTTGTCGATAAACGTAAGCTCCACTAAAAAATTTTCGTAAATTATTCTGAAAACACTTGACAATTCCATTAAATATTGTATAATTATAAGTAAGAAATATTTTTTTCAAATTTATACATGGGAGTGATTTCTAAAATGGGAATTATCGAAAAATTCAATGATGTCAGCAAAATGGCTAACGATAAAGCCAAAAACATCAGCGAGGCTAACAACCTCAAAAGAAAAATCCTCTATGAGGAAGAAAGAATCGTTGAAATCTTTGCAGATATCGGCAAAAAATACTACAAGAACCCTAACGAAGACCCTAACGTTTTCCGTGTTCTCTGCGAAGATATAGACACAAGAAGAAGAAGAATAAAGAGAATGCGTTTCGAACTCAACGAAATCAGAGGATACAAAATCTGTCCGAAATGCAATTCAGAAGTTAAGGATAACTTCCAGTTCTGCGGTGTATGCGGTGCAAGACTTCCTGACCCTGACGATGAAGATTTTACATCACTCGAAACTAACGACTACTACACTGAAAGCAGTAACAACTTCTTCAACGCTGACTCAACAAAAACATACTAATCTTTTTTCCGACTGTCCGGATTTTTATGCGGACAGTCTTTTTTTAAGGTGATTTTTATGAAATATATAAAAAATGCTCTGTCAGTTATTCTGCTGATGATTTTTTTCAGTACAGTATTTATATGCACTCTTTCGGATTTAAACATATTTTTAAAAATTGCTGTAATTATAATATCTTCAACAGCATATTTTATAACAAGCTTTAAAGCTCCTCAAATCAAACAGGCTTCCAGAAAGCTCCAACATCTTAACCACGGCTGTAATCTTATAATGCTTGCAGGATATTCGGCAGTTCTTGAAACTGTTCTGACAATTGCAATATGCCTTAAAACCGATGTTTCCGCTTTGACTGTAATTATAAATTCGCTTTTTGCGGGAGTATTTATAATTGCTATGACACTGAACGGAATTTTAAAAACTGCCATAACTTCAAAACAGGTGAAATTTATATGGTATATACTACTTATTTTTATGTGGTATATTCCGCCGGTAAATATAATAATATTCTGTCACTTTTATAAAACCGGAAAACGTGAATTTCGTTTTGAGACGGCTCGCCTTGACCTCGAAAAAGTACGTGCTGAAGATTCCGTATGCCGTACAAAATATCCTATACTTATGGTTCACGGAATATTTTTCCGTGACTGGCAGTATTTCAACTACTGGGGCAGAGTTCCGAACGCTCTTATTTCATATGGTGCAGAAATTTATTACGGAAATCAGCAGTCTGCAAAATCAGTGGCAGAAAGTGCGGAGGAGCTTAAAAACCGCATACTGGAAGTAATTAAGGAATCGTGTGCGGAAAAGGTCAATATTATTGCACACTCAAAGGGCGGACTCGATTCAAGATATGCCATAAGCAAACTCGGAATGGACAAGTATGTTGCATCACTCACTACTATAAATACTCCGCATAAGGGGTGCGATTTTGTTGACAATCTGCTGAATACATTTCCCGAAAGCTTTATAAAATTCGTTGCGGAAAAGTATAACAGAATATTTTCAAAACTGGGTGACAATTCACCGGATTTTCTTGCCGGAATACTTGACCTTCGGGCATCTTCGTGCAAAAAGCTTGATGAATCACTTCCCGATTCTCCGAATGTATACTATCAGAGCTATATGTCGGAAATGAAAAATTTCTTTTCAGCCGGTATTCCGCTTAATATAGGCTATCTGCTTATAAAAAAATGCAACGGGAAAAATGACGGTCTTGTATGGGTTGAATCGGCTAAGCATGGCGAAAATTTTACTCTTATTGAAAATAAATTTCCGAGAGGAATTTCCCATGGCGATATGATTGACCTTTTCAGAGAAAATATAAAAGGCTTTGATATTCGTGAATTTTATACAAATATTGCTTTAAATCTTAAAAATATGGGATATTAACATTTTGTTTATTGATTAATGCGGATTTGTGTGCTATAATATATTATGAAAAACATTCACGCCTTAAAAAAATGCGTATGAACCTGCAGAGAAAATATGCCGGTATGCAGAGTATGAACCATACAAGTGTAAACGGAAGGCATATCTGCCCCATAATATTAAATGGTACTTCGGAATAATCCCATACATTCCACTTTAAAATTATATTTACAACTATTCCGACAAGAAATTCCGTTGCCGTAATGAATAAAGCTCCTATAAGACAGCTTTTTAAAAGAGTTATTCCCGAACTGCTGTTTATAATATATAAAATCATAAGTATTATACCGCCTGTTATTCCCATTGTCCAGTGCGTATATCCCCTGTCAATAATTTCTATCATACTGTATATAAAAAATCCCATAAGAAATGAGATTGAACATTCTGCAGTTTTCAAAATACAATTCCCCTCTCCTTTTTTTATTTTATTATATACATATTCAAAATTTATATTCAAAGGAATATTTTCACATGACAAATATTATTATTATCATTTTACTGATTATTCTTATTGCAATGTGTGCAATAATTATTATGAAGCTTTCCGGAAAAAATCAGAATCAGAATACAAATGAAATTCTTGAAAAGAATTTCATTCAGATTAAACAGGATATTTCCTCCTCCGGCAATGAAAATATGCGTTATATCGGGGAAATTGTTTCCGGAAATCAGAAAAATCTGAACGATTTAATTACAGGTCAGCTGAAAAATATCGGTGAAAATCTGACCGAAAAGCAAAATACATCTATGGAAATGTTCACACGTATGAATAACGTCACTGAACAGCATTTCAGTTCATTTACTGCCGATACCGAACAGAAGCTCAATAATATAAAAAATGCTCTCGAAAAAAGAATTTCGGAAATACAGTCTGAAAATTCAAATCAGCTGAAAATTATAAGCTCATCACTCGATGAAAAACAGAATTTATCCCTTGAGGCTTTCACGAAAATGAACTCACTTACCGAACAGCGTTTCAGTTCATTTACTGCCGATACCGAACAGAAACTCAATAACATAAGAATTTCCGTTCAGAAAGGTCTTGCGGATATTCAGTCCGATACAAATAACCGCCTTAATCAGATTCAGGGAGTTGTTGAAGAAAAATTACAGAAAACGCTTGATTCAAAAGTATCACAGGCATTTTCAACAGTAAGCTCCCGTCTTGAACAGGTATACAAGGAACTCGGAGAGGTTCAGAGTATTGCCTCCGGAGTTACCGACTTGAAAAAAATTCTTTCAAACGTAAAGACAAGAGGAATTTTCGGAGAATTACAGCTCCGCAATATTCTTAAAGAAACCCTGACACCCTCGCAGTACCTTGAAAATGTCAGAATAAAATCGGGATTTGTTGAATTTGCAATTGTCATTCCGGCTGAAAACGATGAACATATTCTTCTGCCGATAGATTCAAAATTCCCGAATGATACATACAGCAATCTTTCAGACGCTCTCGAAAAAGGCAGTAAATCAGAAATCGAAGATGCCCGGAAAGCTCTTGTAACACGTCTTAAATCCGAGGGAAAAGATATTTCATCGAAATATATAAATCCTCCGGAAACCACCGATTTTGCTGTAATGTTTCTGCCGTCAGAGGGACTTTATGCCGAGGCAGTAAATTTAAATATGGTTGAAATTCTTCAGCGTGAATATCATGTTGCTCTTGCAGGTCCGAGTACTATGACCGCACTGCTTAACAGTCTGCGAATGGGATTTCAGAGTATGGCTATCCGCAAGCAGAGTGACAATGTATGGAAAGTCCTTAATGATGTCAAAAAAGAATTTGAAAAGTTTTCTGACGCTCTCGAAAATGCACAGAAAAAAATTAATACTGCAAGCTCCGAGCTCGAAACTCTTGTAGGCACTCGCACAAGAATGTTACGCAGACAATTGCAGAACGTCACTGAACTTGACAATTCAAATAATAATCAGAATGGAGTGTAATTTTTTTAATGAGAAAAAGCTGTATATTAATGCATATCTCAAGTCTGCCGTCAAATTACGGTATTGGAAAACTCGGAAAGGAGGCATATAATTTTGTTGATTTTCTATGTCAGTCGGGCGTGAAATGCTGGCAGATTTTACCGCTTTCGCCTACAAGCTACGGGGATTCCCCCTATCAGTCATTTTCGGTAAATGCCGGAAACCCTTACTTTATAGATTTTGAAATGCTTGAAGATGAGGGACTTCTCGAACACAGCGATTTCAGCAATATAGAATGGGATTCCGACCCCCGTCACGTTGACTATGAAATAATATATAATAACTGCTTTAAGGTTCTCCGAAAAGCCTACGAGAATTTCGATGCAAAAAAATCCCCCGCATACCGTGACTTCATAGAAAAAAATAAAAACTGGATTGGAAGCTATGCCCTTTTTATGGCTCTCAAATTCAAAAACGACGGAAAAGCATGGTATGAATGGGAACACGATATTGCAATGCGTGAATCCGAGGCACTTTCAAAAGCCAAAAAGGAACTCAAAAAAGATATAGGCTTTTTCAAATTCATACAGTTCAAATTCTATGAACAGTGGTTCAGACTCAAAAATTATGCCAACGAATGCGGAATAGAAATAATCGGTGATATTCCGATATACTGTGCATATGACAGCGTAGAGGCGTGGGCATCTCCGAGACTTTTCTGCTTTGACAAAACAAAAAAGCCTCTTGACGTTGCCGGCTGTCCCCCCGATGACTTTTCACCGACAGGTCAGCTATGGGGAAATCCTCTTTATAACTGGGAATACCATAAGAAAAACAATTATAAATGGTGGATTGACAGAATAGCTTTTGCCTCAAAAGTATATAATATAGTTCGTATAGACCATTTCAGAGGATTTGAAAGCTATTATGCAATTCCATACGGAAGTGAAACGGCTGAAAACGGTGAATGGCGTAAAGGCCCTGACTCCGAACTTTTCAAGCTTGCTGAACAGAAACTCGGAAAGCTTAATATTATTGCAGAGGATTTAGGATTTATCACTCCCGAAGTAAGAAAAATGCTTGACGATACTGGATACCCCGGAATGAAAGTCCTCCAGTTCGGATTTGACAACGGAAAAAATGAACATCTCCCCCATAACTTTACAACTACAAACTGCTTTGCATATACAGGCACTCATGACAATGAAACTCTTACAGGGTGGGCGGAAAATCTTTCACCGAAAAATCTTAAATTCGCTAAAAAATATCTCGGTGAAAAGAAAATCCAGAAACTCCCATATGCCGTTGTAAAATCTGCATGGGGAAGTGTTGCGGAGGTTGCCGTTGCACAGATTCAGGACTTTTTAAACACCCCTCCCGAAGGAAGAATGAATACTCCCTCAACTCTCGGTAAAAACTGGCAGTTCAGAACTCTGAAATCCGATTTCAGCAGTAGTCTTGCCAAAAAAATAAAAAAACTCAATAAAATTTATAACAGGTAACGGAGGTATTTAACCAATGGAAAACAATATTTTAATGGAAATTTTACTCAAAAAATTACAGGTAAACCCTTCAACCGCTACTCCGCAACAGCTCCACAACGCACTTGCACAGTCCGTAATTGAAATCATTTCAAAGAACTGGCATGACAGCAAAAAGGAACATCTCGAAAAAAGACGTGCATGCTATTTTTCAATGGAATTTCTTGTAGGCCGTGCAGTATATAATAATCTTCTCTGCCTCGGAATTTATGACGAAGCAGAAGAAATTTTCAACAGTTTCGGACGTTCTCTCTCCGAACTCGAAGAAATTGAGGATGCTGCACTCGGAAACGGTGGTCTCGGACGTCTTGCAGCATGTTTCCTTGACAGTGCTGCTACACTTTCACTCCCTCTTGACGGTTACGGCATACGCTATAAATACGGTCTTTTCAAGCAGTCTATTGTTAATGGTTTCCAGTGCGAAGAAGCTGACGACTGGACGAAATACGGTGACTACTGGTCTGTAAGACATGAACAGGATACTGTTATTGTAAATTATAACGGTCAGAGCGTTAAAGCTGTTCCTTATGATATGCCTGTAATCGGTGCTAAAACAAATAATGTCGGCACTCTCCGACTCTGGCAGGCTGAACCTGTAAAGGAATTTGATTTCAATACATTCAACAGTCAGAAATATCTTGAGGCATCAAAGGAAAAAGTATTTGCTGAAGATATTTCAAGAGTCCTTTATCCTAATGATGATACCTATGAGGGCAAAAAACTCCGTCTCAAACAGCAGTATTTCTTCTGCTGTGCATCACTTACTGATATTATAAAATATCATTTAAAGGAACATGGAAATCTTGCTACTCTCGCTGACTATATAACAATTCAGCTCAATGATACTCACCCTGTTATTTCAATTCCGGAACTTATCAGACAGCTTGTTGATATATATCACTATTCATTCGATGATGCTTTCACTATGGCTCAGAAAATCTTCAACTATACTAACCATACTATTATGGCGGAGGCTCTCGAAAAATGGAGCTGTAATCTTGTTGAGGAACTTCTCCCGAGAATATATGAAATTATAATCATGATTAATGAAAGATTTATTTCTGATATGTATTCAAAGGGTATTGAAAAATCAAAAATCGACAGCATGAAAATTATAAACAATGGTCTTGTACACATGGCACACATGGCTATATATGCATCATCATATACAAATGGCGTTGCAAGGATTCACACACAGATTCTCAAGGATACCGCACTTGCTGACTGGTACAAGGTTTATCCCGAAAGATTCCAGAATAAGACAAACGGCATAACTCAGAGAAGATGGCTTGCACTCTGCAACCGTGAACTTTCCGCATATATTACCGAACTTCTCGGAGACGATTCATGGGTAACTGACCTCTCACAGCTCAAGAAACTTGAAAAATTTGCTGAAAGCAGTGCCGTACTCAATAAATTTATAACTATCAAGCAGACTAAGAAAAATCAGCTTGCCGAATTTATAAACAAAAAAGAGGGTACTTCAATAAATCCCAACAGCATTTTTGATATTCAGATAAAGAGACTGCATGAATACAAAAGACAGCTCCTCAATGCCTTTTCAATTCTCTATATCTACTATGGAATAAAGGACGGTTCAATAAAGAATTTCGCTCCGACAACGTTTATTTTCGGTGCTAAATCAGCCCCCGGATACAGACGTGCAAAGGCTATAATCAAATTCATCAACGAAATTGCAAGAGTAATTGAAAATGATGATGAAGTAAACAATCTTATAAAGGTTGTATTCGTTTCAAACTACAATGTATCATATGCCGAAAAGCTTGTGGCAGGTGCTGATATTTCTGAACAGATTTCCACAGCAGGCACAGAGGCATCAGGTACGGGCAATATGAAGCTTATGCTTAACGGTGCTGTTACTCTCGGAACTTATGACGGTGCTAACGTTGAAATTGTCGAGGAGGCTGGAGAAGAAAATAACTATATTTTCGGTGCAAAGGTTGAAGAACTTGCAGAAATCTTCCCGAAATATGAAAGCCGTAAGCTTTTCGCAGAAAACAAGAAAATTCAGAGAGTTGTTTCAACACTCATTGACGGTACTGTATCTGACGGCGGTTCAGGTGATTTCAGAGAGCTTTATTATTCACTTCTTGACGGTGCAAGCTGGCACAAGCCTGACCATTATTATCTCCTTGGTGACCTTGAAAGCTACGTTGAGGCTAAGCTCCGTGCAAACAGGGATTATTCAGAGGATAAAATCGAATTTGCCAGAAAGCAGTGGATTAATATGTGCAATGCCGGAAAATTCAGTTCTGACCGCACTATAAAGGACTATGCAGAAAACATCTGGAAAATAAAATAAATATAAAGGGCGGACTTAAAAGTCCGCCCGTTGTGTTTTTTTACTGCATACCGCCCTTGAAATAAAAGCTTTCCTGAATAATCAAAGCACAGCCAGCGCTGAAAAGGTTCTTTTTATCGATTCCGCTGAGAACTAATCTTTCAGCGATATCTTCACCGACATGCTTTGCGATACCTCTCTTAAGGTAATCAAGCTGTCTTTCTGAAAGTTCAACGTTGTGAAGAATTATTCTCTGTGTAAAGTGCATACATGCGAGATTATTGAGAAGTATTGCAAAGTTCGCAATAAATCTGTTTACGATATTAATAACAGGTTCTTCCCCTCTGATAACGGCATTTGAAAGAGCATCTATTGTAATATTATTCTTGTCACCATTTGACTGTTCATAAAGAACAGGAGTTTTATCCTTTGAATATACTTCAGCAATAGCGTTCATAAAAGCAATCTTTGAAAGTTCAGCTTTAACTGAACCATCAGGATAGCCTTCCATCTGTCTGCCGTTGGGGTTAACTATGGCTCTTTCAATCATATATGTATATGACATATAATCTGATGAAAGTACATTTTTATTAAGAACTGCCATATTAATCTGATTTCCGTAGCTGATGAAAACCTGATTATTCTGATAACCGTTGTAATTTTCAAAATCATTGCTTGCAAGGGCAAGAATACCGATAGCATTTCCGCACTGGATTTCAACATCAACACCGCTTGAAACCTTATCAATAAAGTTGGAGAAATCAAGAACACCGTCCTTATAGAAAATCTTAAGTCTGCCCCACATTGAAGGAACGATTCCTATGCCGAGACCAAGAATCTTATCTTTTTTAAGACAGCTGTTATCCATCATTTCATTGCTCTTATTGATTATAAAGTTTATGATGTCTTTAGTCATAGTTTTATCATCAATAATCATTGATGCCTTGTCAAGAACAGCACCGCTGAGAGTTGAAAGACCTATGCTTACTTCAACATCGGAAATATAAGCACCGAGAGCGAATTTATAATTGTCATTAATGCTGATAAGGATTTTGCGTCTGCCTTTCTGAAGCTTTTCTGTATTAACAGGAGCTTCACCGATTTCGACAAGTACGCCCTCCTCAATCATTTCATTTGTAATGATTGTTACCGCAGCTCTTGTGATATGAAGTTCAGAAGCGACATCTACTCTTGAGATAGGGCCAAACTCTTTAATAACACGAAGTATCTGCATTCTGTTTCTTCTTTTGAGGTCAAGTTTGCTGATTCCGCATTTTTCCATATAAAATTTTCCTTTCCTTCATCGCAAATATAACCGAATGTAATATTTGATGATGATTCATTTTCCCGCTAACTGATATTTTTTAAGAACAGATTTATAAAGTATTCTATCATGAATATCATTTAACATACTTATTATACCACATAAAATAAATTTTTCAATCTATTTTATGCCTATTTTTTACATTTCATATACCTAAACAAATTTTTATATAATATTCTGCATAATTCTGTCGAACTGTACAACAATGGGAAGACTTATAACTGAAAATACAGTCGTAAAAGCAAATATTTCAGAAGCATAGAGTGAATCCTTTCCGATACGTATGCACTGAAGTGTACACATAGCAGCTGAGGGAGCTGAGGTGGCAATGATTATTGAGGTTCTGACATCGGAATCTATTCCCGAAAATACCGGAAGTGCAAAAATTATTACAATCAGTGCCGGAAATAGAAACAGCTTACAAAATGCCGTAAAATATATACGCTTTTTCTTCAGCAGGCTTATAATATTTGCGTCCGCCATAGTAACTCCGGAAACTATCATAGCAAGAGGTGTATTCAAATCAGCTATAAATTCAAATGCTTTCGATGCCACTGACGGCAGTTTTATCTGACAGAAAAACATAATTATTCCGATAACAATTGAAAGTATAACCGGAGAATAGAGAACCTTTAAAATGTTCTTTAAATTTCTTTCTCCTGAAAGGAGTATAATTCCATGAGTCCATATCATAAAGTTAAAAACAGTAAGATATGCCGTCAGATAAAATACTCCCGTACTTCCGAAAAGAGCCTGTATAAGAGGGATTCCCATAAATGCACAGTTTGAATATATTGTTGAAAAGCGTTCTATTTCGGAATTTCTAATCTTTGCGGGTATAATAATATAAGCTCCGGCAATCACAACAGCAAATGATATTGCTGAAAGCAAGAAAGCTGTCATAAGATTTTTTACAAGTTCAGAATTATAATCTGTCTGATATGCCATAAATATCACAATCGGATTTACTACTGAAAGTACAAGCTTTGAAAGTTCTCTGTTGCCGTCTTTAGTAATAATACCTGTTTTAAAGCATATAATTCCTGTCACTATGAGTATAAGCATAACCATTGTCTGATTAAAAAGGGTCAGCATTTTAAGGTCTCTCCGTTCACTAAATTATCCAGAAAACCAAAGCTCCTATATATACTACAAACATAACAAATACAGTCAGAAAATGCCTTATTGTGTATGCTGATTTTTTAAGTCTTTCGTTTTCTGATATAATATCAATATTTTTCTGATAGATTATAAGAAGTATAAATCCCATAAGGCAAAGAATTACTGAAAATTTAATGCCTCTCGGATAAAATTCAGCATAAAAATCAAATTCACCGCCCTCAAGTTTAACTGCAATAAATGAATCCATACATCTTGATATTCTGCATCTTCTGCCGTTAAGCTGGGCAGTATATCCCTTGTTATATGCAAGAGGAATATAAAGGTAGCCCTCACCTTCTCCGCTTATTTTAACAGTGTTTCCGTCCTTTTTGATTTCCGCTGTATTGACGGACTGGAGCGAATTCTGAAAGCTGTATGTATCGAAAAGATACAAGCCGAAATCCTTTGCTTCAAAATCCTTTTTGATATTGATTTTTACTTCAACATCTTTATTGCGGAACTGTCCGAGATTGAGTATGCCGTTCATTTTACGGCTCGGATAGCTTTCTTCTATAAGCTCACCGTTTACGTATATATCACATGAATCATAATATTTTTCATCAAGGCTTGCGGAATAATCTCCGAAAACATCAAAGTAAAGTATCTTGTCCTTTTCGGCATAGATATTGTATGTAATGCTTGATTCTTCCTCATCTGAAATTCTTTTGATTTTATATATGCCGTCCGAAAAATCGACTTCAGCATTTTCTGCAACAAAATCCTTCGTTCTGGCAATTATACTGTCTGATTTAAGAATTTTACTGCAAAGCAGTTCCGAAAAATCCATGCGGTCTGAAGTATTGTATTCTCCGAACTCCTCAGGAGGTACATCGGAAATAAATGCACCGTCCAGAATATCATCATTTATATAAACTTTCAGAGGATTCAAAGAGCTGTAAACACCTTTTCCGACAAAATCGCCTATGACTGATATTATATATTTATTCATAAGAAAGGCATCAGTCACAAGTGTTCCGCCGTTTGATGAGACGTCAAGCCAGTATGCCGAATAGCCCATTCTTTTCATAGCGTTCATAAAATTCTGATTAGTCAGTGAAGTATAATGAGACGTTGTATTATATCCCATACCCTCAAGCATATTAGGAAAGAAATAGCGTTTCTGCAACTTGACTCTGAAAAAGCTGTCATCATTTATTTTGTCCGAAAGTTCGGCAGTGACTTTATATCTTGCTGTAATATCAGGAGCATTTTTCATATAGATATTAAGTGAAAATACTGTTTCAAATAAAAATACAGCTCCCATAACTGCATTTAAAATTCTTGAAGTTATCTGATGCTGTTTAAAGCTCATAATTGCAAAGATATTAACTGTCAGTGCTATGACACCTAATGATATTATTATAACAGCATTTTCCTTGCTTATATTGAGCGAGTAAACATATGATAAAAACCTTTCGGAGTCAATAAAAATAACTGCCGTCGCATATATAAGCACAAAGCTGATACATATGAGTATAGTTTTTTTATCAGAAATCTTAACATTTCCGGAATCGGAAATATAATGTCCGACTGAAACAAGACACATAAATATTATGATAAATCCATATCTCAGAGGAAATGCCTGATAACTTCCTGTATGCCACATCTTGTTGAAAGGGTCTATAAAGACAGTTAAAAGGAGAATAATTGTTATCTGCCTGTAAAATCTTCTTATGCCGTGTCTGAAGAAATCCTTATCTTTCATCATTATAAGAACTGCAAATATTACAAGTGATACCGCTGAAAGAAGGCAGTATTTATCAAGAATATTTGCAAAGAAATCTGTACGTCCGCCGTCATTTTCAATGCTTTTGCGTCCTGATTCCATTACCTGAATAAGTGATACAAGCCATACAGGAGAAGTTATCAGAGCTGATATAAGGCTTGAAATCATAAATTTAAGTGAATTTTTACGTCTTTCATTCTTCGGACACTCATTCATCAGAAGAAATGCTGATGATATTATCGTAAACAAAACAATCATATATGATATGTAATAATTAAGATATATCATAACAGACATACATATTATATATGGCATTGTCCTGCCGTTCTTTATAAGCTCTCTGAAAGCTATCATAAAGACCGGAAACATATATACTATATCAAGCCACATACTGTTCTGATAATACATTATATTATATCCGCTGTAAGCATACATAAGGCTTAAAAGTATATTCAGAACAGGCTTTATTTCCTTGTTGTCATATCTCAGATATATTGAAAATGTAAATCCGCAAAGTCCGAATTTTATCGCTGTAAGAATATTGACAAGGTATATTACATTTTCAGTTTTTGTCAGAAATACAAGAAGTGAAAAGGGTGAGGAGAGAAAGAAAAAGAATACTCCCCAGAAATTCATACCGCCTCCCCCACTGCTTAAAACACTTCCCTTTTTAAGTTCAAGGAGCAGGGGGATATACTGCTGTTCCATATCGCACCACGCAACGGAACGCTCTCCGAAAGGATAATAGTCATTAAAAAGAAAATAAATAAACAGGATTGCCGTGCCAAGTAAAAATGATATTAAAGATGTCTTTTTACTCATATGCAAGCCCTACTCAATCACAGTATAATTATCAGATGCGTTTTCTTTTGTTGCGTACTCGGAAACTTTCAGGACTTTTACCTTAACAGGCTTGTTTCCCATAGCAATTTCTATTATATCATTCTCTTTGACATCATAGGAGGCACGGGCAATTTTGCCGTTTACTGTTATTTTGCCGGCATCACAGGCTTCATTTGCGACAGTTCGACGCTTTATAAGTCTGGTTACCTTGAGATATTTATCCAGACGCATTTATATTTATACCACCTTTCGTAAAAAATTAATCATAAAAAACGGGAAAGCAATATACTTTCCCGTCAGATTTAAAACAAATTACTTATTAACAACTTCCTTGAGAGTCTTTCCGGCCTTGAAAACAGGAGCTTTACTTGCGGGACAGATTGTTTCCTGCTTTGTACGGGGATTTATGCACTTCTTTTCTCCTCTTTCCTTAACCTGAAAAGTACCGAAACCTGTAATAGCTACCTTGTCACCGTTCTGGAGAGCTTCTGTAATAGAATCCAGTACAACATTGAGGATAGTATCAGCATCTTTTTTCTTCCAACCGCCCTTTTCGGCAATAACGCTAACGAGTTCTGACTTTTTCATTGAAAAAATACCTCCAAAATTATTTATAAAATTTTTTAGCCCTTTTCCAGTATTCATCGAGCTTTTCAGGCTCAAGCTCTTTCATATCGAAGGAATCATAGTTTATAAATTCCTCAGCTTTTTCAAATCTTCTGATGAATTTATCAGAAGCGTGAGTGAGTGCCTGTTCAGCATCTATTCCCAGATGACGGGCAAGATTAACACATGAGAAAAGCAGGTCACCGAATTCGTCAAAGATATTTTCGGAATTTCCGGAGAGAAAAGCCTCATCGAGTTCAGCCTTTTCGGAATCCAGAGCCTTGAAAGCGTCCTCTGCCGAAGCATAGTCAAATCCTGCACGCATAGCTCTCTTGCCGATTTTCTGGGCTCTCATAAGGGCTGGCAGTGACTTTGCAACGCTTTTAAGGGTATCTGTATAAGTTTCCTGACCTTTAGTTTCCTTTTTAATGCTGTCCCAGTTTTTAAGAACATCATCAGCATTGCTGACAATGGTATCTCCGAAAACATGGGGGTGACGGACAATAAGTTTTTTTGAAACCTCGTCACACACATCATCAAAATTGAAATTTCCGGCATCAGTTTCAATTGAAGTATGGAATACGACCTGTAAAAGAACATCGCCGAGTTCTTCTCTGAGAAGTTCTGTATCTTCGAGGTCGATAGCCTCAATAGCCTCGCATGTCTCCTCAATGAAATCGCTTTTAAGTGATTTGTGAGTCTGTTCTTTATCCCATGGACAGCCGTTTTCACTTCTTAAAAGGCGGACGATTTCGATAAGGTCATTTATATTATAATTATCCTTCTGATTAAAATCAACCATAAAACTGAAGCCTCCGTATTGCATTCAACAGTGTTACTTTTATTATAATAACTCAAAATAATGTAAAATGCAATATATTTTTTTAAGTTTGGTAAATAAGCAAAATAATTATATTTTTTCTTAAAGGTTTTGTAAAAAATAACCGATTCCCAGTTATTTTATATCAACAAATCCGACTTTTCTGTAAGCCTTTGAGACAATTCTCTGCGAATATGCGAGAGCCTTTTCAGCACCTTCGGTATAGCATTTTTTCAGATATTCCTTGTCAGCACTGTATTCCGCAAATTTTTCACGGATAGGGGCAAGATGGTCAGCAACAGCCTCGCCGACAGCAATTTTGAAATCGCCGTAGCCCTTTCCTGCAAATTCCGATGTAATTTCATCGAAAGTCTTTCCGGTAACGCTTGAATAGATAGTCATAAGGTTATTGATACCGTCCTTGCCCTCACGGTAACAGATTTCTGATTCGCTGTCAGTAACAGCACGCTTGAACTTTCTTATAATAGTATCCTTATCATCAAGAATAAGAATACAAGCGTTAGGATTTTCATCAGATTTTGACATCTTTTTTGTAGGCTCCTGCAATGACATTACCTTTGCACCGACTTCGGGAATATAAGCGTCGGGAATTTTAAAGAGTTCGCCGTAACGCTGATTAAATCTCTGAGCGATATTTCTTGCAAGTTCGAGGTGCTGTTTCTGGTCAACACCGACAGGAACCAAATCGGCATTGTATGCAAGAATATCAGATGCCATAAGTACCGGATATGTGAAAAGACCTGCATTTATATCATCGGGGTGACGCTTGCTCTTGTCCTTGAACTGCGTCATTCTTGAAAGCTCTCCGAACTGTGTTGCACAGCTTAAAACCCAGCTTAATTCCGCATGAGTTTTTACATGGCTCTGAATGAAAAGTATTGATTTTTCGGGGTCAATACCGCATGCCATAAGAAGTGCATATGCATCGAGCGTATTTTTGCGGAGTTTTGCCGGCTCCTGTCTTACTGTTATAGCATGCATATTTACAACACAGTATATGCAGTTATATTCGTCCTGAAGCGGTTTCCAGTTGCGGACAGCACCTATATAGTTGCCGAGTGTAAATGTTCCTGTGGGCTGAATACCGCTGAAAATAACTTTTTTATCTTCCATATAAATCACCTGAAAAAATTACTTATTTTTATTTCTTGATGCCTGCTGGTCTTTAAGCTGACATGTTCTTACTTCTGAAAGAACTTTCTGATAGAGATTGAAAACTCCTCTTTTTTCGGGTGATTCCTGTGCAATAGTTACCGGAAGAAGTTCAGTTTTATAGACTCCGTTGTTTGTAAGGAGATATATAAAATGTTTATTTCCTGTCGGGAGGTCAAAAGCCTTTACTTTCTGACACTGCGGGAGAAGGCTGTTTGCATAGAGAACGAGAGTGCGTGTAGCCTGAACGAGGTTGACATATCTCTGTGATGCACCGGAATATTCTCCGCCCATATTGAAGTAAAGATTTGTTGCACCATTAAGGAATGATACCATTGTTGTGAGTATGGAGTTGCCCATTGGCATATCAATAACTACTCCGTATACTTCATCGGGTTTGAGTTTCATTTTGAAATATTTTGACGGAAAAGTAAGAGCCTGACCTCTTGTCATAATGTAATTTTGTGTAACGCTGTATCTGTCCAGCGGTGAACGTCTTGCCATAGCTAAAAATTCCTTTCATTAAAAATTTATTTAAACATTTCCCTTGTCATTTTTCCGAGAATTTCAGTACCCTTGATAAGCTGTTCATCAGTAGGGGTTGAGAAGTTCAGGCGGAATGATGATGTCGGGTCACTTTCATTAATTGTAAAAGCATTTCCGGGGACAACAGCAATTTTATATTCTGATACGGCTTTTTTGCAGAATGATGGCATATCAGCATTTTCGGGAAGTGTACACCAGATAAACAAACCTCCCTGAGGTCTTGTAAAGCTTATTTTATCAGAGAAACATTCTTCGATTTTTGAAATCATAAGATTGCATTTCTTTCTGTAAACTGCACGGAGCTTTTCGAAATGCTTTTCCATATCAACCTGAGTAATAAATCTGTGGCATACTACCTGAGCCCATATATTTGAATGAACGTCAGAAACCTGCTTGCATACGACAATTTTCTGAATAATTTCCTTAGGAGCTGAAACATAGCCTGTTCTGAATCCGGGGGAAAGAATTTTTGAAAATGTTCCGGAATAAATTACTCTGCCGTCAGTATCGAGAGTCTTTATAGACGGAATTTCCTCGCCCTCAAATCTCAAATCGCCATAGGGATTATCCTCAAGAATTATGAAATTATATTTCTTTGCCAATTCATATACAGCCTTACGCTTTTCCCATGACATAGTCAGACCTGTGGGATTCTGAAAATTCGGGATAAGGTAGAGTATTTTAACATTCTTGTTTGATTTGACAGCCTGTTCAAGCTTTTCAAGATTGATTCCATCGTTTTCAAGTTCAACTCCTACAAGATTGACATTGTAAGACCTGAAAGCATTCAGAGAACCTATAAAGCTCGGGGATTCACATATAATAGTATCTCCTTCATTCAGAAGAATTTTGCATGCGAGTTCGTTAGCCTGCTGAGCTCCCGATGTTATTACAAGGTCATCAATATCGGGATTAAAGCATTTTTTGAGATTAAGACTTTTTTTAAGCTCATCTCTCAGAGGAGTATAACCCTCTGTAATGCTGTACTGCAAGGCAAGTACAGGGTCATTTTTAAGCAAATCGGCAGAAATTTCAGCAATTTTTTCAGCCGGAAAAGCTTCCGGAGCAGGATTTCCGGCAGAAAATGAAATTACTTCGGGGTCAGATGTAAATTTCAGAATTTCTCTTATTGCCGAAGCTTTAAGAGTTGATACTTTATCTGAAAAAATATATTCCATAGTAAATCAGCCTTTCTAAGATATTTTGACATTTTGTGCTTTTAATTATAACACATATTTCCCGAACAGGCAACATATATTTTTATAAATCAGAATCAAGAAAGGTGGCGTTGCCTTGAAAAAGCAGGATTTTATAAAAAGCTCCCTTATACTGATGATTTCGGCAGTCATATCAAAAATTCTCGGAGCAGTATTCAAAATACCTCTCACAAATATCCTTGGCGGAGTCGGAATGAGTTATTTCAGCTGTGCTTACAGTCTTTTTCTGCCCGTATATGCATTAAGCGTCACAGGACTTTCAACAGCCGTTGCACATCTTACGGCACAGAGTGCTGTTTTCGGAATGTATGACAACGCACGGAAAGTCCGGAAAACTGCAATTCTTATATTTTCCCTTACCGGACTTGCCGGAAGTCTTATAATATATTTCACAGCAAAGCCGTTCTGTACATATATAGGTGACTGTCCGGAGGCAGAGCTTGCAGTAAAGCTTATTGCACCGTCAGTATTTTTCGGGTGCATTACAGCCGTAGAGCGTGGATATTATGAGGGATTAAGCAACATGTACCCAACGGCATTTTCACAGCTTGCGGAGGGTATCGTAAAAATGGCATGCGGTCTTTCACTTTGCAGTTACGTTGTAAATCACAGTGAGGAAGTTCTCGCATACTTTCCGCCCGATACCGATATAAGAAGTATTTCCGCATCGGCAGGCATACTCGGGGTAACGCTTTCTTCAGTAGGTTCACTTCTTTTCTTTCCGCTGATGAAAATTTTCTATCATGGCGAAAGAAAAATTTCACCTGACAAAACAGTTATATCCGGAAAAAGAATTTCAAGGGAACTTATAATCACAGCACTTCCCGTCGGTATAAGTGCAGTTGTAACGAATTTAACATCACTTATTGATTTGGGAACTATTACTGCAATAGTCGGCAGAAATCCCGAACATTACAGACCTTTTGCCGATATATCAGCGGAAGATATACCGCATTTTCTTTACGGTTCATTTGCAGGAGTAACTCTGACTGTTTTCAACCTTATTCCGTCAGTAACGAATATGCTCGGAAAAGGTATTCTGCCATCAGTAACAGAGGCGTGGGAGAGCAGAGACAGAAAATCACTTGAAAAAAATACACATCAGGCACTTCTTGTATCGCTTTTTATTTCAGCACCGTCAGCGATAGGAATGGGAATCCTTGCGGAAAAAATTCTGATGTTTTTATATTCCGGTCAGCCTGATGAAGTTTCAGCAAGTGTAAGCCCCTTGCAGTATCTTATGCCCGGAATGGTTTTTCTGTGTGTATCATTTCCGGTGTTCAGCATGTTGCAAGCCATAGGAAAGCCATCAATACCGCTTAAAATTATGATTGCCGGAACGCTTATAAAACTATGCGGAAATCTTATTTTAATACCGCTTATGAGCATAAACGGGGCATCACTTTCCACAACAATAAGCTATTTATTTATCCTTGTGAGTTCGCTTGTAATCTATCTGAAAGCAACACAGATAAAACTACATTTTACGAAATTTATACCAATTCTTTACTCGTCTGTATTCTGCGGAATATCTGCATGGATTGCCGACACACAGCTTTCGCCTTATTTAAGCAGTAATCAGAGCATGTTTATAAGCACTGCAACAGGAGCTGTTGTATATATGGGAATACTTTCACTTGTAAAAAAACTTGAATGAATTATTTTATCATACCTTCGGGAGGCTGAATCCATTCAGATGACTGAACCTCACATATAATAGTATCCTGTTTATCTGTTTTTTCTCCTGATGTTACATAATATCCGCATGTTACGGCTTTAGTATTTTCGGGGACAACAAATCCGACATAATTTGTCACCTCTCCGCCGGCGGGAACTGATTCAAGCTCAACATAATCATTTATAGACTGTTTTGCATAGAGATTTGCACGTACATCATTATTATACTTCTTGCCGTCTATGGTAAGATAGAAATTATTGAGATTATCAACATAGAAATTCTTATCGGAACTGTTGCTGATAGTATATTTTACATAAATATACTTTCCACCGTCATCAGAAGTTTTATTTACATCAATTACATTGTGAACAGTGAAAGTAGTGGTATCGACTGTAACTGATGCACCCAAATCAGTTTCGTGTTTGTTTTTTCCGATATTTTCATTTTCAACATATGATACGCTTGCTGAAGAACCGACTGTATCTGACTGACAACCCGTTAAAAACGGTACAGCAGATACAAAAGCAGTAAGCATTAAAACAGCTGTTTTTAATTTATTCATAAAAGAATCCTCCTAAATAATCAGAAGTGCTGAAAGCACTTAATTAGAATTATATCACAAAAACTTCAAAAAATCAAGTACAAATTCGGACAAATTTATTTTTTATTAAAAAAAGCGGTATTCCGCAAAAAGGAATACCGGCCGTTGATATTTTTTTGACTGATAATTATTCAGCACTGGGAGCTGATACAGGACAAACACCTGCACATGCACCACATTCAATACATGTATCTGCATCGATAACGTATTTTTCGTCACCTTCAGAAATTGCGTTTACAGGACATTCGGATTCACATGCACCGCACTTGATGCATTCGTCAGAAATAATGTATGCCATAAAAGGACACCTCCAAAAAAATAAGTATCAAGATTTTAAAAAATCTCTGATGATATTGTAACACAATCCTTAAAAAAAATCAAGTGTTTCTGAAAAAAATTCACAAAATTTTTCAAAGAAAATAGTGACATATTTTTATACTTTTTCAGGATTTCCGCTTATAAAGATACCTGCAAAAATCCAGAATAAGGGTGAAAACGTAATATTTCCCGCACCGATGAAAAATATAATCACTCCGCAGAGGGTTATAAACATTGAAATATATGTGCAGACATCATTTTTATCTGCTTTAAGTTTTCGGAATCCGATATATATAACAGATACCAGAACAGCTAAAAAGAATATAAGCGAGGGGATTCCCCTTGTTGCGGTTACATAGAGATATTCATTATAATTCTTGTCAAAAGTTCCGGAATTTTCGATAATATTATAGCTTGAATGAAGCTGTGGATATACAAGATTTTCCTCACCGGTTCCGACAAGCGGATATTTTTTTATTATTTCAAAAGTTTTCGAGTTAAGGTATGAATATACATCGGCAGTATTTTCAACGTCAAAATCCTTTGTACTGAAATTTCCGCTTGAACCTATTCTGTTGAATGAATCAAACCACATTAATGCACCGTCATGCAGTGAATAGCTTGAATTTTCGCATACTGCTCCGGAATTTACAAGAAGTACCGCACATAATGCTGAAACAATTACACCCACAGGCTTGAGAAAATTTATCTTAGGAGATTTTTTTATTAATATAGTAACTGTTACGGCAATAACTGACAATGCAATTCCGACAACGGAAATAAGCGAATATGTGAATATCATCACAAATGCAAATAATACTGATGATGCAGTGTAAATTATTTTACGCTTTTTACCCTCAAAAAGTACACTTCCGACAAGAGCCGAAACAAGTGCAAGACTCAGAACCATAGCAAGAAACAGCGGACTCTGTGAAAGTCCGGAACATGCATTTACATCTCCTGCCGATACTATATAATCATACTTGCTCGGCATTGAATCAATAAAAATCTGAGGCAATGCCCAAAAAGAATTTATAATTCCCATAGCTGTAAGCGAATCAAAAATTTTTATTTTAAATTTATTTTCTGATACTGCTGAAGCTGTCACAAGGAAACAGAAATAAAATATTATTGCAAGGAGTCCCTCTCCCCTGCCGTTAAATCCATAGAATGATACATCTTTATCATATGAATTAATAAGTGATACAACGCCCCATAAAATCATTGCTCCGAATGATAAAACAGGTATAAGCCTTTTCTTTTTAATATATCCCTTTATAAATGCTATTACAGCCATTATCATACAGATTACTCCGCATAAAGCCAATGCACCAGATATAATCGGATACGATATTTTTTCTATATCAAATTCGCATGGAATTGTTGCAAGGGATATTAATATACATGGAAGTATCAGCGAAACCGATGCAATCTGCGAATATTTTTCAGCAGTCAGATTAAGTATGAAATTTGACTTTTCACTTGTATTGAATATAGTTTTTGCCATAAAAGAATCCTCCGTTAAAAAATTAATGCGGACAGCTTTTTAAAGTGTCCGCATTTTCTGAAAAAATTATTTTGCGTAATCAGTTACACGGCTTTCACGGATAAGATTAATTTTAATTTGTCCGGGATAATCCATTTCTTTTTCAATCTGACTTGCGATTTTTCTTGCAACAATAACCATTTTTTCATCGTTAATGACTTCAGGAGCAACCATAATTCTTATTTCACGTCCAGCCTGAACAGCGTAGCATTTTTCGATACCCTGATAAGACTTGCAGATTTCCTCAAGCTTTTGCAGACGCTTGATATAGCTTTCATAGTTTTCACTTCTTGCACCGGGTCTCGCAGCGGATATTGCATCAGCTGCCTGAACTAAACATGCTATAACGGTTTTAGGTTCAACATCATTATGGTGTGCCTCTACGGCATGAATTATATTGGGGTTTTCGTTGTATTTTTTACATACATCAACACCAATCTGAACATGTGAGCCTTCAATTTCAGCTGTAAGAGCCTTTCCTATATCGTGGAGAAGTCCGGCACGGCGAGCCATATTAGCATCAACGCCGAGTTCGGAAGCAAGGACTCCGGCAAGCTTTGCAACTTCAATTGAATGGTCAAGAACATTCTGACGATAGCTTGTTCTGTAATGCAAACGTCCGAGGAGTTTCACAAGCTCATGATTTATACCATGAACATTGGTTTCAATAACAGCTCTTTCACCCTCCTGTTTAATACGGTGTTCAACTTCACGCTTAGCCTTTTCAACCATTTCCTCTATGCGTGCAGGGTGGATTCTTCCGTCAGCTATAAGCTTTTCAATAGCAATTCTTGCGACTTCACGTCTTACCTGGTCAAAGCAGGATATAGTGATAGCCTCGGGAGTATCATCAATTATAAGGTCAACACCGGTGAGTGTTTCAAGAGTTCTGATATTTCTTCCCTCACGTCCGATAATTCTGCCTTTCATTTCGTCATTAGGCAGAGGAACTACTGAAACGGCACTTTCTGAGACCTGGTCGGAAGCACATTTAGCTATTGCAAGAGAAATATAATTTCTTGCCTTTTCCTGACAATCGTCCTTGAGCTGTTGTTCATAGGACGCAATTTTAACGGCTTTTTCGTGAATCAGGTCATTTTCGAGATTTGATAGTATGTATTCCTTTGCCTGTTCCTTGGTAAATTCAGAAATTCTTTCAAGAACGTCCATCTGACTTTTTTTGATAGCTTCGGCATCATTGAGGGCGTCATCAGCTTTTTTAAGCTTTTGATTGAGGAGTTCCTCTTTTTTCTCAAAGTTATCATTTTTTTTGTCGAGACTTTCTTCTTTCTGTTGCATACGTCTTTCCTGACGGGTCAATTCTGCTCTGCGGTCTTTAATTTCTTTTTCGGCATCTGAACGGAGTTTATGTATATCGTCCTTAGCTTCAACGAGAGCAGATTTTTTAGTATTCTCGGCATCTTTCCGGGCATCATCGAGAATACGTTCCGCCTCTTTTTCTGCTGAACCCATTACTGATTCTGCCTGTTGCTTACGCTGTTCTATACCGTCACGCACACCTTTTTTATACTGAATGTTTGAAGAAACAACAATACCTATAACGGCAAGAACGAGCAATACAGCAATACCGATTACAAGATATAAAGATTCCATGCATTGCATACCTCCTTTTGTAAAATATTATGAAAATAGTTTTGTATCATAAAAATTATTACATCAGGCGGTAAGCCACTGTTATTTTATTTATTTAATTTTCAATATATGACAATAAAAAATTTATTAAAACAAAGCGAAATACTGCCTGAGTAACATTTTGCAAATAAATACAATACAATTTATTATACACTTTTTTATTATATTTGTCAATGGATTTTCGGGATATAATTTAATAAAAATGAGTTAACATAATATCCTGCTTGACAAAGCAAGATAAAAATTGTATTATTAAATATAATAATACAACAAAAATATCTGAAACTGGAGAAACATATGGAAAACGATAAATGTCATCTTTGCAGTGAAAACTGTGTTCACAATGAAACAGCAGAAAAAATATCCGGATTTACTCCTGACGGAGAAGCTATTGATGAAATTGCAAATCTTTTTAAAATTTTCGGGGATTCCACAAGAATACGCATTATGTTTGTACTTTTTAAAAATGAAATGTGTGTATGTGATATTGCGGAATCTCTTGGAATGACTCAGTCGGCAATATCACATCAGCTCCGTATTCTGAAACAGTCCCGCCTTGTCAAGAGCAGACGTGCCGGAAAAACTGTTTTCTATTCCCTTGCCGATTCTCATGTAAAAGGAATTTTCTATCAGGCTATGGAACATATTTTAGAAAAGAGGTAATTTATTTTTATGATTATTGACTTTCACACACATGCATTTACAGATTCCATTGCGGAAAAAGCCGTTTCAAGCCTTTCAAAAACTTCCGGAATAGCTCCGCTTACTGACGGAACTGTGACAGGTCTTATTGATTTTATGAACGGTGAAGGCGTTGACAAATCAGTAATACTTCCCGTTGCAACAAAACCCTCCCAGCAGGCTACTATAAATAACTGGGCATCATCAATATCCGATGAACATATAATATCATTCGGAACTCTTTTCCCGTTTTCTGAAAATATTCTTGATGAAGCTGAAAGAATCAAGTCTCTCGGACTTAAAGGAATAAAATTTCACTGCGAATATCAGAAATTTTTCCCCGATGATTCCGCAATGTACCCCGTATATCAGAAACTTGCGGAACTTAATCTGCCTGTTATTTTTCACGGTGGCTGGGACCCTCTTTCAACTGATATTATATACGGCACTCCCGAACGCTTTGCAAAAGCTGTATCAGATAACCCCAATCTTACTTTTATTATAGCTCATCTTGGCGGTATGAAGATGTGGGACGATGTTGAAAAATATCTTGCCGGAAAATTTGATAATCTCTATTTTGACACAAGCTGTCTTTCAAGATATATTTCTCCGGAAGTCTTTTACAAAATAATAAAAATTCATACGCCCGAAAAAATCCTTTTCGGAAGTGATTCACCATGGGACAAGCCGTCCGATATTATGAAAATGATTGACAGCTCTGAACTTTCTGATTGCGAAAAGCAAAAGATTCTCTGTCTTAATGCAAAAAAATTACTGAATATATAAAAATTCACAGAATATTAAAACTATTGGATTTAAATTATATTCAAAATGTTGTATAATTCAGTAAAAGGCGGTGAATTTATGGGAAGTATCAAAACAAAAAAACAAGAAGAAATCCTTATTGATGTTACGGAAACTTTTGACTATTCCGGACAGTCACCCGAATATATAAGCACTTATAAAAAGTGGCGTAAAAATCCTGACAACCCTTTTGCATACAATTATATCGGAAACAAAAACGAAATTACTTTCAGCGAAAGTGAGGGATTTTTAAAAACAATACCCGAAGAAAAAGAACGTGAAGTTCTTTCAAGAGTTCTCTATATTTTCGGAACAGTTCTTATTTTATCCCTCTTCATTCAGTTTGTATTTTCAAAAATCCTTGTAGCCTGTCTTGATTTAATCGGCATAAATATACATAATTCATTTCTTAACTATTCAGTATACGGCGGACAAAAGGAAGTAATGGCTGTTATGGTCACTGTTACCTTTCTGAAATTCTGCCTTCCGATGTTCATAATCAAAAAAACTTTGAAAATGCCTTTAAAAGCATCTCTGCCCTGCAAACTCCAAAGCGGTAAAAATCTTTTTTTCTGCATATCTCTGAGCGTAATTGTAAGCGTACTCACAAGCATTTCAAGGGCATATTCCGATACGACAAGGGAATATTTCAACTTTTTTAACTGTTACAGCAAGGAAATTTCCCTTATGAATCAGGCGGAGCTTGTAATTTATATGTTTTTTGATATTGTTGCTGTATCAATTATGAGTGAATTTCTTTTTCACGGAGCTGTTTTTCAGGCGTTGCGTCAGTTCGGAGACCTTTACGCTGTTTTAATATGTTCTGTATTTTCGGCTCTTATGTCAAATGATATTGCATCAATGCCGGCTGTACTGGCTGTATCTGCCGTTGCAGGAATATCAGTGTTAAGGAGCGGTACCGTATTTACTGCCGTTGCAGTTCAGATAACAAATAAAATTTATCTTTTTGCACTGACAATAATAGAACTTTCATTTTCCGATATGAATCTTAAAAGAGGCTATTTTATGGTTGCATGTTTTCTGATAAGCATTGTGATTGCTTTTATAATATGGAAAACTATGGACAGAGAATATGCTCTGAAAAAAAATCTTTCAACTTTTCTGACGGCAAAGCAGAAAATTGAACTTATTTTCAGCACACTGCCGACTTTTACTATAATATTTCTGTGTATAACTACAACAATTACAAGTATATTCATTTAGCCGAAAGGAGTTTTCACCTTGAACATCATATATATGAAACGTGCATTGGAGCTTGCGGAAACTGCTTTCAGCCTCGGAGAAGTTCCGGTAGGAGCTGTTATTGTCCGAAAAAGTACGGGGCAGATTATAGGGGAAGGCTTTAACCTAAGGGAAACACAAAAAAATGCTCTTGCACATGCCGAAATAATTGCAATTAACAAGGCTTGTGAATTTCTCGGAGGCTGGAGACTTCCCGACTGCGAAATGTATGTGACACTTGAACCCTGCCCCATGTGTTGCGGTGCTGTTATCAATGCAAGAATTGATGACGTATTTTTTGGTGCTTATGATAAAAAAAGCGGTTCTGCCATATCAGTTCAGAAAATGTTTGAACTCCCCTATAATTACCGCCCGAATATCACCGGTGGAGTTATGGAGGAACAGTGTTCAGAGCTTTTATTGCTTTTTTTTCGTGAATTAAGACAACGCAAAAAAAAATTTTTTCGTCAAAAATAACGAGATACCGTGATTTTAAGAATTTTCAAAAAATTTTTTGGATTTTTTTTAAAAAAGGGGTTGACAAATCAGAATTGTTGTGATATAATAATAAAGCAGTCGAGAGACAGAGCAAAAATAAATTAAAAGCGAGTGTGCTGGAATAGGCAGACAGGCACGTTTGAGGGGCGTGTGTCAACCGACGTATGGGTTCAAGTCCCATCACTCGCACCAGATTTATTTTTTCAAATGCAGGTGTAGTTCAATGGTAGAATTCCAGCCTTCCAAGCTGGTTACGTGGGTTCGATTCCCATCACCTGCTCCAGTGGTTTTTACCACTTTTTTAATGCGCCTTTAACTCAGCTGGATAGAGTAACTGCCTTCTAAGCAGTAAGCCATTGGTTCGAGTCCAATAAGGCGCGTAATATATGGTGGGTATAGCTTAGTTGGTTAAAGCGTCGGATTGTGGTCCCGAAGACCGTGAGTTCGAATCTCACTATCCACCTTTTTGGTTTCCGGATTTTATATCCGGATTTTTTATTATATAAAGAAAAAAAATCGGGCTTCATCTGCCCGATTTTCTATTTTGTATTATGTATATCCCATCTGAATGACGATACAAGCTTTAAAGCCTTGTTGTTGTCAAGCATATTGTTGTAAAGAAATGTTGACCAGTCCAGATAACGGTAATTTTCCTTTTCTTCCTTATTTCTTGCAACCTTTCTTATAAGACTTGATATTCCGGACGACTTTATAGCAGATTTCTGAATAACTGCTCCGAGATGGTGATTTGTTTTCATAAATGTAATTATATCCGATGCCGTTGTAAGATTTTTGTCGCTTACATTATATATTCCCGTAAATTTAGGCTCATCGGCACTTCTTATAAAGCAGAGTATGAAGTCAACAAGATTATGCACACAGCAGAACTGAAAGCCATACTGACCTGTTCCGTATACAAAATTTGTATTGTCCTTAGGGTCGGTAATTTTTGCAATAAGGTTTTCATAGTAATTTTTTGTATATACGGGAGCAACACGGCATATACAGCATATTGCACCCTTATGTTCTTTAAGTTCCTTTGCAAAAGCCTTTTCGCTTTCAAGCTTCATAACGGCATAATTTGAAACAGGTTTCAGGGCATCATCTTCCCTTATAGGTTCTCTTGAATCAACAAGTTTATAAACCTGTGATGTACTTATCATAACTATTTTTTTTACCTCTGCCTCAAAAGCAAGCTTATATATAAATTCATCGAAATTACGGCTTATATTCATTTCGGTTTCTGTTATAACAGCTCCGAAATCATTATCAACAGTACATGCAAGATTAATCAGAATATCTATGCGGTATTTTTTAAAAATTTCCGCATACTTTGTATTATCCTCGGGAGATGCTTCGATAAACTTATAATTTTCTTTTCCTTTGTTATAATCATTATGCTGTGAATCAACTGCAATTACTGTATTTCCCTTTTTAAGAAGTCCGGAACATACATGCTGACCTATAATTCCGCACCCTCCTGCAACTAAAACTGTATTCATAAAAAGAAATCTCCCTTCCGGATTATTTTTTGTTTATTTCATCAATAAGTGTCTGAACAGCGGGATAAATCGAATTGAAAGTTTCACTCCATGGTGTGCCGTATGCTGACTGCCTTAATCCTTCGTCCACCAATTCGGATATATCAAATGACGAACCCTTTGAAAAGTCAAAGATTGGATTTTCAAGAGCTATTTCATTCATTTTTTCTTTCATCTCAAGCATTTCATCAGACCAGCCAAAATCCTTTTTTGTTTCAGAATCGTAAATATCCCTCAAATTCTGATTGCAGATTACATAACGCTTGCAGTCAAGATATTTTCCAACGCCCTCAGGATTGTCACCGTTTTTTACAAAAAGATAACTGTCTATTCCTGCGGGGATATAGTAATTATCAGCCTGCGGGTCTTTAGGCATAGGCACAAATCCTATATCTTCACCGAAAACGGTTTTCCAGTTTTCAGGGGCGGAATATAATTTCCATAATCCGCATGGATAGAAAAGCAGTTTACCCTCTCCGATATATTCGGGGTGTTCAGTCCAGCCATAAAAATTACTGCCTATTGCAACACTTCCATTTAAAGAGAGCTTATAGAGCCAGTTCTGAACACGTTCAATAGACGGTTCTGCAAGATTGTTTACAAGCTTTCCGTTTTCAAGACCGATTGCAGGAACTCCTGTGGTCTGAACGAAAGCCCCTTCAAACCACCAGCCGTCTATACCGTATTTCTGATTGTCATTGTCAACAAAGCTGTCAAGCATCTGCTCAAATGTATCCCATGTCCACTGACCTTTTTCAAGAAGTACAGCAGGGTCATCAAAGCCCATTTCTGCGATTGTATTTTTATTGTAGATTACTGCACAGCCGTCACCGCTTACAGATACAGCCGTCATATAATGTTTATCGTTCCATATGAATGAATCGTTGACATCTTTAACATCTTCCCATATAGGGGAGCTGAAATCGATATAATCATCAACGGGAACGAACATTTCCTTTATTGCACCTTTCGGGAATGCGTCCATATCACTTCCGGAAAAGAAATCTATTCCCTCACCGCTGTTTATATACTGTGCAAGCTTTTCATAGCGTTCATCATATGAAACGGGATAATATTTGACTTCACCGCCGTATCTTTCCTGAAATACTGCAAGGTCAACCGGAACATTTTTCCCTGTACCGTCAGGATTTATATCCCAGGTGGCAAGCCATTTTATAGTTTTGTTTTCGAGTTCGCCGTCAAGAAGTTCATCATTTACAGCAACATCTTTTATATATGCTCTTGTTTCGGGGTCAAGGTCACGGAGAAGATTATTGTCGGAATCACCGCATGCCGTAAGCATAACAGCAGAAGTTACAAGAGTACAGAGTAAAAATATTTTTTTCATTTTTTATTCTCCTTTTAACAGTGACCGCCCTGAAGAGAAAATCTGCATTTCCCGTACATACTGCAAAGACTGCAACTACGGCGTTTGTTTTCAAGAGGATTTTCGGATATTCCGATTATTGCCGTAACGGATTTTCTCGGTATCATAAGAAATTCGGGAGTAAGTGTCAGACCTATACGCTTTTCGGCATTAAGAAACCTTATAAAATCTCTCTGATATGAAAGACTTAAATCACCGTATCCGGCACTGTAACGCCATGTAGTATATTCCGCACCGATTTCGGAAAATATTTCACGTTCAGCCATATCGCATGCGGTTTCAATTGCAGATGAACACATTGCATCAAGCGTGTATGCCTCTGTCATATCGGATATTTCCGCACGGTTTATAAGGCGGTCAGCCTCAGAAGTAAGAGTTACAGCCATTATAACAGCTCTGTTGCAGTTTTTAAGGTGTTCCGAAAGGTCTGAACTCTCAACAACTGACGGGAATCCCGAAATTTCGATTTTATTTCCGCTTATATTTATATCTGCTGTCCTGTAAACGTATTTTGGAAATACGCATGATTTTATAAGATTTTCGGATTTTTCAAGAATTTTTTCAAGTTCCGCAGGCACTTCACCCTTATGGCACATATATCTTAGAGTTTCACTTCTTGAAAGCGATTCAAGTTTCATTTTTTCCTGCTCCCTATAAGACCTGATACTGCTTCAGAAATCTTTTTTGCAACATAAGAATTATTCATAGTATAGAGATGTATTCCGTCAACTCCGTCCGCAAGCAAATCAACAATCTGATTTATTGCATAAGCAATTCCGGCATCTCTCAGAGCCTCCGGATTGTTTTCATACTTCTGCATCATCTTTGAAAATTTAGCAGGCAGACTTGCTCCGCACATACTAACCATACGCTCGATTTGACTTTTGTTTACAACAGGCATAATTCCTGCCTCAACAGGCACGTTTATTCCGGCTATTGCAGTTTTTTCACGGAATCTGTAAAATGCATCATTATCAAAGAAAAGCTGTGTTATAAGGTGGTCAGCACCGGCATCAACTTTCTTTTTAAGGTTCTGAATATCTTCAACAAAGCTTTCTGATTCAGCATGGCATTCCGGATAGCATGCACCGGCTATATCATAATCACCTTTTGACTTGATAAAAGTAATCAAATCGCTTGCATGTTCAAAATTTCTTTTTGGCTCAATATTCGGATTTATATCGCCACGGAGTGCAAGAATATTTTCGATTCCTCTCTTATCAAGTTCAGCAAGAACAGCTGAAATTTCATCTTTTGAATAGTTTATGCATGGCAGATGAATCATAGGTTCAACATGGTTTCCCTCTTTTATCTTTGAGGCTATTTCACATGACAAAGCACCGTTACCGCTTCCGCCCGCACTGAATGTGACACTGATAAAATCGGGAGAAAGTCCCTTAAGTTCATCAAGAGTATTATATACTGTATCTATTGAACTTGTTTTCTTCGGAGGAAATACCTCAAAGGAAAAAACAGTTTTCTGTTTAAATATATCTTTAATTTTCATTTAAATTCTCCTAATCTATTGACCAGTCTATTGGTTCGATACCTTTTGAAACAAGAAATTCATTTGCTTTTGAAAAATGCTTACAGCCAAAAAATCCGTTATAAGCTGAAAGCGGACTCGGGTGTGCTGACATAAGTATGCAGTGATTCGGATTAGTTATAAGCTTAGCCTTATTTTTAGCATCACGTCCCCACAAAAGGAATACCATAGGTTTTTCACGCAGATTAAGAAGCTTTATAACGTCATCGGTGAAAATTTCCCAGCCCATTCCCTGATGGCTTTTAGGAGAGTTGGCTCTTACAGTAAGCACGGAATTTAAAAGAAGAACACCGTTTTTCGCCCATTTTGTAAGTTCTCCATGCTTGCCGGAATTATCAATTCCGACATCGGATTTAATCTCCTTAAAAATATTTACAAGTGACGGAGGAGGTGCAACGCCCTTTTTAACTGAAAAACTTAATCCATGTGCCTGCCCCTCACCATGATAAGGATCCTGACCTATGATTACTGCTTTAACATCATTATATGAAGTAAGTTTCATTGCGTTGAATATATCATACATTCCGGGGAAAATTCTCTGCGTTTTGTATTCATTTGCAAGAAACTGGCGGAGTTTAAGATAATAATCCTTTTTAAATTCATCTGCAAGAAGTTTATCCCAGTCGTTGCCGAAATTAACCATAAAAAACCTCCGTTATTCGATACCGTTCGGATTCAGCTTAGTGAAATTCCAGCTGTCACGGCACATATCATCGAGATTGAGTTCAGCTTCCCAGCCAAAAATCTTTTTAGCTTTTTCAGCATTTGCAAAAGATGTGGCAATATCCCCTGCACGTCTTGGGGTAATTTTTTTCGGAATAGGCTTTCCGCATGCTTTTTCATAAGCCTTTACGACTTCAAGAACGCTTGAACCGTTTCCTGTTCCGAGATTTACAGCCTCAAATCCATCATGATTTTCAGAGTAATTCAAAGCACATACGTGACCTTTTGCGAGGTCGGTAACATGAATATAGTCTCTTACGCCTGTGCCGTCCGGAGTATCATAATCATCACCGAATACACGGAGTTCAGCAAGCTTTCCCTGTGCAACCTGTGCAATATAGGGTACAAGATTATTCGGGATTCCGTTAGGATTTTCACCAATAAGACCGCTCTTGTCTGCACCGATTGGGTTGAAGTAACGGAGTGCAACTGCTCCGAAATCCTTATCTGCTACACATACATCACGGAGAATCTGTTCAATCATTACTTTAGTGTAGCCGTAAGGATTTGTTGCAGAAGTGGGCATATCTTCAGTATACGGGGCTTTATTGTCCATACCGTAAACCGTTGCAGATGATGAAAATACAATTTTTTTACAGTTATATTCTCTCATAGCCTTGAGAAGAACGAGAGTTCCGGTAATATTATTTGAATAGTATTCAATAGGCTTCTGAACGGATTCGCCGACAGCTTTGAGTCCTGCAAAATGAATTACAGCATCAATCTGATTTTCTGTAAAAATTTTTGTAAACGCATCATAATCGCATATATCAGCCTTATAAAACTTTACAGTTTTGCTGGTAATCCTTTCAATTCTCTGACAAACAGCCTTTTTTGAATTGCTGAGATTATCCATTATAACAACACTGTATCCGGAATTGAGAAGTTCAACGCAGGTATGACTGCCAATAAAACCTGTTCCTCCAGTTACGAGAATATTTTTCATAATAAAATTCCTCCTAAAGATTTATACATATATTATACAATAGATTCGCACATATTTCAAGGCATATTCGGAAATTTCATAAAAATTTCAGAAAAAAAGACTCTCCTTGCGGAGAGCCTTATTTTTAAGGATTAGACAGATTTGTTCAGTCTGGATTAGTCATTCTTCTTTCTGAGAACGAATGCTGCACCAGCTGCTACTACGAGACCTGTTGCTGCTACTGCTACGCCTGCAACACCTGTCTTAGGTGAATCAGACTTGCTTGTTGTAGTCTTCTTAGCTGTTGTTGTAGTCTTCTTAGCTGTTGTTCCTGGCTTAGCTGTTGTTCCTGGCTTAGCTGTTGTTCCTGGCTTAGCTGTTGTTGATGTTGTTGTTGAAGATGTTGTTGTAGCTGAAGGTGTTGTTGATGTAGTTGTTGTTGATGATGTAGATGTTGTTGTAGGTGTTGTAGTTGTAGATGTAGTTGTTGTTGAAGATGTTGTAGTTGTAGTTGTAGTTGTAGTTGTAGTTGTTGTTGTAGTTGTTGTTGTAGTAGTTGTTGTTGTTGTTGATGACTCTTCTGCAATTCTTATCTGAGCATTTTCCCAGTTAGCAAAAGCATAGTCCTGCATTGCCTGGTCTTTAGCCTGATCTGTAAAGATATCTGTGTCAAGTCTCCAGAATTCGAGTTCATAAACATCGCCGGGCTTTGCATCTGCAGGAACTGTAAAGTTGAATGATGCAATTACACCGTCACCGCCGAAATCATCAGAGCATGATGTTGCAAAGAAAATACTTTTCTGGTCAGCAGCAATATCATCAGGATAAGCTGAAGAATCCATGTGTTCAATTTTGCAGGCATCAAGGTCTGCTGATGCTTCACCAGTTTTAAATTTTGGAAGCCCTGTCTTTGTATTCATTTCAACAGAAAGTCTATCATCATAGCTGAAATGAATACCAGTTGAACACCAATCACTTCCACCTGAAACATTATAAGTAACTTCTACAACTTCACCAGGTGTAGCAATATAATCATTAACACCGTTTGCAAGAAGTGTAAGCTTAGGTTCGCCGGCAGCGTTTACAGACATTGCAGAAGCAATTGCTGAAGCTGCAAGAGCTGTTGTTGCAAATGCAGCAAAAGTCTTCTTTAAAATATTTTTCTTCATGGTTTTAATTTCCTTTCAAATAATTAATCATTAATTAAAATTTATTTTAACTCTGCCGTATGTACACGGCAGAGTTAAGTTCATTTTAAAAGCCTGAGATTATTCCGGAAGCTTTGCGTCCCAGAAAGTCTTTACATCATCATTTACAGTAATTTTGCCTGATGAAGATTTTGCATAGAAGTCAAGGATATTTGATGCGTCTGATGAGTTAATAGCATTATCAGCATTTGTTTCTGAGAGGAACAGAGCAAACTCTTCATATAATGTTTCATCTGCACTGTAAAGCGGTACATCATTCTTACCTGATGAATGTGCTGCATAGTAAGCAAGAATATTTGAAGCATCTGATGAGTCAACAGCGTTGTTCAAGTCAGCATCGCCCTCTTTACCGATGTAAACGAATGCTGATGAACTCTGAACACCGTCAATAGTAGCAACTATTTCAAATTCAAAGTCTTCCTTTGTCCAGTCAGCCTTGCCGTCTCTTGCAGCGAAAGCTTCATAAGGTGAATTGTAGTTAAGTGTATATTCATCAGATGTAAGAGCAACTTCATCGCCTGATTCATACATTGCCATTACACTGAATTCGTTCTTGTCGAAGAAGTTTTCATCATCGTGTGAATAGTAGAATGAACCTTCTGACTGTGAAGCTCCCTGATTGATTACAACCTTATAACCAATTATAGCTATTTCAGTTGTAGTTGTTGTTTCTGTACCTGTTTCAGAGCCTGTTGTAACTGTTGTTACTGTTGTTTCAGTTGATGTTGATGTTTCAGTTTCAGAACCTGATGTTGCTGTTGTTTCTGTACCTGTTTCAGTTCCAGTTCCTGATGTTGCTGTTGTAGCTGTTCCGGTTTCAGTTCCAGTTCCTGATGTTGCTGTTGTAGCTGT
>CAMDZD010000012.1 GCA_945910815.1 uncultured Clostridia bacterium
AAGAACATAATATCCGTGTTAAAATACTGGATATTCCAACCACTCTTGCTGATTTTCCTGACGGTCAGCAATGGGTACTTGATATGATTAATAATATTCTTATTGAGGTTCTCGGAAGTATCGCAGAAGCCGAACGTATCAAGATAAAACAACGTCAGCGTGAGGGTATAGATTCCGCAAGAAAACGGGGTATTGTAAAATTCGGCAGACCAAAAGCAAATATACCTGACAACTGGTATGAAATACTTTTACGGGTTCATTCAGGTGAAATAAAATCCACAGAAGCAATGAAAATACTGAATCTTAAGAAATCAACATATTATAAACTGCGTAAGCTTTACCCTTTGAGATTTAAATAAACAATATGAGTTGCATTTACCATTTTATGAGTTTTATATATGCCTGAGATTTTATTCAAGGCAGTTTATTTCAAGTATCATACAAAATCAGGAGCTATGTAAGTATATTGTACATGTTCCGAAACATATCTTTATTTTTAAGAAAGAGAGTGATACTTTTATGAACGCTGTTTTACATATGCCAACTTCCCCAGAGAAAATAAAAGAACTGGAAATCAAAATCGCAAAACTTCATGCAGAAATTGCTTTAAAGCATATTCAAAAAGAAGTAAAAACAAAAGATGATGCCATAAAGCTTATAAATCTTATTTGTGACAAACAAGACTGATATTATTTTTTCATATTAATAATTTTCAGATATGAGGTTTTATTTATCTTTATTCTGTTTTGTTCCCATTTTTTTAATGTTCCCAAAGGAATACCAATATTTTTTGCAAATTCAGACTGCGTAAGTTTAAGTGACTTACGCAGTTTTTTTATCTGCTTTCCCTGACCGTGATAAAGAAATAAGTTGTATTCATCAAGCAATGCTGTCACATCAATTTTAAAAAGCTCAGCAATCATTGAGAGCTTGTCAATAGGATAGGCGTTAAGAATATTTCTTTCGTATCTTGAGTATGTAGTTCTGTCTACGCCTATAACATCTGCAACTTCCGACTGTGATATTCCGTTTTTACATCTGTACCATTTCAGCTTGTCTGATACGCTTTTAAGTTTGCTTGATTCCGGGGTATTGCATAAAAAGGCTTTTTCCTGTTCTGACCTGTCAACAAGTTTAAAAGAATGTATATACAGAGGGGCATATATCAGTTTGTTATTTTTAAAACGATACATAATATAAAAATTTTCGTTAACCTGATAATATATTTTCCATAATCTTGGAAAGTATTCCGGTTCTGCATCGTTAAAAGCCAAAATATGAGTATAGAGTTTTCTATACATCTGCTTGCATAAGTCGCAAATTTAGCTCCTTTTGTGTAATCAAAGGTAGTGACAGCCTTTATAAGACCTATTGTCCCGATTGAAATAAGCTCCTCCTGTTCCTGCTGGCTGGGATTGTATTTCTTTACTATATGTGCAACAAGCCGGAGATTATGTTCAATAAGCTTATCTTTAGCGTTCTTGTCGCCCTTATACATCATTTCAAAATATTTTTCCTCATCTTTTTTTGAAAGCGGTTTCGGGAAAACTCCCATATTATCAACATGAAGTGCAAAAAGTATAAGGCTGTTCAAAAGCTTTAAAATCATAAAATCACCCCTTAAAAAATATAAATCCGGCAGTATTATTATATTATGTCAGAGTTGTACATAATTCGCAGAAATCCAAAAAAATATTTGTGTATAATTACAATTTATATTAAAAAGCCTTGACAAACAGTTATGAATGATGTATACTATAATTGCTAACAAAGATAGCTATTTATATTAGGAAGTGATTATATATGGATTACTGCTCTATGGCGGAAGAAATCGTCAATATGCGTGGAACCCGTTCGCATATATGTTTCGACCGTAAACTTTCAAAGACAATGAAAGGCGAAATGTTCGTTCTGAATTATCTCAAAAATCATAATAATCAGGCTCACCCGAAAAATTTAAGTGATGAAATGATTGTTAGTACAGCAAGAATTGCTGTTATTCTCAATAATCTTGAAAAAAATCAGCTTATTACACGTACTCCCGATTCTGAGGATAACCGTCAGATTATAGTGAAATTAAGCGAAAAGGGCGTTGCCCTTCTTGAAGAACATCATCAGGAAATTGTAAAATACATGACAAAAATACTTCAGAAACTCGGAAAAACAGATGCACAGGAATATGTCCGTATTCAGAAAAAGCTTATGCGTATACTCTCCGAAAACTGATATGATTATTATTACTTTTGCTTACAGCATTTCGCTGTAAGTTTATTTCAAATCAAATTGCTAATAAAATTAGTAATTTTGTTAGCTCAAAAAGGAAGGAAGAAATACTATGAAAGAAAATTCAACCGGAAAAAAACTTAAATCCTTAAGAGAAAATGCAGAGTACTCCCCCGAAAAGCTTGCAAGATTTTTAAACTGCACTCCTGAACAGGTTGTTCTTTGGGAAAACGGCGAACAGGAACCTAATTTTAATCAGCTGGCAATGATGTGCAAGCTTTACAGCGTTACTCCCGATGAAATGTTTTCACACATAAATGTAAATCATCTTGTTGACAACAGCATAAAAGATGAATTTCTCCACGAGGCATCTATAAACAGAATTTTAAGAAGTCATTACCTATAAGAAAACCGGAACGGAAATTTTTAAATCCGTTCCGGTGTTTTTTTAATTTTCTTTTTCCTTAAGATAGTTTTTCCACCATATTTCTCTTTCTTCTGAACTCATATTATCCCACTCTTCAGTACGCTTATCTATTTCCTCGGCTGTATACCCGTCATATCCTAAGCAGGGCTTTCCGGTATCAAGAAGAATATATTCATGAATATATTCTTCAAGTCCGTTATAAATATATTCATGTTCCATAATATTCTGAAATGTGAGAAAGTCAATAAGATGATTTTTGTATATCTTCATATTTCCGTATGATTTCGCAAGCTTCGCTGTAATTTCCGGATAGTCATCACGCTTTTTTGAAAGATAAAGCTCTCTTATAATCATTGAAATGATTTTATCATTGAAAGTAATTGTTACACTTTCATTGTCACAGTTTTTCATATCAACATAAGCATCAAAATCCTTTATCAGAGAACCAAGCTCAATTATAGTGCGGTCGCAGTATCCGACATCAGGAACTTTGCAGGATATAAGGCTGTCTGTTGTGACATTGAAGTATTCCGCAATTTTCATGAGGTTTATAGCAGTCGGAACACTCTTTGCATCACAGTAATTACGCAGTGTTTTGGGGTCGATTCCGATAATGCCTGAAAGCTTGTTTATATTGATTTTTTTTTCAAATATAAGGTCGTTCAGATTTGAGGCGAAATTCTTTTTCCACTTTATTTCGTCTTCCTTTTCGGGAGTATTAACTAACATATTTTTTCCTTTCCGGAATCAAGGATTTTATTCCTGAAATATAATCCTTGAAATCCTTATAAATTTGTGTTAAAATCCTTGTAAACAAGATAAAATTCCTTAAGCAAAACTATCATACCATATATATTCATTTTTGTCAATAACAATGCTGAATTTTTGTGCAATCTTACAAAATTGAAATATATTACGTTCAAAAACGGACATATTGCTATAATTGTAACAGCGTTATGCTTTTTTTCAAGGACATTAAAGAATTGTTTTAAGGACGTCGAATTTGCATTTTTTAATTGCTTGTGATAAGATAAATACACAAAAAACAAACAAGGAGATATTATTGTATGGTAGACTTCAGCAAATTAAAAAAAATCATCAGCAAAAACAACAGCGAAAGAATACAGCAGGCTCTTGCAATAACAGAGGCAATAAGACAGCTTGCAGTAATTCAGGAATGCCTCGAAATAAGTTTAGGAATAAAACTCGATAACAATATTGCCAGCGACGCTGTAAATGAGGTAGCAAGAGAATGGAATTTAAAATATTCAACTGTTTCTTCAAAATGCACAACACAAATGGATATGTCATTAAAAGACTTTGAAAATCTTGTTTCAGATGCAGTCAACGACCGTTCCAAAATAATTACTCTTAAAAACACTTTAAGTAAATACGCTTCTCAGAACAACTATAAAGCCGACTGCACCGCAATTGACATGTATTTCGAAAATTTTTAGAGGAGGTGTAAACCGCTGTTGATTTTCCTAATCAGCAACGGGAAAAACATGTTAAACCACAAACACTATATGAATATCGACAATCTTAAAATCAAGTCACAGAAAAAATTCCATAAGGGTGATGATATTATCATTCAGGAAAAAATTGACGGTTCAAATGCAAGCTTTCAGTACAACAAAGATGATGATTGTCTTGACTGCTTCAGCAGAAATCAGCCTCTTTCAAAGGAAAATAATCTCCGTGGCTTTTATGAATGGGTTCAGAAACTTGACAAAAACAAGGTTCGTGAGGTTCTCGGCGATAATTTAAGAATGTTCGGTGAATGGCTTGTCCGTCATAAAGTTCAGTATCCGGAGGAATGTTATAATCAGCTTTACTGCTTTGATATATTCGATATGGAAAATAAAGTATATCTTCCTCAGAGCGAAGTGAAAATTCTTGCGGAAAAACTCGGTATCAGATATGTTCCCGTATTCTATGAGGGAAAATTCACCGAATGGAATGACTATATGTCACTTGTCGGCAAAACTGAAATGGGCAGTGAAATCGGTGAGGGAATTGTTATTAAAAACATGTCCTCACTCTGCGATGACGTTGCCTATACAAAAATCGTTCACGAAAAATTTGTCGAAGTTCAGCACCATAAGACAAAAAGGATTCCGAACCCTGTTGACAAGGAAAAAATGCTTGAAAGTCAGCGTTTAAGAGAACTTGCCAAAACTATCGTAACATATCAGAGAGTTGAAAAAATGCTCTTTAAGCTTATAGACGAAGGAATAATTCCCGAAAATTTTTCAAAATCCGATATGGGTACGATTTTAAAAAATCTTCCGTCTGCCGTATATCATGACTGTCTCAAAGAAGAACCCGAAATCGTAGGTCAGATTGAAAATTTCGGAAAATATTCCGGAAATATTACTATTGGTATTATAAAAACTATTCTTGACGAAAAGGAAAGCAAAGGGTGATTGTTTATGAAATATCCCAAGCCCGATATGAAACACAGAAAATCCAAAAAATCAAAAGAGCCTGAACCAAAAAGAATACCTGCGGAGGATAAAACGATATTCGTCAACGGTGTCGAAATATTTATTGATGCAAAAGCAAACAACTGGGAATCAATAGTAAGACGCCCTTATTATCAGATGAGGGGAAAAAGAATATCCGAAAGTCAGGCTTTTGAAATTATAAGGCTGACAGATGCATTTTTCAGTTGGGAACTTGATTTGGAACAGGCTGTTCATTCAATAAATTTCAATATGTGGTGGTTCAATACAAATCACTTTCCATACAAATACGGCTGGATTAGCCCTGACGGATTTGTAGGAACTAACGGCATTATGCAGAAATGGCCTGATATTAATGAAATTATTGAGGAATGGAGTACATATGTCAGTCTCTTTCCGTATCTCGATTTGATTGTCGGAATAACATGGTGGAATGAAATGCCCGATGAAAGATGGGAACTCCTTTCAGATTATATAAATGAAAAAATCAGTGATGATGAATATATCTACAAGGAATATGATAACTTTCTTGAAAATCTCGATATAGGAATATGGGTTCATGACGGAAAAATTGAAATCATTGATGCTGAAAAAACCGCAAAAATCTATAAGGAATATGATGAAAAATATTCCGAAAGCAATAAAAAAATATACGTTTCTAATTATAATCAGGATTTTCAGCCCGATATTGTCAACTTTGAGTATCTTAAAAAATGCATTTCCGCTTACGGAATCGATGACCCCGAAACTTATCTTGAAAAAAATTTAAATCCCTTTATATTTAAGGATATTAAAGAAAAACTTTAAAATAAAAAAGCGGACAATTTACAATGTCCGCTTTTTTGACTGCCTTTTTTTCATTCCTGCCCAGCTTAAAAATCCGTATACATCATTAATAAGAAATACTAAAAAGCATATTACCATTGACGGACTTTCCGCAAGTATCCACAGCATTATAAGGATTATGTCATTGAGTGAATACGCAATGGCATAATATTCACTTCTCCTCATTGTCAGATATGATGCAATAAAGCTTGTAAATACTGAAAGCGTACTTAATACTATCTGCGAGGTATCAAAAAAATCAAGAATAAAATAAAAAATTACTGTTACAGCCGTTGCAAGAATACCGAGAAAAGCATATTCCTTTAATGAAAGAAAATTAATCTTTACTTCTGCTCTCCCCTTTTCAAACGGATTTTTAAGCCACGTTATTACCGATACAATTGCTATCGGAGAAGTCATTCCGAGATATGTTATCATTTCCCCGTAATATTTCGATTTAAATGAAATTACTGCATATATCAGGCTGAAAAATACTGTCAGAACTTGCCCTGCAACATTTCCCTTTGCATTAAGAATAAGAGATGTCGCACCTATAAGCGATACAGCAAGCACTGCATAATTTTCACGGTCAAAAATAAAAAATGATACTGCTATAAGAATTACAGACAAGCTCCAAAGCAAAATCTCAGAAAGTGAAAAATATTTTTTTGCCATAGAAAAATCCTCCGCAAAAAATTCAGATGACTGCCCGGAAACAGTCATCTTTTTTTCTGATATTATATCATTGCAACGGAATTTTGTCAAGCATATTTAATCCTTGCGGACTATTACAACCTGCGTTGCTGTCGTATAGGAATTTGAAAAATCAACAAGCTTAAGACGTTCATCGGTAACAGTTATTCCTGCTACTCCTATATCTGAATTTCCATTTACGACATCACTTATTATAAGGTCAAAATCCATATTTTTCACAACAAGTTCCATATTAATCTTATGGCATACGGCTTTCATCATATCAACATCAAAGCCTGTAACTTCATCATCTTCCATAAATTCATATGGCGGAAATGTTGCATTTGTTGCCATTATAAGCTGTCCGCCTGTCGGTGCATCGTGATACTGAAAATCATACGGCTTTTTTGTAGCATTTTCACCTGTCCAGTTTTCCTTTAAAGCATCAAGAGTTCCGTCTGAACGGAGTTCATAAAGAGCATTGTTTATTTTTTCCATAAGCTCCGTATTTCCTTTTTTTACTGCAATTGCATACTGTTCTTCTGAAAAAGTTTCCCCGAGAATTTCTACATTCTGATTATTTGATACATAAACCTTTGCGGGTTCAATGTCAACTATAACGGCATCAAGCTTTCCTTCCGCAAGCTCCTCTACTGCCTCCGCACCGTCAAAATATCTTCTTACATCAGCTCCGTTTATATCAGATGTGTATGTATCTCCGACAGTATCAAGCTGTACTCCTATAATTTTTCCGTCCAAATCCGCTATTGAATGTACTGTATTACTGCCGGCACACCCCGAAAGAAATACCACAAGCATAATGCAAAATGATGACATGGATATAATGTTTTTTAAGTTTTTCATAACTTCACCCTCCTTGAAATGATGTTAATATTATATCATAATTTATAGTTTATGTCAACTATTTGATACAATTATTGTTATAATGCACAAATTGCACAGATGAATTTATACACAGGAAATTATAATCCCGAAAATGTTGATTTTTCCTGTATTTGTGATATAATTATAGTAAAGGAGCGTGAAAAGTTTTGAAACAAATTATTTCAGACAAGCTTAATGAAATCGAAAAAACACAGAATATCCGGATAATTCATGCTGTTGAATCGGGTAGCCGTGCTTGGGGATTCGCTTCTCCCGACAGCGACTATGATGTCAGATTTATATATATACGTCCTCTTGAATATTATCTCAGACTCGAAAAAACCCGTGATGTAATAGAGTATCAGCTTGATGAAACTCTTGATATAAACGGCTGGGATTTGCAGAAGGCTTTAAGACTTCTTTATAAGTCAAATCCTACTCTCTTTGAATGGAATAACTCTCCCATTGTATATAAAACTACTCCCGAATGGCAGAAAGTCAGAGATATTATAAATGATTACTTCAAATCAAAGCACGGTCTTTATCATTATTTAAGCACGGCAAAATCAAATTACCGTGAATACCTTAAAACCGATACTGTAAAGCTGAAAAAATATTTCTATGTAATACGTCCGGTTCTTGCCTGCAAATGGATTATTGATAAAAATTCCCCTCCACCCATGCTCTTTTCGGAGCTTTGCGATGCGGAACTTGAACCGTATATGAAACCATACATCAGCAGACTTCTGGATTTAAAAATAAATACTCCCGAAATCGGTACGGGAAAACGTATTGACGCAATTAATAAATACCTCGATTCAAATATTTCGGAAATTGAAAGAATTATTTCTGATATGCCCGAAAACAAATGCAATAAATGGAATGCTCTTGATGAACTTTTCAAAAGCTTTCTGATATAAAGGAGATTTTTTCTATATGAACAGATTAAAAAAAAGCTTATCAATTCTTACCGCCGGAATTGTTACCGCTGTACTTTTTGCAGGGTGCAGTGATTCCGAAAAGGATATTTCATCATCAGATTTATCAGAATCCTCACAAACGGAATTTCAGACAGAATCCGTAAATTCTGTAACAGAAGCTCCGCAGAAACTGTCATCTGCTCCCGAAACTACTACTGTTACAACTGTTCCACCCCATATAAGTCCTGTTGAAACAGTATCATATTCTATGGCAAGCGAACTGGGTCAGATTAATGAAATCCTTAATTATGATACAAACAAAACATATAAGGCAAAACTCTCTGAACTTGCTGACGAGGGCGACAAAATAGAATCCTTTACCTTTGTTATATATTCAGAGGACGGCGTTTCCGATATAGGAAGCTTTAACGGTGCTTTCGGAATATCCGTAAAAGAAGACTGCCCCTCTGCTACTGACAATTGCTGGTATCAGTCAGAGGACGTTGAAATTTCCGTGAACGGTGCTTATGCCGAAATAAAATGGAATATCCCTCCGGAAATCAAAGACTACATCAATATAGGTGACAAAAGCTATGTCCAGTTCGGTTACTGGTGGGGCGGTGTTCAGTCAATCCGCCTTGAAAGTATTATATGCAGTTACTCAAAAACCGCTGAAATTCCCGTTGACAATACAAATACGGTTGAAATCGGAAAAACTCTGAACTACAAAAGCGAATCCACTAAAACCCTTAAAATTCCTATGGAGGAACTTATCGGCGATGATGAAATTCCACAGTATTTTGAACTTAATATTGAAAGCTCATCACCTATGAAAAAAATGTCGGGTGCTTTCGGAATTTCCGTTGATGATGACTGTCCCTCCGCTACGGACGACCACTGGTATCAGTCAAGAAATTTCGCTGTTCTCACTGATTCTTCAAATGCTCTGATATACTGGAAAGTCCCCGATGAAATTAAAGACTATATCTCCGATGACGGTGATTTTATGCTTGGTTTCTGGTGGAGCGAATCCGAAAATATTACACTTAAAAATATTACTGTCAAATCAAGCCTTGAACCAGTAAATTCATCTGCTGACAATTCCGGCTCTCCGGAGGGAAATATTACTGACGAAAAACCGCATGCGGAAAGTATTCCGGCGGGAACTCCTATGCATGACATAACATCTCAGCAGATTGTTGACGATATGCGTATCGGCTGGAATCTTGGAAACTCTCTTGACTGCTACAACAAGGAAGGCGAACTTTCTGCATATGATGCTGAAACATACTGGGGCAATCCTGTTGTTACAAAACAGACTATTGATGCCGTAAAGCAGGCGGGATTCAATGCCGTACGTATTCCGGTATCGTGGACTAACCATATAGGCGATGACAATACCATTGACCCCGAATGGCTTAAGAGAGTAAATGAAGTTGTTGATTATGTTATCGACAATGACATGTATGCTATTATAAATATTCATCATGATGACTATACATGGCTTAATCCCTCAAAAGCCGATGAACAGGCTGTTACCGAAAAATTTAAAAGAATATGGGAACAGATTTCCGAAAGATTTAAAAATTATGACCATCATCTTCTGTTTGAGGGTATGAATGAACCGAGAATTGTCGGTTCGGATAATGAATGGCTCGGAGGTACTCCCGAAGAACGTGAAGTTATAAATAATCTTTTCGATGTATTTGTAAAAACTGTAAGAAATTCCGGCGGAAACAATGCCGACAGACATCTTATAATAACTTCCCATGCTGCTTCAATAACTGCTGATGCTGTTAAGGCTGTTAAAATTCCTGATGATGACAAGATTATTGTATCTATCCACTACTATTCGCCATGGGATTTCTCTGACCCCGATGATGATTCCGCACAGTCTGCCGAATGGGGTTCTGATTCCGACAAACTCGAACTCGACAAAGGATTTGACCTTCTGAAAAATACTTTTGTTGACAAGGGTATTCCAGTAATTATCGGTGAATTTGGTTCTGTAAACAAAAACAATTACGCCGAAAGAACCGAATACACTGAATATTATATAGATTCCGCTAAAAAGCGTGGAATTACCTGCTTTATGTGGGACGAGGGCTCTAAGAAAAATTTCGGTATGCTCAACAGAAACGATTTTACATGGTACTTCCCCGACATTGTCGAACAGGCTGTTGATGCTGTTGATTCCGAAAACTAAACATAACAATTAAATGACTTCCGGCATAAAATATAAAGAGAAATCTATTTCTCGGAAAGGGTGATTTTTATGCCGAAAGTCTTTTTAAGTCCGTCAACTCAGGAGTGGAACCAATACGCTTCAGAGGGAAACGAAGAATTATATATGAACCTTATCGCCGACCGTATGGAACCTTATCTGCGTTCAAGCGGTATAACCTATGTCAGAAATGACCCGTCAAGAAATGTATCAGGTGCTATAAGCGATTCAAATTCCGCTTATTATGACGTTCACCTTGCACTTCATTCAAATGCTTCACCGGAAAGTCTTGCCGGAAAATTAAGGGGTATTGATATATATTTTGCTCCCAACAGTCAGAACAGCGAACGCCTTGCGACTATAATTGCAAATAATCTCAAAAGCATTTATCCGCTTCCTGATAAGGTAAATGCAGTCCCTACAACAACTCTCGGAGAAGTTACACGCACTAAAGCTGTTGCCGTTCTCTGCGAACTCGGCTATCATGACAATTACTACGATGAGGCGTGGATTAAACGCAATCTGAACGAAATTGCTAAAAATCTCGTTCAGTCACTCTGCGATTACTTTGGTATTCCCTTTGTTAATGCCGGACCTGTTCTTCAGGGAGTAGTCGTTACTGACGGCTCAAATCTGAATATAAGGAGCTATCCCTCAACAAACAGTACGATAATAGGTTCAATTCCGAACGGTGCTACAGTTACAATCTACGGCAATACAAACGGCTGGTATGTTATTTTCTACAACGGAATTACAGGATATGCAAGCAGTGATTTCATAGTGATATAAAAAAATCGGGCGAACAGTGTTCGCCCGTTATTTTTGTAATTTTTCAGTTTTTGATACTGTGCATAGGTGCAGGGATTCTTCCGCCTCTGCTTATGAACTTTTCGGCTGATTTATTATTTACAGACATAACAGGACCGCTTCCGAGAAGTCCGCCGAATTCAAGCATATCGCCTTCCTTTTTGCCGATAGCAGGAATAAGTCTTACAGCAGTAGTCTTATTGTTTACCATTCCGATAGCAGCTTCATCAGCAATGATTGCGGAAATGGTTGCAGGAGTAATATCTCCCGGAACTGCTATCATATCAAGACCGACTGAACATACGGCAGTCATTGCCTCAAGCTTTTCAAGTTTTAAAGTACCGTCAATTGCAGCGTCAATCATTCCGGCATCTTCCGATACAGGAATAAATGCTCCTGAAAGTCCGCCTATATGCGATGATGCCATTACTCCGCCTTTCTTTACAGCGTCATTGAGAAGTGCAAGTGCTGCGGTAGTTCCGTGAGTGCCACATGTTTCAAGTCCCATTGTTTCAAGAATATGTGCTACACTGTCGCCTACTGCCGGAGTAGGTGCAAGTGAAAGGTCAACAATTCCGAACGGTACGCCCAGCATTTCAGAGGCTTTTGAACCTACGAGCTGTCCCATTCTTGTAATCTTGAATGCGGTCTTTTTGATTATATTTGCAACTTCATCAATAGATGCATCGGGATATTTTGAAAGTGCTGAACGCACTACTCCGGGGCCTGATACTCCGACATTTATAACGCAGTCAGGTTCTCCTACTCCGTGGAATGCTCCCGCCATAAACGGATTGTCTTCCGGAGCGTTGCAGAATACTACAAGCTTTGCAGGTGCTATACAGTTGCGGTCTGCCGTTTTTAATGCAGATTCCTTTATGATTTCGCCCATAAGCTTTACAGCGTCCATATTTATACCGGTTCTTGTTGAACCTACATTTACTGATGAACAGATATTTTCAGTAATGGAAAGAGCTTCCGGAATTGATTTTATAAGCTCAATATCTCCGGCACTGAATCCTTTCTGTACAAGTGCGGAATATCCTCCTATAAAGTTTACTCCGCATGTATCAGCAGCTTTCTGAAGTGCAAGAGCAAATTTAACAGGGCTTTCGCCTTTGCATGCAGCTGCAATCATTGCTATCGGGGTTACGGAAATTCTTTTATGTATTATCGGGATTCCGTATTCTTTTTCTATCTTCTGTCCCACTGATACAAGATTTTCTGCTTTGGAAGTTATCTTGTTATAAACCTTTTCGCAGGCTTTGTCTATATCGGGGTCTATGCAGTCAAGAAGCGAAATTCCCATTGTAATGGTTCTGATATCAAGGCATTCGTCCTGAATCATTCTTATCGTTTCAAGAATATCATATTTATTCAGCATTTCTAAAAAAGTCCTTTCGCTGTGTTTTCAGATTTTGTGCATTGAGTTGAAAATATCCTCGTGCATTGTATGTATTGAAAGACCGAGCTGTTCGCCGAGAATATTGAGCTTGTCAACGAGTTCTGAAAAATCACCGTCAAGCTTTGATATATCAACAAGCATTATCATTGCAAACATATCATGAAGAACGCTCTGTGTAACTTCTATAACGTTTGCGTGTCTTTCGGCACATATACCGCTGACTTTGTTAAGAATACCAACGTTATCCTTGCCGATAACGGTTATAACTGCTTTCATCATTTGAAAATCATTCCTCCAAAAAAGTATTTACATTTATTATATCACACTGAAATCAAAAAGAAAAGGGAATTTATATAATTTTATTTTTTTACAGAAAAATTTCCGAAAATATATAGCAATTTCTGAAAATATGTGATATAATATATTTCAAAATATACTGGAAGTGATAAATTTTGAATCTTATTGACTGCCACACACATACACAGTTTTCCGTTGACTCCGATGCCGATATAATTCAGATGATTGAAAAAGCCATATCTCTCGGACTTTCAGCGTATGCCGTAACTGACCACTGCGAATGTAACAGATGGTACAGCGAGGAATACTATAAGGGTGAGGAAGGCTATAAATTCTACAACTTCGGACAGGATTTTGAAAAATCCGTTTCAGCCGTTACTTCTCTGAAAAAAAAATATCCGGATTTCAATCTGCTATGCGGTGTCGAACTCGGTCAGGCTACTCAGGATATTGAAATTGCCGAAAAAGTAGTCAGCGATAATCGTCTTGATTTCGTAATCGGTTCTGTACATCAGTTGCCGAAAACCGATGATTTCTGTTTTCTTGATTATCAGAAATACAGCTCCGCTGAAATTAAAAATCTCCTTGAACGCTATTTTCTCGAAATAAATAAAATATGCAACTGGGGAAAATTTGATGTTCTCGGTCATCTTACCTATAATTTAAGATACATGCATTCTGCACTCGGATATGACCCCGATATTTCTCCCTATGATGATATTATTGAGGATTCCTTTAAAAAGCTTATTCAACATGGAAAGGGTATTGAAATAAATACTTCCGGTCTGCGTCAGTCATATGGTCAGACATTCCCGAATTTAAAATATATAAAACTTTTCCGTCAGCTCGGCGGTGAAATTATTTCAGTCGGCTCTGATTCCCATACTGTTAAGGATTTAGGTTCGGGAATTAAAGAGGGTATTAAACTTGCCTCTGATGCCGGTTTTAAATATATCTGCTATTTTAAACAGCATTCGCCTGTTTTCATAGAAATTAATCAGAAAGGATTTTTTGAATTATGAATAAAATTATCGACCTCTTAAAGCAGAATGCACGATTCTCCAATGCTCAGATAGCCGATATGCTCGGTATGTCTGAAAGCGAAGTATCCGCACAAATCAAGGAACTTGAGGACAAGGGTATTATTAAAGGATACAGCGTTATTCTCAATGAGGAAATTTATGACAATTCTCAGGTTACTGCTACTATTGAATTAAAGGTTACTCCTCAGAGGGACTGCGGTTTTGACGTTATAGCTAAAACTATTATGATGTATGATGAAGTCGAAAGCGTTTCGCTTATGTCAGGTGCATATGACCTCGCTATTGAAGTTACAGGAAAAAATCTCAAGGACGTTGCACTTTTCGTATCAGAAAAACTCTCCACTATTGAGGGTGTACTCTCTACTGCTACTCACTTCATTCTTAAAAAATACAAGGAAAAAGGTATCTTCATCGAAGGTGAAGACGTGGACGAAAGGGGATTTGTCTGTCCATGATTGATTATAATAAAGCTCTTTCAGATAAAGTAAAAAAAATGAAACCCTCAGGTATAAGAAAATTCTTTGATATTGCTGCTACCAAAAAAGACGTTATAAGTCTCGGTGTCGGCGAACCCGATTTCTCTACGCCATGGGCTATAAGAAAATCCGCTATCAATACTCTTGAAAGAAAAAAAATTATATACGGTGCTAACAAGGGTATTGAAATCCTGCGTGATGCAATATGCACTTATATAAATAAAAAATACGGCGTTCAGTATAATTCCGAAGATGAAGTTATTGTTACTGTCGGAGGCTCGGAGGCTATTGACCTCTCTATAAGAGCCTTAATCGACCCCGGCGATGAAGTTCTTGTTGTTGAACCGTCTTTCGTTTGCTATTCTCCTCTCGTTGAACTTGTGGGCGGTGTGGCTGTTCCTGTTCCTACAAGAATCGAAAATAATTTCAAGCTCACTCCCGAAGATTTGGAGGGCAAAATTACCGATAAAACCAAACTTCTTATACTTCCTTTCCCTAATAATCCGACAGGTGCTGTTATGACTAAGGAGGATTTGGAAAAAATCGCTGATGTTATCCGTGATACAAATATAATAGTTCTCTCCGATGAAATATATTCGGAGCTTACATACGGCAGAAAGCATTATTCCATTATTCAGATTGACGGTATGCGTGAACGCACTATCTATGTAAACGGTTTCTCAAAGGCTTACGCTATGACCGGCTGGAGACTCGGCTATCTTACTGCTCCAAAGGAAATTGTAAGTCAGCTTGTAAAAATTCATCAGTACGGTATTATGTGCAGTCCTTTCATAAGTCAGAACGCTGCTGTCGAGGCTCTTAATTCATGTGAGAATGAAGTTAAAAAAATGGTCAGCGAATACGATACAAGAAGAAGATTCCTCGTCAAGGAATTAAACAGAATAGGTCTTGAATGTTTCAGCCCCGAAGGTGCTTTCTATGTGTTCCCATGTATAAAAAGCACCGGTCTTTCAAGTGAGGAGTTCTGCGAAAGACTTCTTGATGAGGAAAACGTTGCATGCGTTCCGGGAAATGCATTCGGCGAATGCGGTGAGGGATTTATCCGTATTTCCTACGCTTACTCATTAAAACACCTTACTGAAGCCGTCAGCCGTATGGAAAACTTCGTCAATAAAATAAAGGCGGAGCAGAAATGAACCGTCTGACTGTAAAATCATCAGCTAAAATCAATCTTTCGCTTGATGTTACCGGAAAACTTCCAGACGGTTACCACACTATTGAAAGCGTTTTTCAGGCTGTCGGAATTTATGACATCATAGATATTGAAATTACAGAAAATAAAAATATTTCTCTTGAATGTTCCGTTCCGGAAATTCCATGCAATGAAAAAAATATCGCTTACAAGGCTGTAATTCTTTTCAGAGAGCTTTGCGGTATTGATTTCGGCTGTAAAATCAGAATCGAAAAAAATATTCCCTCTCAGGCTGGTATGGGCGGAGGAAGTTCTGACGGTGCTTGCGTTCTCTATATTTTAAACAGGCTTTTAAATACAAATTACACTTTTGAGGATATGCTCCCCTATGCATCAAAGCTCGGTGCTGATGTGCCTTTCTTTCTTATGGGCGGAACTGCTTATGCGGAAGGCATAGGCGAAAAGCTTTCGCCTTTAAATGACCTTTCGGGAAAAATTATGCTTATTGCAAAAGGTTCAGCCGGAATTTCAACTCCCGAAGCTTACCGGAATATTGACCGTCTTGAAAACCCCATTCACCCGCAGACTAAAAAACTTCTTGAATGTATAAAATCAAACAGTAAAAACGCTTTCCGCTATTACGGAAATATCTTTGAACAGGCTGGAATTAATGACGATATAAATATTATAAAGTCTGTTATGATGAATAATAATGCCCTCTGCTCCGTTATGACGGGTAGCGGTTCTGCTGTTTTCGGTGAATTTTCTGACATGGATTCTGCATTGAAATGCCGTGATATTCTAAAAAATCAGGGCTTTTATTCTGAAGTATGTCAGACTGTAAGCAGTTCATTTATTGATATTTAACAATTCGGGCGACTTTAAATAAAGCCGCCCTTTCTATTTCTATGAAAAATCCGTTTCAATAAGCTTTGATGAATTTTCGGGAGTGTATACCCATTTTGAAATATGATTTCCCTCAAAGAAATAATGACATTCATTTATTCTCTCCGTACCTTCACATATATCCACTATAATCAGTTTTACTTTCATTTTTTCCGGAATAAGTGCCTTTATATACACGCTTACCTGCTGACCTGCTTTTACATCTGCACGGGGTTCGGCAAGACCGGCAAGATTCGGGGCAAGCTCAATAAATATTCCGTAGCTCTCTACTGAACGCACTATGCCTGATACGGTTTCACCTGCTTTAAACTGACTTGCATTTTCGCTCCATGTTCCGAGAAGTTCCTTGTGAGTAAGACATATTCTGCCGTTTTCGTTGCTTTTTACGATTACACGTATATCCTGACCTGCTGTGAATCTGTCGGACGGGTGGGAAATTCTTGAAACAGAAATTGTATCAATCGGTATAAGCGACGGTATTCCGCAACCTATATCCACAAAACAGCCAAAAGGTTCAAGATGAGTGACACGGGCATTTATTATATCTCCGGCAGAAAGTTTTTTTATGTAATTTTCATCACATTCCTGCTGTGCCTTTCTTCTTGAAAGCAATGCATATTTTTCACCGTTTTCATCAGTTTCAACTGATAAAACCTTAAAGCATACATACTTGTTTACACGTGAAATAAGTGCTATATCCTTTGTATAGCCTTCGGATATTCCCAATGCTCCCTCCTCACGGCTTATAATTCCCCTCATACATGGAAGCTCCACTATAAGATTATGACTGCTGTCACAAACAGATACTCTTGCCTCAAGAATTTCATCTTTTTCCATTGCCTGCAAAAGTCCCTCTGCGGAACTGATATATTTTTTATTTTCAGCTGTCGCAAAAATACAGCCTTCCGGTTTGAATTTTTTCATTTTAGCCTCCACTTTCAATTCAGATTTTTTACTTTCCGCTGATAAATATTTATGCGTAATTATATAAGAATATGACGGGCGGATTTGAAATATTTTCCGCCCGATTCTTAAAATTTACGTATCAGATACTCTTACTTTCATACCTCCGTATGACATCATAAGCGATTTTGCATTGTTTGCCGATTCAGCATCGCATATTATATATACATATGCATTGCTTCTGAATCTCGGTTCTTCAAAAATACTTTTCGGAATATCACTTTCCATTACTGCCGTAAAATAATTCTCTCTTGTGACAGCTGTCGGAAGAAGTGTATATCTTGTCTTACGTTCAATTCCCTCAAGCTCCGTTGCCTCACGGCTGTATACTATTCCTGTACGCTTTATTCCCTTTACTCCGGCTTTTATCTTTCCGGAAACTATTTCTGCTATATCCGCTGTTTCAAACTCTCCACTTACTCTTACAAGCATTTAACTTTTACTCCTTACTTGTTTTTATATTATTCTTGCATAAATATCAGATTTTATACTTGATTTCAATATGTTTTTGTGTTATAATATATTTTACGGATTTTATAAATGAAAGGAGCTTTTTTATATGGACGTAAGAGCAGGCGATATTCTCAAAATGAAAAAAAATCACCCTTGTGGTTCAAATGAATTTTATGTTATACGTTCCGGTATGGATTTCAGACTCCGATGCGTGAAATGTTCCCGTGAATTTATGATTCCACGCAATAAAATCGAAAAAAATATAAGGCAGATTATAAGGAGCGGTGAGGGATAGCTTTTCATTCCGGTTACAGAAACTATAATTTTTTAAAGGAGTTTTTTTATGTTTGAAAAGTTAAACCTTATGGAACAGAAATATGAGGAAATCAGTCAGAAACTTTCCGACCCCTCTGTTATTTCTGATAATAAAATTTACAGTCAGCTTATGCGTGAATTTAAAAATATGTCTCCCATTATCGAAAAATTCCGTGAATACAAAAAGGCTGTGGAAAATTTTGAAGAAGCTCAGGAAATTTTAAATTCCTCCGATGACAAGGATTTCAAGGAAATGGCTCAGGCTGAATATGATGACTCAAAGGAAAAAATAAATTCCTGTACCGAAGAACTTAAAATTCTTCTCCTCCCCAAAGACCCCAACGATGACAAGAATGTTATTATCGAAATAAGAGGCGGTGCAGGCGGTGAGGAGGCTTCCCTCTTTGCAAATTCCCTTTACAGAATGTACACTATGTATGCGGAGTCAAAGGGCTGGAAACAGGAAATCCTTAACGCTAATCCAACCGAACTCGGCGGATTCAAGGAAATAAGTTTCTCCATAGAGGGAAACGGTGCATATTCAAGACTTAAATATGAAAGTGGTGTTCACAGAGTCCAGAGAGTTCCAGAAACGGAATCACAAGGCAGAATACACACTTCAACTGTTACTGTTGCCGTTCTTGTTGAAGCCGATGAAGTTGAGCTTGAAATTAATCCTGCTGACCTTTCAATTGATTACTTCCGTGCAAGCGGTGCGGGCGGTCAGCATATCAATAAAACGGAATCCGCCGTGCGAATTACTCACATTCCGACCGGTATCGTTGTTGAATGTCAGGACGAAAGAAGTCAGCATAAAAACAAGGACAAGGCTATGAAAGTTCTCCGTTCAAGAATATATGAGGGTATGCTCAAGGAACAGAATGACAAAATCGCTTCTGAAAGAAAAATGCAGGTCGGCACCGGTGACCGTTCCGAACGTATCAGAACTTACAACTACCCTCAGGGAAGATTTACCGACCACAGAATTAATCTTACAATTTACAGGCTTGAAGATTTACTCAACGGAAATCTTGATGAAGTCTTTGATGCTCTCGCTACTGCCGACCAGGCAGAAAAATTAGCAAGTCAGGAATATTAATAATTATGAATACTCTTTTACTTAAAGATGATGAATACGGTCTGAAATATTCAGCCGAGCTTATTAAAAACGGTGAAATAGTTGCATTTCCTACTGAAACGGTTTACGGTCTCGGTGCTGATGCTACAAACGAATCAGCAGTGAAAAAAATTTTTGAGGCTAAGGGCAGACCTTCAGACAATCCGCTTATAGTTCATCTGCACGACTTCTCCGAAGCCGTTAAATATACGTCATACATTCCGGAAATTGCTTTCAGAGTTGCGGAAAAATTCTGTCCCGGTGCGATTACTCTCGTACTTCCAAAAAATGATAAAATTCCGCTTGTAACATCGGGCGGACTTGATACTGTCGGAATAAGAATACCCCTCCACCCCTCCGCAAGAAAGCTTATTGAACTTTGCGGAAAACCTGTTTCCGCTCCGTCTGCAAATACTTCCGGTTATCCGAGTCCTACTTCCGCTATGCACGTTATGCGTGATATGAACGGTAAAATCCCTGCAATAGTCGACGGCGGTGAATCTCTCTATGGTGTGGAATCAACTGTTATTTCATTTGAAAATGAAAATACTATAAGAATACTCCGCCCCGGATTTATTACACGTGAGGATTTGCTTTCCGTATGCAGTAACGTAATTATAGACCCTGCCGTCCTTGAGGGTATAAAGGATAATCAGAAAGTACTCTCCCCAGGTATGAAATATAAACACTACTCCCCTTCTGCCGATATTGCTCTCGTCGAGGGCGATATAAATAAATTCACTGCATTTGCTGAAAATCATCAGGGCGAGGGTATATATTACCTGATATTTGACGAAGATATAAACAAATTGTCTCTTGATAACTGTATAACTTACGGTGCGGACAGCATAGAACAGGCTCACCTGATTTTCGCAAAATTACGTGAACTCGATGAAATCAATGCAAAGCGTGTATACGTCAGAGTTCCCGAAAAAACAGGCGTAGGGCTTGCTGTATACAACAGACTTATAAGAGCTTCCGGTTTCGAGGTGATAAGATTATGATTGTCGGTCTTACCGGTCAGACAGGTGCGGGAAAAAGTACCGTTTCAAAAGTTTTCGCTGAAAAAGGCTTTGCCGTAATAAATGCCGATACCGTTGCAAGAATGGTTGTTGAAAAAGGTACTCCCTGCCTTAATGAACTTCAGAAAAAATTCGGTTCTGAAATAATAAATCCCGATGATACTCTTAACCGCAAAAAACTCGGAAACATAGTTTTCACCGACAGCAAAAAATTACAGTTACTCAACAGTATTATGTACCCTGCAATTACGTCTGAAATCAAAAATCAGATTGAATACTATAACAGTCAGGAGAAAAAATTCATACTCCTTGACGCTCCCACTCTCTTTGAAAGCAATGCAGATAAGCTCTGCGATATTATTATATCCGTCATTGCCGATTATGATATACGTAAAAAGCGTATTATGAAACGTGACAATATAACATCACAGCAGGCTGATGACAGAATCAATTCACAGCACAGTCAGGATTTCTTTATCAGAAATTCAGATTATTATATAAAAAATAACGATTCCCTTAAAAAAACTCTTTCGGATACTTCCGGACTGGTTTCAAAAATTATGGAATCGCTTTAAAACAGGAGGTCTTTTTTATGTCAGAAGAAAAAAAATTATCCGAACAGCTTAAGGAAAAGCTCTTTGCATGCAGAAAAAATGCTGTTTACAAAATGAGTGATTCCGAAATTACTGAATGTGACAGCTTTGCCGAAGATTACAAGAAATTTCTCGACTCCGCCAAGACTGAACGTGAAGCCGTCGAAACTGCTGTAAAAATCCTTGAGGAAAAAGGCTATAAGGAATACAAAATCGGTTCAAAACCAAAGGCAGGCGATAAAATCTACCGTGTAAACAGAGAAAAGGCTGTTATATGTGCTGTCATAGGCTCTGAACCTATCGAAAACGGAATAAGACTTTGTGCTGCACATATCGATTCCCCCAGACTTGACCTTAAACAGAATCCTGTCTATGAAGATTGTGAAACTGCTTTCTTTAAAACTCACTATTACGGCGGTATCAAAAAATATCAGTGGACTGCTATTCCGCTTGCACTTCACGGTGTAATTGTAAAGTCAGACGGCGAAAAAATTACCGTTAAAATCGGCGAAGATGATAATGACCCTGTTTTCTGCGTTACCGATTTACTTCCGCACCTTGCTACCGAACAGTCAAAAAGACCTCTTTCACAGGGTATCAAGGGTGAGGAACTCAATATCATCATAGGTTCAAGACCTTTTAAGCAGGACGAAACAAGCGAGGCTGTAAAGCTTAATATTCTTAATATTCTCTTTGAAAAATACGGCATTACAGAATCTGATTTCATTTCAGCAGAGCTTGAGGCTGTTCCCTCATTCAAGGCTAAAGATGTAGGATTCGACAGAAGTATGATTGGCTCATACGGTCACGATGACAGAGTATGTGCATATACTGCATTCCGTGCAACAGTAGATTTTGAAGGAGTTCCAAAGCATACTGCTGTAACTGTTCTCACCGACAAGGAAGAAACCGGAAGCGATGGCAATACAGGACTTTGTTCATCTTATCTGAAATACTTCATTGAAGATTTATCAGCTGAATACGGTCAGGACAGCAGAACTGTTATGTCTGCATCGCAGTGCCTTTCCGCCGATGTAAACGCTGCTTTTGACCCGACATATTCCGATGTATATGAAAGAAATAACTGTGCATACATCAACAAGGGCGTATGTGTTACAAAATATACCGGTGCAAGAGGAAAATCCGGAACTTCTGACGCTTCAGCTGAATTTGTCGGAACTGTAAGAAATCTCCTCGACAGCGAAAACGTAATATGGCAGACAGGCGAACTCGGAAAGGTTGATATTGGCGGAGGCGGTACTGTTGCCGCATATATCGCAAACCTCAACATTGATACTATTGATGTAGGTGTTCCGGTTCTTTCAATGCATGCTCCGTTTGAAATCGTTTCAAAGATTGACACATACATGGCATACAGAGCTTTCTCCGTATTTATAAAATCCTGAAAAAACGGGCGGTCTTCTGACCGCCCTTTAATATTATTCTTCAGGCATATCCCAGTTGTGATATACATTCTGAACATCGTCATTATCTTCGAGATGTTCAAGAAGAAGATTCATTTTCTTGATATCTTCTTCACTTTCAAGCGTTGTATATGTTGCCGGAATCTGTTCTGCTTCTGCTGAAATTATCTTGTATCCCTTTGATGCAAGTCCCTCACGTAAAGCGTGGAGATTTTCCGGAGCACATTCGATTTCAACAGTTTCCTCATTGACGGACAAATCATCTCCGCCGAACTCGAAACAATCCTCCATAACGGTATCTTCATCAAGTCCTGTATTTTCAAGGATTACAAATCCCTTTTTCGAGAACATAAACGATACGCAACCGCTTGTTCCGAGATTTCCTCCGAACTTGTCAAAATAGTGACGTACCTCTCCGGCAGTTCTGTTCTTATTATCAGTAAGACATTCAACTATTACTGCTACTCCTGAAGGACCGTATCCCTCATAAATCATAGTTTCATAGTTATTCTTTTCACCGTCACCCGATGCCTTTTTAATGACACGTTCAATATTATCGTTAGGAACATTGTTTGCCTTTGCCTTTGCGATAAGGTCACGGAGCTTGCTGTTATTATTCGGGTCTGCACCGCCCTCCTTTACGCATACTGTAATTTCACGTCCGATTTTAGTAAAGATTTTTCCCTTTACGGCATCGGTAGCCTCTTTTTTTCTCTTAATGTTATTCCATTTTGAATGTCCTGACATTTATTTTCACTCCTGTTCAGATTTTATATTTTCTGATATATATTCAAAAAGCTCACATATACGCTCGTCTTCGCCCGTAAGATAAAGATAGCCGAAAAGACATTCAAGGGCTGTTGCCTTGCGGTAATCGGCTGTATTTGCATGCCTGGGGATAGTATTTCCGGTTGCGTTCCTGCCTCTTTTGAGAACTGCTGATTCAGTTTCATTGAGTTGCGGAAGTATAACGTCAAAAGCCTTTGACTGAAACTCCGCACATGCCATTTTTATTTTAAGTGAATGAAGTTTTGAAACCGGCATATTTGCCTGAATCAGAAGTCTTTCCCTTACAAGTGTATCATAAACGCTGTCGCCGAGAAATGCAAGCGAAAGCGGGCTGTACTGATTTGCTTCGTGATTTGTTAAAATTCTTCTCATATCCTGATTATTTCACATAGTCAAATTCAAAGCCGAAAATATTTACTGTGTCACCCTCATTTATGCCCATTTCCTCGAGCCTGTCAATAATACCGCTGTTGCGGAGAACTCTCTGGAAGTACTGTAAGGAAGAATAATCGTCCATATCAACGGTACGCATAACGGGTTCAAGCCACTTTGCCTCAACATAATATATTCCGTCCTCAATACTGACTTCAAATTTCTGATTTACTCCGAGCATATCATCGAGTTCAGCCTGCGGAACGGGTTCGGCTTCAAATTCCTTTATAGGCGGAAGTGTGTCGAGTACTTCGGAAACATAATTCATAAGTTCGGCTGTACCCTTTGTTGTTGCGGATGATATTGCGAAAAACGGAAGATTTTTTTCCTCCTCAATATACTTGCGGAGTGTTTCAATCTGTTCGGGAGTAGCCATATCGCATTTGTTTCCGGCTACTATCTGCGGGCATTTTATAAGTTCCTCGCTGAAGTTTCCGAGTTCACGGTTTATTATATTAAAATCATCAATTGGATTTCTGCCTTCAATTCCGGAAACGTCAAGAACATGAACTATAAGGCGACATCTTTCAACATGCCTTAAAAATTCGTGCCCGAGACCTATGCCCTCACTTGCACCCTCGATAAGTCCCGGAATATCTGCCATTACGAAAGATTTTTCCGGAGCAGTTCTTACAAGTCCGAGTACAGGGACAAGCGTTGTAAAATGATAGTTGGCAATTTTAGGCTTTGCGGAGCTTACAACTGAAATAAGCGTTGATTTTCCTACATTCGGAAACCCTACAAGTCCGACATCGGCAAGGAGCTTTAATTCGAGAGTAACTTCAAATTCCTCACCTAAAAATCCGGGCTTTGCGAATCTCGGAATCTGACGTGTTGCCGTAGCAAAATTTGCATTGCCTTTGCCGCCTCTGCCTCCTCTTGCAAGAACTTTAGGCTGACTGTCCGACATATCCGCCATAATTCTTCCGGTATTGGAATCCCTTATAACAGTTCCTCTCGGAACTTTTATAATAAGATTTTCGGCATTTTTTCCGGTACAGTTTCTTGATGAACCATTCTGACCCTTTTCGGCTATATACTTGCGTTTATAGCGGAAATCGAGAAGTGTTGAAAGGTTATCATCGGCAACAAATATAACGTCGCCGCCTTTTCCGCCGTCTCCGCCGTCAGGACCTCCGGACGCTACATATTTTTCACGGTGAAAGGATACTGCACCGTCTCCGCCGTCACCTGCCTTAATTTTTATTTTCGCCTTATCTACAAACATCATCGCACCTCATCATTGCTTCTATAAAAGAAAATCCCAAGCAAACGCTCGGGATTGTGTAGTTTTAAGTTACTATTCTGCGTAAACAGAAACCTTCTTGCGGTCACGTCCGTAACGTTCAAATTTAACCTTTCCGCTTACAGTAGCGAAGATTGTATCATCTGAACCGATTCCAACGCCTGCACCGGGGTGAATGTGAGTGCCACGCTGACGAACGATAATATTGCCAGCCTTAACGAACTGTCCGTCTGCTCTCTTAACGCCGAGTCTCTTTGATTCAGAATCACGACCGTTCTTTGTAGAACCAACGCCCTTTTTGTGAGCGAAGAACTGCATACTGATTTTAATCATAGGTTACACCTCCGAAATAGTGATTTTAATTGTTCTTGGAAATTCCTCTGCTATTGAATCAAGATGACAAAGAAACTGATTTATTATCTTATCTGCCGTATCAGGTTCAGCATTTGTGAAACATCTTACAAGGTTTCCCAACGCTCCGACTTTCGGCACGCATTGGAAATCATAAAGCAAATTTACTGTAAGCTGAACTGCTGAAGAAACTGATGCACAAACAATATCTTTTCCGCTTTCAGCATATCCTGCATGTCCTTTTACTTCAAAAGCATAAAAACTTCCGTTCTGACGGTAAAAAACTGCATTAATCATAATTAAGCCTTAACAGCTTCAATTCTTACCTGTGTATATGGCTGTCTGTGACCCTGTTTTCTCTTTTCGCCCTTCTTAGGCTTGTAAGTGAAAACAGTAATCTTCTTAGCCTTGCCGTTCTTGATAACCTTAGCTTCAACTGTTGCACCGTCAACATAAGGAGTACCAATCCTGATACCGTCCTCAGCACCTACTGCAACGATTTTGTCAAAAGTAACTGTTTCATCAGCTTCAGCAGAAATTTTTTCGATAAAGAGAACGTCGCCTTCCTTAACCTGATACTGCTTTCCGCCTGTTTCAATAACTGCGTACATTTGAAATGCACCTGCCTTTTCAATAAAAACTCGCTGTGACAGGCGTTAAACAATATAACTTGAGAGCCTGTCTGCATGCGGCTTAATTATTATATCACAACTGAAAAAAAATGTCAAGTGTCTGAAAAAATTTTTCATCTGATTGTGAATATATAACAAGTAAAAATGAATTTATAATCCTGCATTTATGCATATATACGAAAATTATTTTTCAATGCAACTTTTTCATAATTTTGAATCACTTTATATATATAAAGATAAAAACCCATTTATAATATTTATGGGACAAGACAAAAGAAAGCCAATATAAATTTTTCCTTCTTAAATTCCCAAAAAAATGCTCCCCGTATTTCAGGGGAGTATTTTTTTATAATTATTCTATGGGAAGTGATTTTACAATGCCTGCGAGATACTGCTGAATTGCAAGTGCATCGTTAGCGTTTACACCGTTTTTGCTTCCGTGAACATCGGCATTTATAAGACCGCTTTCAGCAAGCTTATTATTATCGGAATCGCCTACAAATGCAGCTATTGCAACAGCGTCCGCAATATCTACTGAACCGTCAAGATTTGCGTCACCGTAAAGAATATCAGTTTCTGATGATGAAACTGTTGTTACAGTAGTTGTTGTTGAAGTTGTTTCAGATGTTGTAGCTGTTGTTGCTGATGTAGCAGGAACGTCCAGACCGTCAACTATTGAATAGAAAGCAGGCTTTGCCGTATAATCTTCGTTGAAAAGCAACGGGGATTTTGAAGCTCTCCAGCTCTTGTCGTCAGTAGTTCCCCAGAATACAACTGCTGAAATATGGTCAGCATATTCAACGCAAGCGTCCATAATATCGCTGTAATACTTTGCCTGTGTTTCAAATCCTGCCTCTGAAGTATCGGAAGTAGTTGCATCGAGTTCCGTTACCTGAATGTCAAGACCAGTTTCTGCAAACTTTGCAAGAGCCTGTTTATATGCTGAAATTCCGGGGAAATTTACATCAAGATGTGACTGCATACCGATACCGTCAATAAGACCTTTTTCCTTAAGTTCATTAGCCATTTTCACGATAGCATCAGTTTTCTGTGGCATATATTCATTGAAGTCGTTATAATAAAGCTTACAGCCTTCGGGAGCATATTTTCTTGCGTATTCAAAAGCCGGCTCTATAAATGAATTGTCTCCGAATACCTTAACCCAGCCCGATGTATCAGGATTTGTATTATATCCGCCGGGTTGTCTTGCTGAACCGTCATCAAGCCATGCTTCGTTTACAACGTCCCACGCATAGAAATTAACAGTCGGATATTCCTTTTCGAGAGCCTCAAAAACATTCTTTATATAGTTTTCCATACGCACAAGCATTGTGTCCTTGTCAACCCACGCACCGTCATCAGCATAATTTTCTTTGAAGAACCAGTCCGGAGTCTGACTGTGCCATACAAGAACGTGACCTCTTACAGGAACATTATTATCACGGCAGTAATTGAGAATAGTTCTTGCTGATGCAAGATTTATCTGCGGATTGTCATTTCCAGCTTCGATACAGGCATTTCTGTCAAGAATTGATTCGGGCTTGAGTTCATTTCCGAGAGTAATGCTGTTGAAATGCTTGTCAATAAGGTCTTTTGCAGACTGCGGAGCAAGTTCTGAAGTAGTAACAGCAGTACCTATTTTAAAGTATGGTGAATAAACGTCTTTCAGTGAGGGAATATCCTGCTGAATCTGATGTACAAAAGCTTTTGCGAGCTTGAAATCGTCAATATAAAGATTGGTATTATCATTACATTCAAAGTAAATATAAACGTTTGTCATATCCTCTGAAAAGCTAAGTTTTGTTTCAGGAATTTCAACCCAGTCACCCTGACTTACTACTGATTTAAGGTTACTGTAATGTCTTTCGCCAGATGAATCAGTGTATTCCATACTGAGATTAACATTATTATACCATTCTGTTCTTACCCAGGCACTTACAGTGTATTCAACACCAGCCTCACAGCGTTCATCAAGAAGAAACTGAGGGCCGTTCCAGCCTTTTTCTCTTCCGCTTACAAGCATAGAGCCTTCTCCGGTATGTGCCGAATCCTTTGTTACAGCGATAGTTTCAACACCGCCTCTGCCTGTAAAAGCTGAAACATCGCTGTCATCTTCAAAACCGCTTGAAAAAATAACATCATCAGCAGTAGTATCTTCTGCGTATACTACCGGAATTGATGTACAGAGCATAGCTGTGCCGATTAAGCCTGAAAAAATTCTTTTTATTGATTTTTTCATAATAAAATCAAACTCCCTTACAATAATTTTTATTATATTCTATCACAAAATTCACACAATGTAAATATATTTTGTGAAAAATTTATTCTGTAATTTTTATATATCCGTTCTGCCAGTTTGCAAAAGCATATTCCTCCATAGCGGAATCAAACTCAATATTTCTGAAACAGTCAGTTTTGTATCTGAAAAATTCTATATTATAGACATCTCCCGCCTTTGCATCAGGCGGAACGATGAAATCAATTGATGCTATAACTCCGTTGTAACCGCTGTTGCTTGAATCCGCTGTAATCATTGTAAGATTATCCATATTTTTTCCGTCAAGCTCATCGGGAGGATTTTCACCCTGCCAGCGTATTGATATTACAGAACTTATATACTGACTTGCCTCACCTCTTTCAAAATTCGGAGAACCGTCCAAATCATCGGTTTTAAGGTCAAGGCGGTCGTCAAAAGCTATGTGTATTCCCGAACTTGACCAACCGTTTACAATTCCTGAAACTGAATATTCTACCGGAACTACTGTGCCGTTTTCGTGGTCTAATTCGGAGTAGCTTATTTCAGTTTCTGAGATTTTAAGAACTGGCTTTTCAATGCTTTCCGGAATTTCTGTCGTTGTCTGTGATTCTTCGGGAATTATAACGCTTTCACTGTTTTTCGATGACGAACACGAAACAGACAGCACAAGAACAGTTAATGCCATAAGCAAGGCTGATATTTTTTTCATATAAAAAAATTCCTTTCAATATTTAATCATTATATTTTTTATTATATCATGAATTTAAAATACAGTCAATTAAAAAACGGACGGAATAAATTTCCGTCCGATTAAAATTATTTAAGCTTTATTGCATTTCTTGTTTTTGCAACTATATTTTCAGCACAAAGTCCGAATCTCTTAAGCAGGTCAACGGCAGGTCCCGAACAGCCGTATTCATCATTAACGCCTATTCTGACTACCGGAACAGGACAACAGCCTGTTACTGCTTCGGCTACTGCTGAACCAAGTCCGCCTATAATACTGTGTTCCTCGACTGTAACTATAACACCGGTATCGCATGCACATTTGCATACAAGTTCAGTATCAAGTGGCTTTATAGTGTGAATGTTTACTACTCTTGCACTTATTCCCTCATCTGCAAGTGTTTTTGATGCTTCAAGAGCCTCATATACCATAAGACCGGTAGCTATTATTGTTACATCAGTTCCCTCACGGAGTACGACACCTTTTCCGAGTTCAAATTTATAGTTATTCTTATCATTGAACACCGGAATGGCAAGCCTTCCGAATCGCATATATACAGGGCCTACATAATTTATAGCAGATTCAACAGCCTGTCTTGCCTCAACGTCATCAGCAGGATTGATTATTGTCATTCCGGGAATTGTACGCATAAGTGCAATATCTTCATTGCACTGGTGAGTTGCACCGTCCTCACCTACTGATATTCCTGCATGAGTAGCACCGATTTTTACATTGAGATGCGGATAACCTATTGAATTTCTGACTATTTCGTAAGCTCTCCCTGCCGCAAACATTGCAAACGTACTTGCAAACGGAATTTTTCCTGTTGCCGCAAGTCCCGCAGCAACACCCATCATATTGGCTTCTGCAATACCGCAGTCAAAAAATCTGTCAGGATATGCCTTTTTAAAAATACCTGTCTTTGTAGCTGCCGCAAGGTCGGCATCAAGAACTACAAGATTTTCATATTTTTCCGCAAGGTCTCTGAGACTTTCGCCGTAGCTTTCTCTGGTAGCTTTTTTTATAATATCTGCCATCTGATTAATCCTCCAAATCCTTTAACTGCTGATTAAGTTCTGCCATAGCCTTTTCGTACTGTTCCTTATTCGGAGCTGAACCGTGCCATGATACCTGATTTTCCATAAATGAAACGCCCTTGCCCTTTACGGTTTTCTGAATGATTGCAACGGGCTTTCCTGTAATTGTATCGGCTTCACTGAATGCTTTTTCAATCTGGTCGAAGTCGTGACCGTCTATTGAAATTACATGCCAGCCGAATGCCTCAAATTTTTTGTCGATAGGTTCGGGGGAACATACTTCCGAAAGTTTTCCGTCAATCTGAAGTCCGTTATAGTCTACTACTGCAACAAGGTTGTCAAGCTTATAGTGTGAGGCAAACATTGATGCTTCCCATACCTGACCTTCTTCAATTTCACCGTCTCCGAGAATTGTATATACTTTATAGTTTTCTGATGAAATTTTTGCTGAAAGAGCCATTCCGCATGCGACTGAAATTCCCTGTCCGAGAGAACCGCTTGACATATCAATTCCGTCAATATTTATGCAGGGGTGTCCCTGAAGCTTTGAACCTATATGACGAAGTGTTTTGAGTTCTTCTTCCGGAAAGAATCCCTTCAGTGCAAGAATTGAATAGAGTGCCGGAGCTGTATGACCTTTTGAAAGCACCAGTCTGTCACGGTCTTTCATTTCGGGATTTTTCGGGTCAACATTCATCTTTTCAAAATAGAGGTATGCAAGCAAATCGCATATTGAAAGTGAACCTCCGGGGTGTCCTGATTTTGCATTGTAAGTTCCCTCAATGACCCCCATTCTTGCTTTGCAGGCTATCTTCATAAGATTTTTTTTAATTTTTTCGTCCATATGAACCTCCGTATATATTTTTTTGAATTATCAGGTCAATAAGTTCGGCAACAGCATTTTCATCGCATGAATTTTTAAGAATAATACCGGCTGATTTTTTCACTTCCGGCTGAGCGTTTGAGGGTACTGCACCGAAATCGGCTTCCTGAATCATTTCTATATCGTTGTTATAATCGCCTATTGATATAAATTTCATATTCCGCATACCGTCAAGCTGTCTGTACATTTTAAGTGCAGAGCCTTTAGTTGATGACGGTTCAAGCATTTCACAGAAAATATCCGACGATTTAACGAAACTAACTTCATTATATCTCTTTTCGGCAATAAAGTCAACAAGTTTCTGAATATTTTCCGGTGACGACGCAAAAAGAACTTTCAGCCAGCCCTGAGGGGACATATTTTCGAGCCTGCAGAATTTAACATCAACTCCGCACATTTTGGTATGCAAATCCTCATATTCATTATTTTCAAATACATATGCACTGTCTGATTTAAGAACTTCTCCGCCGAGATTTTCAACGCTGTTCATTATTTCGACAGCGATTTCCTTTGACTTTTCGGGCAGATGTATCTGACAGAGTATTTTTCCGGAATTGTAGTCATAAATCATTGCACCGTTATATAATATAACAGGCATATCAATATGCAAATCTTTGATGTAAGGTTCAAATGACTGAATGGTTCTTCCGGTAGCAACCGTAAATTTACCGCCCATACTTCTGAATTTTTCTATTGCCCTGAGATTTTCGGGAGTTATTTTCTTCTGGAAATTTAAAAGAGTTCCGTCCATATCGGATACAATTACTATATCTGATAAATTTTTCATAAAAAATTCTCCTTTACTGTTTCTCAATTATCCGCAGAATTTTTTGAAAATAATCAGGCAATTCACTTGTAAATTCCATATATTCTCCGGTTGTCGGGTGAATAAATCCGATTTTTTTCGCATGCAGACACTGACCGTCAATCCCTTTATAAGACTTGCCATAAACATCATCACCAAGTACAGGGTGATTTATATATGAAAGATGTACTCTTATCTGATGAGTTCTCCCTGTTTCGAGTCTAAGCCTTACATGAGCATATCCTCCGTACTGCTTTATTACTTCGTAATGCGTTACGGCATTTTTTGAATTTTCATAGGTAACACACATTTTTTTGCGGTCGGTATGATGTCTGCCTATCGGAGCATCAACAGTTCCAGATTTATCCTTGAAATATCCGCATGCAATTGCCTCGTATTCCCTTGTAAAGCTGTGAGCCTTAATCTGTTCGGAAAGCTTTACATGTGATATATCATTTTTCGCCACAATAAGAAGTCCGCTTGTATTTTTATCGATTCTGTGAACTATTCCGGGGCGGATTACACCGTTTATTCCGGAAAGGCTGTCCTTGCAGTGATATAATAACGCATTTACAAGTGTTCCGTTATAATTGCCGTGTGCGGGGTGAACTACCATTCCTTTAGGCTTGTTTACTACAAGCAAATCGTTATCCTCATAGACTATATCAAGAGGAATATTTTCCGGCTTGACATCAAGATTTTCGGGTTCGGGAATTTCGATTTCAATATTATCACCGTCTCTGAGCTTGTAATTTTTGGAAACTGATTTTCCGTTTACAGTGATTTTACTTTTTTCAATCAAATTCTGAATTGCGGAACGTGTAAGGTTTTCCGTATTTCCGGATATATATTTATCGATTCTCTGACCGGTATCGGATTTTTCTGCATTAAGAATTATATTTTCAGACATTCTTTTTTTCTCCGTTTTTCCTGCCGTCTATGAATATCGAATATATACAGAAAAGAACTGCTCCGACTGTAACGCATATATCCGCAAAGTTGAATATTGCAAAGTTAAAAATCTGAAAATCAAACATATCAATAACTTTTCCGCCGTTGAATAGTCTGTCAATAAGATTTCCGATTCCTCCGCTTATCATCAGAATCATTGAAGAATAAAAAAGCTTTGAACTCTTTCCGTATCTGATAAGAGCGTATATACAGACTGCTGTTATAATCAGAACGCTGAAGATAAGAAAAAATCTTTTTCCCGCCATACTTCCGAATATTGCACCTGTATTATAATGCAGAGTGAGGTCAAATATTTTGAAATCCCCGATTTTTATAAAGTCAACACTTTCGTGCAGTACAAGATTATTAACACACCAGTATTTAATTAACTGGTCGCAGGCTACAAGTAATATTATAGCCGTAACAGCAAATATTATCATCTGAAAATCCTTTCGGTAAAAATACAGCCTGCCGTCAGACAGCAGGCTTGTTTATTTTAGCTTATCTTACTGCTTTACAGCATCTTTCGCAAAGTGTGGGGTGTTCAGAATCTGAACCTACTGTTTTTGAATATGTCCAGCATCTTTCACATTTTTCGCCCTCTGCTCTGAGAACTTCAAATTCTGTTTCAGAATCGTTTCTGTCAGCAGATACTTCTACATCAGATACGATGAGAATTTCAGCAAGGTGGTCAGATATGGACTGATATTTTTCAGCATTTTCAGAATTGCAGTGAATTAAAATTTTAGCTTCAAGAGATTTTCCGATAACTTTTTCATTACGCTTTTCCTCAAGAACCTTGTTAACTGCTTCTCTGTTGCTGTAAATAAATTCCCATTTTGAAATAAAATCATCAGTAAATTCTATGCCTGACTTTTCGGGCATCTGATTGAGGAAAATGCTTTCGGCATCATCAGAGGAGCTGTGTGGCATATATGACCAGATTTCCTCGGCAGTAAATGAGATTATAGGAGCTGAAAGTCTTGCAACTGCACTTAAAATTCTGTACATTGCAGTCTGTGCGGAACGTCTGATTTCGGAATCTTCCTTTTCGCAGTATAATCTGTCCTTGATTATATCAAGATAGAAGTTTGACATATCAATAACGCAGAAATTGTGGATTGCGTGGAAAGCAATATGAAAATCAAAATTATTGTATCCCTCATTTACCTTATCTATAACAGAATCAAGTTTCATTAATGCCCACTTGTCAAGTTCTGTAAGTTTTTCATCGGGAACGCTGTCTGTATCAGGATTGAATCCCTTACCGTTTCCGAGATTTCCGAGAATAAATCTTGCAGTATTTCTGATTTTCTTGTATGCCTCGGAAAGCTGTTTAAGAATCGGCTGTGATACTCTTATATCAGAATGATAGTCAGAAGATGCTACCCAGAGTCGGAGAATATCAGCACCGTAAACGTCTGTAATTTCGTTGGGAGCGATACCGTTTCCGAGTGATTTGTGCATTGTCTTTCCTTCACCGTCAACAACCCAACCGTGAGTACATACAGCCTTGTATGGTGCAGTACCCTTATATACTACTGATGTAAGGAGTGATGACTGGAACCAGCCTCTGTATTGGTCAGCACCTTCAAGGTACAAATCAGCAGGCCATTTAAGGCAGTCATACTGTTCCATTACTGCTGAATGAGATACACCGCTGTCGAACCATACGTCCATTATGTCATATTCTTTTGTAAATTCGCCACAGCCACATTCGCATTTTACATCAGCGGGGATAAATTCGGAAGTATCTCTGAGCCACCATGAATCTGCTCCCTCTTTTCTGAACATATCAGCAATAGCTTTTATAGTCTTGTCATTTACAATCGGCTTACCACATTCCTTGCAGTATACAACAGGAATAGGAACGCCCCATGTTCTCTGACGTGAAATGCACCAGTCACTTCTGTCACGAACCATTCCCTTGATTCTGTCCTCGCCCCATTCGGGAATCCACTTTACATCTTCGATAGCTTTTATTGCCTTATCCTTGAATCCGTTTACAGAACAGAACCACTGTTCAGTAGCACGGTATATAATAGGGCTGTTGCATCTCCAGCAGTGAGGATAAGGGTGGACTATTTTCTGAATTGCAAGAAGTGCATTATTTTCCTCAAGCTTTTTTGCAATAGCCTTGTTTGCGGTATTGGTATCCATACCCTCAAATTCGCCTGCCTCGGCAGTCTGCTTTCCGTTTTCGTCAACACAGACAATAATGCCGACGTCATCGTATTTCTTGCAGACTTCAAAGTCCTCCACACCATATCCGGGAGCAGTGTGTACACAGCCTGTACCGCTTTCAAGAGTTACATGGTCGCCTGTTATAATTGGTGAAAGTCTGTCATAGAGTGGGTGCTGTGTTTTCATTCCCTCAAGTTCCGCACCGGTGAAACAGCCTGTTGTGGTATATTCTGAAATTCCGGCAGTTTCCATAGTAGTTTTAACGAGTTCTTCAGCCATAACATAATATTCGCCGTTTGCATTTACAAGAGTGTAATTGTATTCAGGGCCTAAACATACAGCAAGGTTGCCGGGGATTGTCCATGTAGTAGTTGTCCAGATTACAAAATATATGTTTGAAATATCAAGACCCATTGCGGAGAAAATTCCCTTGTCGTCAGCGACTCTGAATTTTACATAGATTGAATGACATGGGTCATCGGAATATTCAATTTCAGCTTCCGCAAGAGCTGTCTTGCAGTCCGGACACCAGTATACAGGCTTAAGTCCCTTGTACATATAGCCCGATTTTGCCATTTCTCCGAATACTTCAACCTGACGTGCTTCATATTCGGGTTTAAGTGTAAGATACGGGTCATCATAATCACCGAGAGTTCCGAGACGCTTGAACTGTTTCATCTGATTTTTTACATGAGTAAGTGCAAAATCATGACAGTGTTTTCTGAGTTCAACAGGAGGTATTGCACCGTTTTCAACACCTATTGATTTCATAGCCTTGAGTTCAATCGGAAGTCCGTGAGTATCCCAGCCCGGAACATACGGAGCACAGAATCCGCTCATGTTTTTATACTTGATTATAAAATCCTTAAGAGTTTTGTTAAGAGCTGTACCGAGATGAATTTCACCGTTTGCATAGGGAGGGCCATCGTGGAGAACATAAAGAGGCTTGCCCTGATTTTTTTCAATCATCTTATAGTAAAGTCTTTCATTTTCCCATTTTTCAAGAGTTTCGGGTTCTCTTTTGGGAAGATTTCCTCTCATAGGGAAATCGGTTTTAGGTAAATTAAGGGTCTGATTGTAATCCATTTTATATATAAATTCCTTTCAGATATTTTTTATTATTCTTCAGATTCGGAAACTTCTTCGGAATCTTCGCCGGAAGTTTCGCTGTCCGAATCTTCTTCTGCACTGTATCCCAAAGCTTCTTCAAAAGTTTCGGGCATACTTGAAATAAGCTCAAGGTGATTTTTATACATATCAAAGAGAGCTTTTTTGAAATCTGAAACCTGTTGCTGAGCAACTATGAGAGCTTCTCTCTCCTTTGCAACTTCGGCACGGTTTTTTTCCATAGCGATTTCGTGCTGTCTTGTAGCCTCATCAATAAGAGCATCAGCCTTTGCCTGAGCATCGGCGAGAATCTGTTCAGCCTTTTCATTTGCATCAGAAATGACATGGTGAGCCTGTTTCTGAGCTCCGAGGAGAGCGTCTTTAACAGCATCTTCATCTCTCATATATTCACGAACTTTATCGGCAAGAATCTGTATTTTATTGTTTGCCTCATCACGTTCGCTGTCAATATCGGTTAATTCCCTTTCGAGGTCAGCAAGAAATTCATCAATATCCTCCTGCTTGTATCCGAAAGCAGCCTTTTCAAATCTCTTGTTTCTGATGTCGCTTGCAGTAATCATTTTACATGCTTCCTTTCATTTATATTTCTTTATGGCAATATGCAGTCTGCCTTTTTTTGAAATTCCGGAAATTTCATCTATAATGAACTTTCCATAACCCTTAACAGAAAAAACATCTTTGCATTTCATTTCATATGACACTGAAAAAACGGGGGTAAAATTAATCTGAATGCCTGTATTTCTGATAAGCTGTGCAGATTTTTCACGGCTTATTCTGAGTGCAAGGCTTATAACGCTGTCTGCCCTCATTGATGCGACTGTTCCGCATATATCCTGAAATTCCTGCTTTTTTACTATGTCAAAAGGCATATCATCATAGATTTTTACACCTGTTCTGCCTATTTTTCCAACCGTACTGCAAATAAGCTTTGATGCGGTATCGGTTACGAAAATCTGTGTTTTTCCCTCCGCAACAACTATATCCCCGACAGTTTCACGCTTAAGGCGGAGAGCCATAAGCGAGCCGAGAAAATCACGGTGAGTCAGAACATCAGATTTTCTGTAAACAAAAGTCAGACATTTCATTGGTATTTCCTCTGTTAAGCCTTCACTGTACAATTCATCAAGGTAGTCACAGCCGGACAAGCTGTATATACAGAGGATTTTTCTTTGTGCGTCATCGTATCCGCCCCATAAGGCATATTTTATATCAGGACGGTTAAGAAGTATTTTTTCAGTCTCCGCACACTGTTTTTCATCAAGGAACATCGAATATGCCGGAGAGCATATTTTTACACTTTGTCTTATTAAATCCTCAGTTCTTGCCGGAATAATGCTTTTATCAGATTCCATTATCAGAGAATGACTCCGTTGTTTTCAAGTTCACCTACAAGGTCCTCGCCAATGAATCCGACATTATAAGGAGTGATTATATAGGTAAGATTTGCAACACGTTTGAGACTTCCGCCGTTTGCGTAGGCAACTCCTACAAGAAAGTCAATGATTCTTCTTTTGTTTTCGGGAGAGGCTGTTTCAAGATTAAGGACAACGGTCTTTTTAGCAATAAGGTGGTCAGCAATCTGCTTTGCATCAGTAAATACTTCCGGCTTTACAAGGACAACCTGAAGCTGTGCAGTTGTCTGGATATTTACAACCTTGTTTCTTATATCAGCTGAAGACTGTGCCGGTTCTTCATTTTTTTCAGATGATGTAAAGTTTACCGAAGGACGTACAGGAGAAGGGGTTTCTTCTGTTTCTTCATCATCAACATCAGACTGATAGAAAAAGTTTTTAATATTATTTAATATACTCATAATCAAAAAGCTCCATTCTCCGCATTAGTAGTTTTTTATGGAAAATTTAAACGGAATGCGGTCCGACAATTTTCATTTATAAATTCTTGCACCGAAAAGACCTGAACCTATTCTGACAAGTGTTGAGCCGTATTTTATGGCATTTACATAATCTCCGGTCATACCCACAGAAAGAATGTCCATACTTATATTATCTGATTTTTTTTCTGAAATGTCAATATATAAATTCTGCATTTCGTACAAAAATTTTTCGCTGTTTTCAGCGGGGGGGACAGCCATAAGACCGCAGACCTTTATATTCTGAAATTCTCCGAGACTTTCAGCAAATTCAAAAGCCTCCTCCGGCATAACACCGCTTTTGCTTTCTTCACGTCCGATATTTATTTCACAGAGTATATTCATAATACGGTTATTTTCACGGGCGAGCCTGTCTATTTCCCCTGCAAGCTTCAGACTGTCAACAGACTGTATCATACTGACGCTGTTTATTATATATTTGACTTTGTTTGTCTGAAGATGACCTATTATATGTACTTCTGCTGATTTGTCATAAAAATCTCTTTTAGACTGATATTCCTGAACACGGTTTTCGCCGAGGAGGTCAATTCCCTTTGAAACTGCATAGTTTACAGCCTCGGGAGCTACTGTTTTAGTAACAGCCATAAGCCTTATTTTTTCATCAGGCTTACGGTATTTTGCAACAGCCTCATTTATATTGTATCTGATTTTTTTCAGATTTTCATCAATATAGGAATAATTATTGTTCATAGTCATAATCCTCAACAAGTCCTTCCACAATAATATCGTCATATAATGCAAGGTATCCGCTTTCCTCGTCCTTTGAAAAAATTCTTGAGAGAACGTAATCGCTTCCCTCATATATAACGTCAATTTCCCTGAACACGACCTGTTCACCCTGAAGAATGTAAACGCCCTTGCATTTTTCATCGGAATCAGATTTTTTCTGAAATCTTATAGCCTTTCTCGGAACTTTAATTCCGTTGTAAACACCCTTTATTATTTCTGTTCTTTCACAGCGGTGCTGTACAAGGCTGTAATCAAATTCATCACTTGAAACTACAAGTATACTTTCGGCAGGATTTCCGTTATTGATAACATCAACAACTTCGGCATCATGTTCTTCGGGAGATGATTCTGTCTTAATCTTTACTTTCTGCCCTGCCTCATATGATTTATTTGTATTGTCAACAATTCCGGCAACATACCATTCATAGCTGTCAAGAGTTTTTCCGATTATATTTTTATCGGTCAGTTTTCTGTCCTCAACAGTTTTAAGATAATCGGCTGTAAGGTTTTCTATATCTGATTTTTTAAGTTCGTTTTCGTATCCGTCACAATAGCTTACAAAATATGCTGAACGGTCAGATGTTATAACATCAACGGGCTGTGAAGTTTCAAGCTTAAGGCTGTTTATTTTAGAAGTTACATCTGCAATACGTTCCGCAAAATTAACACTGGAATCTGTCAGGAGCTGGTATGTACTGAGACAGACAAGGAGATTTTCTTCTTTTTCGCCTATTTTTGCGTAATTTTTCAAATCACGGTAATATATGAGATTGCGGTACTGTTCCTGTATCAGCACAGAAAGGCTTGAAGGCTGTGCAGATTCAATAGTACCGGGGTTCTGAATTTTTTTCAGCAGAGCGAGTTCTTCTTCGAGACTGCTTATCTGCTGATTAATCTGTATCTGTTCAGACGACGGATATATTTCAGCAATAACCGAACCTTTTCCGAGTTTTCCGCCGTCCGGAACGCTGTAACTTACTGCTCCGTCACCGTTATATTCGATGATGTTTTCATCTCTTATAAATACTCCGTTTATAATTTCGGAATCTGTTGATTTAAGCATAAGAGCACTTTCGGTTTCATAGTCACGTCCGCCGTTATTATAAAATCTGCTTGCGAAAACTGCCAGAAACATTATCAGAACTATGATATGCAGTATAGCCTGAAAGGCACTTTTTCTGATTTTTATTTTCATGAAACCACCGTTCTTTATTCTGCCTTTTCAGACGAATCAAGAACAGATACAGCCTTTGCGGGAACTACTGTTGAAATAGCATGTTTATATACAAGCTGTTGTTTTCCTTCGCTTTCGAGAATAACAACATAGCTGTCAAATCCCTTTACCATTCCCTTGAACTGAAATCCGTTTGTAAGGAAAATTGTAACTGAAATTCTTTCCTTTCTGCACTGATTGAGGAAAACGTCCTGTAAATTTATGACCTTGTTCATACACTTTCTCCGTTTCTGAAATAATTTAATTAAGTATATACAAATATACATAATATATTATATCACACAAAAATTCATTTGGCTATAATTTTTCTGCAAATTTGTGGAATTTTGCTTTTTTCGTCAATTTTGTCCAAAAGAAACCAGTGAATTTTTTGATTTTTTCTAAACCATGTCAATTGTCGCTTGGCATAGTGACGTGTTTCCTGCTTTATTTTTTCCACACACTCATCAAGGGACTGTATATTTTCAAAATACGGGATAAGTTCCTTGTAGCCTATCGCATTGGAGGCGGTTTTCATTTTTCCGCTTTCAAGATAAAGATTTCTTGATTCCTCAACAAGACCGTTTTCAAGCATAATATCAACACGCCTGTTAATTCTGTCATAAAGCATATTTCTGTCGGAATAGTTAAGACCGATTATATAAGAATCATAAGGACTTTCTTCAAGACGGCTTTCTGCTTTAAGTTCACTTAATTTTCTGCCTGTTGTATGGTATACTTCCAAAGCCCTTATTACTCTTACAAGATTGTTGGGGTGAATATTGACTGCGGATTCGGAGTCGACTTCGGAAAGCATTTTGTGAAGTTCCTGATTTCCGTTGACTTCAGCGAACTTCTCAAGATTTTTGCAGTATTCTTCATCTTTTTTGGTTTCCGAAAATTTAACATTATTTAGAAGCGAATCTATATAAAGACCTGTTCCGCCTACTATTATCGGCAACTTTCCTCTTGAAATTATATCTGATATTTTTTCATTTGCAAGCTTTACATAATCCGCAACACTGAATGATACATCACGGTCAAGAAAATCTATAAGGTGATGAGGTATACCCTGCATTTCCTCCTTGGTAGGTTTTGCTGTTGCAATGTCCATACCCTTGTAAATCTGCATTGAATCTGCTGATACTACTTCTCCGTCAAATTCTTTCGCAAGCATTACTCCCATATCGGTTTTTCCCGATGCAGTTGCTCCGACTACTGCTATTACTTTTTTCTTCAAACAAAATCACCTGCCCGTTAAAATACGTCTTGCTTCATGAGTTTCAAGGTCGGCGAGCCTCGTTGGTATTGGTATATGACTTTCCTTGTCAATAAGCTTTAAAGTAATTTCAGTTGCCGTATCAAGAGTTATATAATTGCCTGCCGATACGAACACAGGTTTTACATTGTCATGAGTTCTCAAGGCTCTGCCGTATGTTTTTCCGTCAACAACTATATCTGTAAAGCTTCCGGCACTTGAATCAGGTTCAGTATAATCTGTATTGTTTACACGGAAGTAAGTTTTAGCAACTCCGATTGAAGGCGTATCAAGATAGAATGATGCGTGCGTTGCTATACCCATATTCCGAGGGTGAAGATAGCCGTTTCCGTCAAACATATAAATATCAGGCTTTACTTCTGATTTTTCAACAGTTTTCAGAACAAGCGGAAGTTCTCTGAACGCAAGAAATCCCGATACATACGGCACTTCTATTTTACCGCTGTACTGATTTTTTTCAATAATTTCATGTGTATTGTAATCAATAACCACTATACAGCATACAGCATATTCTTCCTGATTTTCATTTCTCCAGTATGCCAAATCCACTCCCGCAACAGTCTTTATTTCAGATTTGTCAAGACGGTCGGAAAGGTTTATTTTATCTCTTAAAGAATTTTGTACTTTTAAAAATTCGTATTCGTTATTCATTCAGATTACCTCAAAGCTTTCTCCTGAACTGTCTTTCAATATTGTTTTTAGTCATGGTAAACATAACAGGTCTGCCGTGGGGACAGTGACGGATATTTTCATCATTATAGACGATTTCAGCAAGTTTCTGAAGTTCGGATATATCATTTGTGTCGTTGGCTTTTATTGCGGACTTGCATGCCATTGTATGAAGTATATCATCTATTGCATGAGCTTCGGGATTATGACGGCACTGTATGAAATTTTCCGCTATTTCGGGAATTATTTCCTCCATATCAAGTTCTTTGAGAAAATCGGGAACACCTTTGAGGATTATATAAGGTTTCTGCGAATAGTCAAAAAGAAATCCCATATTCCCGAGGCGTTCGGAATTTGTTTCCATTTCGGAAAATTCCTCATCTGAAAGCAGAATTTTATTTTCAGAAAGAATCATCTGCATATATTGTCTGCAATTCTGATTTTTAAGTCTCTCAAAAATAACACGTTCATGAGCTGCATGCTTGTCAATCATTATTATATTGTCATCAGCTTCTGCCATTATGTAATTTTTAAAGGCTTCTCCGATTACATGGATTTTCTTTTCAGTTTCTTTAAATTCGGGAAGTTTTTCCTGAACGGGTGGAATTTCCGAATGTTCAAAAGACGTACTGTTTATATAGCTGAATCCCTCAAGCTTTTCGGGAATATCCGTATCTTCTTCGGGTTCTATAAAAACGTCCTTATTGACAGTACGTTTTACATCAATATTATTTTCTTCATATCTAAAAGGTATTTTTGAAATATTGTTACTTTCAGCAGGCTGTTCGGAAAGTTTCTGCTCTGCCTTTTCAATATCCTCCGGCTTTGTGAAAATACTGCCGAAATTTTTTTCGGGTTCGGCGGGGATTTCGTCAGTATTTTTTAATTTGAATTCATATGTAAGACCAGTATCAAGAAGTGCATTTTTTACCGCAAAATAAACTGAATCTGATATTTTTTTTTCATCGGAAAATCTGACTTCAGCCTTTGAGGGGTGTATATTAACATCTACCGTTGACGGCTTGACGCTTATAGTCAGTATACATGCCGGAAATTTTCCTGTCATAAGGAGATTATTATATGCACTTTCAAGTGCAACCTGACATATAAGCGATTTCACATATCTTCCGTTTACGAAAAAGTTCTGAAATGTGCGGTTTGATTTGGCATAAAGTGGCTTTATTACGAATCCGCCTATTTCGATACCGTCCGATGAGTATTTAACCGCTACCATATCATTGGCGAAATCCTTTCCGTAAACGGCATATATTGCGGAATATATATTTCCGTCACCGCTTGAATTGAATTCAAGTTTTCCGTCACGGATAAATTTAAAAGATACTTCGGGGTGTGAAAGAGCAGTTTTCTGTACTATTTTACTTACAGCGTTTCCCTCTGTAACGTCCTTTTTCATAAAATTACGTCTTACGGGAACATTGAAAAACAAATCACGGATAATTATTGTAGTACCATCGGGACAGCCTGATTTTTCGTAAAGCTTTTCAATACTGCCCTCTGTAACGTAATGCGTTCCGAATTCATCAAATTTACGCTTTGTCATAACATCAACCTTAGCCACTGCCGATACTGATGCAAGAGCCTCCCCTCTGAATCCGAGAGTCATAATATTATCGAGGTCATCTTTTGCGGAAATTTTACTTGTTGCATGGCGGAGAAATGCTGTCGGAACATCTTCGTACTCCATACCGCAACCATCATCGGTTATACGCATAAAGACAGTACCGCCTTTTTTTATTTCAACAGTAATATGTTCTGCTCCGGCATCTATGGAGTTTTCAATAAGTTCCTTTATTACAGATGCCGGACGCTCTATAACTTCTCCGGCTGCTATAAGTTCAGAAATATCCTTGCTGAGTACTTTTATTTGTGACATTTCAAATCTCCTTTCTGCAAATTTCAGATACATTCGCTGTTTATGCCGTCAATTTCAAATTTTTGAGAATCCTCATTGTAAAAAAATACTACTTCCAAACCAAGATAATCTTCTTTATATCCTTGATTTTCGCTGATAAAGGCTGTAAGAACACTTAAAAAATAAATTTCGTCAAAAGTAATTCCTCTTACATACCATTCACCGTTAAGCTCACAGCGTCTGGGAAACATATCCTCATCATCATTGCAGGTATCATCACAATTCACATATTCTTCAATCTGTTCTTCAACAATCTGCATAATTTCCTTTTCGTGATTTCTGAAAAGAATCTCCAGTTCCTTACTGCTGAAATCAAATCTTGTGCTAAGCTTATTTTCATATGTAACATAATTGTTTTCAGGATTGGGATTATTAAATTCAAGTTTTTTTAATTCAAGTGGCATTTCAGATTCCCTTTATTTTATCATATTAATCATATCTTTGAGAAGTTCACGACATTCGCTGTCGGAAAGCTCATCAATATTAGTTTTTTCAAGCATCTGCAAAGCATTTTCCCTGTTCTGTGATTCAAAAGTCTGCTGACTGCTTTCTGATACTGATTTTTTATGATGATTTTTTTCTTCCATCTGTGAGAGTATCTCTCTTGCACGGCTTATTACTTTATTCGGAAGTCCCGCGAGCTTTGCAACATCTATACCATAGCTTTCATCGACTCCGCCGTTTACTATCTTTCGGAGGAATCTTATACTGTCTCCCTTTTTATTTACAGCTATACTGTAATTTCTTACGCCCTGAAGTTCGTTTTCAAGTTCGATAAGTTCGTGATAGTGAGTAGCAAAAAGAGTTTTACAGCGTAATTTCTTTGATGTACAGATATATTCCGCAACCGCTTTTGCAATGCTTACGCCGTCAAAAGTGGAAGTACCTCTGCCCACCTCGTCAAGAATTACAAGGCTGTTCGGAGTAGCATTTTCAAGTATATCTGCAACTTCACTCATTTCGACCATAAATGTACTCTGACCGGCGGAAAGGTCATCGGAAGCTCCTACTCGTGTAAAAATACGGTCAACAATCGATATTTTAGCGGAATTTGCCGGTACGAATGAACCTATCTGTGCCATAAGAGTTATTATTGCGGTCTGACGCATGTATGTGGATTTACCCGACATATTAGGGCCTGTTATTATTGACATACGATTCTGATTTGTATCAAGATATACATCATTCGGCACAAATACTTCACCGTCAAGCATTAATTCTATAACAGGGTGACGACCTGCTTTTATATCTATAATGCCGTCTATTGAAATATCAGGCTTGACATACTGATTTTTCAATGCTGTATTTGCAAACGATGCGAGAACATCTATTGATGCTACCGCTTCGGCTGTACGCTGAACCTTTTCAAGCTGTGTGGAGAGATAATCACGGACTTCCGCAAAAATATCAGCCTCAAGGGATAATGCTTTATCTTTTGCACTTAAAATACTGTTTTCAGCGTTTTTGAGTTCCTCAGTGATGAATCTTTCGGAATTTGCAAGAGTCTGCTTTCTTATGTATGTTGCTGGTACAAGCGAATAATATGAACGTGTAACCTCTATGTAATAGCCGAATACACGGTTATATCCTATTTTAAGATTTTTAATTCCTGTTGTCTCACGTTCACGCTGTTCAATGCCGTCAATAATTTCCTTGCCGTGAGTCATTATGTGACGGAGCTTGTCAAGTTCCTGATTGAATCCCTCTTTGATGACTCCGCCCTCCTTTACTGATACAGGAGGTTCGTCATTGATTGCATTTTCAATAAGATTTGATATGCTTTCAAGGGTATCTATATCGTTATTATATTTTGATATGAGCTTTGAACTGTTCAGTTTTGAGAGCTGTTCCTTTAAAAGCGGTAGCTGTTTTGACGTTGCGGAAAGTGATTTCAAATCTCTCGGAGTAGCTGTTTTATACATGACTCTTGTCATAAGACGTTCAATATCATAGATACTGTCAAGTATATCGGTTATTTCCATAAGTACAACGCTGTACCTCACAAAAGTTTCAACAGCGTCAAGACGCTCCATAATTCTTGCAGGACTTAAAAGAGGCTGTTCAATATAGGTTTTCAAAAGACGTCTGCCCATTGAAGTTTTAGTTGAATCAAGCACCCACAAAAGAGAACCTTTTTTCTCTTTATTACGGAGAGTTTCAGTAAGTTCAAGATTTCTTCTTGCATTAAGGTCAAGTCCCATATATGAACGGCTGTCAAGAATTTTTATTGAAGTGAATCTTGATACAGATGATTTCTGTGTATCTCCTATATAGCTGAAAAGTCCGCATACTGCACAGCAGTCCTCGCCGTCATCGCTTATACCAAGCTCCGGAAGTTCTTTTACATTAAAGATTTTTTTAATATTTCCGGCATTTATTTCGGGAGAAAAGCATACATCATCACGGAGAGTAACAGAACATTCAAGGCGTGATTTTATAAAATCCGCAACGCTTTTAAGGTCAAGGAAATCCTGATTGAATATAATTTCCGCCGGCTGATACCTTGAAAGCTCGTTTATTATTTCCGTTCCGGATTCCGCATTTTTTATCAGTATCAGAGATGCCTCACCTGTTGAAATATCCGCAAAGGCGATACCGCAGTTTTTTGAATTTTTGCTGTAATATGCAGAGCATATATAATTATTACGGCTTTCATCAAGCATATTTCCGTCAGTAATAGTTCCGGCTGTAACTACCTTTATTACGTCACGGACAACAATTCCCTTTGATTCGGCAGGGTCTGTAAGCTGTTCGCATACAGCAACCTTATACCCCGAATCAATCAGTTTCTTGATATATACATCGGCACTGTGAAAAGGTACACCGCACATAGGTGCTTTTTTCTCAAGACCGCAGTCACGTCCGGTGAGAGTAAGTTCCAGTACTTTTGAAGCAAGAAGTGCATCATCAAAAAACATCTCATAAAAATCTCCCAGACGAAAGAATAATATACAGTCCTTGTATTTTTCCTTTACGTCAAAATACTGGCACATCATAGGAGACAATTTACTTTTATCTATATCTGTCATTTGTTGTATACTCCTGTTCTGTTTTTAATGACAACCTCCGCATGAACCGCAGTCACCACTGCAACTGTGGGTTGCCTCACAAGTATCGGGGTCTTCACCGTTTGCACACATTGTAATTATAGTGTTTATCTGACTTAAAAGATTATCCATTTCATCTCTCTTAATGGAAAATTCAACCATGTTTTCATTCTGCATAATTTCTGCATAGAGATTCTGAAGTTCATTGTTAAGGTTATCAATACGGCTGTCGTCCTTGTCCTTTTTACCTGATTCCATACTTATTTCCATGCGTTTCATTTCAAATTCGTGAATCATGTTCTGGAGCTTTTCATCATTGTCATTAGCTGTTTTAGCTTTCATGTATGCGATGTATCTTTCATCTTTCTGAAGTTCTTTTCCGAGTTCTCTTGTCATTCTGATAATATCCATAGTATTAAAATCTCCTTTTAAATTATTTCGCCTGTTACAGCCCAGTTCATTGAGTCTGTAACTCTTATATTTACAAACTGCCCTATAAGTGATTCGTCACCCTTAAATTCGGCAATTATAAATTCATTGCTTTTCCCTGTAAGAAATCCCTCATGCTTTTTGCTTTTACCGTCAGCAAGTACTCTCATAGTTTTTCCGATAAAGCGTTTGTAATGCCTGTCAGAAATTTCCCTCTGAACTTCAAGAAGTTCTCTCATTCTTTTACTTTTTGATTCTTCGGGAGTCTTGTCATCAATAGTGCTTGCTTTTGTACCGTTACGCTTTGAATATATAAAAGAATATATATTGTCGTATCCGACATGTTTTATAAGCTTTAAAGTATCATTAAATTCCTCATCGGTTTCATTCGGAAAGCCTACTATTATATCAGTAGTAAGTGAAAATCCGCTGTCACGTGAACGGAGGTAATTCACCGTTTCAAGATATTTTTCAACGGTATAATTGCGGTTCATAGCTCTGAGAATATTATTGTTTCCGCTCTGCACCGGCAGATGAAGATGCTTTGCAACCTTGTCACATTCAAGAATAGTATCAAGAAGTTCCCTTGTAGCATCTTTCGGGTGAGATGACATGAATCTTATAATAAAATCTCCTTGGATTTCATTTAATTCTCTTAAAAGCTGTGGGAAAGTCAGACCGTTTTCAAGGTCTTTTCCGTAGGAATTTACATTCTGACCCAAAAGCATAATTTCCTTGTATCCGTTATTTACAAGTTCGGTTACTTCATTTATTATATCATCTGCATTTCTGCTACGCTCACGTCCTCTGACATAAGGTACAATACAGTAAGTACAGAAATTATTGCACCCGAACATTATCGGGACAGATGCCTTGAAACTGCTTTCCCTTACCTGTTCCGCATTGCCTGAAAAATCTGCATATTCCGATATGTCATATGCAAGGTTCTTGTTTTGAAGATGTTCATAAATAAGGCGTGGAAGTGAATTTATTGCAGACGTTCCGAGAACTATATCAACCTGCGGATATGATTTTTTAATACGTTCAAGATTTTTTTCCTGAGCCGTCATACAGCCCGAAACTCCTATTATCAAATCGGGATTTTCGGATTTAAGCTTTTTCATACTTCCGATTATTCCGAATACTCTTTCTTCCGCACTCTCACGCACTGCACATGTATTAAGAATTATAATACCGGCATTTTCGGGATTATCCGTAAATGAAAAACCGATTTCTTTCAGTATTCCTTTTATTTTTTCGCCGTCCGAAACATTAAGCTGACAGCCGAAGCTATGAACATATGCTTTTATATTTCTGCCGGAAAAGGTTTCCTTTAATTTTTCCGTATAGTTCAGTTCCAAAAAATCACCTCTTATTCATAATATGATATTATAACACATCTTAAGATTCAATGCAAGTATTTATTCTTAAAAAAAGAGAAACTCCGCCGTTTTAATGGCAGAGTTTCTCTTAGCGGGAAAATATTTTTTAATGAAGAAATCAAAGTTAAATCATACAGCTGTCCTGAACGGATATTTTTCTGCTGTCATATAAAATATCCGCAACAAGCCTGTATCTTTTTCCGGAATCAGCTCTGTATTTTTCATTGAATATGTAATAAAAGCCTTCCGTATCTATATCATTTACAATTATATCCATATATTTTCCGAAAATGTTTTTCTGAAGGAATATTTTTCCGGTCATATCAGATAAATCACTGTTTCCTGTAATTTTAACATAGCAGTCGGCATATCTTCTTCTTATGGAATTAAGATTAACCGTAATGCTTTTTATATTGTTTCCGTATCCCATTATACTGCTGTATACGGTCATATAGTCAAGCTCATCAATAACACCGTCATTGTTAACATCGGAAATATCTATATAGTAAGAGCTGATTTTTATATCACCTTTAAGAACGCTTTTTATTATTACGGCATCGGCTATATTGATTTGTCCGTCCTGATTTATGTCAGGAGTATTTTCATATCCGGGACTCGGTACGGTTTCAGTACCGGTAGGTTCATCAGGATTAGAGGGAGCTGTTGTCGTTGTTGCTAAAATTGTTGTTGTTACAAAAACCGGTGTTGTCGTATGAGGTTTTGTCTCAGATATTCCGCATGATGTAGTCTCTGTTGTTGCCGGTGCTGTTGGTTCTGCAACAGTGGTTGTAGTTACAACAGCACTATTTTCTGATGAAGATGATGATGTTGTTGTTGTATCAGCTATTTCATTCCAGTCATCAAAATCATAGCCTTTTGGTTTTTCGGCAATAATTCTTCCGGAACTGCTTATCAGATTATAGATAAATTCTGTATCCGAAACATCATCATACCATTCAAAATTTCTGAAATTTTCAGTAATTTCTTTGATTGAATGATAATCAAGAGATTCATCAAACTGAATATCATAATATATAGCACCTGCACTGTCAACCTGAACATCGCTTATTGAAAGTATGCTTTCACTTAAATTGTAAATATCCTGTATATCATGTGCGTATCTCATATAAATTCTGACAGTATGGGAATATTCATACACATTGTCAGATATTTTATATGCAGTGAAAAGCTTTTCAAGATAATTTTCAGCGTCATTCGGATTTGATACAAGAAAAGCATTTACCATAAGGTAATTTATATCATAATTTTCATATCCGTAAAAGGCATTGAAAATATATATATTATCTTCTTCCGTATAGTTATATATATAATTAAGCCGTTCGGAAAACTGTACTTTTCCCGTAAAAATTTCTCCTCTCAGGGAATCAATATTCATTTCGGGTTTTATGCAGTTCTGAAAATGATTTTTTTCATCTTCATCAAATTCACTGACATCTGCAAGAATACCATAATATTCACAGCTTGTTTCATATTTATAAATTCCGTCCGAACTGTAATCAACCTCTATCCCCTCATAAAGAGCTTTCGCCTTAATACCCGTGCATAATATAAGCATTATAAAAATACCGGTAAAAATTCCTGTAATTTTTTCTGTTATTTTCATTTATAATTCTCCTGAAAAAATGTATTTTTTATATATACGGTCAGGAACTTCATTTTACTTCATAATTTTCAGAATTATATATACTTTCGGCGATATGCACTAAATCAACATCAGATTTCTGTGCATTTATTTCATAAGTATATTTATCGTCCTGCCATAAGAGAATATTAAGACCGTCTGATTTAAGGATATATCCGTCAAAATCCTTTACTTTTACATGAGCATATCCGGAAAATCTGTTGTCTGCTCCGAATGATAATGATGATACATAATAGCTGAAATTTATATATGATTCTCCGTCAGAATAAAAAACATCAGCATTGCTTTCACCGATATTTTCCGATACTTTTTCATAACCCTGCGGAATATATTCCGGATATATGACAGATTCTATACTGCTGTTTCCGGTATCGCTGAAATATATTCCTATCTGATTTTCAAGCCATTCTATAACAGTTCCCCATACAACGGCACGCACTTCGGGTACTGCTATTGAAGTTCCCGTTAAAATAAGAATTACTGATGCTACTGAAACAAAAGCCTTGCTGTATAAAATACTATGCTTTACTTTTATTATTCCCCTTGGATTTATTCCGTATTTTTTCAAATCAGAATACATTTTTCTGTTAAAATTTTCGGAAAATATATGAATATTGTTTTCATTATATCCCTCAAGAAGTTTTTCACTGCTTTCATTTGCATTTTCTCTCAATGCCTGAAAAAGTATTTTTTCAAATTCAGTTCCGGTCATTAAAAATCCTCCTCCCTTCTTTTAACTATAATATCGGCAAGCATTTTTTTAGCTCTGAAAATTCTTGAATTTACTGCCTTGTCTCCTATGCCGAGAATATCTGCTATTTCATGTTCCTTAAGACCATGATAATATTTAAGCTCAAGAACGGTTCTGTATTTTTCATTCATAAGGTTAAGACATTCCTTTACTTCATCTTTATCAACGCTGTAATTGTCATCAGATACAAGATTGTATTTTGACTGATATTCTTCTTCATCAAGTGGCACAGGCTCGGAACGGTTTTTCCGAATCATATCCCTTACTGTATTTTTAAGAATCAATATAATAAGATTTTTTATATGTTCCTCTGATATATCATAGAATTTTTTTATATGATTTATTACTTTCATATAAGCATCATGAACGGCATCTTCTGCTGAATCCTCATTCTCAAGCATTTTGTATGCTATATAATAAAGCTTGTTTCTGTATTCTTTATAGAGATATTCAAAAAGCTTTCTGTCATCATCACTTTCAAGTGACATAAGATAAAAAGCAAGCAACCAAATCACTCTCCCTCTGTATATATTACGTTTCTGATTTGTTTTTTACTTCAAAAAAAGCGGACTTTTTCGTCCGCTTTCAGACTGTATAAAAAACATATAGACAACGGGCGACCAATGGTCGCCCGATTTCTTTAAAATTCACTTTTTCGTCCGCTTTAATTCTGATTTTCTCAATAGATTATATCATCAAAATTGCTGTTATAGTCAGAGGAACTGTAAGTGCTTGACGGTGACGAATAGCCGTAAAGATATGATTTTACGATAGCTCTTGCCTCCTCATCAGTTTCAGCAAAACCTGTATTCTTTACTACGGAAGATATGAAGTTTATAAGTTCTTCTTCCGTCGCATAGCCTTCAAGACTGTCAGTGTTTTCATCAATAATATATGCACCTGATTTATCGGGAACGCTGAGTTCACTTATTTCTGATGATGAAATTTCAAGCACGATATTTCCGTAATTTACATCTTCAATATCAATATCAAAGCTTGCTTTCTGTGATGAACCGTCAGAATTGAGTGCAACGGCAAACGGTGCGGAATCGTTTACTGTAAAATTAAGATTTCCGTTCACATAGCCGTAATCCTTGTTGACTGTTTCAAGGTCTGTAAATTCAACAAGTATTTTTGTATCTTCATCGTATTCAGTAACTGTCATATCGACAGAACCTGTATATTTATCATCATTTACAGTATAGTTTATATTGCCTTTAACGGACATATCTTCTTCTGAATTTGTGAAACTGAATATACCGTTTGCGTTCTGTTTGCTTTCGCCTGTGAAAAGGATTTCAAATCCATCGTCAGTATTATCCTTGAGAGTATATCCTCTGATTTCTCCTGTCGGGTCAACGTATGTTTTAAGAGTAAGAATCAAATCATCGTCTTCGCCGTCCTCATCGGATTTAATATCTTCAAGGGCATTGTCAAGGCCGGAAATATAGGTTTCCTCATCGCATACTGCAAGGCGGGTAACGATTATATTCTTTACTGTTTCATCTTCCTTGAGAGCATTTATATATTTTTCGGCAGTATTTTCGAGAAATTCCTCATTCATTTCAACAGTAAGGACAGTATATTCATTTGTATACTTGCCGACAGTAACCTCTTCGCCCTTTTCCTGCTGTACTTCCGATACACATTCATTCCAGAGTGAAGTATATTTTTCGGCAAGTTTACGGAACTCGTCTTTTGTGAGAATTTCTTCAGGGTCGCTGTAAAACTTTCCGACAATTTCAAGAGCCTTTGCATCTTCATCAGAGCTTGCGGAGGCACTTAAATCCATACCGAGGTATCTTTCTGTAATCTGCGGAACTCTGCCCAGCATAAACAGATTTGCATAATCGATTGACATTTCAAGGTCGGCAATATCATTTTCATTAAAGTCAAGACCAAGGTTACAGCCTATAATTCCCTGAAATACTGATTCATCAAGCGTAAGGGATATATTATTTATATTGTCCACAAACTTATTTGCCTTGTCAGTACCGCCCATAGCATTTTTAACAAGGGTTTTCAGACCGTCACTCATTGTATATGTAACGTCCATTTTAGAATTGATACCTTTTCCGGAATCCTTTCCCATAATATCAACATACTTGTCGTACGATTCGGAAAGATATTCAATCTGTTCACTTGTATTTACATCGTTTACCCATGCATAATATTCCTTCGGAGAAAGTGTTGCAAGCTTGACTTTATTCTTGACAAATGCAGAAGTATTATAAGCAATAACCGAACCTCCTGCCACAACTGCAACGACACCTGCCGTTATACCTGCAATAACAGGTGCTTTGCCTTTCTTTTTTATGGGTTCAACACCGCTTACAGATTCATTAAATTCAGACATAAAAAAATTCTCCTTTTAAATAATAATTATGATAACATAATATCATGTTTAATTTATAATGTCAACAAATTCTGCAATTATTTACCGTTTTGTAATTTTTCGGCAAAAAAATATTTCACAATTCAGGCATATTTTTATTATATGTGAGAATAATAAAATCAGTTCCCCGTGAACAACAATACTTTTTTGAAAAAAAGGAGATTTTGTGTTATGGAACCTATGAAGAAAAACACATCAATCAAATGTACTGTTTCACAGTGCAAGTACAACATGGTTACAGAAGATTATTGTAGTCTCAACTGCATTTCTGTAGGAACTCACGAAGCTAACCCTACTGTTCCGGAATGTACCGACTGCCATTCATTTGTAAAGCGTACAGGTTGCGAATAATTCTAAAGCCCGATTTTTTCGGGCTACATATTTAAACACAGAATAATTTATGTGTATTTTAAACAAAAAACTATAAACTCTCACGTGTAAAACATAAAACTTTTTTCAGATGCTTGCAAAATTTTCTGAAATGAGTTATAATATAGCTGTGCTTGATAATTACTATTTATTACAGCAATTTTTTTAACAGGAGGCTGAAAAGCATGTCAGATAAAACTATGACCTTTTCCGTAAACGAGGACAGAGAAAGCGAACTTAAAAAAAATCTCACTATCATTTATGATGCCCTTGTACAAAAAGGATATAACCCCATCAATCAGATTGTAGGATACATTCTCTCTGAAGACCCGACCTACATAACCACTTATAACAATGCAAGAAATCTTATCCGCTATATCGACCGTGACGAGCTTTTACAGGTTCTTGTAAAATCATATCTTAATTCCTGATGTATCCAGAGGGCGGAAAAAAATTATTTTCCGCCCGTTTCTGCTTTAGCATAACTTTCCGCAAATAATAAGACCTGTTATGCGGATAATAATACTGCGGAACTTATTCCGCAAAAAATGCTTCAGGAACTGAAATATTATGAAAAAACAAATTATATCTGTTCTGACTTCATTTGTTACAGCATTGCCCTTAATGGGAATCAATGCATTTTCAGTCGGATACGGTCAGGGTACTGCCGTTGATGAGAATAACTGTCCGACAGGTGCCGTTGAATTTAATTCAATGTACTGCGATTCCGGAACTTATTCTCTGACCGGTGACAAGTCAAGAATTATAATTACTTTTGACCAGGGCTATGAAAACGGCTATACGTCAAAAATTCTTGATACCCTTAAAGAAAAAAACGTTTCAGCAATATTCTTTCTCACAGGCGACTATGCCAAAAAGGAAAAGGCTCTTGTCAGACGTATGATTGACGAGGGGCATGTTCTTGGAAATCATGGTATGACTCACGCTAAACTTCCGGATTTGTCTCCCGATGAACTTAAAGAAGAAGTAATGTCGCTTCATCAGTATGTGCTTGATGAATACGGCTATGAAATGCAGTATTTCAGATACCCATGCGGTGAATATTCAGAAGAAACTATTGAACAGCTCCGGAATCTCGGATATAAAACACTTTTCTGGAGCTTCGCATATGTTGACTGGAAAACAGACAGTCAGCCGTCACCTGATACAGGATTCAAAAAGCTTACAGAATCAGCTCATGGCGGTGAAATTCTTCTTCTTCACTCCGTATCCGCTACAAATGCCGAAATCTTAGGCGATGTTATTGACTGCCTGAGAGAAAAGGGTTTTAAAGTTTAAAATATTTTTTCAAAGGACGGATTCCGTTAAGGAAATCCGTCCGCTTTTTTATATAAATTCACACTTGATGAAACGCACAATCTCTTCATAATCAATAGCAACGTCATTTCTGAGATGTTCGCTTATGTTCTCAACAAGCTTTTCAGGACGAACCCACATATAATCTCCGTGTTCTGTGCTTAATGATACCATATCATGATTTGAAGTGCAGAGATAGAAGATTATTATAACATTACTGCTTTCGGAAACAATAAAGCTTGATGCATGTGTTATTTTCTTTACTTTTACATTAAGACCTGTTTCCTCATATATTTCACGCTCAAGAGCGTTTTCGGGAGATTCGCCGAATTTTATTCTTCCTCCGGGAAATTCCCATTCGCCTGCTCCGGTGGTTTCAAAATCCGAACGCTTTAACAAAAGGATTCTTCCACGACAGCAAACTATTCCTTTGACTTCCGTTACAATTTTTTTATCCATAAAAATTCACTCCATTTAATTCTGCTGAACACTGTTCTGTGTATCTGATGATACAGAATTATTATTATTTGATTTTTCAATGTCATCAAGGCTCATATCGATAAAATTACCGCTGTTGCCTGTAACTTTCGGAAGTTCACCGTTCCACTTTGTAATCTGTTCATACTTGATGACGATTTCGGAAAGTGATTCCTCAAGCATTTTGTTAGCCTCTGCCTGTGCCTTGGCCGTTGCGAGAATAGCCTCTGCCTCTGCATTAGCCTTGATAGTTTTTTCCTTTGCCTCCGCCTCTGCAACAACAATAGCCTGTTGCTGTTCTGTCTTTGTCTTTATGAGATTCTGTTCAGCTACCTGTTTTGCCTCGATAGCGGAATTAAATTCCTGTGAAAAGTCAAAATTTACGATATTGAATTTCTCTATGTATATACCGTATTCGTTAAGTTTTTCGCTTAAAGTATCCTTTATTTCATCGCCTACAACCGTTCTTTCGGTAATAAGCTCCTCGGCTGTATATTTTGCGGTTGCCGATTTCATAGATTCCTGAAGTATCGGTGTTACAAGAATGGTTTTATAATCCACTCCGACATTTTTATAAAGGCTTGCTGATGCGTCTGTGCTTACCCTGTAATTGACTGCGATTTTACTGCTTACTGTCTGCAAATCCTTTGATACTGCGGAGGCATCAACCTCATAGACCTGTATTTTATTCGACATCCTGACTACGCTCTGAATAAAAGGTATTTTGAAATTAAGACCTTCCTGCATTACATTCTGATTAACCTTTCCGAGTGTCATAACTACTCCCGTATGACCTGCCGGAATAATCGTAAACGAACTGCATACCAGTATAAATGCTCCGACTCCTATTACAATCCATTTTACTAAACCTTTTTTTCTTTTAGGTGTGCCGTCCTTGTTGAGTTCTTCAAATTTTGGTTTAAACATAATGTTTTCCTTTCTCAGATTAATGTTTTTTTCAGTTCTGATTCCATTTCAGATTTAAGATATGAACTTCGGTAGGCAAGTATCATTATAAGCATTGCTTTGCGGAGTTTATCATCTCCGTATTTTATATCCCTTGCAGAATGACGAACAGCCTCGTCAATTACTTCCTTGAGAGATTCCTTTTCAAAAGCTCCGTTATCCTCCGCATCAAATATTATACGGCAGAGAATATTATATAATATTACATCGTCTATTATATCATCGGAACTGTCCTCGACATCGCCGTTGACATATGTCATAAGCCTTGCAATATCTTCAAGTTTCATAACTCCCCTAAGCATATTTATGAGAATAATTCTTATAATCTGCCTCTGACGATATTTTTTTCCTATTGTTGACGATACCCAGCCACGCTTTATCCAGTTCTGAATTGTTGAACCCTCTATTCCCGTAAGCTTTGAAAGCTGTGAAAGGGTAAGCCCTCCAGTAGCCTCAAGCACCGGTGAAATAGCTGAAAATGCGTTATTTCTTATCTGCTCGCTGTATTTTAATGTAGTACCGGGAATAATTCTCACAGCGTTCACTCCTCCCTGTTTTGTGATGATATGATTATATCATAAGTTCATATGAACCGCAAATGCCGTCTGATGTCGGTTTTTGTCGTTTCCGGTAATTATTTCAATATATATTCTATTTTCTCATCTATTTCCTTGTTTTTACATTTTTTCATAATATTTCCTTTAACAGCATATATATTGACTGTATAGCTTTAACAAAAGGAGTGAGAATATTTTGAATAACACAGACGAACACAGACCGGTAATCTTAGGAGAATACATCATTGCAAACAAAGCTACTGTCAGAGCTACTGCCAGATATTTCGGAATTTCAAAAAGCACTGTACATAAAGATGTA
>CAMDZD010000013.1 GCA_945910815.1 uncultured Clostridia bacterium
CAGAGCTACTGCCAGATATTTCGGAATTTCAAAAAGCACTGTACATAAAGATGTATCAAAAGGGAACGGAATCTTAAACAGATTCCGTTTTTTTAATATGCAAATTATTGATTATAAGAATAATTTATGATATACTGAGATAATAAATATTGCAGGATACGGAGGAATAATAATGACAGAACGCAAGAAAATTCCGATAGGCATTGAAGATTTCAAAGAAATCATTGAAAGAAACTGCTATTTTGTTGACAAAACGCTTATGATTAAGGATATACTTGACAGCGGTGCAAAAGTTACTTTGTTTACACGTCCGGGAAGATTCGGCAAGACCCTGAATATGAGTATGTTGCAGAGATTTTTTGAAAAGACAGTCAATAATAATTCATATCTTTTTGACGGACTTAATATTTCAAAAGCAGATGAAAAATATCTTTCACATATGGGACAGTATCCTGTTATAAGCATATCTCTGAAAAGTATGAAACAGCCGAGCTATGAAAAAGCCTTTTATGAGTATAAGAATATTATTACAAATGAATTTAACCGCCATTCATATCTGCTTGAGTCAGATGAATTACTGCCCACAGACAGAGAAAAATTTGAAGAAATTTTCTATGGCAGAACTAACAATGATGATATATATTTGAGTGCTGTTCGTTTATTGAGTGACTGTCTTTCAAAGGTATATCAGAAAAATGTTGTAATTTTAATAGATGAATATGATGTACCGCTTGAAAATGCCTATTTCAGAGGGTTTTATGACAAGATAGCTGACCTTATCCGTTCAGCCTTTGAAAGTGCGTTGAAAACTAATAATTCACTTGAATTTGCAGTTATGACAGGTTGCCTGAGAATATCAAAGGAAAGTATCTTTACAGGTCTTAATAATCTCAAAGTAAACAGTGTACGCTCAGGAGAATTCAGTGAGTATTTTGGATTCACAAAATCAGAGGTAGAAAATCTTGCTGAATATTATGGGGTATCGGATAAACTTGCGATAATTAAAAACTGGTATGATGGTTATTGTTTCGGACAGACAGATATTTATAACCCATGGAGTCTGCTGAATTATATACAAAACAGTTTTTCAATGCCTGATGCACCGCCAGAGCCTTACTGGAGCAATACAAGTTCCAATTCTATTATTTATAAGCTTATAAGGGAATCAGGTGAGGAAACCCGTGAAATGATTGAGGAACTTATGAATGGCGGAAGTATTACAGTACCTGTCTATGAAGATACTATTTATTCAGATATTGATGTAAACAGCGACCATATATGGAGTTTTCTGTTGTTTACGGGGTATCTTAAACAGATAAAAACCGTACTCCGTGACAATCTTTTATATCTTACTTTAGTAATTCCCAATACTGAAGTAAAAAGTATTTACCGGAGAACAATAATACAATGGTTCAAAGAAAGAACAAGTTCCGACTCACGCAGTCAGTTATTCAATGCTGTTATTTCAGAGGATACTGCAACAATTGAGAATATTGTATGTGACTGGCTCGATGAAACAATAAGTTTTCACGATGAGCAGGAGAATTATTATCACGGATTTCTTGCAGGTCTGCTGTCGGGATTCAAGGGGTATACCTTAAAATCAAACCGTGAGAGTGGTGACGGCAGACCTGATTTATTGCTTTTGGAACGCAGAAATCATAAAATTGCTGTTATAATTGAAATCAAGGCAACAAAAGAATTTACCAAGCTTGAATACTGGTGCGACAAGGCTCTCAATCAGATTGAAAAGTACCGCTATGAAACGGAATTAATCAATGACGGATACCGGAAAATTATTAAATATGGGGTATCATTCTGCAAAAAGTCATGCAAGGTTAAAAAAATATAAATAAGATTGTTTTTATATATATCAGAACAAAATAAAGTCATCAAACGGGTAATTGCTTATAATAAATTCAATCGTTCCCCTGCCGTCAAAAGGAATTTCCTTGTAATAATATTTTTTGTTACCGCTTTTAAGACCAAATATTAAATTATAATATCCTCTTAATTGATAGTCATCTATCAGAAAACATCCGTTAGTTTCTTTAACTTTTATATCACTGTCTTTTTCGCCTTTCAGACGGGTTCGGGTTTTGGTAAATCTTCCAAAGAGCATAAATATACTGTCATCGGGTATTTTCTTGCAGAAATTCACCATTTTGTCGTAATCTTCTTGCGTAAATTCTTCAACAGTGTTTGACTCTCTTTTATATCCGCTTGAGTCCAGATACGGAGGGTCTAACAGAAACAATGTTTTCTCAGAACGATGGGTATCTTTAAGAACATTCAGAGCATTTCTCTTTGAAACGGAAATAATATTCAGAAAGACTGCCATTTTTGAGACGTTGTTTGCATATTCTGAAAATTTTGCAATCTGCAAATCAGCACTGCTGTATTTCTTGTTAAGATTTTCTGTTTTATGCCTTACGCTTACTGCATCAAGATACATATGTTCCGCAGAAGCTTTATAATTCAAATAAGTTTTTGTTCTGTTCTTTCGTTTTTCTTTTACTGTTTCAAAGTTTTCATTTCCTGATTTTAATTCATCAATCAGTTTTCCGCAAACCTTTTCTGTTTTCTCACTGTTAGTCTTTATGCAACGATATAAATTAATCAGATTATAATCTGAATCATAAGCATAATAATCAAGACTGCGGTCTGAAAGGGTTTGGAGAACATTCAGAGTTAAACCGCACATTCCCATGAAAGGTTCAACTACTGTATTAATGGAAGAAGGGATTTGCTTTAAAACTTTTTCTATTTCAAACCTTAGTTTATGCTTGTTTCCCATCTGATAGCAAACATAAGGAAATGAAGAAGGGTTTTCTGAAGAGATACCCAGTTTTTTATAAAATTCATTTTTGTATGTATAATAGAGGATTGCAACAGCCAGTAATATTTTAATAACGTCAGATTTATTTTTAACATTCCATTTTCCCATTAACTGTCTGATACGATTATCTGAGCTATTATCACATCTGAGCGAAAATACTGTATTTTTCTTTTCATCAGGATTTGATTTGCTTTTGTAATCATTATATATGCAGTTAATGAGTTTTTTGGATTCATCAAATGACATATCTCCCAGTTTTGTAATTATATCTTCTGGCAGTTTGGAAATAATATTTCCATATTTCAGGTCGTTTGTACCTTTTAAATCTGTAACTCTTGCTTTAAAGTAATCGTCCATACGAATATTGTATTTGCCCATAATTAAGTTACTCCTTTATAATAAAAGATTAGTTTTTTTTACATCAGATATAAATCTGAAGAAAAATCTCACAACCTGTATTTTTCATCTCAGGAAAAATCTCAGACGTAAAATAATCTCAGCATAGGATTTTTATATCTAAGATGTCTTTTTTTAAACTCAATTATAGTAAGATAATCTCAAGGATAAAGAAATTTACATGACAAAAGTTTTTTTCAATCTCAAGTGATATTTTTTTAATCTCATTACAATAAAAATAAAAATGCTGTTCCCGATATCAGGAACAGCACTTTTCAATATATAAATTTTAAAATCACAAGTATGAATTTAATTTTTAAGACGGTAGATTTTTAATATTTCAGTATATTATAAACAATGCGAGAAAAGGCAGATATTTTTCGGGTTATTTCAAAAAATACAGTTTAAAACGACTTAATTAAGTTATGATGTCTGATTAAATATAATTTGCAGTTTTTAAACAAAAAGCATAATATTGTAATATGATTGAACATCTGAATACTATGTTTAAACAATTATTTTCAGCGTTCTGATATTTTATATATCTGAATTGATTTATTATGCCTTTGTTTGAACATATAATAAGATTGTCCGGATATTTGATTTCTTTTTCAAGATTTACTTCTATTAAAAGAACTTATCGCCAATCTGTTTGAATATCTGATTTTTTATTTCAAGATTTACTTTCATTGAAAGGACATTTGATTTTTTGATTCAACATTAAAGTTTATAAAAGTATACTTTTACGGACAGCAAATAAAAGTATCATTTCAAGTCTGTAAAAGTCCAGATTTTATTAAACAAACGTCCGTAAATTAAACGGATATTTATAAACGCTTTAAGGAGGTATTTATGGAAAACAGAGTATATGGCTATGCGAGAGTTTCAAGCAAGGAGCAGAACGAAGACAGACAGCTTAATGCACTGCTTGATTTCGGGGTATCGAGAGAGAATATAATTACTGACAAGGTATCAGGTAAGGACATCAACAGAACGGGGTATTTGTATCTTAAAAATTCACTTCTCCGAGATGGTGATACTCTCGTTATCAAGGAACTTGACAGGCTTAGCAGAAACAAGTCCGATATAAAGAAAGAGCTTGAATATTTCAAAGAACATAATATCCGTGTTAAAATACTGGATATTCCAACCACTCTTGCTGATTTCCCTGACGGTCAGCAATGGGTACTTGATATGATTAACAATATTCTTATTGAAGTTCTCGGAAGTATCGCAGAAGCTGAACGTATTAAGATAAAACAACGTCAGCGTGAGGGTATAAATTCCGCAAGAAAACGGGGTACTGTCAAATTCGGCAGACCAAAAGCAAATATACCTGATAACTGGTATAAAATACTTTCACAGGTTCATTCAGGTGAAATAAAATCCACAGATGCAATGAGAATACTTAATATGAAAAAATCAACATATTATAAACTGCGTAAGCTTTACCCTTTAAAATTAAACAAGTAATTTAATTTTTAATTATAATAAAAATATACTTCGAGATTTTTTATTAACATAAGACTGATGATGAGATGATTAATATATAAATGAAGCAGGGGTACAGATATATTATAAGAATGATGATGTCAGTTATAAGTTATCAGATAACCGCTTTGCAAGACCGTTAAGATAGGCATTAAGAAGTTGCCTGTCAGACTTTGAAAGAGTTCTGTATGTTTCAATGAGATTGCGTTCATCGGAGTTAAGCATATCAGATGCGTTAATTATCGGGGTATCAGTATCAAAGAACTGAGAAAGAGTAATCTGAAAGCCGTTGCATATCTTTTCCAATGTGAATACGCTCGGTACAGTATTTCTTACAAAGATGTTGTTTAAAGATGAATATGCAAGTCCTGATTCCTTTGCAAGACGGTAAACAGTCCAGTTGCGTTCCTTTAAGAGCTGATACATTCTTTCTATAACATAATTTTGTTTTAATTCCATAGCATAAATACTCCTCAATTTAATATATTTCAATAATAATATTCTAAGTTAATTTCAGATAATAATACAGATGTAAAGTTGAGTCATATTTTTTGATATATATTAATTTTCAATTGAACATTATTAATAAGATGTACTGTTTAATTAAAGACGGTGCATCTTTTTATTTTCGGTTGATTTTTATATTGATATAAGGTATAATAATTATAAGTTAAATAATCAGGGAGGGGTATTATGAATTACAAACCGATACCAATAGGAGTTGAGAATTTCAAGGATATAATAGACAAGGGGTATTATTACGTTGACAAAACCCTGTTTATCAAAGATATACTGGATAACAAAAGCTATGTAAATCTCTATACACGTCCAAGAAGATTCGGTAAAACGCTTAATATAAGTATGCTTCAGTATTACTTTGAGAAATCAGATGAGGATACTTCATATTTATTTGACGGTCTTAATATTTCAGAGCAAGGTGAAAAATACAAGAGGTATCAAGGGCAGTATCCTGTTATAAGCATATCGCTGAAAAGTATGAAACAAGAAACATTTGAGCTTTCCTTAAATGAGTTCAAAAAGATAATTTCAAATGAATTTCGCAGACACAGAATTATTCTTGACTCTGATAAAATATTTAATGCTGATAAAGACGAATTTCTAAAGATATGTAATCGTTGCGGAGATTATTCAACATATAATACGGCTCTTAAACTGCTTTCAGACTGCCTTTTTGAGTTTTATAACAAAAAGGTAATAATCCTTATAGATGAGTATGATGTATTACTTGAAAGTGCGTATTTCAGAGGGTATTATTATGAAATGGTAAATCTGATTCGTTCGGTATTTGAGAGTGCATTAAAGACTAATAATTCGCTTGAATTTGGGGTATTGACCGGCTGTCTGAGAATTTCAAAGGAGAGTATATTTACTGGTCTTAATAATCTGGCAGTTTATTCTGTCACTGATAATTTATTTTCTGAATATTTCGGGTTTACTGAATCAGAAGTCAAGCAATTTGCTGATTACTATGGATTATCAGAATATTTTAAAGATTTGAAAACGTGGTATGATGGTTACAGATTCGGCAACACCGAAATTTATAATCCGTGGAGTATTCTGAATTATATTCATTTTACAAAGGGTAATACAAATAACGTTTTAAAATCATACTGGAGTAATACAAGCTCTAATGATATTATCCATAAGCTTATTACTGAGGGCGATGAGGATATAAAAGATACTGTTGAAAACCTTGTAAACGGGGGTATGATTTCAAAGCCTTTGTATGAAGATATTACTTACAGAAATATAAATGTAAATTCAGATTATATATGGAGTTTTCTGCTGTACACGGGGTATCTTAAGGCTGTCCGCATCTATTTATCCGGAAATACTCTGTACGCCGATATGGTCATTCCTAACAGAGAAGTAACAAGTATTTATGAAAATACGATTATGCAGTGGTTTAATGAGAAAATCGTTTCAACTTCAAGAGATGAGCTTTTCAATGCCGTAATAAGCGGAAATACATTGCAGTTTGAGGAGATATTACTTGACTGGCTTGAGGATACTATAAGCTACTATGATACAAAGGAAAATTATTATCACGGATTTCTGGCGGGTTTACTGTCGGGATTTAAGGGGTATAAAACGGAGTCAAACCGTGAGAACGGTATCGGCAGAAGTGATATAATCTTACTGGAACAGAGACGTCACAAGCTTGCTGTTATTATCGAAATAAAAGTTGCCGATGAGTTCTCGCAGTTAAGTCAGAAATGCGATGATGCTTTAATGCAGATTGAAGAAAAACAGTATGATATGCAGTTAAAAAGAGACTGCTATCAGCAGATTATCAAATATGGGGTAGCTTTCTATAAAAAGTCCTGTATGATTAAAAAGACTTGAAAAAGATAAAGTGATTCTAATTTTGTTCTAAATTAAGTTGTCAGCTTAAGCTGGCAATTTTTTTTAATCTGAGGAGTGTATTTATAAATTGCTTTTCAGAGATAAAAACTTTAGCAAAGAATAAATTTGCAATAGAGATAAATATATACTATTCGATATTGATGTTAATTACAAGGAGAATAGCATTTGCGGAACTAATATTGATTGGTCAGATTGATGTATTGCAATCACAGGGCATAGAGGATTTTAAGATTTTTATATGCCTTTTAATATAAATTCTGAGATTAATCATGATAGTATAGAGATGAAATCTAAGATGATATAATATATATGAAGTTTGAGTATCAGGATTAAAACATACGGAGATACAGATAATGTATAATGAGATGTTTACAGAGATAAAGTGATGTATATATCAGAGTAAAGTCAATGTACAGTAATGAGTATCAGGACTAAGACAGGACGGAGATACAGATAGTGTATGATGAGATATTGACAGAGGGGTATCATAAGACAGGAGATTATTGATTTTGTATTTCAGTTGACTTTATTATTGATACATCGTATAATAGTTATAAATCAAGAAATTACAGTGAGGCGTAAGTATGGCATTGGAAAACAAATTAGGTATAGAGGATTCAGCAGAACTTGCAAGGGTTGAGGAGAGAATAAGCAAGGCAAAGGCAGTTGATTTATTTGAAAGAGGTATACTTGATAATCTTATGGCAGGCAGTTTTAAGACTTTATCTGTAATACACGAGTATCTGTTCAGTGATGTATACAAGTTTGCAGGTTTGATTCGTAAAGTTAATATTGCAAAGGGTAATTTCAGATTTGCACCAGTTATGTATCTTGGGGTATCTATTGAGAATATAGAAAAAATGCCACAGTCCACATTTGATGAGATAATAGAAAAGTACGTTGAAATGAATATAGCACACCCATTCAAAGAGGGAAACGGCAGAAGTATGAGAATATGGCTTGACCACATATTAAAGAAAGAACTGAAAATGGTTATAGACTGGAGCAAGGTTGACAAGGAAGATTATCTGCTTGCAATGGAACGTAGTCCGATAAAAGATATTGAAATCAAGTATCTGCTTAAAAAAGCTTTGACAGACAAGATAAATGACCGTGAGATTTATATGAAAGGTATTGATACAAGTTACTATTATGAGGGGTATTCAGTTTATAAGGCAAGCGAGATAAAGGAACAAGAAGAAATATACTGAAAAGTATGAAACAAGAAACATTTATGAAATAGCTTTTTATAGAAAGTCCTGTATGATTAAAAAGACTTGAGAAAAAATACAGGGATTATAATACTGAATTATTATCCTTAACATTTCAGAATATTTTGGTGTATAATTAAGTTGTCAGTTTGAACTGGCAACTTTTTCTATTTCCGGAGGTATATTTATGAAAACCAATTCAATATCAGATTCAGATGTCAAGTTAATTTATTTCCGTACATATGATGATTTCAGTTACAGTATCGGCGGAGATTTTAACGTTAAGGTTTCGGGAGACGGTAAAAAATTTACTGATTTTTATCTTGAAAAACGGGGTATCGTCAAAAAGGCTGTAACCATAAATCAGCCTGCACTTTCAGTTTTCAGATATTTATCACCTGATGTATTTATAGGTATGATTTCGGGGTATCTGATTTCATTATATAACAGCAACTCTTTTGAGAAATTCGCTGATATAGGGGAACTTTTAGAAAAATCAGTCAATAATTGATTTTGTATATAAATACAGGGTTTTATATGCTGAGATTTGTAAAAAAATACGATTTTTTAATTGTGAGTTATAAAAATCATTGACTTTTATATCTCTTTTAAATTATAATACTTTTATAATAAGTATTAATTTTTAGTGTTCAATTTGGAGGTATATTTATGAATATTAAAAAAAGATTTCTTGCATGTGCAATTGCAGTCGCAGTAACAAGTGCAGGCTTGCCTTATTACAACAAAAACATCTCGGGAGATGCTGAAATTACAGCAAGTGCAAGTACAACAGTTCTTTCAGAAAGTCAGCTTGAGTATCAGAAATTTGCTGATTATGTTCAGATAACTGAAGTTAAGGATTATTTATATGGAAATATTGAATTTCCATCTACTATTGAAGGATTACCTGTAAAAGTTATTGGAAGAGAAGGCAATATTTATGGTATTGCACATTCATATAACTCAAAATTTAAAAATATTAAAATTCCAAATACAGTAACAACAATCCTTGAATACACTTTTGTTGATTGTTATAATCTTGAGTCTGTTGAAATTCCAAGTTCAGTTGTTGAGATTGGCGATTATGCTTTTGCAAACGGTTCAAAGCTTTCCAGTGTTGATATTCCTGAAACAGGAGAAGGTATGACTATCGGAAATGCAGCATTTGCAGGCTGTACAACTTTGTCATCGATTACTATCCCCGACAGAGTTACTGATATGGGTGGTGGCTGTCTTGCAGGCTGTACAAATCTGCAGTATGTCACACTTTCAAACACGATGACAAAGCTTTATGATGAATCACGTTCAGACACATCAGTTCTTAGCAGTTATGGTTCTAAGTTCGGATTTTTTGAAAACTGTACAAGCTTGAAAAATATCAAGTTCCCCGATTCAATTGCAAGCATTGATGAAAGAGCTTTCACAGGCTGTACAAACCTTTCAAAAATTACAATAGGTGCAAATCTTACTGAGCTTGGAAACCTTAAACTTGATTTGGAAAGCCTTACAGAAATCAATGTTTCAAATGATAATTCATCATACAGCAGTGATAATGGCGTTCTTATGAATAAAAATAAAACATCTCTTATAAGATACCCCAAAGCTAACGGCAATACTGAATATGCTATTCCCGAAAGCGTTACTTCTATCGAAAGCGGTGCTTTTTCAGACTGCACTAACCTTACAAAAGTAACAGTTCCCGAAGGCGTTGCAAAGATTAGTTCCAATACATTCAAGAACTGCACAAGACTTAAGAAAATCATTATCAGAAATGCAGACTGCAATATATACAGCAATCCGGAAACTATCTATAAAGATGCTGTTATTGTCGGCTATAAGGATTCTCCCGTACAGGAATATGCTGATACTTACAGCAGAACTTTCATTGATATAAAAGAAGAACTTGCAACAGCAACAACGACTGTTTCTGATATTCCTGTTGTTGAAACAACTACAACTACCGTTTCGGGCAATACATATTCTTCAGGTGATGTCAACAGGGACGGTTTTATAAATGCATCAGATTCATCATGTATTCTTGCATACTACGCTTATATGTCTGCCGGAGGAACGCAGAGTCTTGAAGAATATTTAGAATTACAAAGTGACTGAGGTGAGATATGAAAAATAAAAGGTTACTGGCAACTGCCTTAACTGTTATATTTTCTTTGAATGGGGTATTATACGGTTGTGATTCATCAGAATCACAAAGCAGTTCCGATTCTGAAAATAATTCTGTAAGTCAGAGCGTTTCCGCAAAAACACCGGAGGATAAAAAGCTGACCCTTTCATCAGATAATCTTTCCAAAAATGATAAGGTTTACTATAATTATCTTATTGAACAGAAATTCTGCAATCTTAGAAAGGATTTCAGAATAATTGAGGCGGGAGCTGTCAAAAACAGTCCGAACGGTCTTGCGGGTGCGGTAAAGTTCGATTTTGACGAAGACGGTACAGACGAGCTTGTTGTATTTACATTTGACAGAAACAATAACAACGGTGAAGATATTCGCATTGATTTGCTTAAACCTGAGGGTGACAGCCTTAAATTAACTGACAGCAAATATCTTACTGAAATTCTTGATATGGATATTATTTCCGACACAGGCACGAATTTGACAGATAATTCCATATATTTCACCAAAAATATGAGTATGCAGATTGTTACATCGGAATATCAGAACAAGCTTTATTTCGGCAGTCTGCTTACTTATGAAAACCTCGAAAGAGATGGTATTGATACATCTTCATATATAAAAACTTTCAACGTTTTCGGGGTAGAGGATAATAAAATTGTTCCATATTCAATAGGTGCATTTGATATAGAAAAGGACTTTTACAGAGCCGACCCGACAAAAGAGGGATTATTATACGCCAGAACACTTCCGCCGTCTATCAGAGATTCGGCAACATTTTCAGAATGTACAGTTTCCCCCGATTCCGATGAATCATATAAAAAGAGGGCGGAGCAGTTAGCCGAAGATGTAAATAACATTACAACATCTCAGAATAAATATAATATGTTCACCTTAATGCAGGCTCATCTTGAGGGCAATTATAAGGTTACAGGCGGTATGTATTCATCTCTTGCATCGGCATTTTCAGCAATGCTTAACGAATTTGGTCTTGATATTGAATATATTCAGCCTTATATAGGTTCAGAAAGCAATACAGGATTTTCAGCAAGTTTTGTTTCAAAAAATCAGTCCGAAATGAAAGAAATATTAAGGCTTGAGGCTATCAAGGATTATGACGGATATTATTCTGCAAACAGATATATTCTTGATTCAGACATTGAAACAATTCTCGGAGATGATGCCGTATTTACAGAATCCTTTGCGAATGAAACAGAACTTTACACTGATATTTTCAAATATCCGTATTACTACCGTAATATATGGGACAGCTTTGTAAATTCCTGTGAAGAAACATGTTATTTTATTGCTGATATAAATCAGGACAGCAAGAAAGAACTTGTAATTATCGGTCAGGAGGGTGAAACTGTTTCTTCTGTTTCTGTTATCAAATCAGACCTTACAATTATCAATGCCGAAACTGACGGAGATGAAATCAGTTTTTATGATAATGGCTTAATCTGTGTTTGTCAGCATTATTCAGACAGCTATAATTATATAGATACTAACAGCGGAGATATATTTAACGGTGACGAGGCTAAAAAGAAAATTTCTGAAATTTCAGCAAATGCCATTTTCCCAGAAATGAACAGCTATAATATTCGTTACAGTGATACTCTGAACAATCTTAATATAATTGAAAACACAGAAGATATTAAAAAAGAATGGCAGGAAGCTTATATTTACGCAATAGATGATTTTTCAAATCACTTCTCAGCCGACTTTTCAAAAGATGAACTGTCTTATAAGTTGATTTATATCGATGGCGATGATATTCCTGAACTTTATATTTCAAATACAATTTACGGCGAGAGTCTGTTATATACATATTTCAACGGAAAAGCTACAATTATTTCAGAATCTTTTTCACCAAGAGATAACTCTTTCGGTGGATATATGGAAAAAAGCGGAATGTTTTTAACTCATTCAAGTGGCGGTGCATCTAACCATATAGAAACAATTCACAAGATTTCAAACGGATTTTCTGAACCCGCTGAAACTCTGATTTACGACGAAAATGATAAAACTTCTATATACAAATTAAACGATGAAGGTATTTCCAAAGAAGAATATGACAAAAAATCCGAAGATAATCAGAAGTATTTCAAGAGCGAAAATGTTTCCTATACATATGACGAAATACTTAAGATTTTCAACGGAGAAACAGTTGAAAAAACTCCGGAAGTTCCACAGGAAAATATTTCATCTGAATCAGATACGGCAACTGTTAAAGCCGGAGGCGGTCTTAATATGCGTTCAGGTGCAGGAAAGGAATTTGACAAAGTTACTCTTATTCCCGATGGTGCAGAAGTTGAAGTCCTTGAAAGACAGTCTGAATGGTCTAAGGTCAGATATGCAGATTTTACAGGTTGGGTAAATAACAATTACCTGAAATAAAAATATCTATGGGAGGAGTTTCAAGTGAAGTTTTACATAATGAATTTTGATACCGAAATAGCTTCATTTGAAACGAGAACCTCTAATCTCGGTGAAACTAAAGTATTCAATGAAAAATGTTCAGTAAAAGATACGAATTTGTTGTTAGGTACTGACCTGAAAAAATGGATTTACAACAGAAGTCCATTCAATAAGAGAGCTGAAATTGATAAGCTATTGGCAATACTGGGCATAAGAAACATAGAAAGGTATTTCGCAGTAACATACGGATTGTCTTTAAATGATGCCTTGTGGGTAAAGCCGGAAGAACATAGAAGATTAAAGTGGAGTTCTGTAAATTTATACAACAATCCTTTTAATGAGCAGATTGCAAGATTTTCTTTTGAGGGTAATGGTTCTGTAAAGAAAAGCACTTCTCCCGAATTTGATACTGATGGTGCGTTACCTAAATGTTGGAAGAGAGTTAACGGCAATATTTACTTGTATAAGGGTGGCAGTACAGGTGCGGGAAATAGTGGCAGAGAGCCTTTCAGCGAGGCATATGCTACACAGTTATTGCGAGCTATGGGTATTGAGTCAAGTTTTTATGTACCTTATGATTGTATTAAGTATCACGGCAAGTATGCAAGCAGATGTAAATTATTTACCAGTGAAAATATTGGTTTCAGAAGTCAGTCTGAAGTGTTTTATGTAGATTCTTTTGAGGATTTATTGAACTGGCAATTGAATAGCAGATTTTCTGACACTTTCAGATTGATGTATGTCTTTGATGCTTTGATTCTTAATGAAGACCGACACTTAGGAAATTATGGGTATCTGATTGATAACAGTACGGGCAATATTACAGGTGTAGCACCTTTGTTTGATAATGGTTTAGGTTGCCTGTCTTATTTCTTCAGTAATGAAACAGGGGTATCTTTAGTTAGAGAATTTGATAACTATATGGATACAAGATTAATGTCATCAGGTGCAGATTTTGTTGATGTAGCGAAGTATTGTCTGACCTCTGAATTGCGTTCTTGCTTATTGAATTTAAACGGGTTTAAGTTTAAGCCTGTTTCAGGAGATTACGAAAACAGAGCTATGTTTTTAGACAGAATGTTAAGCAGACAGATACAAAAATTAATATTTTAAGCGAAAGAGATATTTTATGGGGGGTAAGATTATGATTAATATAATGAATATATTATCGAAGACAGGTACAGCAAAAACAATAGTATTATCAGTAGTTATGGCAGATGTGATTAGTTTCAGAGGTAGCAATACATAATAACAAGTATCAGTGCAAGGGGTAAGGCACAGGGATTTCAAGTTCCTGTGCCTTTTGATACATTCAGTTATAAATTGAGGTAATGACAAATGGATTTCAGAATTGAGTACAATGATAATGCAGATATAACCAAGACTGGGGTAGCGGACGTATACACAGATGAAAGTCTGAGATTATTAATCAATTCGAGTGGGGTAATGAGTTTAAGAAGTCGTGATTTTGTTAAGGGTGTAGTTAGCTATGCGAGAAACAAGGATAACAGGGTAGTAGGAATATCAGGTTTAAGAGGTACTGGAAAGACGACAGGATTTTTACAGGCGATATACAAACTGGGGTATAATAAGTGTGCGTATATGGTAATAAATCCGGATACAGATGTAACTTGCAGGGATATATACAATTTAGTGATGGGAGAATTATCGTCTTACAGATATATATTTATAGATGAGATAACGAGAGTAAAGGATTTTATATTGCAGTCATCAATATTATATGATAGCATAATACTACCCACCAATAAGAAGATATTTATAGGTGGTACAGAGTCATTGAGTTTAGTTATGAGTTACAGAAAAGGTTTATATCACAGAATGGTATTAACGAGTGTAACATTTATAAATTATGGTGAGGCTAAGCGTACAACTGGGGTATCATTGCAGGAGTATATCAGAATTGGTGGTTTATACAAGGCGGATATTTTTTCTGACATAAATGGGTTATATAATTATGTCAGAACATCTGTACTTGATAATATAGTTGGTACTATGAGGAGAAATGCGGATATAATACCGATTTTATCAGGGGTATCTGATTCCAAATTGATGAGGGTGATATTTATGGTATTATACACTGTTACATTTTCGAATTTGAGATATTCTTTAAACCTAAAGCGAATGATAGATTTATTTGATTTGAGAGGTAGCTTATATTCTTTCATTGACGTAGATGATTTAATAAAGAGGCGTTTTGGAATAGCGGATAAAGACCTGATAAGTGACGGGGAATTTTCAGCTGTATTGCAGATATTAATGCAGATAGGTTTGGTAATCAGATTAGAAAACATATGCAAAGCGGGGGAATATGAGTATTTTATAGTAAATCAGTGTATGACGAATGTATTATTGAGAGATTTAGCGAAGGTAATACAGGAGAGCATTTCAGATAATACACAATTAGCCGATGATGATAATTTAAATTCTTATATATTGAGGTCATCGGTGGTAGCACACGCATTGCAGTTAGCAAGTAAGAGGGGTATCGGGGTATATTTTTACAGAGATACGGACGGCAGAGAGATAGACTTAGTTTTTGAGTTGGAGTCATATGATGATTTTGATGATATGGCACTAAGATATTATCTTTACGAAATAAAAATGACAGGTAATATAGATACAGCTATAACAGAGACAAAGTGGTTGAATGATAATAAGGTAACATCTTATTTTTCAAGTAGGGGTGAGATAGTTAATAAAAGCATAATATACGGTGGTAAGCGTAGTATTTTTAATAGTTTTACATCAACATCGGGTATTTATGGAGATAAAGGTAGGTCATTAGCTGACATAGAGAAACTAAATCGGGGTACTACACTTGAGTCTGCGAGTGATTTTCTGATAAATATGTATAAGTATATAAAATAGGGGTATTTGATACAGTATTATGACATACGGTTTAAATAAATAATATATCAGCACTATAAATTGATATTCATTAAGTTTCATTTATTGATTTTAAAACCAGAAGATAAATTAAAGCTAACGCACTTTTCACCGTATGCCATTAAACTTAAAGTTTTGAAGTTAAAAAACCCCTGATACAGTGCGGTAATTTACATCAGACAGCCCCAAATTTTTAAAGATTTTTGGCGTTTCAAGATTTTTATTCAATTCCGGAGTTTTGAAAAATCCGATAAGTTACAAATTATAAGAATATTAATTGCAAACAGGCTGAAAGAGATGTATAATAAAGAAAAGAGTTTAAAGGTATATGAGAAGTTCGGTGTATAATTCTGGTAAGGTACAGTTCAGTATAGAGACTGTATTAATGCTAAGTGAAAAGCAATAGAGGGGTAGATTATTACAAAGCGAGTTTGTTATCAGAGTTATATGAAAAATATTTCAATTTTGAGTGAAAATACATATCAGACAAGATATGCACTATCAAGTGTTGTTTAAGATACTTAATGAAATTCAGAGGAGTTATGATTTTTAATATGAAAAAGTATTTTATTATGAATAAAGACAAGCCTTTGCTTGAATATGCCTATACTTTGAAAGACGGATTTTTAAGACCGGTAATTATTGACGGAGATATTCCTCTCCCCTATCAGAAATTTAATTTATCAAGTTTTCTTGACAGCAGAAGTATAGCCAAGAAACGCAATGAAATAAGACGTATACTCAAATCTATGAATTTGAAAACCCAAAAGGATATTTTAGATGTTACATATGGTTTATCGTTAACTGATACTTTATGGGTAAAGCCTGCTGATTCTGTATTGAAGTGGTCTGACATAAATCTTTATGAGAATGATTTTGATGAAACAATAGGCAAGCTGTCTATTCTGGGCGAGAAAATGATTTCGGGATTTAAGACAACATCTCCCGAATTTGGTACTGACGGAATGTTGCCTAAATGTTGGGTACGCAGGACGGACGGCATATATATGCTTAAAGGCGGAACAAGCGGAAGCACTTCTATGGGCAGAGAACCAGTTACCGAAGAACTCGCATATCAGCTTGAAAAGGCTCTTGACATAAACTGCGTATCTTACAAAACAGAGATTTATCACGGCAAGACAGTATCCTGCTGTAAGCTTATGACAGATACAAATAGGGGTATCACACCGCTTTATGCGTTAAGCACTGTACAGAATTTCTATGATTTAATTGATACAGGCAAGAAATACGGAATAGAGAAAGATTTAAAAACTATGCTGTCATTTGATATTCTGACAGGTAATAATGACCGTCATCAAGGCAATATACAGCTGATGTTTGATAATGATACATTTGAAATACAAGGCTTATCCCCTGTTTTTGATAATGGTCAGGCTTTGTGCAATCGTATTCCTGAGATAAAGTTTGAAAATATGCAGGAACAGTTTTACAGACGATACCCTGCTTTGTATGATGATTTTTATGATTATTATGATTCAATTGTATCGGAGGAGTTTTATTGCAAGCTCAGGAGTATTCAGGATTTTGAATTTACTGATAACGGATTTTTATCAGATAATGAGTTATGCGAATATAACAAGTTCATACAATGGAGAATAAAAGATATGATTTTAAGATATGAGAATATCTGATATACAAAAAGAACGGACGTTAATTTATAAATAAATACACATATTAAAAGCCGTTTGAGTTGAAAATGCAACTCAAACGGCTTTTTTTCTTTGCGAAAAAATACGATAAAACGTAATATTATGAAACCATTTTTTTATATTTTTGCTTATTTTTATACATTTCAGCATCAGCTCTGGCACATAAGCTGTCAAAATTCTCTCCGTTTGCATAAGCAACACCCATAGCACAAGTATAAGGTGTTTGTCCTATTTCCGTACGAATATTCTCCAGTAATTTTTCTACAGATTTCTGCCTGATTCTGATACACAATATCATAAATTCATCACCGCCGGTTCGGTAGAGGAGACAGCCTTTCGGAACAACTTTATCAATAACATTTACAATTGCACAGATAGCTTCGTCACCCTTTGCGTGACCGTAGGTATCATTTATCTTTTTCAGGTTGTTCAGGTCAATGGAAACAACAGCAGTGATAACATCTTTATACTTTTCGGAATCGATATAGAAACAATGACGGTTAAGAGCGTTTGTCAGAGGGTCTCGCTTGAAACTTTCAACGCTGAAAAACATATAATAGAAAACAATAGAAAGTGAATATGCATTTCTGCTTGAACCGTACATTCCGAGAAATGATTCCATAAACATCGCTAAAATATTCACGGTTACAATGAGAAATATGATAAGCCCCTCAGAATAGTCTCTGTGGCAGAATCGGCTTACTGTCAGCATAAGCAACAATAACATATAAATAATGCATACAAAATGTGTGATGTAACCTAATGAACCTCTCACAAATTCATTTTTGTCATTGTATGTATAAACAATGTCTGTGAAAAATGCAGAAAATGCAGCCATAGCATTTATAATCATAGGAACAAGTATCAGAAATTTAAACTTACGGCTTGTATTATCGTTTCGAAGTGAAAGCTTTACAAATATATATATTATAACCGGACGGACAGAATATCCCAACGCACAGAAAAAAATGCAAAGATTTGGGGAACTGCCTTTTTCTACTGATTTGATTTCAGCACAATATGTTATCATTTCAATCACAGTTATAATCAGACTCAATCCGAATGTTCTGTTTATTTTTTTCTGAAAAATCGAGTTAATCATCAGAAATACTGACATAAAAACAAGTATAATCAATGCAGGAAAATTCAGTTCAACAAACCATCTAATCATCTGCACCACCCCTTTTTAAGTATGTTTTTATAAGGTGATTTTTATTATATTATATCACATTATTTATGTTTTGTCAATTCTCCGTCAGTTTAATTTCATGAAAACGGCATTTCTGATTCTGTCAAAAATTATTTAATAAACAGCGATATTAAGACAAGTATAATATTTCATATCAGACAAATAAAATTCATATTATTAAACGTAAAAGATATTATTCTATGTGAGTAAGGAAAGGAGAATGTTATTATGAATACATATTACTTTAACAGCAATTCAAGTTCTGAAAAAGAAAATCTGATTAAAAAACTGGAAACGATAATATCAGATTCAATAACAAGACAGATTAACGCTGTAAATAACAATTTTGTTAAAGCAGAAAAACATATTACTTAAAATTCAGGGAGGTAAAAAATCAATGTCAAATTCAACAAATGTTGTCGCATACTGCCGTGTGTCTACCAATAAGGAAGACCAGATAAATTCTTTGAATGCACAGAAAACATTCTTTGATAACTATGCAAAAAATAATAATCTTAATCTTATCAAAATTTATGCCGATGAAGGCATAACAGGAACATCACGCAAGAAACGTGACAGCTTTAACGAGATGATGAAAGACAGCGAAAAAAATGTCTTTTCAACCATTCTTGTTAAGGACTTTTCAAGATTCGCAAGAAATACTGTTGACTTTCTGGAATGTATACGCAAGCTTAAAAAACGTAATATCGATGTTGTTTTTATCAACACAGGTATGCACTCGCTTACAACCGATGAATTTGCAATGACTATGCTTGCATCAATAGCACAGAAAGAATCTGAGAATATTTCAAGCCGTATTAAATTTGGAAAGAGAATCAGTGCCGAAAACGGCAGAGTTCCTAATTTATGTTATGGCTATATCAAGAAAAACGGTAATTCTTTTGATTTGGATATTAATCCCGCTGAGTCAGAAATAGTAAGAGAGATTTTTGATATGTATGTCAATCAGGGGTACGGCTCTCACAAGATTTCAAAAATTCTTAACAGCAGAGGTCTGACAAGTTTAAGGAATGTTAAATGGTCAGCAACGGCAATCAGCAGAATTTTGAAAAACAAGCTGTATGCAGGATATGTAATAAACGGGAAAAGCGAAGTCACGGATTTAATCGAAAGAGTCCGTACAAAAAAAGATGAAAGTGAATGGATTGAGACAGAACGTCCTGATTTGCAGATTGTTCCTCTGGAAATGTGGGAAAAAGCTCAGAATATCAGCAAGCTTAACAATACCAGATTAAAAAAAAACCTTCATAAAAAAAACAGTAGCAAGCACCTTTTCAGTACACTGATTACTTGTTCGGTATGCGGTTATTCATTCAGACAGAGTAAGCGAAAAAATAAAGACGATACAAGAATTATATGGTTGTGCAGTGGTCGTAATCATCACGGTGCGAAATATTGCAATAACAAGACAATTATTCCCGAAGATGAGCTTATCAAAAATATTGACAGCTATTTTCTTTCAATAATAAGTGATAAGCAAAAGTTTATTGACAGTATCGTCAGCAAGTATGAAAGCAGACAGCAGAAAAATCCAATGCGTGAACTTTCGGAAAATCTTGAAAAACTTCAGATAAAAAAGCAGAAACAGATAATGATGTTTGAGAACAGCATTATTACTATTGATGAACTTAAAGAACGTGTTAAAAATATTGACAATGCTATTGCTAATATCAGGCTTGAACTTGACAGCACAGAAAATCTGAAAAGCATTGAAGAAAGGTCACGCAAGCTTTACAATATGCTTTCAAAAAATTTCAGCAAATATGTATCGGTTGCAAATATGACAAACGCTGAAATCAAAACGCTTATAAAATTCATCACTGCTGACGAAAACGGCAATATTCATATAGAAATGAATTATTGAAAATTCGTTCTCAAATTGCACGACCGTACATAAAGATGTAAGCGAAAGACTTCCCGAAATAAACAAGCAACTTGCAAGGGAAGTAAAAAGCATACTTGAAATAAATAAAAAGGAACGCCATATCCGTGGCGGTATGGCTACTAAAATGAAATATCAGCGTATTGCCGAAGAACTTAAAAAACGCAAATCACAGCATGCTTTCTGAATACAAAAACAACGACTGCCCCATTTATTAACAGGGCAGTCAAATCTATATTAAAGTGAAAAATTAAACTACACTGCCCTGAAGCTGTTCACGGGCAGTTACACCACTTCAAAGGGCATTGTTTCCTGCGAAACCGTAAAGTTTAATCTTTCGCTATAATATTTTATGCTGTTTTTTGCTTTTTGCAACATGTAATTTTTGTCAGATTTATGTAACCATTTAAAAATATTCTGTAAAAAAATGTAAATTTCCTGTTATTGTATTTTACGTTTCTTTTTGATATAATTTAATCAGAAAATTTTTATGTCCGAAACAATTTAAATATTTTCTGACACTATATCTATAAAGGAGGTATTTTTATGAAAAGCAAAATAAAAATATCAGCAATTTCAGTATCATGTCTGCTTATGATGTCACTTTTTACGGGTTGCGGTGCAGATATGACAGATACATCAATGACTATGGGTGAAAAATCTGCCGATAAAAATTCAGCAGAAATAGTAAAAGAAGATTCCGCCTCATCTGTTGCTGAAGAAGTTCCCGCTGAAGATTTTGCTGATGCTGAAATGATGGCTGACGGAGCTTTTGAAAGCGAAATGTCCGTTAAATCTGATGGGGATATTATTACTGATGAACCTATCGGAGAACCTGTAATTGAACCTATTGAAGAACCAACGGAAATTTCACCGGAAGCCGGACTTCTTACTGCCGGAGAATGGAACGATAATGATAACTGGGGCTTCTTTCAGAATCTTGTAAACTCTAATGCAATAGAATTTCCTGTATTCAATATAAATCCGGTAAACCGTGCGGAAGTAAATGTCAAAAATGAATCAGGTGAACCGTCCGTCAATGCAAAAGTGGAAATGCTTTCCGCTGACGGCTCTGCAATATGGACTTCAATAACTGACAAGGACGGAAAAGCATATCTATTTTATGAAACAGACAACCTGCCCGAAAAATTCCGTGTATCTTTTGGGGAAACATCACAGGAATTTGAAATTGAAAAAAATACGGATTTATCCGGAAACGGACAAGGTTCATCAATTACTGCTGTTCCGGAAAGCACTGATATTGTATTCAGTTCATCAGGCGAATTATATCCTGCTACCGATATTATGTTTATAATGGATTCAACAGGCTCGATGTCTGATGAAATGCTGTTTCTGCAAAGTGAGTTTTCAGCTATTGCAAACGAAACAGGTACTGACAATGTAAGATATTCCGTAAACTTCTATCGTGATGAGGGCGATGATTATGTTACAAAATGCTTTGACTTCACAAATGATATATCAGAAATTCAGCAGACTCTCAACAATGAACGTGCTGACGGCGGAGGAGATACTCCCGAAGCTGTTACAGAAATTCTTGACGAAACTATGAATAAATCCGACTGGGGAGAAAATTCCGTAAAGCTTGCATTTATGATTTTCGATGCTCCTCCGCACTCCGACCGTGATAACCTTGATGTGCTTAACAATGCAGTAAAGACCGCTTCCGAAAAGGGTATCAGAATTATTCCGGTAGTATCTTCAAATTCCGAAAGAAATACAGAGCTTTTCGGACGTGCTTTAAGTATCTGCACAAACGGTACTTATGTTTTTCTTACAGATGATTCCGGCGTAGGTGATTCACATCTTGAACCTATCATAGGCGACCATGAAGTCGAAAAGCTTTACGATATAATCATCAGAGTTATAAACGAATACAGACAGTAATTTTTTTCAGAGGGGACGCTGTCCCCTCCAGCTAATCAAAGTTTTTCGCATACTGGAAATTTACTGCCTGCGAAAAAGGTTCGTATAAAATATCCGTGTTTTCGGATTTCATTACAAGATAGGTATTTTTATAGAATACCGGAATATAGCAATACTGATTAAGAATGTCCCTTTCTATATCCGAAAATGCACTTACATAATCCTGAGCATCGGCAATATATGACAGGTCTGTTATTGACTGTTTTGTATCGTCTTTTATATCAAAATAAGGATTTTTCGCAAACTGATAAAGGAACGATATTCCGCTGTTATAGTCAGCTGTAACAGGATATAATGCAATGGAATAATCTCCGTTGTCAAGGCGTGAATAGAAATCAGATTCTGTAACTTCTTCAATGCCTATATATATTCCAAGCAAATCACTCCACTGCTGTGAAAGAACGTGAAGCTCGTCGGGATTGACACTTTCATTGCATACAAGAATTTTTACAGTGTCAAAAGTTTCACGGTTAAGCTCCGATTTTGCTTTTTCAAGATATTCAAGAGCTTTTTTTTCATCATATACAGAAAGCGTATCATCGGCTGAAAGTTCCCTGTAACTTCTTCCGAGAAGTGTTACTGCCGGAGCTATAAGACCGCCTGCCATTTCGACATCACTGTCGATTTTTTTCTTTGCGGATTCCCTGTTTATACCGTATGCAAGAGCCTTTCTGAGATTTTCATTTGAATATATCGGGTCTTTCGGATTGAATATCAGTCCGAGAGTTATTGAACAGTATGAATTATATGAGTATTTTTTCTTTGAAAATCTGCTGTCAAATTCGAGAGTGCTTATGCAGTCCAAATCACTGGAAATAAATTCGGAATTTATATCTTCCTGTGAATCCTCTATGCTGAAACTTAAATAAGAAGGGTAAACTTTATCATACTGACTGTTTACGCTGTTACGTTTCATATAAAGTATATTGTGATTTCCGTAAGGGTCATAGAACCACTGACGCATAAAAAATGCTCCGTTTGAAATTACTGAATCTTCATCAAGTCCGTATCTGCCTTTTGTACTGTAAAAAAATTCTTCATTGCATGGAAGTGCCGGAGAAGTGGTCAGAAGCTTAAGAAAATCCGCACTTGAATGTTCAAGCTGAAATACAAGCGTATAGTCATCTTCAGCATAAACGCCTGTTTCTTCGGGAGAAAGCTTGCCTTGCATAATTTTTTCGCTGTTTTTTATGCATATGAAATTGCCTGCGAGATTTGACCTTGTTTCCGGATTGAAAAGTCTCTGAAATGCAAAAACATAGTCATGTGCCGTAACCGGAAAATATTCTCCCTCGCTGTAATCCTCATCACCGTCAGTATCCCTGAACCAGTAATTGTCTTTACGCAGCTTGAATTTATATGAAAGACCGTCAGCGGAAATTTCATAGCTTTCGGCATTGTCGTTTACAACATTTCCGTCAGAATCAAGCGAAAGAAGTCCGCTGAACATATTTGAAATTACTGTTCTTGATGATACATCATCAGCAATCTGGGGGTCAAGGCTCTGAGGATTTTTATAGAGTGAGGCATCAAACATTTCACCGCTTCCGTCATTTGTATCACTTCCGCATGATACAAGTAATGACATTGCAAAAATAAGGGATAAAATAAAGGCTGATTTTTTCAACTTTCCTGTACTCCTGAAAGAATTTAATTAAGTGTAACCGTAACTATAAAGCCGTCTATATTGTTGCCTGATATTGTATATGTTTTATCTGACGGCACGGGAACTTCCGTAACATTGTTTACATTTGCAGGAACATAATAAATATCATAGTTTTTTGTACCGTCAGTAACTTTAAGGGGCTTATCCTTATTGTATGACTTTATATTTTCGATATACTCCTCAAGAGTAAGATTATTCTGTGCAATATATATTGCGTGAGGAACTCCCACATATCTGAATCTGTATGTGCTTGACGGCATACCTGTTATCAAGTCCTTGCTTACGGGATATCTTAATATAAAGCCGTAATTCTGCATATTGTCATAAATCCATGAATAAACTCCCTCATCAAGCAGATAATATGAAGTTCCGTCTTTCGGGAAAGAACCGAGTGCAAAGCTTCTTGCGGTATTGTAATCGGAATATCCCCCTGTCACATCAGTTTTGTTTCCGCTGACCTGCTTGTCCTGTTCCTCCTTTGAACGGTATGCCTCTATTACTCTTATATCAGTATTGTTATTTGCCTTATAGTAGGCCTCCATCATCGCATTGAGCTGATTTATAACACTGCTTTCGAGAGATACTTCCATATCCTTGACAGTATAGTAATCATTTCTGTTACTGTATACATCAACAATATTCAAATCCTCTGTGAATTTATATTCATAAGTTTTGTTTACAAGAACCAAATCGCCCTTGTTTATTTCTGAATATTCAAGCTTCTGAACAGTAAAATCAGAATTTTCCGTAACAGGTTCAGTTGTAGTAATTGACGCGGGTTCGGTATTGTCTGTCTGTGATGATTCTTCAGTTGCGGTCTGAACCGGCTGTGATGAAATTACAACGGAACTTTCTTCATTTTTATCTGAACAGCTTCCTATGCATGAAACAAGCAGAACAATCAGAATTATAAAAAGAACTCCGACAGCAATAACTCTGTCGTATCTGAGTTTCTTTTTTCCTTTTCTGTTACTGGCACTCATTTAGAAACTCCCTTTCATGAAAATTTAATCAGTATTCATTATATCATAAAAATTTACTCTTGTAAACAGTATTTTTTAAAATTTCCCGAATACTCTCTCAAAAATATTATTTTTCTATTGATTTTTTCCGGAATATGAGATATAATAAGATATAATATAAAAAGAAAGGAATGATATTTTCTATGGAATATACATATGTTCCCAAGGGCGTATGCTCAAGACTTATCAGCTTTGAAGTTGAAAACGGTATCGTAAAAAACGTTAAGTTTACCGGAGGCTGTAACGGTAATCTTAAGGGTATCGCCAGCCTTGTTGAAGGTATGGACGTTGAAAGCGTAATCAAAAGACTTGAAGGAATTAAATGCGGTATGAAACAGACTTCATGTCCTGACCAGCTTTCAGAAGCTCTCAAACAGGCTTTATGAGTTTATCAAGATTAATTCCGCTTGTAATACTTCTGATTCTTCTTGCATTTTTCATAGCACCTCTTTTTGCCGGAATATGTAATCTCGGCAATATTGCCGGAATTATTATTACATCTCTGCTTGCTTTTCTGTTAATAAAACCTGAAATTATTTCAAAAATTCCTAAGCCACTGCTTATATTATCGGAAATAATTGCTGTTATAGGATTTATAATTCTGCTGATAATAAATGTATTTATGATTAAAAGCGTTAATGACTATCCGCAGAAAAAAAATTCAACAGTAATAGTTCTTGGTTGCAGAGTAAAGGGCGACCGCCCCACTCTTATGCTTAAAAGACGTCTCGATTCGGCATATGAATATCTTTCCGTAAATCCCGATGCTTTAGTTATAGTATCAGGAGGAAAGGGAGATGATGAAATTATGAGCGAAGCTAAATGTATGAAGGATTATCTCTGCGGAAAGGGAATTTCCTCCGAAAGAATTATTATGGAAGATAAATCTGCCTCTACTTTTGAAAATCTGAAATTTTCAAAATCAATTATCGAAAACAGTAACCTTTGCAGTGATATAGTAATAGTTACTGACGGCTATCATCAGCTCCGTGCTGAAATGATTGCAAAAAATCTCGGATATGAAAACATATCCAATATATCTGCTCCGACTTCTCCGTGGCTTGTGCCTACCTACTGGGTACGTGAATGGTTCGGAGTTGCATATCAGTTCATATCAGAATTTTAACGGATACTTATAATTGAGTATCCGTTTTTTTAGGGTTGATTTTTAATATTCATAATGCTATAATTGAATGTATATAAATAATTAATTTCAGGAGGAAACATGAACGCAAATTTTTATACAAGCCAGATTAACAAAATAGTAAGCGAAGTTAAAAAAGCGGTAATCGGAAAGGATACTGTTATAATCAAAACTATGCTTGCAATGCTCTGTAAAGGCCATATTCTTATTGAAGATATTCCGGGAGTAGGAAAGACTACTCTTGCACTTGCATTTTCAAAGGCTCTTAATCTGAAACACAACAGAATGCAGTTTACGCCTGACGTTCTTCCGTCCGATGTCACAGGCTTTAATGTATACAACAAAATGAAAGGCGTTTTTGAATTCAAGGAGGGTTCAGCATTCTGCAATCTTTTTCTCGCCGATGAAATAAACAGAACTTCAAGCAAGACACAGTCGGCACTTCTTGAGCTTATGGAAGAAAAAAATATAACCGTTGATGGAATTACCTACAAGCTCCCCGAACCTTATACAGTTATTGCTACACAAAATCCAATCGGTTCGGCAGGAACTCATCTTCTTCCCGAATCACAGCTTGACCGCTTTATGATAAAACTTAGTATGGGTTATCCGACCTCGGAGGGAGAAATTGCTATACTGAAATCAAAATATAATTCAAATCCACTTGATAATGTTCAGCAGGTTGCGAACAGCGATTTAATCATAGAAATTCAGAACGCTGTTTCAAATATTTATATAGACGACAAAATATATTCATATATAGTAAGCATTGCAAACGCTACGAGAAATCATCCGTTAATAAAACTCGGTGTAAGTCCGAGAGGTACACTTGCACTTATGAATATTTCAAAGGGAATTGCTCTTGCTATGGGACGTGACTATGTTATACCCGATGATGTAAGCTATATATGCCGTGATGTTTTTGCACACAGAATAATTTTAAATTCAAAGGCAAAGCTGAATGACAAAACTCCCGATGACGTCATACTTGATATATTAAAAACAACTCCCGTTCCGAAAATTGCAGGCGGTAAGTAATTATGATTATAATGAAAATTCTGTTTCTGATTCTGATAACAGCAAGCATATTTTTCAGAATCCTTTATATATGGGATTTTTCAATAGTTCTTCTTGTAATCTCATGCGTTATACCGGTATTTCTTTTTATATGGGTAACATATCTCAAGCATACTCTTAAAATAAATTTCTCCGTTACGGAAAAAACTGCCGAAAAAGGTCAGCCGTTTACAGTTACGCTCAACGTTGAAAACAAAAGTATTTTTCCTGTTCCGAAAGCGGAGGCAGTTATAGAATATCAGAATACTATTAACGGCGATATAAATACAGTTGAACTTTATTTTCCGATACAGAGCTGTAACTGTCAGAAAATTGACTTTCAGCTTACTTCAAAATTCTGCGGGAAAATAAAAATCCGCACTGATTTCGTTATGATATATGACCCGATAAGACTTTTCAAAGCAAAGACTGCCCGCAACATTCAGACTGAAATAAATATAATGCCAACATATCAGGAAATAAACGGATATATTTCTGATTCGTGCTATATGGACGAGGAAAGCAATAAATTCTCACAGACAAAGCAGGGAGATGACCCCTCCGAAGTATTCGATTTCCATGAATACAGAACAGGCGACAAGCCAAGCCGTATTCACTGGAAGCTAAGTTCAAAAAAAGATGAGTTTATCGTTAAGGAATTAAGTATGCCCATAAATGAAAAAACAATACTTTTTGCCGATACACGCTGTTATGAAAATTCTGAATATACACTTCCTGTATTTGATACGATTATGGAAACTCTTATGTCAGTTTCAGTATTTCTTCTCGAAAACGAACACCCCCACTATATAATAAGCTATGACAGCAAATCCGGAAAGTTTACTGATACATATATTGATGATGTGAAAGCACTCTGCAATTTTATGTTTAATGCTGTAAATAATACGGATATAAGATATAATAAAAATCCCGTTGCGGAATTTTTCAAAGAATATCCCGAAATCTCATGTTCATCATTTACATGCATATCGCATGAAGCCGATACGGAAACTATGATTCATATAAATCAGAATGTTTCATCAGGAATTAAAAATCTTGTTTACGTTTCCGGAAACAGCGATGAAAAAAATATCCCCGATTTTGAAGAAATAAATATCATTCCTGTTACTGCCGGAAAAATATCCCAGTCAGTAACCGGCATAGAATTATAAATCGGAGTGTGACATATGAAAAAAGAAAATATAAATTTAAGCGGTATAAAAATAAATGACAGCATAACGATGTCCGTCCGCCACAGACGGAAAAATTTAAGGGAACTTGAATCGCTTTTTATTGCACTCTGCGGATATTCGGGAATTATAATGTTTTTTCTGAATACCTTTACAATCCCCTTTGACAGTCAGACAGTATTGATATTTTCGGTTCTTTTCGCACTTCTTTACGGAACTGCAACGGCACTGCGGGGCAAGGCTATGATTATATTCCCTGTTACTTTTGCATTAATGGGATTTGGTGCTTTCAGATATTACAGTCAGATAAAAAACGGATTCTGTCTTGTATTCAATATAATGTACAAGAAATTTACTGACACCGGAATAAATTATTTCAAATCCGTAAGTCCTCTGCATACGGAGCATAATATAACAGTATTTCTTATATTTGCCGTATGGATTCTTTCAGCAGTGATATTCTTCTTTACGGTTTACAGACCTAATATACTGGTAATAGTTGCAGTAACATTCCCGATAATTGAAATGTGCCTTTACTACGGAATTGAAGTTCCCATTATATGGACAGTTCTCACTGCGGGCTACTGGTTCGCACTTCTTTCAGTCTGCACAAGCGATTTGGGTGAATATTACGGAGGAGGCGGAGGCTTTACCCGTAAAGATGATGTATTCTTTCCAAAGCGTAAAATGAAATTCAAGGTTACCGAAAAATGCGGTATATGGATTATAGCTGTATCAATGATTTCCGCACTTATAACAAATGCAGTCATTGATATAACAGGCTACGAAAGAACAGACAAAATCAAACAGCAAAGACGTGAATTAAAAACTGCTATAAATTCCTTTTCAATGGAGGATTTCGCATCAAGCGTATCTGATATAACGGAATCTCTCGGATTTTCATTTGAATATCAGGACAACAGACTCGGAAAATTCAATAAGATTACATATAAGGGTAAAACCGATTTGATAATCACTCTTGATGAAGCTCCGGAAAACGGTCTTTATCTCAAAGGCTTTACGGCATCGGAATACGGCGATAATGAATGGCTTGAACCCGACAGCGAAAAATACAGCGATATTAATGCCATGTTTGAAAAATACAATATATATCCTCAGCAGATACCATATATGACAGATATATTTGAATCAGAAACAAGCTGTAAAATAAAAATAAGTCCCCAGAAAAAAAGCCGTAAATATTACGTTCCGTATGCGGTAGTTCCTGACGAAAGTTTTTCATTCACTGATGACAAATCCATAACACGAACACGTGAAAAAACATACTCCTTTGAATTTTATTCTCCGGATATAAAAAAACTTTCTGAAAATCTGAATCTTGCAGATATAAAAATTGACCTTGACTATTATCATCAGTTTACCGATGAACAGAATCAGACTATAATAGATTTCAGCGACAAATATAATATGAATATGCTTTTAAGCAACCGTGAAAATCTCCCTGTGCTTTTAAACTATAATTCTATGATGGCTATGCTTATTGAAAATCAGTACAGAGATTTTGTATATAAAAATTATCTGAGCTATCCCGATAATGACGATTTCAAGGAAATTTACAATGAATATTCAGATATTCTTGAAAATGCTCCTGTATCAACTGCATACGAAAAACTCGAAACACTTCAGAAAATAAAGGACAAAATAAATTCAGATGTGGAATATACTCTTGAACCCGGAAAAACTCCCTCAACAAGAGATTTTACAAACTATTTTCTGCTTGAAAACAAAAAAGGCTACTGCGTTCACTATGCAACAGCCGGAGTAATGCTTGCACGTATGGCAGGAATCCCCGCAAGATATGCAACAGGATATGTTTCAGTCGGTGATGATTACAATGAAAGCAATAAAAATCCTGACGGCTCTTATACAGTAAAGTTACCCGACAGCCGTTCACATGCATGGGCTGAAATATATCTTGACGGCTACGGCTGGATTCCCTTTGAATTTACTGCCGGATATTCAAGCCTTACAATCGACAGCGAACACCCCGAAAGAGTTACTACTGCCGTTTCTGAAACTTCCTCAGAAATTACAACTACTACAACAGTTTTACCTTCATCAAGCATAACGCAGTCAGCAATAACTAAAAATTCCGGAACTTCAAAAACAGGAATTACCTCAACTGTTATAACATCTCTGAAAATAACTGAAAGCACTGTTTCTTCCGTAATAATGCCGGTTCCAAACAGAAACGGAAATATCAGCAAATCCTTCAAAAAAATTTTTGCAGTTATTTTTGTTTTCCTCTTGATTTTTGTAAGAAGATGGATTATAATAGGTATCAGAAGCAAAAGGCTTAATTCCGGAAATTCCGGAAAACGTGTGATAAATAATTACAGGTATGTCATAAAACTACTGAAATATCTTAAATTAAAACAGGATAATCTCCAGTACAGTGAATTTTCAGATATTGTTGAAGAAAAACTTTCCGGTGAATATTTCAAGGAAGGCTGTTTCTCCTCTTTCAGCGGAATTGCTATGAAATCCGCTTTCGGAAACTCTGAACCCACTGATGAAGAACTTCAATTTTTATCAGCCTTTTCAAAGGAACTTGCCGGAAATATATACAGAAAATCAAATATATTTGTAAGAATATATCTGAAATTAATTTCTGTTCTTATTTAGGAGGATTTTTTCTATGAATATTAAAAAATTTCGTTACAGCTTTGAGGCAGTAATTATTATACTCGGCATAATAATTATATTCAACCCCGCAATAATTGATATGATTTTCAATATTTTCGGTGTGGTAATCGTTGCATACAATGTCATTAAATTTGTTATGGGAAAACTCGGAAAAGCTCCGGAATATCCTATCCCGAAATTTATAGTCGGACTTCTTATCGGTATATCCGTTTCAGCAATACCGCATATGGTCAAATTCGGAATACCGCTTGTGCTTGGCTGTTTCGTACTCTATAACGGTCTTGAAAGGCTTGTCCTTTCATATCAGATTAAACAGCATGGCGGAAATTCAGGAACGTCTCTTATTATGGGAATTGCATTTGCACTTCTCGGAATAATAGTTATAATAAATCCTTTCAAAACTTCTGCATTTCTTTTCAGACTTCTTGGGATAGTTCTTGCCGGTATGGGTGTTATGAGAATAGTTTCCGATATGAGAATAAGAAAACAGAATGAGGATATTATCCCCGATATAATTGAAGGAGTTTTCCACGACAAGAAATAAAAAACAGCGGTTCAGAATTGAACCGCTTTTTTATGACTGTTTTTACTTTGTACCAAACATTCTGTCGCCTGCATCGCCTACGCCCGGAACGATAAATTTATTTTCATTAAGACATTCGTCCATAACTCCGGCATAAATATCAACATCGGGGTGAGCTTTCTGCAATGCCTCAACGCCCTCCGGACAGCAGATTATACACATAAACTTGATATTTGTTACTCCGAGACTTTTAAGTTCATCAATAGCAGTACAAGCAGAAAATCCTGTTGCAAGCATAGGGTCAACAACTACAACATCACGCTCTGAAATATCATCAGGGAATTTTGAGTAGTATTTTACCGGCTTATGTGTTGAGGGGTCACGGAAAAGTCCGATATGTCCGATTTTTGAAGCCGGTACAAGTGTTGTTATACCGTCAACCATTCCGAGACCTGCACGGAGAATCGGAACGAATGCCATTTTTCTTCCTGAAATTATTTTTGATTTTGCAACGGCAAGAGGAGTTTCAAGTTCGATTTCTTTAAGCGGTAAATCTCTTGTAGCCTCATAGCATATAAGCATAGCTATTTCGGAAACAAGTTCTCTGAATTCCTTAGTGCCTGTGTTTTTATCTCTCATAAGAGAAATTTTGTGCTGAATAAGCGGGTGGTCAATAATATGTAAGCCTGACATAATCAGAACCTCCTTTTTTGTTAGATTATTTGTTTTCAAGTTCAGTAATAAGGTCAATACGTTGCTGATGTCTTCCGCCCTCAAAACCAGTTCTGAGGAATATTTCGGCAAGTTCAAGAGCAAGTCCCGATGCTATAACTCTTGCACCTAAGCACATAACGTTTGAATCGTTGTGAAGCCTTGTATATTTAGTTGAAAAGCAGTCTGAACAGAGTGCAGAACGTATTCCCTTTATTTTGTTTGAAGCAATAGACATTCCTATTCCAGTACCGCAAATCAGTATGCCTTTATCACATCTGCCGGAAGTAATTTCACCGCATACAGCCTCAGCAATAACAGGATAGTCACAGCGTTCACCGTTACAACCCATATCCTTAAATTCAAAACCCTGTTCGGAAAGAGCTTCAATAAGAACTTTTTTCAGTTCATAGCCTGCATGGTCACAGCCGATAGCAATCATTAAAAAATCTCCTTTCTGAAAAAAATAAACGATAATTAATTATATCACAAGCTGAAAGAAAAATCAATCATTTTGAGAATGTTTTTCCAAATCTTTTTCAGCTTTGACTTTCTGCATATAAGATACTTCAAGAAATTCGGGAGCAGTTTTCTGTTTTTCAGCAGACGCAAGACATACTCCGCATGCATTCTGAAGTCTTGTATTAGGAGGTGCAACAAGGAAAATTTCAGATTTATACTGACTGAAAAATTCTTCCGCACCGTCACCGCACAGGAGTACCTTTTCCGCATCGAATGAAAGAAATTCCGCAAGTTCTTCAGCAGGCATAATTTTTTCATTCATAATAAATTCGCAGACAGAGTTCTTAAAATAATATACTGCGGTATATACAAGATTTCCCCTTGCTTTCATAACAGGACATACAATACCCTGAAATGCACTATTATTGTATGCAAGGCTTTCAAGAGTAGAGACTCCGCATACAGTACAGCCTGCACCGAATGACATTGCTTTTACTGATGCTATGCCTATTCTTAAACCAGTATAAGAGCCGGGTCCGTTTGCAACTGCAATTGAATCAATATCTTTAAGGGATTTTCCGGCTTTTTCAAGTGTTTCTTTGCATAAGGGCATAATTACCTGCGAATGTGTAAGGCTTGTATATATTGAGGAATCCGCAAGAAAAATTTTCTTTTCGGAATCGTATACTGCAACAGATGCAGTTTTTCCGGAAGTATCCATTCCAAGTATAAGCATTTATTCTTCACCGCCCTTTACAGTGATTTCCCTTGTATTTTCATCTATGGAGCGTATATCTATATATATAGTATTTTCGGGCAGAACGTCTGCAATATTTTCAGACCATTCAACAGCAAATATGCTTTCTTCAAGCGGATAGTCATAATACCCCGTTGATTCCAAATCATCGGAATTTTCTATTCTGTACATATCAAAGTGATAAAGCGTAAGCTTTTCGCCCCTGTATTCATTCACGATTGCAAAGGTCGGAGATGTCACAACATCTCCGAGTCCAAGACCTTTTGCAAGTCCTCTTGTGAAGGTAGTTTTGCCTGCACCAAGACCGCCCCTGTATGCAATAACGTCCCCTGCTTTAAGATTTTCTGCAAATTTTTCTGCTGTCTGAATAGTTTCTTCCGCCGAATGAGTAATAAATTTCAAAGAAAATCACTCCCAATCAGAAAAGTCCGGAAATATTACCGTCATTGTCGCAATCGATTTTCATAGCAGACGGAACTTTCGGAAGTCCGGGCATTGTGAGTATATCACCGGTATATATTACAACAAATCCTGCACCTGATGATAATTTAGCATCACGGACAGTAATTCTGAAGTTTTCCGGCTTTCCGAGAAGTGACGGATTATCCGAAAGCGAATACTGCGTTTTTGCGATACATACCGGAAGATGTCCGAATCCGAGCTTTTCGATTTCAGCAATTGACTTTTCAGCCTGTGCAGTATAATTTACACCGTCAGCACGGTAAATTTCTCTTGCAACGGTTTCGATTTTATCCTTAACAGGCATATCTGTATCATATATAGGGCTGAACTGATTGTTTCCTGAACAGAGCTGAATTGTTTCGCATACTTTTTCTGCAAGGTCAGTACCGCCTGCACCGCCCTTTGCAAATACTTCGCACATTGAAACTTCAACACCCATATCAGCACAGAATTTTTCAACAAACTGAATTTCATCATCAGTATCCGAACCGAATCTGTTTATAGCTACAACTACCGGAATATGATATTTATACATATTTTCAATATGAATTCTGAGATTTTCAATACCCTTTTCAAGTGCCGGAAGATTTTCGGAACTTAATGCTGATTTTGGTACACCGCCATTATATTTCAATGCCCTGATAGTTGCAACCATTACAACACATGAGGGAACAAGTCCGCCGTAACGGCATTTTATATCAAAGAACTTTTCAGCACCCAAATCAGAACCGAATCCCGCTTCTGTAATGCAGTAGTCACCAAGTTTAAGAGCAAGTTTTGTGGCACGTATTGAATTACAGCCATGTGCGATATTTGCAAAAGGCCCTCCGTGAATAAGTGCCGGATTGTTTTCAAGAGTCTGGACGAGATTAGGCTTGAGAGCATCTTTTAAAAGTGCAGTCATAGCTCCGCAACAGCCGAGTTCCCTTGCAAAAACAGGTTCGCCGTCAAGATTATAAGCTACAAGTATATTTTCAAGACGCTTTTTCAAATCCGCAAGACTCGTCGCAAGGCAGAGTATAGCCATAACTTCAGATGCAACAGTAATCTGGAAGCCGTCCTCACGTGGTACGCCGTTTACCTTTCCGCCGAGACCTACTACAATATTTCTCAATGCACGGTCATTCATATCGAGACAGCGTTTGAACATAATTCTTCTTTGGTCGATTTTAAGGGCATTTCCCTGCTGAAGATGATTGTCTATAACGGCACAGAGCAGATTATTAGCGGAAGTTATAGCATGCATATCTCCGGTAAAATGGAGATTTATGTCTTCCATTGGTACAACCTGAGAGTATCCTCCGCCGGCTGCTCCGCCCTTGATTCCGAAAACAGGCCCCAAAGACGGTTCACGGAGTGCAAGAACTGCTTTTTTTCCGATTTTAGCCATAGCCTCGGCAAGCCCGACACTTACGGTAGTTTTTCCCTCTCCGGCAGGAGTCGGATTTATAGCTGTAACAAGTATAAGCTTTCCGTCCGGCTTTGATTCAAGCTTTGAATAAAGCGATTCCGAGAGCTTAGCCTTATAATGCCCGTAAGGCTCTAAATAATCGGAAGAAATCCCAAGATTTCCGGCAATTTCGTCAATGCGTTTCATCTCCGCATTCTGAGCGATTTCGATGTCTGATAACATAACAATACCTCCGGTAATTAATATTGACAATACTATTATATCATCTTTTATTTATAAATGCAAGACAAATTCTCTGAAAAAGCTTGACATGACAAAAATAATATGCTAAAATTGAAAATGAAAATCGTTTTCATATTCGGAGTGATGAAAAAATGTACAATACAAGACAAAAGGAAATTCTTTTAAAATTTCTCCGTGAAAATTCATCGGAGCATATAACAGTTCAGAAAATATGCAATTTTATGAATAATGCAGGAACTCCCATGGGTACGGCTACCGTATACCGTCAGCTCGACAAGCTCGTTGAACAGGGATTTGTCAGAAAATATCTTCTTGACGGACGTTCCGGAGCTTGTTATCAGTATACAGGAAATAATGGTGAATGTTGTGAGCATTATCATCTGAAATGCACTTCATGCGGAAAACTTATTCATCTTGACTGCGAATTTCTGAATGATATAAACAAGCATATTCTTGAACACCACGGATTCGTTGTTGACAATTCAAAAACTGTTTTTTACGGTCAGTGCAGTGACTGTCTGAAAGGAGATAATAAAAATAAATGAGAAAAAAAACATTGCTGACAGCAGTTACACTTTGCTTGTCAGTATTTACAGGCTGTACTCAGGCTAATGCGGATTACATAAAAAGTGATGAGCTATCCATAGTAACGACATGCTTTCCACCGTATGATTTCGCAAGGGCAGTAAAAGGAAATTCCGATAATATAACTATGCTTTTATGTGCCGGAGCAGAGGCACATTCATATGAACCGACTCCGCTTGATATACTGAAAATCCAGCAGTGCGATGTATTTATATATATCGGCGGTGAGGGAGAAGTATGGGCAGATGAAATTCTTGAATCTATGGATACTTCCGATAAATATATACTTAAACTTTCCGACTATGCGGAACTTCTTGACGAAATTGATATTCCCGGAGCAAATTCATCTCATGAACATCATCACCATCATCACGATGAACATGATGACGAACATGAAGAACACGAAGAACATGAGCATGATGAAGGCGAAGAAGAACATGAATGTGAATTTGATGAACATATATGGACTTCTCCCGAAAACGCCGTGAGTATGGTTCAGGCTGTATGCGATACCTTATGCAGTACCAATTCCGAAAAATCATCTGAATATAAATCCAATACGGAAGAATATATAAATAAGCTCAATAAGCTTGACTGCGATTTCAGAGAAATGATTTCAGAAGCTCCGGATAATCTTATAGTAATGGGTGACAGATTCCCTTTCAGATACCTTGCAGACGAATACGGTCTTGAATACTATTCGGCATTCAGTGGTTGCAGTTCCGAAACTGAACCGGGGGTATATACAATGGCATTCCTTATTGACAGGATTCTTGAAAACAATGTGAAAAATGTTTTCTGCCTTGAATTTTCAACAAGAAAGGTTGCTGAAAAGCTTTCCGATGCAACAGGGGCGGAAATTCTTACACTGCACTCCTGCAATAACGTATCAAAGGAAGATTTCAAAAATAATGTCACATACATAGACTTGATGTATCAGAATTTAAACAGCTTAAAGGAGGCTTTATATTAATGAGTAAAACATTGATTTCATGCAAATCAATATCTGCAAGCTATGACGGCATGAACGTCCTCAGAGACCTGACATTTTCAGTCAATGAGGGCGATTATCTCTGTATAGTAGGCGAAAACGGTTCGGGAAAAAGTACGCTTATAAAATGCCTTTTAGGTATAAAACAAGTAGATTCAGGCGAAATAATTATGGGCGAAGGTCTTAAGCAGACTGATATAGGATACCTTCCGCAACAGACCGTATTGCAGAAAGGATTCCCTGCAACCGTTGGGGAAGTCGTACTTTCGGGCTGTCTTAACAGCAGAGGCTATCACCCTTTTTTTACGTCAAAGGAAAAAAAGAGAGCTTCCGAAAGTATGGAAAAACTTGGCATATCTGATTTGAAATCACGTTCATACCGTGAGCTTTCGGGAGGTCAGCAACAGAGAGTACTTCTTGCAAGAGCTTTATGTTCTGCTAAAAAAATGATTCTTCTTGATGAACCTGTCACAGCTCTTGACCCTCTTGCATCATCGGAACTGTATTCCGTTATATCAGAACTGAATCAGAAATACAACATAGCTGTTATAATGGTATCGCATGACATTGAAAATTCTGTCGGAAATGCATCGCATGTACTTCATTTAAGAAAAAACGGTTACTTTTTCGGAACATCTTCCGAATATTCTGATTCAGAATCTGAAAGCAAATTCATTTAGGAGATTATTCAATATGAACGAAAATTTAAAGCTTATGCTCGAACCTGAATTTTTCAGGGCGATAATTCTTCCAGCACTTATAGGCGGTATTGCAGTAACAATATGTGCCTCACTGCTCGGAGTTACACTCGTACTTAAAAAATATTCTATGATTGGTGACGGTCTTTCACATATAGGCTACGGAGCGTTGTCAATCGGAGCTGTAATGAATCTTGCTCCGCTGAAAATAGCCTTGCCGGTAGTAATTATATCGGCTTTTATATTGCTGAGACTTAACGAAAACAGCAAATTGCATGGTGATTCCGCAATAGCACTTTTTTCCACAACTGCACTCGCAATAGGTATTCTTGTATCATCAAAAGCAGGTATTACAAATGATGTCAGTCAGTATATGTTCGGAAGTATTCTTGCAATGAGTACCGAAGATGTAATCATAAGCGTTGCGATGTCGGTTATAGTGATACTTGCATTTATATTCCTTTACAACAGAATTTTTGCCGTAACCTTTGACGAAAATTTCGCAAGAGCTACCGGAGTAAATGCAGGAATCTACAATATGATTTTTGCAGTTCTTACAGCAGTTACAGTAGTTCTCGGAATGATGATGATGGGTTCTCTTTTAATATCAAGCCTTATAGTTATCCCCTCTCTTACTGCAATGAGAGTATGCAGAAGCTTCAGAGGAGTAGTAATAACATCGGCATTAATATCCGTAATAAGCTTTTTAATCGGAATGTTTATGGCTCTTTTAATGAATACAACTCCGGGGGCAAGCATAGTAATAGTAAATGCAGTATTTTTTGTGATATTCTCAATAATCGGAAAATTCAGAAAATAAAATCGGGCGACCATTGGTCGCCCTGTTTTTTTACTTCTTTACAACATAGATTTTAACTTCATCTGTATCGGAATATTTCGGAATCCTTTTCTGAGAGGGCGGACAATAAATTTTTACAACCTCATTCTGAATACTGCTTAACTGCTCCATAAAAATCAGACTCCTTCTGTTTTTATATATTATGTCACAAAAAATCTGATTTTATTCAGAATTTATAAATATTCGACGGAAAATATATTTTTATGTCAACGCCCTGTATTTTCCATTCATAATTATTCTGAACGATGTCAAAATAAACTTCGGCTTTGCTGTAAATTCCGCTGTCGCCCGTATTAAAGCAGACATAAACATAATGATTTGTTTTTCCGTCAGAAGAACCAGAACCGCTTAAACGCATATCCGTTATATTATCGCTGTATTTAAAATTATTTCCGATATAGTCAAGAGCAGTCTGCATAGCAATTTTTGAATTTTTTACATCAATTTCATTTATCTGCGAATCAAGAGAATCAAGTTCTTTACAAAGTTCATCTGTATCCTCGCCGTTTTTTTCAAGTTCCGTAATCTGTGCCTTTAATATATCGCTTTTGGCTTGCAGTTCCGCAATTTTATCAGAATTTTTGATTTGTTCCTTTATGAGAGCATCAGCCTCATTTGAAACTGTTTCGCTTTTCTGAATGAAATCAGTATCGTAATAATTCAGTTTCTGAATATTTTCCCGACTGAAAAGCTTTATAGCATTGTTGTATTCCTGAAGTTCTCTTGAAGTATTTCTCGCCAATGCAATGTCATTTGAATATTCAGCAATTTTTATTATTCTTTCAAAAGAATTATCTCTGACAGGAATTTTTATTTCAAGTGTTCTCTGATTATTTATTATCTGACGTTCATAATTCGGGGACGCACTGCTTGAAGAACCGTCATTCACATAAATATAATTGTCAAGGAAGATATCCTTCTGAGTCATACTCTCTGAAATATTTTCCCTTATGAAATAATTATCCTCCGCAACATCATCAAATCCCGTATGCTCATCATACTGATAAACAGTTTCGTTCCAGAGATTCTGAATATCATAAAATTCATAAAACGAATTGTCAACAGTTTCATACTGTCCGCCGGAATTTAAAGCGTCTGAATCTGTATTCGGATTATATATTGATACAATATCATAATGCTTTATATCCTGATTAGTATCGGATTCGTCAAACCAGAAAATTCCCGATGAAAGAAGATTGTAAACCTTTCCGGATTCCTGTTCCTTATACAGAAAATGATAATTTATTTCAAACATATTCTGCATATCATCAGCAGGAGGATAATAAAAATCACTGTATGGCAACGGATTGACTACATTCTGCCATGTTATATTATACTGCGGAAAGAATGTTGCATTGTCTTTATCATCACTGCTGAATTTTGCTGTCGAATCGGTTATGCTGATTATATTTTCATCACAGTATTCGCCGAGATAGTGGACGAGATAAATCTGATTTGTCTCTGTTTTCTGACTTCCGACAGTAAATATTTTTGTATATACTCTTACTTTTGTATCTTCATCTTCTTTGATTAGAGGACATTCCGCAAGAGGATTTATACAGCCTATATTCATCTGATATTCATCAAATGACAAATCATAGTAAATGTAGGTGAAATTTTCAAGCTCATAATCAAGCTCGGATTTTATATCCGCAAAAGTATTGTAATATTCGCCGTTATTCTGTTTAATCTGATAGAAAAATTCCTTTATACTGCTCTGCATAATCAAAAGCGAACCGATAAAAATTACAAAAGCAACAGTGAGAACCGGTGCAAGCGGAAAACGCCTTCTGCCCGTAACGTTTTCAAGACCGCTTTCAGAATAGTATCCGTCCTCGGTTATGCCGTTATTTTCGGGAAAAGCCTTTTTTGCAATTCTGTCAAAGCAATTCACATTGTCTGAAAGTTCTGACATTTTATCAGAAAGATTTTTTTCAAAATCCTTTTCAAAATTTTTCATTGCATTTCACCTGCTTTCTTACGCAATATATCCATTGCACGTTTATATCTCGACTTGACGGTTGATTCCGGAGAACGCATAATTTTGGCAATCTCCTTGAATGAAAGTTGATTACAGCATCGCATAACAACAATCTGACGCTGTTTGTCTGAAAGATTTTTCAAAAGCTGATTGATATAGATACTGTCCTCAACAGTTTTTTCAGCCTCTCCGTAAGCCTGAATGACATTACTGCAAGCCTCTTTCTTGTAACGGCGATGAATTTCCATAGCACAGTTGCGTGCTATTTTGAGAATAAAGCCTTTTCCGTCACCGCCGGATTTTGAAAAGCGTTTAACCTGAGTAAGCCTCACGAATGTTTCCGCAACACAGTCCTCCGAAAGATGATAGTCGCCGAGAATACTGAAAGCAAGTGAAAAAACATCTTTCTTGAATGTATTGTAAAGTATTTCAAGGCTTTTTCTGTCAGTACGGCATTGTTCAATAAGTCCGTTGGTATCAATATCCGGCTTTTCACGTATGATTTTTATTTCATCAGCTTCACCGAAAAGCAGTTCATTGCCTGCAATCATAAAAAATCACTCCTTTTTTCTGAAATTTTTAAAGGCTTTTAATATACAGTGATTTTAACAGGCAAAAAAGACGAACTTTTTTGAAATTTTTCTGAAAAAATTTTTCGGGCGGAAATAAAAATTTCCGCCCGTTGCGATACTATTCTTCAAGAGCCTTTGCAATAGCCTCTGTCATATTTGTTTTTTCCCATGCAACGCCCAAATCCTCACGTCCGAAATGACCGTATGATGCAAGCTGTCTGTACTGTGGCTTTCTGAGGTCAAGCATTTTGATGATTGATTCAGGTCTTAGGTCGAATACTTTCTCTACTGCTTCGGCAAGCTTTTCATCTGATACTTTACCTGTACCGAATGTATCAACTAAAATGGATACCGGTTCAGCAACTCCGATAGCATATGCAAGCTGTACTTCGCACTTTTCGGCAAAACCGCCGGCAACTATATTTTTAGCAATGTATCTTGAAACATATGCTCCGGAACGGTCAACTTTGGTCGGGTCTTTTCCGGAGAATGCACCGCCTCCGTGACGTGAATATCCGCCGTATGTATCAACTATTATTTTTCTTCCGGTAAGACCGCTGTCGCCCTGTGGACCTCCTATTACAAATCTTCCTGTCGGATTTATATAATATTTTGTTTCACTGTCAAGGAGTTCAGCAGGAATAACAGGCTTTATAACATATTCAATTATATCATCACGGATTTTCTCTGATGTTATATCGGGTGCATGCTGTGAAGAAATTACAACGGCATCAACTCTCTTTGGCTTTCCGTTTTCATATTCAACAGTAACCTGTGACTTTCCGTCCGGACGGAGATAGCGGAGCGTACCGTTTTTGCGTACTTCGGCAAGTTTCATTGAAAGCTTGTGAGCGAGTGAAATCGGCATAGGCATAAGCTCCGGAGTTTCATTGCAGGCATATCCGAACATAATTCCCTGGTCGCCCGCACCGGTAGAAAATTCTGTTTCGGAATTGTTTTCCCTGTATTCAAGAGCCTCATCTACTCCCATAGCAATATCAGAGGACTGCTCGTCTATTGAAGTAATAACGGAACATGTATGGCCGTCAAATCCGAATTTTGCACGGTCATATCCGATATCAACTACAACCTGACGGGCAATTTTAGGAATATCAACCTTTGCAGTTGTGGAAATTTCTCCCATACAGAGAATCATTCCGGTAGTACAGGCAGTTTCGCATGCAACACGGGCATTTTTATCCTGTTCAAGAATTGCATCAAGGACAGCATCGGAAATCTGGTCACAAATTTTGTCGGGGTGACCTTCTGTAACTGATTCTGAAGTAAATAAAATTTTAGACATTAAAAAACCTCCGTTAAAAAATTTTTCTGACTTTATCACAAAAAAAGCATACCGTTTCCGGTATGCCGATGATTTTTTTAAAAATCCTCATCTTCCGGTTTAACCGCAGGATTTAGCACCTTTTCTGAATAAAAAACATTCAATAGGTTGCCGGGCTTCACAGAACCTGTATTCTCCGCCACTCTTGATAAGGTCATAAAAATATGATACACTATATATATTATTTTGTCAATAGAAATCGAAAAATTTTTTCAGAAAAAAATTTTCCTTTTAATTCAGCCGATTATTTGCAAAATTTTCTCTGAATGTTTGCATATCCTGAAAAAATATGTTATAATAAAAAATAATATTGGTAATCTATTTGCATAGCCGAAAAAATATGCTATAATAGATAATGTTGTTTTCAATTCAATATAAAATAATGTATTCGGCTATACATTAGAATTTTTGACAAAAAATTATATCGAATGGGGTAATAATATGAAAAATGAAACTTTTATCCAGTTGAGAAAAAAGGCTCTTGAAAAATATTTTTCAGGTCTGAACGATATGCAGAAAAAAGCTGTCTTTCATGTCAATGGCTCTCTGCTCGTGCTTGCCGGTGCTGGAAGCGGAAAGACTACCGCTATTATTAACCGTATTATAAATCTTGTTAAATTCGGAAACGCTTATTATGATGAAGCTTCTGCCGGCAATGAATACGATGAAAAAATCATCAGAGATTATCTTGAGGGAAAACCTGTAAGCGATGACGATTTAAGAAATGCTGTTGCCGTTTCTCCCGTAAGTCCTTGGAATATACTTGCTATTACTTTTACAAACAAGGCAGCTGAAGAACTTAAAAAACGTCTTGAACTTAAACTCGGCAATGACGGATTAAATGTAAATGCATCAACTTTTCATTCCGCATGTGTCCGCATATTAAGAAGATATATTGACCGCCTCGGATTTCAGAATAATTTTACAATATATGATTCCGACGACAGTCAGAGAATGATTAAATCCGTTATGGAAGAACTTGAAATTCCCGAAAAGAATTTTCCTCCTAAAGCAATGCTTTCATATATAAGCTCCGCAAAGGACAAGCTCGAATCTCCTAAACACCTCCTTGAAAATGCCGGAAATGATTACCGTGCCAAAATGATTGCAAGAATTTATGCAAGCTATCAGATGCGTATGAAAGAGGCTAATGCTCTCGACTTTGACGACATTATTCTTTTAACAGTCATGCTGTTTGAATCTCACCCTGATGTTCTTGAATATTACCGCAAAAAGTATAAATATATAATGGTAGATGAATATCAGGATACAAACTATGCACAGTTCAAGCTTGTATGGCTCCTTGCATCAGGTCATAAAAATATATGCGTTGTCGGTGATGATGACCAGAGTATCTATAAATTCAGAGGTGCAGATATTAAAAATATCCTAAACTTTGAAAAGCATTTTGAAGGTGCGGAAGTAATAAAGCTTGAACAGAATTACCGTTCAACAAAAAATATCCTTGATTCCGCAAACTCCATAATTAAAAATAACACCAGCAGAAAACCAAAATCACTCTGGACTGATGACGAAAAGGGCAGTAAAATTATATGGTACAAGGCTCTTGATGAAAATGATGAATCTGACTTCGTTTCAAATCAGATTAAGGAGAATTTCTCAAAAAATAAAAAATACAGTTCAAATGCAATTCTTTACAGAATGAATGCACAGTCAAATATAATTGAAAAATCTCTGATTAAAAACAAGATACCTTATAAAATATACGGCGGTATGAGATTCTTTGACAGAAAAGAAGTCAAGGACGTTACAGCATATCTCAATGTCATAAACAATCCTTTTGATATGCTCCGTTTCAAGCGTATTGTAAACGAACCAAAAAGAGGTATCGGTGATGCTACTGTTTCGCTTATCGAGGAAATATGCCGTGACCTTAAAATCTCTCCGATTGATGTAATGAGAAATGCTTCGGAATATCCTCCGATTTCAAAAAAAGCTGTTCAGCTTAAAAACTTTGCATCAATTCTCGATAGCCTCATGGAAAAGCTTGAGACTACTCCGCTTCCCGAATTTATCGATGAAGTAATTTCAAAGACCGGCTATTTAAGCATGCTCCGCAATATGGGCGATGAAGGTGCTGACCGTCTCCAGAATATAGGTGAACTTAAAACAAATGCTGTTCAGTATCTTGAAAAAAATCCGGACGGCGGTCTTGACGGATTCCTTGAAGAAGTAGCTCTTTACAGTGAGGCTGACCGTGACAATTCAACTTCTGACCGTGTTGTCCTTATGACTGTACACTCCGCAAAGGGTCTTGAATTTGACAATGTATTCTTAGTAGGTCTCGAGGACGGACTTTTCCCGAGTTCACGCTCCTTTGATAATAATGATGACCTTGAGGAGGAAAGACGTCTTGCATATGTTGCTATAACACGTGCAAAAAAACAGCTCTATATTTCAAGTGCAAGCTCAAGAACCCTTTTCGGTCAGACACGTCAGAATATTACTTCACGCTTTATAAAGGAACTTGATATGGAGCTTGTCGAAAAACATGAAAATTCTTCCATAAAGCTTAAAAATTCCTCCTATAAGGATATTTCCGCTGTTCAGTCGATACCTTTACAGCAACAGATTCTCAGAAACAGAGCAAATTCCGCAAAGGCTACGACTCAGAATACAGAGTTCAAACCCGGTGACAAGGTTATCAACAGAAGTTTCGGTGAAGGCACTGTTATTTCAATATCACAGCCCGACAGCAAAAATACTATCCTTGAAGTTTGTTTTGATAAGGTCGGAGTCAAGAGAATGGCTTCCGGCTTTGTAAAGAAAAAAGAAAATTAAGTAAAATTCCGGTTATTTCTGTTCACTTCATTTCAGAATTATGATATAATAAATAATGTAATAAAATAAAAGGAGATTTTTTTCTTATGAGGAAAACTAAAATTATCTGTACTGTCGGCCCTGCTACCGATGACGAATCCGTTATGCGTGAGCTTATGGTCAACGGAATGAACGTTGCCCGTTTCAACTTCTCTCATGGCGACTATGCAACACACCAGAAACGCTTTGAACAGGTTGTCAAGCTCCGCAATGAACTTGACCTCCCTATTGCTACTCTTCTTGACACAAAAGGCCCTGAAATAAGACTCGGAAAATTTGCTGACAACAAACCCGTTGAAATTCATGACGATGACATTTATATACTGACTGCCGATGATGTTATATGCGATGAAAAAAGAGGAAGTGTTTCTTTTAAAAACCTCCCCCGTGACGTAAGTGCCGGAACTCAGATTCTTATAAATGACGGCGTTATTGAACTCCGTGCAGAAAAGATTACCGGAAATGATATTATATGCCGTGTAATTCATGGCGGAACTCTTTCAAACAACAAGGGAATAAATGTCCCCGGAGCTAAACTCTCTATGCCGTATCTCAGCGACAACGATATGAATGACCTTGAATTTGGTGCTAAAATGGGATTTGATTTCATTGCGGCAAGCTTTGTGCGTTCGGCAGCTGATATAAATTACCTCCGCAAATTCACTAAGAGTCTTGGCTGGTTCGATGTGAAAATCATCGCTAAAATAGAAAATAATGACGGTGTTGAAAATATTGACGAAATTATAGAGGCTGCTGACGGAATTATGATTGCCAGAGGCGATATGGGCGTTGAAATTCCTTTTGAAAAAATCCCTGCTATTCAGAAATCCCTTATATATAAGGGTTACCGTGCAGGAAAACAGGTAATTACTGCAACTCAGATGCTTGAATCTATGATTACAAATCCAAGACCTACAAGAGCCGAAATTACTGACGTTGCAAATGCTATTTATGACGGTACAAGTGCAATTATGCTTTCAGGCGAAACCGCTGCCGGAGCATTCCCGATTGATACTGTTAAAACTATGGCTCTTATAGCCGAAACTACTGAAAACAACATCGATTATAAACACCAGTTCTCAAATAACAGCAAGAGCGATTCAAATGAAAGCATTGCTGACGCTATCGCACATGCTACTGTTACCACTGCCCACGACCTCAACGCTAAGGCTATTATTACGGTTACAAAGGGCGGAGGCACTGCAAGACTTATTTCAAAATACAGACCGCAGGCTATGATTATCGGCTGTACTACAAGCGAAAAGGTATGCCGTCAGCTTAATATGAGCTGGGGCGTTACTCCATTTGTAATTGATGAAAAATCAAATACTGATGAACTTTTTGCCGTTGCCGTTGAAACTGCTGAAAAACGCCGTCTCGTTGAAGCCGGTGATATTGCGGTAATAACAGCAGGTGTTCCGATAGGCGTTTCAGGCACTACAAATCTTATGAAAGTTGAAAAAGTAGGTCTCCACTGAACAGAATAAAAAAATTAAGGGTACTTTTTATCAAGTACCCTTTTTTCCTGATATAATTATGTAAATAAGTGTCAGAATAAATCCCGTTGCAAGTATTCCGATTTCAAATGCTGTAACAGTATCAACTATTCTGTACATATATGATGTAAATGCTGTGAAAATCTGTTCCTGTTTTATTACGAACGAATCAAAATATTTCGTTGAAGTAAGATATACGCATGGAACAAGTCCGATTACTGCACTTATCGTAAAGCCTGTGCCTGTCCAGTAAAGAATTTCTCTTTTATTTTTTATGCATAAAAGCAATAAAAGCAATATACAGAATATATCAGCACCGATACAGATATATGTTATTTTATCGAGATATTTTATATATCTTCTTGCCTGTGAAAGAACGCCGTTTTTATTAAGAGTATCAAGCTTGAATATATCTGTATAGCTTATAACTGTGCTGTGGGCATTGCTTATTTCTTTTTGTAGCTTGTCATAATAAGAGGAATCCTTGACATAGCCGTTTTCTTCAGCATAATTGCTGAAAAAATCCGTTATGTTTTTGTCAAGTGATTCAAAATCGGGCGAAACGCTGAATTTATCTGTATTTCCGTTAAGGTATTCAAAGCCTTCAATTACATTAAGCTTTACAATATTATCGATATACTTTTCTGTAAGAACATCGGTATAGACTTCCGCAGGAATACCTGTTGAATTATATTTCTGCTTAAAATTCTTTTCAAGAAGGTTTTTTATTGTTTCGGAAATTTTCTTTTCGCTTATAATTTCAAGGCATGTCTGATTATTCAGAATAACTTTGTCCGCTGTTATGCAGATTACCGTTCCGAGCATTGAAAATACAAGAATTATCGTAAGGAGAACGCATGGAATATAAGTTTTTGCACTTTTCATAAATTATTCTCCTTTCGGCTCTGCATAGAATTTTTTATCGGTAATTTTGCATACAGCACCTATACGCATATCAGAACCGCCAAGAATATCGGGCTTGCATGTATAAAGCGTAAGTATTTCCTCATCTTTCGGAACTACATATTTTTTATTTGTCTTTTTAAATTCTATAAGCTCATCGACTTCGTATGTAAATATGCCGTATTTTGTGCTTACTTCAACTTTATCGCCCTTTTCAAGCTTGTCAAGCTCCGAAAAAAATGTATTTACATGGGCGGAAATAACTGCATTTCCCTTTTCACCGCAAAGCACTGAATTTGATGCCTGACATGCTCCACGCTCAAACAATTCGCTGTTGCTTCCCCAGTATACAGGAATATCAAGTTCAAATTTATCTGAAGAAATCTTTGCAAACTGTTCTCCGAATGACGGGCGAATTACTTCGCCCGTATCGGAAAATACGCTGTTATAATTGGTCTGTATATCATTTTCCTTAATATGAAGTCCTGCTGTAACTCCGCTTGTATCCGGAACTGTCTTCAGATTATCCATAAATGCAAGATGAATATATGATGATATTTTATTATAGGGCTTTATCGCTCCTATAACTGATATTCCCGAACATATTGCAAATATAAATACCGGAGTAAGAACTGATAAAATTACATGTCCTGATTTTTTTCCGTTACTCATGTTCTTTTTCGTCCTTTGATATTTTTCTGTAAATAAGATAAATTCCCGTTGCCGATGCGATTATTCCGGCTGATACAAAAGCAAAAATCATTCTGTAATCATAGCCGGTATCTTCAACGATAACTCCCATACTTGACTGGTCAACGAGAACTCCCTCATCATTTCTGACTGACAATGAAACACTGTCATTTGTGATTTCGTCAATAGTCATATTAAGTCCCATCTGCTCTCCTGCCTCGGCAAAGCGTGAAAGAAGTTCGGTTTTATCATCTATGGGAAGTTGCTTTATAATGCTGTTGCGTTCCTCCGTTGAAAGGTTTTCAATAAAAGCACCTCTTTCGGATTCAGGAAGTGAATTTATATATTCAGCTTTCTGGTCGATAGTCATATTGATGAAATCCGTATTCGTTTCGGATTTTGTTGTAGTTTCTGTTGTTACTGCTCCTGCCTGACTGCTTTCAGAGACGGTTGTTTCAGTCTGAACCGGTTCTTCTGACGGTTCGGATGGTGTATCAGTTATTCCGAAATATGCCTTAATCATTGAATCGGAATCTGTTCCGTAAAGGTGAAGCGTATCAATTATAATATCAAAATCTTCAGAAGTATATTTTTCCGGATTCGCATAGTAGGCATTATATGCCGACTGTATTGCCGATTCTGATACGCCGTAACTTCTCGCAACTTCGGCACAGTCATCAACAGTTGCGGAATATGCACTCACTGACGGTAAAGCCATACTGCATAAAGCTGTAATAACTGCTGTTATTCCTTTGATATAGTTTTTCATTAGTGTTGTCCTCACTTTTCTTTATATTTTTCAGGAAAAATTTTTTCCATAAAAATATTATATCCGCATTTCAACTGCAAGTCAAGTGGAAAAATATGAAAATCTGAAAAAATTTTCGGCACGGAATTTTATTTCCGTGCCGTTATTATAGTGAACGCATAAAATAATTTGATTTTGACAAACAGATTCATAAGTGATATA
>CAMDZD010000014.1 GCA_945910815.1 uncultured Clostridia bacterium
TCTGTGGATTCTGCATATTCGGCGGAGGTGTCTGCATTCCGTTCGGGAACATCTGTGGATTCTGCATATTCGGCGGAGGTGTCTGCATTCCGTTCGGGAACATCTGCGGATTCTGCATATTATTCGGAAAACTCTGAGGATATACCGGCATTGGCATATATACAGGCATACCGTTCATATCATATCCGACAAACTGCGGTATCATCATTATCTGGGCATACATTGGCATACCGTTCGCATCATATCCGACAAACTGCGTCTGAATCATTGGCTGACCGTATCCGTACATATTCTGCATATATGGATTCATTCCCTGAGGATACATCATATTATTATTTCCCTGCTGAGGAAACATACTGGAATTAGGCATCTGCTGTTCGGGCGGTGACGGTGGATTTTCCGCCTGTTCGGGTAGCTTTACCCTTTCGGAATCAAGCTGAGGAATATACGGTTCATCATCGAAATCATCATATGACTGATTAAGTTCTTCTGATGAAACAAACATTGAGGCAGTCTGAGGTGTTCTGTCATTTATTTTGAAAGTTCCCTGACCTATTTTAAAATTTTCATTGTTTTCTTCGTTATGGTATCCCCCGAAATCGACCTGTTCAATATTGACTTCATCGGGATTCATCAGATTAGTACCGCATTTAACGCAGAATTTTCTGTTTGAAGTAATTTCGTTTTCTGTTCCGCAGTTGGGACACTTCATAATTATCACTCCGGTTCTTATTGCATTTTCAAATAACAAAATACTTGTTTTCAAATCGTTCACATGTAATTATATCACTTTCCGGATTAAATATCAAGTGTTTAAGAAAAAATTGTGAAAAACAACACTAAAACCAAAAAATTATTGTATACAATTCACAAAGTAATATTTACCCCTGTTCCTTTTTTTCGGAATGTGTGCTATAATAATAGCTGAAAAAAATTTATTATGTGTAATTCACAGAAAGGAAGTTTTTCATATGGCTAAAAAGACAAAAAACAAAAGCAAAAGCATAAGACAAACACGCATTGTTACTGAAATCTGTATTGCTACGGTGGCAATAGTTTCAGCAGTTTATGTGCTGAAAGTTACCTATGACCATACCGAAGCCGTTCCGGCATCGCCTTTTATAGAAATATCTGCTCCGGAGGATACAACAGAACCTGTTCCGGAAGGCCCCGACAAAATTATTTATGAAAGTGTTGAATACCCTACTGCAAAGAAATTTGAAGGCGAACTCATTCTTGTAAACAACGACACTGAATACTATGGATTTAATGAGGAACTTGTAAGCGTAACTGCTAAAATCAATGAGGAGCAAAGAAAAGGCTTTGCGGGTTCTGATGACAGTGTACAGTTAAGACCTGCTTTCTATAATGCTCTTGCGGATATGCTTGAAAGATTCAGCACCGAAAAGCAGATTGATGACGTTGTAATTCTTGACGGATACCGCACAACCGAGGAACAGCAGGCACTCTATGACGCTGACCTTGCCGAAACAGGTCTTGAAACTTCCGAAAGAGTTGCTAAAGCCGGATTCAGCGAACATCAGACAGGTTATGCCTGCGACCTTACAACCGCCACTACATGGGATTATGACGGTCAGGGAGATTATGCATGGATTGATGAACACTGCTGGGAATACGGTATAATTTTAAGATACCCCAAGGACAAAACCGCTGTAACACAGATTCAGTATGAACCGTGGCATTACAGATATGTCGGAATCCCCCATGCTTACTATATGTCACAGAATAATCTCACTCTTGAAGAATATACGGAGCTTTTAAGAACCACATTCCCCTATGAGTCACAGCACCTCGAAATACAGTATGATGCAGATAATAAATGCGAAGTATATTTCGTAAAATCCGACGACAGCAACGAAAATACATATATCCCCGTACCGTCCGGAAAAAAATATACAATCTCCGGAAACAATTCAGACGGCTTTATAGTTACCGTATATCTTGAGGGTGACGGTCAGTCTCCTGCACCGACTTCAGCTCCGACAGAGCCGGAAACATCTGAATCCGAAACAACCAATATTGAAGAATAATTACAAAAATTCCCTTGCCTCTTATGACAAGGGATTTTTTTTACTTTTGTCGCTTTTTATTTTTTCTGACATATGGTTCAAGTTTCGGATATTTTCTGCAATGCTCGTCAATTTTTTCGTGGTCAAAACGGTCAATTTTCGGGTTTATGTAATCCCACGGACAGTATTTCCAGCATGTTTTTGATTTGCGTGAAGTTTCCTGGTCAAATGAGATGAATGTCTGGCAGTGTCTGTAATCATCGTAATGTATATACCAGTAGGAATTGCCATAGTGTTCCTCTATCATTCTGCCGTATTCGTCATAGACCTCCCACCAGTAATTTTCCCATATTATGTTGAGGTATCTTTTTCGCATATCTTCGGTGAAGTAACAGGGCAGATTATAAAGTTCTTCCCAGCTTTCAATTTCAGCCATAATTAAAACCTCCAAAACTTTTTTTGACCGTTACGGGCGGACGGTGTCCGCCCTGAAATTATTTATCGGCACTGTCTCTGCGGTGCTTGTTTCTTATTCCCTCAATAATTATGTCACGTGCTTCAACTGCTTTTTCCTTTGAAAGCGGTTCAACATCTTTAAGGGGATAATCTATGCCGAGATTTTCATATTTTACTTTTCCCATATCATGATACGGCAGAACGTCAAGAGCTGTAATATTATTCAAACCGGCAAGAAATTCTCCGAGCTTAAGGAGATATTCTCTTTTATCGGTAATACCCGGCACTACTACATGGCGAATCCAGAGTTCCTTTTTATTCTCATGCAGATAGCGTGCAAAGTCAAGAATATTTTTATTGCTCCTGCCGGTAAGCTTTTTATGCTCCTCATCATCGATATGCTTTATATCAAGCATAATCAGGTCAGTATATTTCATAAGCTCATCGACTTTTGATGTATCATCTCTGTTGAAAGTTGCTCCGGAAGTATCAACGCATGTGTGAATACCCTTTGCTTTGGCTTTTCTGAAAAGCTCCGTAAGAAAATCAATCTGTGCCATAGGTTCACCGCCGGTAACGGTAATACCGCCGTTTTTAAAAAATTCCCTGCAGTTGTCATACTGTTTAAGAATTTCATCAGCAGTCATGGGATTATCTTTCTTGAAATCCCATGTATCAGGATTATGACAGTAAAGGCATCTCATAGGACAGCCCTGCACAAATACAACAAATCTTATACCGGGACCGTCAACAGTTCCGCAACTTTCGATTGAATGTATATATCCGTTCATTTTATTTCACCTTCTTCTGATTATTCAATGCTCCGAGTTTTCGTATAAAAGGGAGTGTCATTCCGCCGACGGAGTTTCCGAGAATAACAAGTACAAAATAAATTACAGCACTGGATTTATAATTTCCTGACACAAAAAGATAGAACATATCCGCAATACAGTGATTGAATCCCGAAATAATAAATACCATTATTGCAAGCAGAGTTCCCGCAAGAATTGCCGTATCTGAATTTGTCTTTTTATTGATTGACGCATTTTCAACTGCAATATACATAAGCATACCGCAGAAAACTGCAAGTATGAACGCACTCGCCGGAGTATCTGCAAGCTTGCCCTCCATAATAGTATACGCTTTTTCGGAAATTTTATCTCCGAACCTTGTAAGATTTACAAGCAGTGCTGTTACAGCAGTTCCTATACAGTTTCCCACTAATATAAGCAATACTTCCGGTATGTATTTTACGCCTTTATCCGCAATATATCCGACTTTTCCCGTAAAGAGATAAAATCCGAACTGTATTATAGTATATAATCCGAGTCCGAAAAGCATAGCTCCGAGGTACTTGTTATCACACGAAAGATATACAACTCCGCCCATTGAAATAAGCATACCCGACGCAAACGAATATGCAAGATATGATATTAAAAAATTTTTCAAAAATTATCAACCCTCCGGATAAAATTCAAGGGAGACTCCGGAGAGTCTCCCCCTTATTCAGAAATTAAAAAATTCAGATTAAAGGCTTGCGTGGAATGTTCTTGAAATTACGTCGTCCTGCTGTTCCTTAGTGAGCTTGATGAAGTTTACGGCATAGCCGGAAACTCTTACAGTAAGCTGAGGATAGTTTTCAGGGTGTTTCTGAGCGTCAAGAAGTGTATCTCTTGTGAAAACATTTACATTGAGGTGATGACCACCTTTTTCTACATAGCCGTCGAGCATACCAACGAGGTTTTCAACCTGTTTCTGATTAACATTAGCCATTGTTAAGTCCTCCTTAATATAATTTATAAATCAGTCGTCTGCAAGTTCTTCAAGGAGTTCAGTAGGCTGACAGCAGGCTCCCTTTATACCGCAGTCTGTGGTATTGAAGGTCTTAACCTTGATTCCGTCAACTTTATATTCTCCGTTTTCAGAAGTCTTGACATTGACTGTATTGTTGCCCTGCCCCATGAGCTTGTCAATCATATCGGCAAGCTCTGCGGAACGGTTTTTTTCGTTATTTTTATCCATAGATAATACGCCTCTTACTTGATTGAATCAATATCGAGGTCGCCCATGAATACCTTGGCATCTTTTCCGAGAGCGTCAGGAATGATTGAGAATGTATTTGAAATACCGTCCTGAGCATCTGTGAAAGGAAGCTTTGCAACTGATGAAAGTGAAGCTACTGCACCGTGGGTATCACGTCCGTGCATCGGGTTAGCACCAGGAGCAAGCGGTACACCGAGCTTACGTCCGTCAGGTGTAGAACCTGTATTCTTTCCGTATACAACGTTTGAAGTAATTGTGAGAATTGATGTTGTAGGAACACCGTTTCTGTAACAATGCTGCTGACGAACCTTGTTCATGAACTTTTCAAGAACTTCAACGGCAATATCGTCAACTCTGTCGTCGTTGTTACCATATTTCGGGAAGTCGCCTTCGATTTCGTAATCAACAGCAACATTCTTTGCAACACCGGTAACTTCGCCCTTCTTGTTCTTGATTTCGATGTCCTTGCGGATAACCTTAACCTTAGCATACTTGATAGCGGAGAGTGAGTCTGCAACTACTGAAAGACCTGCAACACCTGTTGCGAAATATCTCTTTACTTCTCTGTCGTGAAGAGCCATCTGGAGGCTTTCATAGCAGTACTTGTCGTGCATATAGTGAATGCAGTTAAGAGTATCAACATAGAGACCTGCAAGCCAGGTCATCATATCGTCATACTTTTCAATAACTTCCTTGTAGTCGAGGTATTCGCCTTCAAAAGGACGGTACTTAGGGCCTACCTGAACACCTGTCTTTTCATCTACACCGCCGTTGATAGCGTAAAGGAGACATTTAGCGAGGTTAGCTCTTGCACCGAAGAACTGCATTTCCTTGCCGACTCTCATTGAAGATACACAGCAAGCAATAGCATAGTCATCGCCATGAGTTACACGCATAAGGTCATCATTCTCATACTGGATTGAAGAAGTCTTGATAGAGATAGAAGCAGCATATTCCTTGAATCCCTGAGGAAGTCTTGTTGACCAGAGAACAGTCATATTCGGTTCAGGAGATGTGCCGAGATTTTCGAGTGTGTGGAGGTAACGGAAGCTGTTCTTAGTAACCATATGTCTGCCGTCAACGCCTACACCGCCGATAGATTCTGTTACCCACTGCGGGTCACCTGAGAAGAGTGAATTGTATTCAGGAGTTCTTGCGAAACGTACAAGACGGAGTTTCATGATGAAGTGGTCAATAAGTTCCTGAGCCTGTTCTTCAGTGAGGATTCCTCTCTCGATATCACGTGTAAAGTAGATGTCAAGGAATGTTGAAGTACGTCCGATAGACATTGCAGCACCGTTCTGGTCTTTAACAGCACCAAGGTAACCGAAGTAAAGAGCCTGAACAGCTTCTTTGGCAGTTGTAGCAGGCTTTGAAATATCGCAGCCATAGATTTCAGCCATTTTCTTGAGGTTTTCAAGAGCACGGAGCTGGTCAGCGATTTCTTCTCTTGCACGGATTTTTTCTTCAGTCATAGGACGTGTATAGAAATCCTTCTGAGCCTTTTTGTCCTGAATAAGTCTGTCAACGCCATAGAGGGCAACACGTCTGTAATCGCCTATAATTCTTCCTCTGCCGTAAGCGTCCGGAAGACCTGTAAGAATCTTGTTACTTCTTGCAGCACGCATTTCGGGAGTATAAACATCGAAAACGCCCTGATTGTGAGTTTTGCGGTATTCTGTAAAGATATGTTTGATTTCGTCATCAACTTCATAGCCGTTGTCAGAGCAAGCCTTAACAGCCATATTAAGACCGCCGTAAGGCATTAAAGCTCTCTTGAAAGGCTTGTCTGTCTGGAGTCCGACAATCTGTTCAAGGTCTTTTTCGATATAGCCTGCACCATGTGAAACGAGTGAGGAAACAACCTTAGTATCCATATCGAGGACACCGCCGGCTTCTCTTTCCTGTTTCATAAGGTCAAGAACCTTATTCCAGAGTGTCTTTGTAGCATCGGTAGGTTCAGCGAGGAAAGATGCATCGCCGTCATAGGGTGTATAGTTTTTCTGGATAAAATCACGTACATCGATATTGTCAACCCAGTGACCGGGGGTGAAACCGTTCCAAGCTTCTACCTTTGAAAAATCAATCTTCATAGTTGAAAAAATCTCCTTATATTATAAATTAACCTGAAAAGCATCTGAATAAATCAGACAATTTTCTTTCCACCTATATATTATCATAAAAGCACCCCATTTGTCAATATCAATTATATAGACAATTAGCATAGTAGATATATCAAAAGTGATATATTGTGCAAATTACGTTAAGAAACGACTTAAAAATTCAACAAAACTATTATATTTTTGTAGTATCTGCCGGATTTTAAAGATAAAAACGCATATTTTTCTGAAAAAATCACAAATTTTACCGTTATTTTTCACAAATTTTACTTCGATTTTTTAGTAATTTACACATATTATTCAGTTAAAATTGAGTTTCTGAAAAATATTCATAATTTCATCTTTCATTGCAAGCGTTTTTGAAAAAGCCGTGGCACTTCCGGCAGAAATTCCGAAACGAAAAGCCTCGGAAAAACTTCCTGATTTCATATATCCATGTATAAATCCGCCGAGCATTGAATCCCCTGCACCTACTGAATTCTGTACTTTTCCTGACGGTGCGGGACTGCTGAACGTTTCACCGTTACTGCATACAAGTACAGCACCCTCTCCGGCAAGCGATACAAGAACATTCAAAGCACCCATTTTCTGAATTTTCTTTGCGTATTCAAGAGCCTTTTCACGTGAATCAATTTTTACTCCGAAAATTTCGCCGAGTTCAAAATTATTAGGCTTTATAAGAAATGGTTTAAGCTCAAGAGACTTAACAAGCAAATCCCCCGAGGCATCTATAACAGTATTAACTCCGCATTTCTGAACCCTTTCCGCAATGCTTACATAAATATCCGAGGGCAGTGATTTCGGAACACTTCCTGCAAGCACGAGAAAATCTCCGTTTTTCAGGTCATCAAGCCTGTTATACATTCTTTCAAGGCTTTCTGTATCAATATTACAGCCCATACCGTTTATTTCCGTTTCAGCGGAATCAGCATTAAGCTTTATATTTATTCTTGTTGTACCGTCCGGAACGTATATAAAATCATTATTGACTTCCATATTGTCAAGCATCTGCAAAAGCATTCTGCCCGTAAATCCTCCGCAAAAGCCGAGTGCTGTTGTTTCAGTTCCGAGACGGCTGAGAATAACTGATACATTTATACCCTTTCCGCCTGCCGTGATATTTTCGTAAGAAGTTCTGTTTACTTCTCCCACCCTGTAATTTTCAACTCCGACTGCATAATCTACTGCCGGATTAAGTGTAACTGTATAAACCATATATCAAAAACCTCCTGATAATTTACTTACTTAATTATTTTCTGCCCTTATTCTGTGATTTATTCTTATCAGGTTCAGGTGGTTCAGGCTTAGGAGAAGGAACTCCGATTCTTTTTTCAGCCTCTTTCTTTTCAAGGCTTTCACAGGCAAGCTTATATATAACTGCAACTGTCGGAACTCCTAAAAGCATTCCCATTATACCCGATACAGAACCGCCGACCGTTACAGCTGCGAGAACCCATATTCCGGGGAGTCCTATTGATGAGCCTACGACTCTCGGATAAATAAAATTTTCCTCAATCTGCTGTAAGATTATCAGGAATATTATAAATATAACTGCCTGCATAGGATTTACTGTCAGAATCATAAAAGCTCCGACAAAAGCTCCTATAAAAGCTCCCACAATAGGAACGAGTGCAGTAACCCCTACTACTGTACCCGTCATAACGGCATAAGGCAGGCGGAGTATAAGCATACCTATAACGCAAAGCACTCCGAGTATAACGGCTTCCGTAAACTGACCGACAAAAAAGCTTTTAAAAGTCTTGTTGGTGACATCAAATATATGCTGAATTTTATCAGCAGTTTTCTTATTGAGATATGCATTTTTAATGCGTGAAAGCCCCGTTTTTATACCGTCCTTGCATAACAGTATATATACTGCAAAAACTACGGCAACAACTATTTTTGTAATGCTTAATGTAAAAGAACCGATTATTCCCGCTACGGAACTTATTATTCCGGTAGCTCCGCTTGTAAGGAACTTAGCAATATTTTCTGCAACTGATGCCCAGTCCATATCAAGTTCCGATATTTTTTTCTGTATATCCGGAATATTTCCGGAATTTTTCACTGCCCAGTCCTTTATTTTGTCTGCTATATCCGGAATAGTATTGTAAAGAACCTTACAGCTTTCAATAATTTCAGGTACAACAAGCTTTGTTATAAGGAAAATTCCAAGAATTACGATACATATTGCAAATACAAGGCATACAGGTCGCCTTGTGTATATAACGAATTTTTTCCTGCTTTTGGGAAAATAATATCTCTCACAGAAAGAAAGAAATATATTGAATACAAATGCAATTGCACAGCCGATTACAAGCGGAGACAGTGCCGTAAAAATAAGTGATATGAAACTGCCTATATAGGTCAGATTCTTTATAACAACCATAACTCCGACGGCAACAGCTCCTATAATCAGATATTTTTTAAGTTCCTTTTTGTCCATAAAAAACCTCCTCAGCAATTTATTTAAAGTATATTATACATCATATCCGTAAAAAAAGCTATTGTATTTTTGTTAAAAAATTATGTATCAGACAAATATATTAATTCTTGACTTTTCAAGACTCTGCTGATATAATTATAATGATTAATAGTGTCGGGAAAGGACGGATTCTGCGGATAATGAATAATTACAGCGTACTTAATCAGCAGTATTATACTATCGGAACGGTTATAACAGATGAAAGCTTTCATACACAAAGTGCCGATGAGGGATTTTTCAGATACTTCGGGAATGATGTTACATACTCAATTCAGCGTACCATACACAAGGACGATTTTGAAAATTTCAGAAAATCTCTTGAATCACTCGAAAACGGTGATATACAGAAAATAGTCCTGCGTATGAAAGGAATAGCCTCCGGATTCAGATGGTTTCTTGCATCTGTCAAAAAAACAGCAAATCAGTATCACATAACTCTTAATGATATTCTCTCTCTTGAAGCTCTTGTTTATGACCGTGAATACCTTATAGGAGAATACAGGCACTTTCTGAGTATGACTCATGACCTTGCATTTGAATACAGCTTTGAAACTAAAATAATAAAAATCTATCTTTTTGACTGTTTCAGAGAAATTATCCTGATAAATGAAGACCTCGAAACATGGCGGAAACGTGCTGTTTCTATGAAATACGTCCGCCCCGAATATCTCGATTCATTCAATAAGCTTTGCAATGATATTAAAAATGGCACATACCGCTTTGACTATGAAATAGAATCAAGTATTCTTACATACGGAAAAAGCTTTGAATTTAATCAGTTCAGCGGAGTTACACGCTACAATGACATAGAACACAGAAAGGTTATGGGAATAATAACTGTCATTCCCTCAAAATCAAAATCAAAGGATATTAATATCACAGTAGCTTCAAACCGTGATTCGCTTTCGGAACTCCTCAATAAAAAAGCTATAACCGAATATGCACAGAATATCATTTCAGAAAAACCAAAATACAATATAAATATCGTAATAGTTGATATTGACAATTTCACTCTTATAAATAATACATACGGTCATCTTTTCGGAGATGAAGTAATTTATACAATTGCAGGAATAATAAAGGCTGAAATCGGTACAAGAGGACTTGCCGGACGAATAAGCGGTGGCGGATTTATGATAGTTCTTGAAAAAACCATTGACGAAACCGACCTTCGTGGAATACTCCGTGCAATCCGCACAAAAACAGAACAGGTATTCCTGAACAGACTCGAAAACTTAAATATAACCTGTTCAATAGGAGTTTCAACATATCCGACCGACAGCGATAATTATGATATACTCTTTATGCAGGCGGACAAGGCTCTTTTTATAGCAAAGGAAAAAGGCAAAAACCGCTATGTTATATACGATGCAAATAAACATGGCAAAATCGAAACTGATATTGAACACAAAATAGCTTATCTCTCACAAAATCAGAATTTTGATTCACATATAAAATATATCGGAACTCTCACGGACAGAATTATTTCCGGAAACTTACCAGATATAAATATACTCCTTGACGAAATAAAAGCTGAATTTGATATTGACTGTATCTGTATATTCAGCGGTGAAAAAATGGATATAATAAAGGCTTCAAGCAAGGATTCTCCGGAGCTTGATGCACCCTATATACTTAATCCACAGTATTCGGAAAAATTCAGCGATGACAATATTCTCGTTATAGACAATGTAAACGAGCTTGAAGGACGTGCCGATGAGGCTTTTAAAATTCTTAGCAGTCAGAATATTTTCGGAACAGTTCAGTATCTAATAACAGAAGACGACAGGATAAAAGGTCTTATTTCCTATAATTACATAAACCGATTTAAAAAATGGTCTGTAACAGATACAAACTGCCTGACTATAATCAGCCGTATAATATCATCATATCTCAAGAAAAATAATCTAATATAAACAAAAGGCGGTACTTTAAAAAAGTACCGCCGTTTTGCTGTGTAATTTCAAAGGTTGCTGAACCGATATACCCATACCGGCTCTTTATTAAATTAAGAGGGATTGAAGAAATCTTGATTAAAGTGAAGTAATGATATTTGCAAGGTACTGCTGAACTGTAAGAGCATCAGTAGCATTTATACCGTTGTTGCCCTGAACGTCAGCGTTAATAATTCCCTGTGCTTTAAGAGTATTGTTAGCAGAATCGCCTACATATGCAGCTATTGAAACTACGTCAGCTATATCAACTGAACCGTCGCAGTTTGCATCGCCTTTAAGACCTGTTTCTGTTGATGATGAGGATTCCACTGAATAATTGATATAGAAAAGGTTAGCTGAATCTGCTTTTGTGATTGAGTGTGAACCTGCTGAAAGGTCAACATTTACAATGCCGTTTGTTGCAGTATACTTTGTGCCGTCAACCTTAATAGTTGCAGAAGGTTCAACGAATACAAGAGTAAGAGTACCTGCATTATCAGCATTGAATGAAACACTTGTAGCTGTTTCCATTTTGAGGCACTGTGTAAGAGTAAGGTCGCCGTAGTTTACTGTTCCCTTGCCTGTTGAGAGGTTACCTGTGATTGTATAGAAACTGCTGTTTGTACCGTTCAGTGTGAAGTTATGTGTATATCCGCCTGAAACAACGGGAGTATCGGGTTTCTTGGTAGTTGTAGTTGTTTCAGTTGGCTTTGTTGTGGTAGTAGTAGCAGTAGTTGTCGGAGGAGTTACAGAAGAACCGTCAAAGTGATAACCCATTGACTTGTAAGTTCCTGTTGTCTCATAGAGTCCGTTTGTATTGAGACTTCCGTCTGCATTTCTCCATGCTGTGTGGAAATCTGTTCCCTGTACCGGAGCTTTTGCCATTGAAACGAAGTCAGAAGCTGAAGGGCCTTCATACTTAGTACCAATCTTAGCACCGTTTGTTACATTGGTTTTAGCATCAACTTTATAGTAACCGCTGTTGTAGTATACACCGTTTGTATATGTACCTACATATTTATCATTAGATGCTCCGCCTGCAAGCTTTGAATCTGACATAAATACGCTTGAGTCATAGTATGACATAAGGTTTTCAAAATCACAGCCGTCATCTGTACAACGGTAGCAGGAGAAGTTAGGTTTGCCAGTACCCTCGCCGTTATTGTTTACAGCAGTAGAATTTCTGATTGTACCGAGTTTCGGGTTATTGTTATCAGTGAATCCGCAGTGGAGGTTTTCAAATGCGAGACAGTTTTCAACAATGTGAGCTGAACCTATTCCTGAACCACCAAGCTTGAATCCGTTACCGTCACAGTCGCCGTAACCCTCACCAAATTCAGTAAAGCCGTTTCTGAAAGCGATACTATTCTTTATTGTTACAACACCGATAGGACCTGTTTCAGCTTTTGCGAACAAATCCCAGCCGTCATCTGAGTTATTGTAAGCCATACAGCCGTCGAATACATTTCCCTCACCGCAGGTAAGCTTTGCAGCGAATCCGTCAGCATTTTCCATAGTCTTGTCATCGCAGTTATTCTTTGATGTACAGTTGAGAATGAGGTTATTTGACGGCCAGTCTGCAATTGTAGCAGCACTTGTATTATATCTTGAAATCTGAAGTCCGGTATCCTGATTATCATTGAATACCATCATTTCAATCTTGTTGTTATTACCTGAAAGGAGCATACCATTATCGGCAGCCTTTGTAATTTCAAAGCCGTAGAAGTGCCAGTAATCACCGTCAAGAGTAATACCTCTCATTGAGGGAGATGCAGCACCCTGTCCGGAGAAATCCCATACTACTTTAGCACCGGGATAAGCGGATATTGTTTTCATACCGTTTGCAGTACCGCTTAATGAATCATCAATGAGAATCATTTCGCTGAATTTGTAAGTACCCTCAAGGAGGTAAATTGTACCGCCTGCCTTAACTGACTTGATAGCAGAAAGAACATCTGTCGGGCTGCTAATAGACTTTCCGTCTCCGCTGCCTGTCGGTGAGCAGTAGATTACATCTGAACCAACAACAGGAGCCTGTGTAGTACCTGCCGGCTTGGTTGTTGTAGTAGTAGTTGTAGTCTGTGGTTTTGATGTAGTAGTTGTTGTTGTAGTAGTAGTTGGAGTATCACCTGAATCTTCCTTGAATCCGCTACCTATAGCAACTATAGAATCATCATAGCTTGTAATTGCCTTTTTAAGACCGTCATTTACAGCATAGCTTGTATCATCAACGGAATTATCGAAAGTCCATTTGAAGTCACCGCCGTTTACACGACCTGCCTTTGAAGTTACGATTGACTGAACATCTTCAGCGGAATCGGGTGTATAGCTGTACATAAGGCTTGAATTTGTATCAAAGTTGTTGTATGTTGTACCGCCCTGTTTTGTCTTTACAGAAGAAGGAACCTGTTCATCTCTTGAAGAAGCTACATAAGCATCAAATTCAGTATTGTCTTCCTGATATGAGATAAAGCCTTTCTGACCTTCCATATAGTTTCCGTATGCCTTGATTATACCGCCGTCCTCACCGGAGAATGTGCCTGTATTTTCGCCTGCGATATCAGAACCCTGCATAGAAGCAAGCATAGGATATTTACAGTTTCTGAAGTAGTTGTTTTCAACGAACGCTGAAGCACCCATTGTTACGCCTGCACCGTATTTAGCATTTCCGTCGTAGTAGTTGTTGTAGATATGAACAGTACATGTTCTGATACGTGGGTGACGTGAATCGGAGTGGTCATACCAGTTGTGATGATATGTGATATAATTTTCTGTTGTTTCGGATTTCATACCCTGAAGATTACATTTTCCGTTATCCCAGAAGTGATTGTATGAGTGTGTAACATATGATGATGTTTTTGTATCCAAAGCACCGTCGCCCTTAACCTGGTCAGCATCAGAGCCTGCATCACCATAGAAAAAATCGCAGTTATGTACCCATATGTGATTATTCTTCTGCTGGAGTCCGCAGTTGTCACCCTCAGAGCTGTCGCAGTTCATAAAGCCGAGATTTCTTACTTCAACGTTTGAACAGTTTTTCATAACAAGGCCGAATCCGTTAAGAGTAGCGTCGTTACCGATACCCTCAATAGTCATACCTGCTGTTACGGTATCAAGATAGAAATCACCTTTTGTAAGAACAGCGGGGTCAGTAATATTTCCGATAATTCTGATAGCCATTGGTCTTGTTTCCTTGCCCTTTTTGTAGCCAAGAACGATATTCTGGAGACCAACGCAATCAACTTCGCCTTTACCCTCAACGTTAAGCTTTGCAGTAACAGTATCCTTGTTATCGTTTGTAACATAAACAACAAGAGCATTGCTCTTGAGTGTGCCGTCCTCGTTATAAGCACCGGAAGAAGTACCATTTACAAAAGCAAATCCGGAACGGTCGTGAGCCTCGGAAGTAACAGATTTTTCGGCACTCTTTGAGGAATCTTCCTTGCCGCCTATAACAGGAACGATTTTAAGTGTATGATTTCCGGCTTTCAGTCCTACTGCATCGGCTCTGAAATAGCCTGAATACTGTCTGATAAGCATTGAATCAATCTGAACGCCGTCGCAGTAAACGTTATATCCGGTTGCACCGTCAACAGGAGACCAACAAGCATAAGCACCTTCAGCATAGCCTGCACTTTCAGTAATTGCAACACTGCTTGCAGCAGATGCAGTCATCATCTTGTTGTTGATATACATATTTCCGGTAGTGTTTACAGTTGCAACACCGAAACCTGCAAGCATAAGAGTTGCAGTTGCAAGTGAAGCAATTTTTCTTTTAAGATTTTTATTTTCCATAACGAATTACTCCTTACTTAATTTAATAATAGTTTTCCAACTTTCAATTTCTCTTAATCACTGTATTTATTATATATCATCAAAAAACTTTTTTCAATGATAAATAATCTGTTAATACTGACGGATTATATTTTTTGAAGTACAAAAAAATCAGCAGAGAGCAAAAAAGACTGTACTGTAAATAAATACAGTACAGTCCGCAAACATACTTCTAATAAACTCTTAATAAATAAAATTACTTGAGTTCGATAGTAGCACCGGCAGCTTCGAGCTTTGTCTTGAGTTCTTCAGCTTCTGCCTTTGAAACGCCAGTCTTGAGAGCCTTAGGAGCAGCCTCAACTTCAGCCTTAGCTTCCTTGAGTCCGAGTCCGAGAGCTTCCTTAACAGCCTTGATAACAGCCATCTTAGCATCGCCGAATGAAGCGAGAACTACGTCAAATTCTGTCTTTTCAGCTTCTGCGGGAGCAGCAGCACCGGCAGGAGCAGCAGCAACGGCAGCTGTTACGCCGAATTCTTCCTGAATTGCATCAACAAGCTCTGCGAGTTCAAGAACTGAAAGAGCCTTGATGTCTTCAATAAACTTTGTAATTTTTTCTGAAGCCATGATAATAATCTCCTTTAAATTTTAATATTAATAAAATAGTACACGGGAAGCAGACAAATAAAATTAAGCTGCTTCGTCTTCGTTCTTCTTGTCTGCAAGAGCCTGAAGTGTAGCTGCGAGCTTCTGGATAGGACCCTGAAGTGAGCCGACGAGCTGTGCAAGAAGTACGTCCTTTGATGGAATCTTTGAAAGTTTCTGAACACCTGCTGCATCATAAACGACACCCTCAACGAAACCTGCTTTAAGATTAAACTTATTTTCGTCCTTTTCAGCAAACTTTCCGAGGATTCTTGCAGGAGCAGTCTGGTCGTCAGCAGAGAGAGCGATAGCAGTAGTACCGTTGAGAACTTCATCAAAGCCCTCAATACCGATATTATTGAAAGCACGCTTGAGCATAGTATTCTTTTCTACGAAATACTTAACGCCTGCTTCACGGAGTTCCTTTCTGAGCTGTGTATCTTCATCAACAGTGATACCCTTGTAGTCAACGATAACACCTGATACAGAACCTTTAAGGAGTTCGGTAAGCTGTTCAACCTTAGCCTTTTTGGATTCAAGAACCTTTTCGCTTGGCATAAAAAATTCACCTCCGAATAAATTATAAATCGTATTCAGAGCAATAAAAAATCCTTACCCGACAGAACGAGAAAGGACAATAAAAACCGATGATTTCAATTGCAATTCCTCGGCAGGACTTCCTGTGAAAAAAGTTCACTTGCCTGCTGTCTTTAGAATACGATATAAGTGAGAAATCCCACAACGCTGATTATTATATCACAAAAAATCGGATTTGTCAAGTATTTTCCGAAATTTTTTTCAAAAAACTTAAGACTGTCCATAAAGGGACAGCCTTTGAAGTTCATTGATTCAATTATGCACCGAATTTAGTAGTAGCAACTGAAATTCCGATACCCATAGTTGATGCAACTGTGCATGACTTAAGATAAGTACCCTTAGCAGCAGCCGGCTTAGCCTTAACAATAGCTTCCATAAGAGTTGTGAAGTTTTCTTCAAGCTTGGCAGTACCGAAAGATGCCTTTCCGATAGGGCAGTGAATTATATTTGTCTTGTCGAGACGGTATTCAATTTTACCGGCTTTAGCTTCAGAAACAGCCTTAGCAACGTCGGGAGTAACAGTACCGGCCTTAGGGTTAGGCATAAGACCACGGGGGCCGAGAACCTTACCGAGACGACCTACAAGACCCATCATATCAGGTGAAGCAACAACAACGTCGAAATCCATCCAGTTTTCCTTCATAATCTTGTCAACCAAATCCTGACCGCCTACATAGTCAGCACCGGCAGCCTTGGCATCTTCATATTTATTTTCCTTACAGAAAACGCATACTCTGACCTTTTTACCAGTACCGTTAGGAAGTACAACAGCACCTCTTACCTGCTGGTCAGCGTGTCTTGAGTCAACGCCGAGACGGATATGAGCTTCGATAGTCTCATCGAACTTTGCCTTAGCGTTTTTGCATACCAAATCAAGAGCTTCGGTCGGCTCATAGGACTTTGAAGTATCAACAGCCTTTAAGCTGTCAACATATTTCTTGCCATGTTTCATATTAAATATATCCTCCTGTTTAAGTGGTAATACCGGATTGCTTGAACGCAGAACCGGTTAGCGGAATTTTCCTCCCACCATATGGGATTGGTTAAATCCTGAATTATTCAGCAACAGTAACGCCCATTGAACGGCATGTTCCCATAATCATGCTCATAGCAGCTTCGAGAGAACCTGCATTGAGGTCGGGCATTTTCTGTTCAGCGATTTTCTGAACCTGTTCCTTAGTAATAGTAGCAACCTTAGTTTTGTTAGGTGTACCTGAACCGCTGTTTATATTGCAAGCCTTCTTGATAAGAACGGCAGCGGGCGGAGTCTTTGTTACAAAAGTGAAAGAACGGTCAGCATAAACGGTAATAACAACCGGAATGATAAGACCAATATCGTTTTTAGTTCTTTCATTGAATTCCTTTGTAAATGCCATGATATTAACGCCGTGCTGACCAAGAGCAGGACCTACCGGCGGAGCAGGAGTAGCCTTACCTGCTGCAATCTGAAGCTTAATGTAGCCAACAACTTTCTGTGCCATTAATTCGCACCTCCATAATAATGCAGTAACGAAACCAATAAAGGTTTCTTGATAATTTTAAATTAGCTGTCCAGACTTACAACCTGATTTAAAGCAAGTGTAGTCGGAGTTTCACGGCCAAACATTGAAACGAGAACATCAACAGTTTTGCCGTCATAGTCAATACTCTGAACAATACCGGTCAGACCGTCCATTGAAGTTCCGTTGATTTTAACGACATCGCCGACCTTATAGTCGACTTCAACGGAATTGAGTTCAACGCCGAGAGCCTCAACTTCCTTTTCGGAAAGCGGAGTTGGTTCTGACGCAGGGCCTACGAAACCGGTAACGCCTCTTGTATTTCTTACGATATACCATGTTTCATCGGTATATACCATTTTGATAAGAACGTAGCAGGGATAAACCTTGCGTTCAACATCTTTTGACTTACCGTTGGAAATTTCAGTGACCTTTTCGATAGGAACTTTTACTTCCTGAATAAGGTGCTGAAGCTTACGGTTTTCTACAACCTTGGTTATATTCTCCTTGACGTTTTTTTCATAGCCCGAATAGGTATGAATGACATACCATTTAGCTGATTCTGCCATAGTGAATCCTCCTTAGCGGTTATAGATTAAATTCATGACTGTAAGAAGACCCCAGTCAAGAAGACCAACGAAAGCACTCAGAAGAACAACAGTAGTGAGAACTACTGAAGTATTGTTGCGGGTAGTTTTCCAGCTTGCCCACGTTACTTTTTTGAATTCGATTTTCAAGTCCTTGAACCACTTAACAACCTTGTTTGGTTTTTTGGACTTGTCCGAAGTCTTATTTTCCTTGGTAGTTTTTTCTTTTTTTTCCTTAGCCACGAAAAAGACCTCCGATTACTTGGTTTCTTTGTGAAGAGTATGTTTTCTGCAGAACTTGCAGTGTTTCATCATTTCAAGTCTGTCAGGGTCATTCTTCTTGTTTTTCTTTGAAACGTAGTTACGCTGCTTGCATTCAGTACAAGCTAAAGTTACTTTAACTCTCATTATCGGCACCTCCTGAAAAGAATAATACTTGGTTGTTTGCCTCCCTCAGTGCAGAGGACACAAAAATAAGACCTCCGAAAGAGGTAAGACAATTATATCATAATATTTTTTAAAAGTCAAGTGTTTCTGAAAAAATTTTTTATAGAGAAAAAAGAACACAGCGGTGCAGATTAACTGCACCGCCGGATTTATAAATTAGAAAGAAAGGTTGGATTTTAAGAATTACTTAACAGGAAGTTCAATAGCACCTGCGAGGTACTGCTGAATTGCGAGAGCATCGCTTGCAGTAAGACCGTCGCCTGTATTCTGAACGTCACCGTTCTTGAGACCCTGAGCAGAAACAGCATTGTTAGCACTGTCGCCAACGAAAGCAGCAGCAGCAACAACGTCAGCAATATCAACTGTCTTGTCACAGTTTACGTCACCCCAGAGAATATCACCTTCTGAAGGCTTTGTTGAAGGTTCGCCTGCCTTAGGAGCTTCATCTTCGAGGAATGAGATAGCCCAGGCGAAAGGAGCATTCCAGTTGATAGTAACTTCGTTTACAGACCATGCTTCAGCACTGTCAACGTAGCACTTCTGCGGAGCAAGAGTTCCTCTCTTATATCCGAGACCGCCGATGTATGGGTCCTGCATACCTGAACCAGGTCCGCCTGACATAACGCCTGCCGGAGCCATCGGGAATGTCGGGTCAACTTCATATGACCAGTATCTGTGGTGAGGATTCTGGAGGTGATATGTGCCGTAGCCTGTTACATATGAGAATCCGAGACCGTTACGTCCGAAGATATAGTCAAGAGCTGTTGAAACACCGTTGAGATATGCTGTATCGCCTGTTTCCTTATAAGCATAAGCCATAACGATAGCGTTGTTTACAACGAATGAGTTTGAACCCCATTCATAACCTGTAACAGGTTCAGGGCCTATATTTACAAGGTCAGTAAATGTAGCACTCTGGTATGGGTTACCCATAGCCTGTTCTTCTTCCTTAGCAACATACTTGTCAGCAGCCTTTGTTATAGCCTTAGCAATTGTAGCTCTGTCTGTTTCAGAAGTCTTGTCTGAGAGATAGAGTGAAAGTGTACCAAGACCAGCAGTACAGCCCCAGTTGAATGAGCTGAATGAACCGTTGTTTTCACCGCCGCCGAGGTTTGTTGTAAGGCTAAATGCCTTGTCGTCAGCATCTTTATTCTGATATTTTGAAAGGTCTGTATAATATGACTGGTCGCCTGTTGTAGCATAGAGTTCGCAAGCTGCCCAGTAGAAGTCGTCATCTACATAGTCATCGCCGTAAGCACCGCCACCGATAGCCTGGTCCATAGGAGCATAATCCTTCGGATTCTTCTTAGCAGCTTCATAAGTTCTCTTAGCAACATCGAGACATTCCTTAGCAAAGTTATCATCGATACCGGTCCAGAGACGTGCAGCCTGAGCAGCACAAGCTGAAAGGTTAAGAGTAGCAGCAGTCGTAGGAGGCTTAACTATACGTGTTGTACCCCATTCCTTTTCATAATCATAAGGTCTTGTAGCAAGTCCTGTCCACTTGTGGTCGTGGAGCTTGTGGTAAACCATGTCTGTCTTTGATGAACCATAATAAGGGTCACTTGACTTAACCATCATCTTGAACATCCATTCAAGTTCATATCTTGCTTCGTCAAGAATATCAGGAGCTCCGCCTGTATTTTCAGGAACAGCCATTGTCTTACCGTCAGCGAACTTGGAATCAGTACCCTGAGCCTTTGACCATTCATAGAGGTTCTGGAGAGTCCATACAGAGATACCACCGTTTACAACGTATTTACCGTGGTCACCGGCATCGTACCAACCGCCTGTACCGTCAATCTGGTATGTCTTGTCGCCGTCAAATTCACTTGAATAAGACTTAACCCATTCAGACTGAACATAAGCCATATCAGGGTCGTGAGCCTTCTGGTGAGCAAGTGTCTTAGTATCGCCTGATGTGATATAAGCTTCTTCAATAGCAATACCGGAACGGTTCTGATAGTAGTAGTTAAGAGCATTTCTGAGAACACCGTCATATACAGTGTTAGCAATGTTGAACGGGTGGCTTACTGTGAGGTCAAATTCAACGCCAGCCTTGTTTGTATAAGTCTTTGTGCCGTCATCAACCTTGATTGTATAGCCTTCACCGCCCTTTGTTACATCAGAGAAATCAATGATGTGAGCGATTTCGCCTTCAGCACATGAATCTTCGTCATGTCCAACAGGCTGAGTTTTGCCGGTAGCAACTTCTGTACCGGAAGCATCAAGAACGTGATATGTGAGAGGAGATTCTGTATCTGTAATGTAAGTAGCTTTCTTGTTAAGCTTTTCAAAATAACCTACCTGATTGAGACGTACATTGCTGTGAGGAGTGATAACGCCGAATTCCTTAGTCATATCGAAGTTACAGCCTTCACCTGATGCATCACCGCATGTTGTACATTCAAGAGTAAGGTTATCGAATTTAAGGGTTGTATCATTCGGGAAGCAGTCAACTGCCTGGTGTTCACCCTTACCGCCGTAATGGAAAGCCCATTCAGCAACGTCGATAGACTTGTCAGCAGTAAATGTAGCATCAAAGCTGTTCTTGCCCTGCTTAATCTTTACGCAGTCCCATGAAGCATTGAAGTCCTTGCCGTTTGAACCCATATCGTTGTGCCAAACTTCAACCTGACCGCTGTAATCGCCGATTTTTGTATAAAGTTCGCCGGCTGTTGAAGCATCAACTTCCCAGTGGAGCTTGTAAGTATGACCGGATTGGATTTTAAGACCTCTGTGACGGAGCTGAAGGTCCCATCTTGACTCAGGGCCGTCGTTATTTTTAATTGTAACGTTGTAAGTACCACCGCTTATATCAAAAGTCTGCTTAGCGGGGTTAGTTTCACAGGTATGCCATGGAAGACCAACACCTTCATCGAAGTCACTCTGACCGAGCATATTGCCTGCTGAAGCACTCATAGGAGCAACAAAGCCTACAGTAGCAGTAGTAAGCATAGAAGCAGCCAAGAGGCTTGAAGAAATGATTTTACCAAGTTTCTTGTGCATTTAAAATACCCTCCTAAATAAATTAAAAAAAGATAAACACATAACAGAGATTAACACTCTGCATACAGCTTTTTACATTAGCGAAGCAGTCACACAACCGCTTTACTTGTTGATTATATTATATTATACCCAAAATAAAAAGTAAAGTATTTTGCTTGATTTTCGTCTTTTATAATAAACCAAAAGGCAAATTTTTGTTAATATTTCACAACAGAAATTTACGAAAAAAAGCAGAGTGCTTAAAAAGCACTCTGCTGATTTAACAATTTAATCAATCGGCAATGATTTTACAACATTTGCGAGGTACTGCTGAATAGCAAGAGCGTCACTTGCATTTACTCCGTTACCGTTTGACTGAACGTCAGCGTTTTTAAGTCCCTGTGCGGAAAGAACATTGCCGTCAGGGTCACCTACATATGATGCAATGCATACGGCATCAGCAATATCAACGGAATTGTCAACATTAGCATCGCCCCAGAGTATTTCACCCGATGTTGAAGAAGAAGGCTGAGTAGTAGCGGAGGGCTTTGTAGGTTCAGTAACAGAAGGAGTTGTTCCGTCAGGTTCAACGCCCCATACAAGAACATCATCAACATACATTGTTATATGGTCATTGAGAGCAGATTCAGATTTAAGGTCATTCGGAGCATCTGCAACGCCTTTATAAGACCAGTCATTTTCGGGATTCCAGGCACCCTTTGTAGACTGACCGTTTACAGCATCGGGGATAGAAATTCTGAACTGAACTTCATCTCTGTGTTCGCTCTGACCTGTCGGCATAATAGCTCTGCCGTCAAGGAACTGAATTTTAGCATAGTAGGTATTTCCGGAAGGGTCACCCTCATATTTATAAGGGCCTGAAACAGTAGCATAACCCTGCTGACCCTCCTGATACTGCTGGGAATTGCTCTTTACAGTTATATCATCAACAGAAAGACCTGCATCAAGAATTTCAGAAACATCAAAATAATAGTTATAAGAAACATTTTCAGCAACTCTTGCCGGCCAGGCAGTATGGTTCATAGCCCACGCTTTAATTTCTGTGTAGCTGTCACCATGACCGTTAAGTGTTGCAGCGATTTCCCATTCAGCCCACTTAGGAGTTTCTGTCGGAGGGAAGTCCGCAAGTATTTCACCGCCGTATTCATCGATAAAGGCACAAAGTGAAGCGGTAAAGCCTGCATTATAGTCAATAGCAACTTCCGAATACTCATACTGTGAAACATTATTTGTATATTCACCCTGACTGTTAGGTCCTCCGACTAAAGCACCGTAAAGAGTATGAGCATATTCTGTCTGCCAGCCCTCAGTGCTTGATTCCTGACCGAGGTCATTCCAGTGGTCATCGTGGATACCGGAAGCAGTTCTGTGGTGGAAAGCAGTAGGCTGTTTGTCACCCATTCCGAGAACATAGCTCATTTCAAGACCGTTATCACCGAACATATAATCAATCTGACTCTTAGCCCATTTTGAATATTTATCAACCTTAGCTGAATCTCCCGCAAAAATCGTATCACATGCAATTTCAGAAATCCATACGGTATTTGCAGCGTGACGGAGTGAACCCCAGTTCATAAGATATGCAAGACCGTCGGGAGTATATGCGACCTGCTTTCCGCCGTAACCGTCAATCCAGTAATCAAGATGATGAGAAATATGGTCAATCCACTCTTTCTTACCGGTATTTATAGCATAAAGAAGTGCCGCACCCTGAGTTGTATCGTCCCAGCAGAATCCCCATGTATATTTCTTGTCAGTTGACTGATTTTCAGTAGGAAAATTCGGAATATAATCGCTTTCGCAAAGGTCAAGATATTTCTGGTCACCGGTAGCCATATAGAGCCAGTTAGCAGCATACATAAGGTCATCTACCCATGTTGTTGTAGGATAGAACTGTTTCTGAACACCCTGGTCATCATTGCTTCTTGTCTTGTCAGCAAGTTCAAAAAGGCTTTTTGCATGCTTAAGGTATTCAGCAGCCTTATCGGGGTCGGAATCCTTGAATATGATGTAACCTTCAGCAAGAGCGGCGGCTGAAAGTGCAACAGTTGTTGAGTCTGTTATTTCATCATAGGGGCGTTCTTCGTCATCAAATTTAAGCTTGTGCTTTCTCATATAAACTTCGGCACTGCACCATACAACATGGTCATCAGCATCGCCGATTGTACCGATAACCTTGTCACCCTTATCGCAGTTCATAACATAGTCGAGACCCCACTGGATATTATTTCTGTAAGTTTCTCCGAGACCTGCCTTGTCAACTGCATCTTTATACTGGATATATCCCCATGCAAGAACAGATGCGGTATAGGCATTTGTAAGAGTAAATTTGTAATGGTCACCGGCATCGAACCAACCACCGTCAACGATATCGGCAGGAGTTCCGTCCTCCTTAACCATAGAATCTGCTCTCCATGAAACGTTGTTCCATTCCGGAAGAATACCAGCCTGCTGAACCTCATAGAAAAACATGGATTTCTGCAAAGCCTCAGCATAATTGTATTTGGAACTTTCTGCATTTGCAGAAACTCCGGAATTATTTACAGCCGGAACAGCTGTTGCAAGCATAGCAAGAGAAGATACGCCTGCAATAATTTTTTTGATATCCATAATTGTCCCTCCGTTACAATATACTTATAATAATAATTTACAGCAAAATTTACATTTTGTCAAGTAAATATCAAAAAAAGTTTTCGGTCAAGCCTTTTTCAAAAGGCTTGCGGGGGAGGTTCGGAGTTCCCTCCGAAAAAAAACGGACAGCAAAAGCTGTCCGAAAAATTATTTATTGATTATTCAGCATCTTTGTTTTCTTCACCAACGGCACGGATTGAAAGGCTGATTCTCTTTTCATCGAAATTAATAGCAATAATCTTAGCTTCCACTTCATCGCCGACTGAAAGAACATCTTTTACATTTTCAACTTTCTTGTCGGCAATCTGTGAGATGTGGATAAGACCGTCAATACCGTCAATAATTCTTGCGAAAGCACCGAATGAAGTAATTGAAACGATAGTAACCTTTACAACATCGCCTTCTTTATAGTTAGCCTTGAAGATTTCCCAGGGATTATCTTCAGCCTTCTTGTAGCCGAGAGAAATTCTGTTTTCTTCCTTATTAAGGTCTTTGATGTAAACTTCAAGAGTATCGCCAACGCTTACAACTTCGCTCGGGTGCTTGATTCTCTTCCATGAGAGTTCGGAAACGTGAACCATACCGTCGATACCGCCGAGGTCAACGAAAGCACCGAATGAAGTAATTGACTTAACCTTGCCTGTAAATACATCGCCTACTTTAGCATTAGCCCAGAAATTAGCCTTAGCCTCTTCCTTGAGAGCATCGGAAACAGCCTTGATTGAACCGACAGCACGTCTGCGGTTTTCGCCTACCTCGATAATTTTGAAAGAAACCTTTTTCTTGAGAAGCTGTTCGAGGTCAGCGTTTCTCGGAAAACCTGTAAGTGAAGCAGGAATAAATACTCTTACTCCGTTGCAGGAAACGACTACACCGCCCTTGACTACATTCTTGACAACAGCTTCAAGAACAGTACCTTCTTCCTTAGCCTTAACGATTTTGTCAAATCCAGCCTGTTCGTCAAGCTTTTTCTTTGAGAGATTAATTATTCCGTCCTGTTCATTAACCTTAGTAACGATGAGTTCGATTTCATCTCCTACGGAAACAATATCGGAAGGCTTCTTGGCAGGGTCATCAGTGAGGTCAGCAAGAGCAACATAGCCTGTCTGCTTAGCACCGAGGCTTACGAAAATACCATTATCATTAACAGTTTCAACAATAGCAGTAACTCTATCTCTATTATGTACCTTTTTAAAGGACTGGTCAATCATCTCCTCGTTAAAAATTTCTTTTTCGCCATCAAGATTATTTAAAATCTCTGTCATAGTGGTTTGTACCTCCTTAATTATATAAGCCGGCGTTGAAGCACCGGCAGTAATGCCGATATTTTCAGCAAAAGGGATTTTTAAAGAATGAAGTTCCCGTGCATTCTCAATGTGAAGAACCTTGCAGTACTTACTGCATACTTCTGAAAGCTTGACAGTATTGGAGCTGTGCTTACCGCCCACGACAAGCATAAGGTCGGATTTTTCAGCGAGGCTTCGGGCATCTGACTGTCTTTTTTCGGTAGCGTTGCAGATAGTATCAAAGATAACGACATTGGAATCATTTTCGGGTATTTCCTTTAAACACTTTTCCCATACTATTATATTATACGTTGTTTGAGCGACAATTGCAAGCTTTTTTTTCAAATTCTTATATTTTTTTTCAAAAAAAGCTTTTAACTCAAAATTATCCTTAAAAACAAGGCAATTTTCGTCACAATGACCAACAATTCCCTGCACTTCAGGGTGATTTGCATCACCGGCAATAAGGATAAAAAATCCCTCTCTGGTTTTTTCAGCGACAATTCTGTGAATACGTGCAACAAAAGGACAGGTTGCATCAATAAGTCTGTTACCCTTTTCGGCAATTGCATCGTATACGGATTTCCCGACACCGTGTGAACGAATAACAATTACTTCATCGTCCTGAAGTTCAGAAACATCATTTATAATTCTTGCACCGTGTTTTTCCATATCATTAACAACGTCCTGATTATGAATAATAGGTCCTAATGTCGCAACTCTTGTATTTTCTGAGAGTTCATCATAAACCATTTTAACGGCACGGTTGACTCCGAAACAGAATCCGGAGGATTTTGCAACAGTAATATTACTCAATATTTTTATCCTCCTGCTGATTATCCTGACCAATCAGAACACGGATAGAATCCATATACTGATTTTTAAGCTTAACAAGCTTGCGGAGAACGGGTTCACCATTTTCGTCGAAATATCCTTCGGAGCTTATCGGCTTGCCATATCTTACAATAATTTTACTTCTGAAATGAAGCTTTTCGCCCTCAAAGATAATTCCGACAGGAACTATATCCGTATGAGCTTTAGCAGCGACAAGAGCAGCACCTGTTTTTCCTCTGCCGAGTTTTCCGTCCTTTGAACGTGTACCCTCGGGAAAAATAACAAGATTTCTTCCGCTTTCAATAGCCTTGACGGAATTTTCAATAGCAGTTTCATCGCCTTTTCCTCTTGATACGGGAAAAGCTCCGAGCATTTTTATAAGTACCGCAAATGGCTTGAATCTGAAAAGCTCCTCTTTAGCCATAAATGAAAACTTTCTTTTAACACCGAGAACTATTAAAGGAGGGTCTGCATAGGTTCTGTGATTTGAAACATAGACACAGCCTTTTGACTTAGGGATATTTTCCTTGCCCTCAAATTTTATATTGTACCATAAAAAATATGCTATTCTCACAAGAAAAATTGCAACGTAGTACATAATTATAACTCCTTTTTCAGATTTTGTCAAGTACTATCTGATAAATTTTCTGAACAGTGTCATCAAGTGACATCAAAGTTGAATCTACTTCAAAAGCGTCATCAGCTTTTTTAAGCGGAGCAACAGGTCTGCTCATATCATTTTTATCACGCTGAATTATTTCGGCAAGAAGTGTATTGTAATCGGGGCAGTCAGGTTTTCCCTGAAGTTCCCTGAATCTTCTTCTGGCTCTTTCTTCGGCGGAGGCAGTAAGATATATTTTTACATCAGCATTCGGAAGAACGACAGTTCCGATGTCTCTGCCGTCCATAATAACGCAGTTTTCGGAAGCAATTTTTTTCTGAAGTTCAAAAAGAAATTCCCTTACTTCCGGAATAGCGGAAGTTTCAGAAGCTACCATAGATACGGAATTTTGTCTTATATCATCCGAAACGTCCTTTCCGTTCAGGTATACTTTCTGTACGCCGTCAATGAATTTAAGTTCAATATGACATTCCGGAAGCTTTGCGATAAGCTCATTTTTATCAAGAGAGTTTTCCAGTCTGAAAAGTGCAACGGCACGGTATAAAGCTCCCGTATCAACATATATATATCCAAGCATTGCGGATACTTTTTTTGCAACTGTGCTTTTTCCCGCACCGGCAGGGCCGTCAATTGCGATATTTATAATTCTGTCCATAAAAAAATCCTCCTTGAGTTACATATTTATTCCGGCACTGTAAGCCGTTGAAAAAGCAATCTGCAAGTTAAAACCTCCGGTGTATGCATCAACGTCAATAACTTCTCCGGCAAAGAAAAGTCCCGAAACGAGTCTTGACTCCATAGTTTTCGGATTAATTTCCCTTACCGGAATACCACCGCTTGTAATAATAGCCTCCTCAACAGGTCTGAAATTTTCAATATTAAAATTGAAATTCTTAATAAGTTCAGCGAATTTATGACGTTCTTCCTTGGTGATACTGTTTGCCTTTTTGTCAGCAGCTATTCCGGAAAGCCTTACAGCTACGGGAATCATCTTAGCCGGAAGAAGATTTCTTATTGCGTTAATAAAATCCCTGTTCTGATTTTCGGTGAAATCCCTCTGAATACGCTTATCGAGTTGCTGTTCGGATAAAGCAGGTTTCAAATCAATTGAAATTCTGTATCTTCCTGACTGCATATCCCTTATATGAGAGCTTGCACTAAGCACAAGAGGCCCTGACATTCCGAAATGTGTGAAAAGCATTTCTCCCTGTTCCGAAAAGATACATTTTTCACGGTCAAAAAGCTTAAGATTTACATTGCGGAGGGATAATCCCATCATTTCGGAGCAGTATTTCTCACGTATCACAAGCGGTACGAGTGAGGGATAAATATTAGTTACAGTATGCCCGAGTTCCTTAGCCATTCTGTAACCGTCACCCGTTGAACCTGTAAGAGGATATGACTTTCCGCCCGTTGCAATCAGTACAGACTGTGCATTGTATTCCTTTCCCGATGATGTGATAACTCCTGTACATACATTATCATCAGTAATAATATGCTTGACGGTTTCATGAATAATTTTCACACCGCATTTTTTCATTTCTTTTTCGAGAGCGTCGGCAATATCATTTGCATTGTCGCTTACAGGAAAAACCCTCCTTCCCCTTTCAGTTTTTAGAGGGACTCCGAGGGATTCAAAGAAATCCATAGTATCCTGCGGAGAAAATGCCGAAAATGCACTGTAAAGAAATCTCGGATTTACGGGAATATTATTCATAAGTTCATCATTTGTACAGTTATTTGTGAGATTGCACCTGCCTTTTCCGGTAATGCGGAGTTTTCTGCCGATTCGTTCATTTTTTTCAAAGAGAATAACTTTTCTTCCCATACGAGCCGATATGATTGAAGCAAATGCACCAGAAGCTCCTCCGCCTATTATAATAACCTCTGCCGTCATTGTTTACCGCCTTTCATGAGCTTATTTCTCAAAGCAATCATTTTTTCACGTCTTTGCTGTGTAGTATTGTAATCTTTGATATAGCCGTTTTCTGTTTCGATAATAACATCGCCCTCACGAATATCATCGGCAAGACAGGATTTTTCAACATCAATCATTCCGGAATCAGTTTCCAGAACAGCATAATCCCCCTCAAATCTGTCAACAACAATCATAGATTTTTCACTGCCTTTCGGTTCTGAAATTTATGGCTTTACCGTCGGATTCGGCAACAATACTTCCGTTAAGGTCTGTACGGAAAATATTTTCCTCCGGAACGTATTTTTTTATACGTTCCATAGCGTCATCATTGGGGTGATTGTATGAATTTCCCTCACCGCACATTATAACAGCATATTCCGGTTTTATTACATCAAGAAATTCTTCCGATGATGAAGTTGAACTTCCGTGATGACCTGCCTTGTAAACGTCAATATCCTTAAGTAAACCGTTGTTAATCATTTCTTCTTCGGCAGATGCCTCCGCATCACCCGTAAATATAAAACTGTTTTCTCCATGAGTTAAAATTATTCCTATTGAATAATTATTTGTATTGCTGTATTCTTTATTATTAGGAGCAATTACAACAGCCTCTGCACTTCCTATCTGAATTTTGTCGCCGACTGCGGGATTTTTTATCTCAATATTTTTATTTTCAAGAGATAAAAGAAGTTTTTCAAAATATTTCGTAGTCGGAATATCATCATCGGGCAGATACGGCATATAGAAATCTGATACTTCAAAATTATCAACAATTGTACTCATACCGCCCATATGGTCTGAATGTGGGTGAGTACCTACAAGATAATCTATTTTTGAGATATTATGTGCCTGAAGATATGCCGTAACCTCATCGGACTGACTGCTTTCACCGCAGTCTATAAGCATATTCTGCCCTTCTGATTCTATAAGAATACAATCACCCTGTTTTACATCTATGTAATGAACTTCAAGACTTCCCAGCGAACCAGAGGAATTATTTTCGCCTTTATTAAATTCATCAGCAAATATACTTAATATAAGTATGATTATAACAGCCATTGCCGAATAGCAAACTGTTTTCATTTTTGATGGTTTTTCTTTGCCTTTTGCTTTGGATTTCGGCTGTGATTTGCTTTTCTTTGATTTTTCTGCCATTCTGAATCACCTTTCCTTGAATTTGCTCCGGAATTTTCCGGAATCAGTATGCCTATAAGGTCACGTCTGCCCGCCTTTAAAAGAGCCTTTCTGACAATTTCCCTGTTCTGTGGTTTGAAGTACTGGAGCAAAGCTCTCTGCATAGCCTTTTCCTCGGGAGTTTTCGGAACATATACTTTTTCCATAGTGTAAGGGTCGATACCCGTATAGAACATACAAGTTGAAATAGTTCCGGGTGTGGGGTAGAAATCCTGAACCTGTTCGGGACGTATTTTATTGTCACGCAGGAATAAAGCAAGCTCAACGGCTTCTTTAAGAGTACTTCCGGGGTGAGATGACATAAGATAAGGAACGAGATACTGTTCTTTGCCGATACTCTTTGTAATTTCGTAGAATCTTTTCTGAAAAGCCTTGTATGCCTCTATATGAGGTTTACCCATTTTATCGAGTACAACGGCGGAACAGTGTTCCGGAGCAACTTTAAGCTGACCGCTTACATGATACTTAATAAGTTCACGCATAAATTCATCATTTTTATCCTGCATAAGATAGTCATATCGTATTCCCGAACGGATAAACACACGTTTTACTCCTTTAATTTTTCTTAACTTGCGGAGCATTGCAAGATATTCGGAATGGTCAACTTTAAGAGCCTTACAGGGTTCGGGTGCAAGACACTTTTTCCCTTTGCATAATCCTGATTTAAGCTGTTTTTCGCATGAAGGATTTCTGAAATTTGCAGTAGGTCCTCCGACATCGTGAATATACCCTTTAAAATCAGACATATGCGTAAGCTTTTCCGCCTCCTCAAGTACGGATTTTTCACTTCTGCAAGTAATTTTTCTTCCCTGATGTAAAGCTATCGAACAGAAATTGCAGTATCCGAAACAGCCTCTGTTGTGAGTAATCGAAAATTTTACTTCTTCAATTCCGGGTACTCCTCCGAGTTTCTCATAAGAGGGGTGATAATTACGCATATATGGCAAATCATATATTTTATCCAGTTCCTCCTGAGTGAGACTGTATGCCGGAGGATTCTGTACAAGCATAAGCTTTCCGTGTCGCTGAATAACAGTTTTACCATATATTTCGTCCTGCTGGTCGTACTGAATACGTGTAGCCCTTGCATAAGCCTCTTTATTCTCTGATACCTGCTCAAAGCTCGGACATTCCGCACACCCTATCGGAGTACTGACAGGTTCAGTCAGATAACATGTACCTCTTATATCATGAATATTATGTATATCTTCACCGTCCGCAAGTCTCTTTGAAAGTTCGGCAATCTGATGTTCGCCCATACCGTACATAAGCAAATCCGCACCGCTTTCAATCAAGACAGACGGTTTGACTTTATCGTCCCAGTAATCATAATGTGCAAATCTACGCAAAGACGCTTCAAGACCGCCTATTGCAATAGGAACATCTCCGAAAATCTCACGTATTTTACGGCAGTAAACTGTTACAGCACGGTCGGGACGCTTTCCGGCAACACCTCCTGCTGTATAGGCATCATCGGAACGCTTTTTCTTTGCGGAAGTATAATGTGCAACCATTGAATCTATATTTCCTGCCGTAACTAAAAAAGCAAGCTTAGGCAATCCGAATCTTTTAAAATCCTTATCGGATTTCCAGTCAGGCTGTGAAATTATTCCGACAGTAAAGCCGAGTGATTCCAGAAGTCTTGATATAATAGCAACACCGAAACTCGGGTGGTCAACGTATGCGTCACCGGTAACATATATAAAATCGAACTGTTCTATATTAAGTTCATGCATTTCCTCAACGGTAACGGGTAAAAATCCATTCATAAAAAATACTCCAGTAAAAAAAGTTTTCGGTCAAGCCTTTTTCGAAAGGCTTGCGGGGGAGGTTACGGAGGGGGCGGAGTCCCCTCCGGTTAACTCCGGCTAAAGTTTTCTTGCACGTCTTTCATCGAACTGCAGTTTTGACATAAGAACCTTTCGGGGCTTAGCACCTTCACTTGCACCTATAACACCCATTTCCTCAAGTTCGTCCATAATTCTCGCAGCACGGGCATATCCTAATTTTAATTTACGCTGTAACATCGATGTTGAAAGCTGACCGTTTTCAACAGCTACCGCAATAGCCTGTTCGATTATATCCTCATCAGTAGCATTTCCCTGTGAATTGTCAAAACTATCCTTTTCCTTGACAGCAGGCACAAAATCATCGACTGCCTTAATAATGCTGTTATCGTATTCTTCGGAAAGCTGTGATTTTACAAATTCAACGGTTCTTTCAATATCCTTTGAAGATGCAAAACACCCCTGAACTCTTACGGGCTTTGATGCTCCGATAGGATAATAAAGCATATCACCATTACCAAGTAGCTTGTCAGCTCCTGCCATATCAATAATAGTACGTGAATCGACCTGTGACTTTACCGAAAGTGCAATACGGCTCGGAATATTAGCTTTGATAAGACCGGTAATTACATCAGTAGTAGGTCTCTGGGTAGCTATAACAAGATGTATTCCGGAAGCACGTCCCATCTGTGCAAGACGGCATATATAATCCTCGACTTCCTTTCCGGCAACAAGCATAAGGTCGGCAAGCTCATCGATAAATATAACAATCTGCGGAATTTTCTGAAGTATCTCATCATTTTCCGCAATATCGTTGAAAGATTTAAGGTCATTTGCACCGTTATCGGCAAAAAGCTTGTAACGTCTAATCATTTCATTGACTGCCCAGTTCAATGCACCTGCTGATTTTTTCGGGTCAGTAACAACAGGAATAAGCAACTGCGGTATACCCTCAAACGCTTTAAATTCAACTATTTTCGGGTCAATAAGAATAATTCTCACTTCATCTGGTGTTGAATTGTAAAGAATACTCATAATTATGGAACGTGTACAGACTGATTTTCCCGAACCGGTAGTTCCCGCAATAATTACATGGGGCATTTTTGCGATGTCACCGAGAATAATATTTCCTGCTATATCCTTTCCGACCGCAAAAGTAAGCTTGCTGTTTGAATTTCTGAATTCCTTTGAGGAAAGAATTTCCCTTATTGAAACGGTATCCTTAGTAGTATTGGGGACTTCGATTCCTATGCAAGCCTTTCCGGGTACGGGAGCTTCAATTCTTACACCCTGTGCAGCGAGATAAAGTGAAATATCATCTTCAAGGCTCTTTATCCTTGAAACTTTTATGCCTGCTCCGGGCTGAATTTCGTATCTTGTTATGGAAGGTCCTCTGTATATATCGCTTATTTTAACGACAACTCCGAAACTTTCAAGCGTATTGACAATAATTTCTGCCTTTTCACGCATTTCAGCTTCAGCGGATTCGGCATTTGCCGATGAATCCACAACAGTAAGGAGGTCAAGGGGCGGAAGCGTATAACTTTTGGTTTCTTCTTGCGGAATAAGAATATTTTCTTCTTCATCGCTGAATAAATCAAGCTGAACCGGTTTAGGCTCAGCAGCACGGCTTATAAGCTCATCAAGGGAATTATTTTCCTCTGCTGAAACGTTTTCCGCAACTTCTTCAGTAACATTTTCGGATTCTGTAATATCTTCCGGCTGAACATCAATAAAATCCGGAATAACAATATCCTCATCATTTTCGGGAGCTGATTTTTTTCTTTTAGCTTTTTTGGGTTTATCTTCAATAAGCTGTGTTTTTTCTTCTTCCTGAGGAATATTTTCATTAAACTGTTCATCATCATCATCATCGGATTCAGAGGAATATAAGTCATTTTCCCAGTTACCCTTTAATTCTGAACTGATATTCACAAGAGCCTTGAAAGGCTTTGTAATATATTCAAAAAGCTGATAAAGGCTTATATCCGCAAGCATTACCGCAAATACGCATGCTATAAGTGCAGCAATTATTCTCGCACCGGTAACGCCAAAACATTTAAGAAGTATTCCCGCAAAGACAATACTTGCAACTCCACCGCCCCTTAATTTTTTTCCACCGCTGTAAAGTGAATTTATTACTTCAGAAAAACTGTCGCCTTTAAAATCGCCTATAAAGTAAAGCTGTATTACTGAACTGAAAAGAACTATCAGACCTATTCCCCAGAGAACCTGTTTTGCAACCTGTTCGGATTTCTTTTCATTCTTGTCAATAACAAGAGCTATATATATAAACAGAACAGGAACAGCTATAACGGAAACTCCGAATATACCGGTCAGAACGTTGTGCATAGCTCTCCAGCCGGCAGTACCCTTAACAAGAATAAGCAGAGCCGAAAGTATTCCGAGAGCAAAAAGAATAACAGAATTTAAATGATTTCCGCCGTTTTTTTCGGGAGCAGTCTTTTCCTTTTCGGAATCCTGCGACTCCTTTTTTTTCCTTTCACCCATTTTGAAACCCTTTCTATGTAATATAATATATTATACAAACCTGCTGACAGTCTCATAGCCTATAATTCCGAGACCGAGAATAAGTGTATATATTGAAAAAATAGTGAACTTATCGGATTTTACAATCCAGTTTACCATTTTTATTGCACATACTCCGACAACAGCAGAAACTACAAAACCGACTGCATAAACGGCTAAATTTCCCATAGGTTCGGAAGCTTCAAGAGCGTCCTTGACCTCAAGCAGACAGCCTGCAAGAATTGTAGGTATTCCGAGGATAAATGAATATCTCACAGCCATTTCCCTTGAAAATCCGCAGAAAAGACCGCTTGAAATTGTCGAGCCGGAACGTGATACCCCCGGGAAAAGTGCTATTGCCTGAAACAGTCCGACAGTAAGGGCATTTTTTACAGTAATATCGCCCTCTGTCTTTTTGCCCTTTGTACATCTGTCGGAAAGAAAGAGTATAATTGAAGTATATATAAACAGAAAGCCGAGAACTATCATATAAGTTTCCGATACTTTTTCAATGACATCTTTCAAAGGTATGAACGGCACAAGCACAAGGCAGGAAACTATAAGCATAACAATCATACGTCTTTCGGGATTCATTTCTGTTCTGAAAAGCTTTCCCTTGAATAAGTCTCCGAACATTGAAAAAAATTCCTTTATCAATGCCCAGATTTCCGTTCTGAAAGCAAGAACTATTGCAAGAAGTGTTCCGAGATGAAGTATTGCCGAGAAAAAAAGTCCGGAACTGTCCTCTGATTTACCGAAATAGTGCTGATAAAGTGCAAGGTGTCCGGAACTTGATACCGGCAGGAACTCCGTAAGCCCCTGAATAATGCCCTGAATAACTGCGTCCAAAAATTCCATAATAAACCTCCGTAAAAAAATAGATTACTAATCAGGATAACGCTTTTCAGAATTTTCAATCATTTCATAAAGGCACTCAACAGCATCGCTTAATCCGCCGAGTCTGTCTATAAGACCGATTTCAACGGCATCTTTTCCCTCAACAACACTTCCGATATCCATAACAAGTTCCTTTGTATTCATAAGGAGCTTTCTGAAAGTCTTTTCAGATATATGGCTGTTTGAAATCACAAAATTAACTATTCTGTCCTGCATTTTTTCAAAATATGAAAGTGTCTGCGGAACTCCGAGAACAGTTCCGTTCATTCTCACGGGGTGAATAGTCATAGACGCTGACGGAACTATAAAGGAACATTTCGCACTGACCGCAAGCGGTACTCCTATTGAATGACCTCCGCCCACGACAAGCGATACAGTAGGTGTTTTCATACCTGCAATAAGCTCCGCAATAGCAAGACCTGCTTCGACATCACCGCCTACTGTATTCAGTATAATTATAAGTCCCTCAATGCTCCTGTCCTGTTCTATTGCGACAAGTGCAGGAATAACATGTTCATACTTTGTAGTCTTATTCTGTGAAGAAAGAACATAATGCCCTTCAACCTGACCTATTATATTAAGGCAGTGTATAAGATGCTTTGCATTCTGAGAAATAACCTCGCCCATTTTTTCGATAAGCTCCGCCTCATCGTTACGCTGTCCGGCTTTGCTCTGTGAATCGTCATTATTCTGATTTTCATCGGGCATAGTAAAAAAATCCTGATTATCCTGATTTGATTTCATATATATCTCCGTTTCTGAATAATATTTTCTTTCAGAATTAATTATGCGGAAAAACAGATGATATATACATTTTATTATAAACTTTTTTTTTCTTAAAGTCAATAAAAATTATCGGGATTTTTTGTGGACAAAACAAATTTTACATGCTATAATTAAAGAAGTAAAATAATCGGAGGTTTGTTTTTTATGAAACTTAAAAAATTTATATATATAATCCCATGTATTCTTATTGCGGAAACTCTTACAGCTCCGGCAATGAATACGAATGCTTCCGGAAATCCTGTTCTTAAGCTAAGAGCAAACGGTCAGGAAAAATATAAAGCCGTTGCAGGAGAAACTGTATGCGTAACTTACGAAATATCAGGAGGAAGCGGATGGAGTACATCGGGAATACATTTCAACTATGATTCAAGACTTACTCCCGAAGGCAGTGAAGGTGACGGAAGTATATACTATTTTAACGGTGAAGCCGTTGAGAGCCTGATGCTTAATGTATTTTCAAGAACAGGCGAGGATATTAATAATAACATTGTAAAGAATAATCCCGATGTTCCCGACATATCGCCTTATGTTTCACGTCAGCAGAACTGCGTGTTTGTTACAACATTTTCCGATAAAAACATAGGAAAAGACGGTGTCGTTATAGGAATAAATATGATTGTTCCCGATGATGCACAAGTCGGTGATGAATATAAATGTAATTTCTGGTTTCTTGATACCGACCAGTTCACTGACTGCGAACAGGATTCGTCAATGCAGAAATACGCTTTCAGCAATTATCAGGACTGTTCAATAGTTGTAGGTCTTTCGCCTACTCTCAGGGGCGATGCAAATAACGATAACTCTGTTGATATTGCCGATGTTGTAGCAATAGCGTCATATGTAAGTGATTCCGAAACAAATCAGCTTTCCGAACAGGGAATTGCAAATGCTGATGTACATGCAAGCGGTAACGGAATAAATGCAAATGATGCACTTGCCGTCCAGCAGTATATTGCAGATATTCTGACAGAACTATAAAAAATTTCAAAGGAGAATTTAAAAATGTCCGAACTTAAAGCAAGATTTCATCTTCCCGATTTTACGCACCACGCAAAAATGAATCTTATTCTGCTTAGTATGATGAAAAATATGCCCGAATATTTCTATGACAATATTGAAATTGCCTCTTTTTACGGAGTATTTCCGCCATCAATGTGGAACGGCGGAAGAACAGTAGGCGGTGCAACGTGTGACGAAACGTACATAAAAAATATACTTTCCGCATTCAACAGTCAGGGTATTCCGCTAAGATTTACTTTCACAAACCCTGCACTTAAAAAAGAACATCTAAAGGATAAATTCTGCAATACAGTAATGCGACTTGCTGACAACGGTCTTAATGAAGTAATTGTATTCTCTCCGCTACTTGAAGAATATATCCGCAAAAATTATCCTGACTATAAAATTACAAGTTCAACCTGCAAGAGAATACGTGAAATTCCGGAACTTGAAAAGGAACTCAACAAAGATTACAGTGTTGTAGTTCTTGATTACGATTTGAATAATAAATTTGATATTCTTGAAAAGCTTCCGCACAAGGAAAAATGCGAGCTTCTTATAAATTCATGCTGTGTTCCGAACTGCCCTTTCCGAAGCGAAGAATATTATCAGGTAGGACTTCAGCAGATTGCATACTGCAATCACCTTAAAAATCACCCGAATAAACCTTTCAATATGTCCGATTACTCCGATTTTACGGTAGTAAAAAACATAAAATGCCCTTCCGGAGGAAAAACTATCTTTGACAGCAAAAAACTTCCGCACCATATCAGCCCCGATGATATATTCAACAAGTATCTGCCTATGGGATTCAATCAGTTCAAAATAGAGGGCAGAACCGCTAACAGAATGTTTTTAATCGAATGTTATATGTATTACCTCATCAAGCCGGAATGCCGTGATGAAGCACGTTTTATGTTTCTTCATAATCTTGAAAGAAATGGCATTGTAAGAATTGACGGCTGATTTTTTCGGGAGATGAAAAAATGAATCTTCTTCATTTAAAATACGCAGTCGAAATAGACTGCACAAAATCAATAAGCAAGGCTGCCGAAAATCTTTATATGGGACAGCCTAATTTAAGCCGTGCTATTAAGGAACTTGAAGAAAATCTCGGAATAAAAATATTCCGTCGCACTTCAAAGGGAATTATCACTACTCCCGAGGGAGAGGAATTTCTCGAGTATGCAAGAAAAATTACTTCACAGGTTGAAGAACTTGAAAATGTCTACAAAAAAGGAAAAAAAGGCAGACAGAAATTATCTGTATGTGTTCCGAGAGCAAGCTATATTTCATATGCCCTTGCGGAATTTTCTAAAAAAATAAACCGTGACCTGCCTGCAACGATATTCTATAAGGAAACAAATTCAATGCAGACTATAAACAGTCTGATAACAAATGAATGTAATCTCGGAATTATACGTTTTCAGGCTCTTTTTGACAAGTATTTCAAGGCACTTTTCAACGAAAAAAAACTTGCACACGAAACTATAAAGGAATTCAACTATGTTCTTATAACTTCAAAGGACAGCCCTCTTGCACAAATGGACGATATAACTTTTGAAAATCTTTCAGACTATATCGAAATAACACATTCCGATTCATATGTGCCGTCACTTCCGCAAACTGATGTGATGAAAGCGGAATTTTCCGAAAATGTCGACAAGAGAATTTTCCTCTTTGAACGTGCAAGCCAGTTTGTCGTACTTGAAAATGACCCGAATACTTTTATGTGGGTATCACCTATACCTCAGCCACTTCTTGACAAGCATCATCTTGTACAGATACAATGCAAGTCAAATTCAAGAATGTACAAGGACGTACTTGTATACAGAAAAGGCTACAAGCTTACTGCTCCCGAACGTGAATTTATGGAACAGGTATATAAAGCCAAAAAAAAATATCAGGAAACTTAAAAGGACGGTTCAAAAAACCGTCCTTTTTATCCGTAACATTTTATCAGAATCACGAATATAATAAAAGTGTACAGATTATACTGTGCAGAAAGGAGCTTTTATTATGAATTTCAACCTGTTTGATGACCTTGATGACAGGGTTGTATATAATAGAAATGTGCGTTCTGATATACCGGATAATATGCGTATGAATCCGGATACTTCCTCTGTAAACGCTGAAAATATAGTCATTCCGGAAAATTCCGACAGCAATAATATATCAGCTTTTCCCGAACAAACTCCTCTTGGTATGGCTTATGTTCCTTTTCAGCAGTGGGGAACTCTTTACGATTCACGTGAGGGATTCCATAAGGGAACTCTTTTCCCCGATTTGGATTTCCCTTTTATGAGGGGAGGCGGTCAGGGTGAATGAACGTGATGAACTTATGATGAAAATACAGCATTACGATTTCGCACTTAAGGAACTTAATCTCTATCTTGATACCCACCCGAATTGTCGCCGTGCTTTAGCTTTGTTTAACAAGTATAAAAAGCTTAAATCAGATGCCGAAAAGGAATTTAATGATTCCTATGGCCCTCTTACTCCGATTCAGAATAACAGTGCTAATCACTGGCACTGGGTCAGTGACCCGTGGCCCTGGGAAAGGAGCTGATTTCTATGTGGATTTATGATAAAAAATTACAGTATCCCGTCAATATTAAGAATACCAACCCCAAGCTTGCAAAGGTAATTATTTCACAGCTCGGAGGTCCTGACGGTGAACTTGCAGCATCTTTGAGATACCTTAACCAAAGATATACTATGCCCTCCGATAAGGTTAAAGGACTTCTGACCGATATAGGTGTGTCTGTATCGGTATGGCACAGCTGAAAACGGCGTATTTACGGGGATTTATTATTATAAGAAAAAATAGACTTATTGCACAAAAAGCTATTATGAATCAAACATTAATAACAGTTTTTTATGGTTTATTCGACAAAATCTGAGCCAAATCTTTCTTAACAGCATTCGTTGATTTGTGCAATTTCACAAATGCTGAAAAATGTGGGGTAGATAATTTTGTGAAAAATGCTTGACAAAATAAGAAAAATGGTGTATAATATTTTTGTAGAGATAAGTTAATAATCACTTTTGCGAACGCGGCTGATGTGATTTCTCTAAAATTAAGCGTTAATATGCTGGTTACTCCACCAGCTTGAAGGCTCGTTGATATAATTTTACTTCGACGGTAACATATTGATAATTGCTTATACTGCATATTATCAAATGCGGTGTGTTTTTGTCTGTATTTATTTTTCGAAGTATAAACGAGACCAATCTAAATAAAAAGGAGATTTTTTTATGCAAAAAGTTAATTGGCAAGATAAAATCAATGCCGTCTATCAGTATGAGGACAATCCTGAAAAATTTACAAAGAAAGCAAGTGACACTGTCGGTCAGCTTATTGAACGCATTGAAAAACACATCAATTTATATTCGATTGATGAGATAATCGCACTGTATAAAGAATGCCTGGAGCTTGATTTCAGGTGCTATACGAGCGAAAAGGACGGTTTCACTCGCGATTTTCGTCTCAGGGAGGGTTTTTTTGATTGTTCAGAAGATGAATTCAGCCCCTTCATAAGCCAAGACAGTGAGTGTGACGAAATTCTTGAAAAATACGAGGAACATTTTTATAAAGAGCTCTTGGAAGAATATAATCAAGATAATACTGATAATGAATTTGATGAAGATGACTTTTCATATTTTGTTCGTGAAGAATACGAAAAATATTGTTACAATACTGATATTAAGGAAATACTCAGAACGATTAATGCAGAAATTGACTACAAAATGTGTATGCTTGGCTACATCAAAAATTTTTATTTTGAGTCTGAGGAAAGCTACTTATAAATCCATTCTGTGATGAAACGCAAGATAACAAAGGGCTCTGTTCACCTACTTGGGTGTTCAGAGTCTTTTTATTGTTTTGAAAAAATGCCTTCCAATCATTTTTATCGCTTGTTTTTAAATTTCAAGCAATAACATAATAAATAAAGCCTGCTTAAATTCACAATGAAAAAAGCAGGCTATTTCTTTTTGTTATTTACATCATCACGCAATTTGAGCAGTGTAACATATTTTTCCAAATCAGTGATACTTTCCTGAGAAAGATATTTACTGTCGTTCATCAGATTCACAATAAATGTGGGATAGTATGTTCTTGGATTTTCTACGCTGCTTGCACCTATAATGAAATCAACAGATACAAGATAATATTCAGCGAGTGTTTGGAGCATATCAATATTCGGCTCTCTTATGCCAAGCTCATAATTGCTTAACAGCTTTCGTGAAATCTGCAAGTCGTCTGCGACCTGCTGCTGAGTATAACCGAATGATTTTCGTAACTCCCGCAAACGTTCTGGAAGTAAACTCATTTTTCATCACCTTTTCTTATTATAATTGTTTGTTCGCTATTTTTAAATATGTTGCAACAAAAAGTTCCCTAAAACTACTTGACAGGAACGTATTGTTCCGCTATAATTATAGTATGTGCATTATTGAGAACGTTTTGCACAGGATTGTTATCATTTTTTTCTGTTAGTTATAGATAAATCTGATATTGGGAGGAAATATAATGAGTGGCAATGAAACAAAAAAGGAATTGCTTGAAAATTTGAAGCGTGCCTATCAGGACGCTTCAAAATATGACAAGCAGAAAAATGTCTGTGAGGCTATACAAAAGCGTCTTGCAAACAATGCAGATGCAAAAAATAAAACTGTCTCAACAAACAGAACTATAGGAATAGTTGCTGGTATTGTAGCTGGGTTATTCGTCGGCACCATTTTCCCTTATGGTCTTTACAACGATATTCTTGAAGCAGGTGCTCCATTATTCTTTACCCTTACCCCAATAGTTTCCATGGCAATACCAGGAATTGTTGTGGGTATAATCGTTACAAAGTCACTGAAGAAAAGACTTGGTGTATATGATAAGCAGGAAATTGAAATACGCAAAGAATTTGATGCGGCTTTTCAGGTGCTTCAACAGATTTCTGATACCAATAAACGTACACATTCCTATATTCCGCCAAAATATCTTAATACAACGCATATACAAATGCTGTATGATATATTAACATATGGACGTGCAGACAGTTGGAAAGAGGCTTTGAATGTCCTTGAACAGGATTTGCACAACAAGCGCATGGAAAACGAAATGAGACACACAGCCTGCGTTCAGGAACAGACTCTTAAAGCTGCTAATGAAGCAGCGTGTCTTGCACAGCAAGCCATAGACGAAGTCAGATGGCATAATTAATAGAAATCGGAGGTTTTCAAATGAACAAGATGAAAAGAATTTTAGCGGCGGTAATCGCAATAACGGCAATAATGTCACTTGCTGGCTGTGGGGAGAAATCTTCTGACAAAAATGACAAAACAGAGGATACAAAACCCAGGGAAACAGCGGTGAATATGAATGACATTGATTTGGAAGTATCAGATTCTGAAATTGAAACTGCAATTGCAATCGAGCCTGAAACAGAGCCTGTTACAGAGGCGAACCCTTATGAGTATCTTGATATTATCAATGCCGATTACGAAAGCTGCTACAATACGAGTAAGCATGATGCCTGCATTGTTGACGGCATTGCTTATTTCAATGCTGCTTCACCAAATTCAGAAAGCAAAAAACATCTCAGCTTTTACAGTTATAACATCAGTACTGGCGAAACGAGATGTATTGTGCCTTATGAAAACAATATGAATGATATATGCTATGCTGGTGGTAAAATCTATGCCATTGTAGACAAAGAAATCCGCTGCTATGACCTGAACGGCAGTCTTATGAAAACCTTCAGTAATGCTGAAATGAATTGGGATAATGATTTTGAAATTCAGGCAGTTATGGCAGACGGCAGCTGTGCTATTGGCTACAACAAATATAAATATCACTACCTGATTTCAGCAGATTTTACATCGGCAAAGCTGATTGCAGAAACAACCGAGGGAGTACACGGAACAACGGAAGAAACGCCGTATAGCTACGTTATCGGAGGACGCGGCAATATTCTGTATGTTGCAGGCGGTTACAATGATAAGGTATTTTATGGTATTGACGTAACTACAAATGAAACGACCGAGTATGCAATTCCTGAAAATGCTCCTGGAATGGGGACAGGATGGGTAATACCGTTCGGTAATGAATATTACAAAATGCAGGACAACGGCAGTTCTGCAATTATAAAATTCAGCACAGGCGAAATTATTGCTGAATTGGACGGACTGGCTGATGAATACTACGGCGGAGAATATTTCTACAAGGAAATTATATCCGACAGTGTGATGGCTCCTTCCTCACAGCTTAGCATCAGCAAATATCAGGCAAATTGCGGAGAAGTTGAACAGACTGTATTGTATGAGGTTAATAACAATGATACTTTGTTTACCATTCTGAACGCTGAGTATTATCTTGTTACCGATGAATACGGTACATTTCTCCGTAACATCAACTCCGATGAAGAAACTCAGATTACTCTTGCATAATACGAAAGGCTCTGTTACCGTTAGAGGTTTCAGAGCCTAATTTTTTTATTGTATGTCACGAATATGTCACTGTGACAGAGTGTGACGTCACGGTGACAGCCGTAGGCTGTCTTCTTATCTAATCCAATCTAAATCTAATCAAAATCCTTTATGATATAATATTGGCTGAGCTAAGCTGCGCTTAGCTGTTCTGTTCCCATCTTGGCATTTCATTTCCAGTTTAACTATGTTATATATTATATAAAAGGATAAGAAAATTTATTTTTGATTCTTTTCAAATTGTTTAACTCTACGATAGAAAGTGTTAGGCTTTAAGCCTATTCTTTTTTGAAATTCAACGGCAGTAATTTCATTGTTTTTCCAAAGATGATAAAGTTTTTCAAATTTAACCTCATCAATTTGAATAGGCTGTCTGCCTTTGTATTTGCCGTTTGCCTTTGCGATTTCGATACCCTCACGCTGACGTTGAAGGGTCTGCTCTCGTTCCAGTTCGCTCAAAGCTGCGAAGACGGAAAGCATAAATCTCCCTTGCGGAGTTGAGGTATCAATACTCTCCTTTTGGCTGATGAATTTAACTCCTTTTGCATTTAAGCTGTCAATGGTTTTAAGTAAGTCGCGAATAGACCTGCTAAGACGAGAAATGGATTCTACATACAGTTCGTCACCTTCACGCAAATAATCCATCATTTTGTTAAATTCAGGGCGATTAGTATCTTTGCCACTGAGCTTTTCCATAAAGACTTTTTCAACACTCAACGCTTTCATTAACTCTTCCTGTCGAGCTGTTTCCTGTTCCGCTGTAGAAACACGTATATATCCGATTTTGCTTATAATTATCAGCCTCCTTTTTAAGTCATTTAAGCATTTTTCATTAATGTAATTATACCACATTTTTCGGAATATGTCAATAGAGTATATTTTTATTTTGACATATTGCAAAATAGAAAAAACAGATTTTAATGAAATATATTGTGACTGTTTCAAGAGAGTGTAGGCTGATGAAATAGAAAGGCAGCCATCAATGACAGCTGCCAATAAATATTAAATTGAATCGGCAAGAATTTTATTCAGCATTACTTCTATGCAGTCATCATTATCAAGACAAAGTACATTCTTTTCTTTTATTTCAGGCTTGGACATCATCCACCATTCCTTTAATGACTGAGCTGGCGTAATCGACATAATAAAAGAATTAAGAATAACCTTTTCATTCTCAAGTTTATCCTGTAAACGTGCTTGCAATTCCTTTATTGTTTTGTAAAATTCGATTTTTGGGTCATTAGGCATAAGCTTCATAAGCCCCTTTGGGTCAACAAAGCTTATTCGCTGTATACCTGGTTCTTTAATCCAAAGGATAAAGTCTGGATAGAAGTTACCTGCTTCAAAAAAGCCCATACCAACCTTGCTCTTGTTGCGGAGAAGATACAGTTCTTTATCGCCAAGAACATCACGATTGTTTTCAAGATATTCCTTTAATAAGCCGACAAATTTCATTTCGCCGTCGTTCATTTGTACAGGTGATACCTGAATTTTAAGTGAACCTGCATTTAAATGAACCAGTGGAGCATAGAGGTGCTGTTTGAAATCGAATGCGGTTATAACATCATGGTTTGTTGCAATGCTGTAGCCAGGAATACATTTATTTTTTGCAAGCGTATCTGTTACATCAGCAATAAATGCCTTAATAGCTTCAGCCTGCGTGTCATTATCATTGATATTTGTATATCTGATTGTGTACTCATCTTCGAAATTATTGTTGCTGCCGTCAAGCTCAAAATATGACATATATGGCTCTTCCCATTTTTCCTTATTATAAACAAAGAATTTGTCCATATAGATTTTCAGAACCATTATAGCATAGTCTGTTGCATCTTCGAGCTTCATAACAGAATCAATCTGAATATGAGTCTTCGGGATGATGAGTGAATACCAGCCATCATATTCCATGATATCCTTCAATAAAGACTTATCAATGGAAATGTTATAATACAGTTTCTCATTTTTATAGCGCTGTAATTCTTCGTAAATACGCGTATAATTCAAATACGGCAGAATTCCCTTATCAAGCGTATGCTCCTTGGTAGTTGATTCCAGATGAAGGCTTGAGCTTGATTCAATAGTCTGTACCTTTGAACGACAGTCCACAACGATTTTATGCTTATTCAGATATGTAAAAAAGCCATCATCGGGAACAGTAAGAATCATTCTTTCTGCTTGTTTCTTAAAAATCTTGTCCTTTGGAAGCTGAATAACTTGCAGCTTTTTACCCTTGATATCGTTGAATCGGCTTAATATGGGAAGCTTAAACTCATGCACAGTTTCATTTGTTGCAAGGTCTTCCATTTCAAGATACTTCTTGAAATCCTCCATATACTGTGCCTTGATGCCGAATATAGTAAGCGTTTCAAGCCACATAAGCGTTTTGGGCACAGTAATCTTCTTATCAACTTTACTGCTTCGTTTCAGACAGCCTTCATATCCTCTGAGGCGTACTCCTCGTCCGAAAAGCTGAATTGCTTGTGAGCCTTCGCCCTTTGCAAAGTTGATAAGTCCCATTGTAGAAACTCTCCAGCTATTCCAGCCTTCTGAGAATTTTCTTGAACCAACGAGAATGTTTATATCGGAATCCTTGCTGTTTATTGAGCTAAACAGCGAATCCGAATAGAATTCCTCTGTATCTGTTACCATACCGTCGTCAGCACATTTCTTGACAAGAGCAGCATTATCCCCAACGGAAATAACGCCGAAATAATCATTGTATTCGCCGATTTTAAGAGCAATCTCTCCATCAATCTGCCTGAGATTTACAATATGAAGTCTTGGCTCGTCTGAAATGGAGGCGGCATTGAACACACAATGCATAATATCCTCGTAAACTGCCTCGGCAGAAATTGATGCACCGAATATAGTGTTTATTCCATTGAAATCCTGATAAAAGAGCTCATTTCCTGCACTATCGGTAAGTCCTGTATCTTCATTGATAAGAGCATTGATTCTCTTAATAGTTTTATCCTTATTCTTTACAAAATCATCAATGAATTGCAGAACCTGCTCAACATCGGTCAGAAGCTCTTTTTCTGCTGTTGATAAGGCGTTTTTCTTGATAGGTGCAGTTACTCTGTTGCCTACAAAAACAAGCAGCGGTTTTTCGATATGGAAAGGTGCATATTCTTTTCTGTTCGTATTATATAGCTTTATCTGTTGGTAAAAGGACATAAGGCAGCCTACAAGATAGGTTTGTCTGTATTCCTCTGTAACATTTTCTTTCAGATTATATATGCGGTAATCCTTGCCGTAGCCGTCTTCATAAAAATACTTATAGGAGTAGTCCATAATGATAGCTTTGCCGTATTCGTCCATCAGACTTTCCATATCCTTAGCCTTCTGAGATTTCAAAGCCTGCTTGAAGGTAGCCGAATATTCAAAGGCAAAGCCTTCCGCAGAAAGCTTATCACGATATTCCTTCCATACGTCACCAGTAAGTCCTCTGTGACCTTCATCAACAAGGACAAGGTTGTTCTGCTCGAAGCTGTCAACAGATACTGTCTTGACCTTTCCTTCCTCTTTCAGCTTGTTCATATCAATAACGATAACATCGTCCTTGGAAGCCGAAAATCCGCTTAAATCCTTGGAGAAAAGCTGTGCGGAAATTGATGACAGCTTCAGCTCCTCTAAATGCTGATTTGACATTCCCTCGTTAGGTGAAAGAACAATAATCTTGTTTATCTCTATATGGCTGTTTGTGCGCTTTGCACGCTTCAGATAATGAAGGAATTGCAGAATATTGATGTGCATTATCAGCGTTTTACCGCTTCCTGTAGCGCACATAAAGGCAAGCTTGTTCATTGTTTCAGCAGTATAGTGAGTAAAGTTGTTCATACCGAGAGTTTCGGCACTTACTTCATCAATAAAGCTGTTCAAATCCTTGATAAAGCTGTCCCTGTCGGAAAAATAGCGGTCAAGATACATTTCCGTAAAGAGAAGCGAAATGTACTGGTAATATTTAAGCACAATACCGCCGTCACGGTTTTCGCCGATTTTCTTGACATAACGGCAGATATTTTCATCGTAAATACGGAGCTTATCCGCATTCAGTCCGTTGTCGGAGCAGAATCTTTTCAGATATACATAAAACCATGTATTCTGATTTTCGTCATAGCCTTCATATTCCGAGCTGTTGAGCGTTTTTGAAAGCTCTTTCAGACTATCCTTGCCTAACTGCTTTAAAAAGTATCTGAAAAGGATAAGTCTGTCGTTGAACTGCACAGGCTCCTGATTCTTCTTTGCCACAGCTTATTCCTCCTCAAACATTCTCTTCTTGAATTCAAGCTCGGTCATCTGCACCTTAAAGCTGTCCTCGTCTGTGCTGATGTTCTGCAAGTTGTTATCGCCATTGACATAGATAATATCATATTCTCTGTCCTGGGGATTGATTCTGTGCTTGGAGAAATAAGCGTCAAGAGCAGCATTACTTTCGATGAGATTGTCGGAAATTGTTCTCCAGATAACAAGCACTCGCTTTCCGTCGGGAGTTGTGCCCTCAATCTGCTTGAAGCCGTATGTACCGCCGATATCCTTGACAAGGCGCACTGCTCCCTCGTATTCGCCGTTTTCGTCCTTGACAGCGTTGAAATAAGTGATAGCACTTGCCGTTTTAACGGTCAGACCGATAAGATAGTTGAAGGTTTCCACAACATCAACATTCTTTTCTTTTGTTTCGTTGTTTTCGGTAACTTTCAGCTTGTACTCAAAAGGCGTTTTGAAGGCATCAAGGTTAAGCAGACTGCCTTCCGCTTCAATGTCAAGCATATAGTTGATAAGATAATCATCGCCAAAGAGAGAAGAAAGTCCGTGCTTTTCATCGTCAAGGCTTATATTTGAAAGTGCGTCCTCGTAGCTTTCAAGCTTCATATATTTCATTATGTGGGAAACGCCTGTGTTTTGGTTTTGTGGCTTGCCGTTTTTCCAATCGGCTGAGTAAATTACTTTTTGCATGCGAGGCTTAGTTACAGAATCAAAATAGTTCCCCATTTCTACGAGGATATATTTTCTATTGTGTTTATCTTCACGATTAAGGGCAAGAACAGCATGTCCTGTTGTTCCTGAACCTGCAAAAAAATCCATAATTAAGCTGTCGTTTTTACAGATACTCAAAAGAATTTGTTTTGCAACATATACAGGCTTTGAATTTTCAAAATTATATCCAAGAGTGTCACCACTCCCGCCATAATAAATCAATGATGAAAACGCTTCTTCCATATTTTCATCAAGAAAATATTTTTGATTAGGCTGTGTTGTTTCATCTATGCCATATACTATTTTATCTTTTGCTATCAAATTATCCATACTTTCATCAGTATATCTCCACCCTTTTGCAGGCACTGGGCATTCTTTTCCTGTAAGAGGGTGAATCAAAGGTCTATGTGACCTTGTTTCTGGTTTGTCTGGTGCCGCCATTGAAACAGGTCGATAAATACGTCCATTATCGTCTATTAAATTATAGGCTTTTTCCCCACCACTGAAATTATCATCATTATCTTTAATCCATTTCTTATATTCAGTGCGTACATTTTCATTTACAGAACCATACTTTTTAATCAGTGATTTAACGTATTCTATCATAGATACTGCGTTTTTCTTCTTCTTTGTAAATGGAATTAACGAAAATTGGTCTTTATTTTTCGCAAAAGCTATGATATACTCATGCTGATATGCTACACCAGCAACAACACCTTTAGGATTTCTTTTGTCCCAAACTATAGTTCCTAATTCATTCGACTGTGAATATATATCATTGCATAATTTTGTAAGTAGTGCTATTTCATGTTCATCAATATGAATAAATATTGATGACGTTGTTTTCATCAAATCTATTGATAAATTTAATCTGTCGTTCATCATTGAAAGCCAGCTACTATGAGGATAACCGTCTTTGTAAATAAACTTATCATTTCCAGTATTATATGGCGGGTCTATATAGTAACAATCTATTGTATTTTTATACTTATTATCAATTAATCTATAGTGAACGCATAAAATAATTTGATTTTGACAAACAGATTCATAAGTGATAT
>CAMDZD010000015.1 GCA_945910815.1 uncultured Clostridia bacterium
AACATATATTTCTTTGGTAGGAAATTCAATGTATCAACCATACTGTAACATAACCAAAATTGTTGTCAGCATAAACGGTTCTGATAGGAAATGGTTTCAATAAATCAAGAAGTTTATCCAGATATTTGTGTTCCCGTGTGCCGAATGTATAAGCCAGAGGTACACATTTTATTTTTCACCTAATATATATTTATAATTTTCAGCATAATCAATAAGGTTTTCGAACAGGTCTATTAGCAAATCAATATAACATATTACTGCTGAAAAAGTCAATCACAAAAAATATTGCAAATATATCCGGAGTATGATATAATAAAAGAAATAATCACTGTCAGAACAGACAGGAGAAGAATATGAGGGATACATATGATTTTAAGAAAAGTATTAACCACAGTTACGGCAGTTACACTATGCGTGTCATTTTTCAATGAGCAGGCTTTTTCAGAAACATCTCAGTCAACACTTCTTGACGTTTCACAATTTACTGTTTTAGATGAAAATCTCGTCCATCTTGGTTCATCACATCTTAACGATGTTTCTGTGCTTTTTGACGAACAGGATAAAGTGCCGAAATCTCCGGAAAATACTGAGGTCGGTAAGGCAATATTTGACGCAACAAATAAAAGTACAAACTGGAAACCCAATCAGCAGGCAGAATACGGCGATGATTCGTTTTATATAGACCTGAAAGCAAATTATGTAATAACCGGTATATGTTATCTTGATACAAACGGAATCAATAGCTGGAAAGTTGAAAGCGGAGAGCCTTTTAACTGGAATGAAATTCTTTCTTTTTCAACAGATTCATATATGTCCTGGCAGGGAAAAAACATTTCAGGTACAAAGCCTACAAGATATTTAAGATTTTCAACGGGCAGTGGTGACAGTGGTATAAGTGAACTTGCAATTTACGGATATAAGGTTTCGGAATTGTCTGATGAACAACGTGCAAAAACATCGGCAAAGCTGTCCGGTTCTGAAAAAACAAATCTTACCGCAGGAGGAAAAGTCGGTGTCAATGCATTTATCGATGACCCTATGACATCAATTTATGCATCGGGAAATGTCCGTGAATATCATAATCTTAACTGGCTTATAGATTCTGACGGAAAAAACAAATTTACTCAAGGCTCGTGGGGAGATATGGACAGCTATTATGCCTCGATGAAAGCTCAGAATATCAGTATTATCCCGTGTTTTCAGGGGGGAAGCAGTTATATTTACGGAAGTTCCGATTATCCGGAAATTGCAGTTCCGAAAGGTGCTGACACTCTTAACCCCGCAAGCTATACCCTGCACGCACAGGCAATGTATCAGGTTGCGGCACGCTATGGAAGTAATAAAAATGTTGATACTGATACATTAAATGTTGCCGATTCAAAAGAACCTGCTACCGGAATGGGTTTATTGACGGCTCTGGAAAATTGTAATGAACCGAATAAAAGCTGGAGTGGCAAAGCAAATTATTACACACCCTATGAGCTTGCTTCAATGTGTTCAGCAGATTATGACGGTCACGAAGGAACGATTCCGAATGCAGGTGTAAAAAATGCCGACCCGAATTTTAAGCTTGCTATGGGCGGATTGGTTGGTACGTCAACTATGCTTGACTATCTGACAGAAATGAAACTATGGTTTGACTACAACCGTTCTGACGGAAAATTTGCTGTTGATATTATAAACGTACATATTTCGCCCGACAGTTTTAATCCCGAAAGCAGTAGCTTTGCGGAAAAAATTCAGTCACTTCGTAACTGGATAAATAAAAATGCTCCCGGAACAGAACTTTGGATATCTGAATATGATATTCCTATGAGTGACTGTACAGCCGAGGGAGTAGATAATCATGACAATGAAGAATATCAGCTGAAATATGCACAGCGAATCATAAGAACAAATCTTATTGCTCTGAAAAACGGTGCGGACAGAATAACAAAATTTCAGCTCCGTGACGAGGCAGGCGGAGGTTATGCCAACTGCGGAATTGTTACTCAAAAAGGCGAATGGAATAAAAAAACTGCTTGGTATCATCTTTCATGTATGACATCTGTTCTTGAAAATGCTGATTTCTATGAAGATTTATCAGCTAAAGATGTTTCCGTTTATCGTTTCAAAGACCGTATAACCGGAGAATTTATCGATTGTGTATGGTCACCGACAAATGAAAACAAGGTTATTGAAAATTTTTCATTGCCCGCAGAGAATACAGCCTTTGCGTATCTGACAGAACCGTCACAATATGCCGAGGGAACAACAACAAATCTTAAAATTACTGACGGCAGAATAAATATTAATGTAACGGAAACACCTGTTTATATTACATATTCCCGTTATGAAAAAACAGTTGCAAACGGAAGGGATTATTATATTCACCCGTCTTCAATATGTCTTTCAGCCGACCGTAGTACAGAAATATGTGATTTTTCTTCCGTTCCTGCTGATAAAGTTCTGAATCAGTTTTACCGTATGTTTGACGAGCCGGAAACAATGCCGGAATTTATCTATGGCAATACATCATCACTTCAGACACCTTCTACAAATGTTACTCAGTCAGGTATTACATGCTATGCTGACCTCGGCGGTTTATACCGCATAACAGGATTCGGAATTTATGACACTTACGGAACAGGAAATTTTTCCGTTTATGATGCAAATACAGATGTTCTCCTTTGGTCAAGCGATATGGGAAGTTATATGAGCCGTAATATTGATATGATTTCTGAATCAGCAGTTACAGACAGGCTGAAAATCGTAAAGAACGGAGGAGACCTTAACGAATTTGCTATATATGGTTATGCCGTTTCGGATAAAATAATTGCCGGTGATGTCAATGCAGACGGAAAATTCAATATTGCTGACGCCGTTATGATGCAGGACTATCTTTTATGCAGATGTGAGCTTTCTGACCGGAAAGCAGGAGATTTATATCAGGATAATATCATCAATGTGTTTGATTTCTGCCTGATGAAACAAAAGCTGATTGAAAAACAGTAAACAAGGGAAAAAAACAGATATGGTGATAATGTTAAAAAAATATTCTGCTGAAAAGCTTGTATATCTTGATGAAAGCGGAGTAAATACACATATGACAAAAATTTACGGACGGGCAATGCTCGTCCGTTGTTTATTTGATTTTTCTACGTTCAACTTTTGTTGATTTCCTTTAAATCAGCTACCCCTCGTTGATTTAATCACTTGACAATAATATTGTTTTATGATATAATAAATACATTGAAAGGAATGTGAAAAAAGCTTATAAATTCAGAATATATACGACAAATGAAAGATGTATAATGATTAAAAAAGAAAGGTATAAGAAATGTATAAACTTGTTTCAAAACGTACAATAAAGCGTATCGGAAATACTGAAGAAAATGAAAAATTCCGTATTATGAAGTTTACACTTGAACTTGCAAAGGAGTCAGATGATGAACTGTGGAGAAAATTAATTATACTGCATCTTGATGACCTGAGGATTCTGAACGGCAAAGACGGAAATAAAATAAAAAAAGAAATAAGGAGAAAACTGGAACATGGAATATGATATGGATTATGAAATTTATAAGTACATTAATGAACAGGCAGAACAATATGTTCCTTTCAGAAAATTGCTTGAGCAGAATAATTTAACGATTTCGGAAGCAAGTCAGAAAGTACGGGATTTCAAAGCAAATTTTGACAATCTGTTATCTGAATATCATATAGGAAATGACAATATAGTTGAGATATGCTGTAACCTTATGGAAAGAGTCAATGAAAATCCTGATAATTCTGATTTGCAGTATATCTACATCTGCATAATGACGGATTTCGGTCTGCTGAATGAAATAAAGTCCTCCAATCGCATAGAAGAACAGCAGATACGGAATTATATTCGTCAGAATGAACATATACATGAATTATCTGCTTTTCTGGAATTACAGATTGAAAACAGGGATAAGCTTTATAAAATACAGAAACATCTGAAAAATGCTTTGCAGATACGGAATATAAATTGCAATGAAGAAGTTAATTTGCTGTATAAAATGACCTTACAGCATACCTTTCTTTATGGCAGTTCAAATAATAAGATATATCGTGATAATCTTGATTCACTTCTTATTCATATAAACAGCGATGAGATATTAAAATCTGTTAAGCCTTACATTATTTTTGCGGTGCTAAGCCGAAAACACGGTATGATACAGAACAGAACAGATTTTATTCCGAACTTTAAAACAGTTTTTCAGTATCAGACATATAATATTATGACCGATAACGGTAAAAATTTCAATAATTATCAGTCATATACCGAACTTTATGAACATTTGAGAAGATTTTATTCCGATGATAAAGAAGTTGATACTGAACTGTCTGATTTCTGCTTTGCAAATTTATGTTCTCTAAGTGAATGGTATTATATGTGGTGCGAACCAAATGAAGAAATTCCGATGAATTTCAGAAGAAAAGTTTATTCAATGAAACCTGTAAGCTTTCCTATGATATCCTGCTATTATGATTACGGAGATTTTGATATTGGCGAATTTGAAACAGAGCATTCAGAAATTTATGAGATATGGGAAAAGTCAGTCACTCCCGATATGACAGAGGAACTTTTACAGATACTTTGCAATAACCTGAATATATCAAAGTTAGCTGAAAAATTGCCGTATGGTAAAGAATATTCCCGATATGCCGAACTTTTTCTGTATCAGTCAGCGGAAACCCTGCTTACAGGAAAAATGCTTTGTACGGCAGAAAAATTTATAAAAATATAGTTGTCAATATAAAACAGTTCCGGAATTTTTTATTTTTTCGGAACTGTTTTTCTTTATTTTCTTATATGCGTGTGATATATCCGTAACATATGCAATTTTTTCTTTGGGAATATCTTTGATTTCTTCATGATATTCCTTTAATTTTTTTTCGTGTGATTCCAAGTCTTCTGTATGCATATTTAATTTCTATTGTCAAATATAAGGCAAATATATAAGGCTCTCTTTCTTTATACCTTTTAATTTATTCTATTCAATCTTAATCCCGTTTTAAAATTGTATGTGTTATGATAATAGCAAAGGAGGTAATAATCATGAATGTGATTGTAGCAATTTTAGGAACAGGCGCATTAATAGTTTGCACTGGTAAGAGGTTTTATCAAAGTCAAATCTGATGGTCTGGGCAGCTTTTGGGTGGATATGACAAGAATAGTTATCCACTTTTTAATTCCGCTGAATCTTATTATTTCTTTGCTGCTGGTTGCCGGTGGTGTTATTCAGAATCTTAAACCTGCTGAAAAAGTACAGCTTCTTGAACCAATTGCTGTAAGTGCAGACGGCGGAATCATAGAAAATGCTGTAATTGATACAGAAAACGGAACTGTTACTGTTGACGGTGCAGTTGTTCCCGATGCCGAAATCATTACAGAAGAATTTGGGTGCTATCGCAAATCAATTGAAATCTGGTAACTTTCTCCGCCTATATTTTGATGACGGAATAAGTCCGCTGGAATTTGATGATGCATTTTCTGCAATGGAAAGAAACGAAGTTTCAGTTTTTCCGTGGGAACTTGCTTTAAGGCTTGCCCTTGAAGAAAAAGGAATTTCCGTAAGCTATGACAACTGATTTTCCCTAAACACACAATATAAGTAAATATGATACAGCAGACTGAATCGCAAGACAGTCTGCTGTATCTTTATGCAGTCTTAATATCAGACACAGATTTTTTATACTATTTTTATGGAAATTATGAGATAATCAAATATGAATAATATTATTGAAAATCACAGGAAAATGAATTATAATAATATGTGAGGTGAGCAAAATGGAAGAACGTAAAGCATCGCCTGATGAAATACTTGAAGCTATAAGTACGGAAGAAAGAAATTCACACAGAGGAAAGCTGAAAATCTTTTTCGGATATGCAGCAGGTGTCGGCAAAACATATGCTATGCTTAAAGCAGCACATGCCGCAAAAAACAGTGGCTATGATGTTGTTGCCGGATATATAGAACCACACCCTCGTCCTCAGACTGCTGCACTTCTGAACGGACTGGAAGTAATTCCGTATAAAAAAGTTGAGTACAATGGTATCACCCTGAATGAGTTTGACCTGGACACTGCAATAAAACGAAATCCAGAGCTTATTCTTGTGGACGAACTTGCTCATACCAACGCACAGGTATGCCGTCATACAAAGCGGTATCAGGATATTGAGGAACTGCTTAATGCCGGTATTGATGTTTACACCACTGTGAATGTACAGCATATTGAAAGTCTTAATGATATGGTTGCGTCCATTACAGGGATAATTGTCAGAGAGCGTATTCCCGACAAAATTTTTGATTCTGCCGACCAGGTAGAAATTGTAGACATTGAACCGCAGGAGCTGATAAACCGTTTCAGCGAGGGAAAAATATACAGACCCGGTCAGGTGAAAAGCACACTTGGTCACTTCTTTACGGTTGAAAATTTAACGGCACTGCGTGAAATTGCACTTCGTCGCTGTGCAGACAGAGCGAATAAATTTACAGAAAATGCCCGCATAAAAAACAATACGGATTACTTTATCGATGAACATATTTTAGTATGTCTTTCATCTTCACCGTCTAATCCTAAAATTATACGAACTGCGGCAAGAATGACAAAAGCCTTTCACGGAAATTTTACCGCACTGTTTGTAGAAACTCCTGATTTTGCAGAAATAGGTGAGGAAAACAGAAAGCGGCTTCGTGAAAATATGCATCTTGCCGAACAACTTGGGGCAACCATTGAAACTACGTACGGCGATGATATTGCTTTTCAGATATCAGAGTTTGCAAGACTTTCAGGAGTATCAAAAATTGTTTTGGGAAGAAGCAGTGCAAAGAAAAAATTCAGTTTTGGAAAATCCTCTCTTACAGAAAAAATAACAAGTTACTCTCCAAACCTTGATATTTACATTATTCCTGATAACAGACAGGAATCCTATCATGAAAAAAAGAGGAAAAAATCAAAGGAAAGGTTTTCCGTTTTAAATTTGCTGAAAACTGTCGGCATAATGTCAGGAGCTACTGTTCTTGGCTTTATCTTCGAACAGCTGGGCGTAAATGAGGCAAATATCATTACGCTGTATATTCTTGCAGTACTTGTGATTTCAATTGTCACAACAAACAGGTGGTACAGTTTTGTTTCATCTGCTGTAAGCGTTCTTATCTTCAATTTCTTTTTTACTGTTCCGAAATTTACACTTTGTGCCTATGACCCCGACTACCCCGCAACTTTTTTAGTAATGTTTCTGTCAGCGTTTCTTACCAGTAACCTTGCATTGAAAATAAAGAAAAACGCAAAACAATCTGCTCTTACCGCTTACCGAACAAAAATTCTGTTTGATACCAACAAGCTTTTACAGCAGGCAGATGATGAAAAAAGCGTGGCAGAAATAACGTCTAATCAGTTGGTGAAACTGCTTAACAGAGATATCGTATTCTACTCCCAGAAAAATGGTAATTTATCCGAACCGCAGGTATTTACAGTAAATTCAGATTCACTTTCCGAAGATTATATTTCAGTTCATGAACAGGCAACAGCTGAATGGACATTAAAGAACAATAAGCGGTCGGGGGCTACAACAAATACTCTTTCCAGTGCAAAATGCCTTTATATGGCTGTAAGAGTAAACAGCAATGTCTATGGAGTTGTGGGAATAGTAATTAATAATGATTCCCTTGATTCTTTTGAAAACAGTATTGTTTTATCAATACTGGGAGAGTGTGCTCTTGCTATGGAAAATCTGCGAAATATTCAGGAAAAAGAAGATGCAGCAGTGCTTGCAAGGAATGAACAGTTAAGAGCAAATCTCCTGCGTTCTATTTCTCACGACCTGCGTACACCTCTTACATCTATCTCCGGAAATGCCGGTATTCTTATCTCAAACAGCAATGATATAAGTGAAGAAAAACGAATGAATCTCTATAAAAATATATATGATGATTCAATGTGGCTTATAAATCTTGTAGAAAATCTTCTGTCCGTAACAAGAATTGAGGACGGCAGTATGAAGCTTCATCTGAGTACTGAACTTATGGACGATGTAATTCACGAGGCACTTTCCCATCTTGGCATAAGAGCAGAAAAACATAAGATAACAGTTCATCAGCAGGATGAGTTTCTTATGGCAAAAATGGATGCCAGACTGATAGTTCAGGTAATTATCAACATTATAGACAATGCTTTTAAGTATACACAGGAAGATTCGGAAATTGATATAACCGTTTCTAAGAATAAACAATGGGTCGCAGTTGAAATTGCCGACAACGGTTCCGGCATTGCCGAAGAATCAAAAAAGAAAATATTTGATATGTTTTATACTGCTGAAACAAAAATTGCAGACAGTCGGAGAAGTATGGGGCTGGGACTTGCACTGTGCAAATCTATCATTACAGCACACGGTGGCGAGATAACAGTTCATGACAATAGTCCGAAGGGTACTGTTTTCAGCTTTACACTGCCTGCCGAGGAGGTAAATATACATGAATAAACCGAATGTTCTGATAGTTGAAGACGATTGCTCTGTCAGAAATTTAATTACCACAACCCTTGAAACTCATAATTATAAATATATGAAGGCTGCTAACGGAAAAACAGCATTAATTGAGGCATCAAGCCACCGCCCTGACATTATATTGCTTGATTTGGGTTTGCCGGATATGGACGGCATAGATGTGATAAAGCGTATTCGTTCGTGGTCAAATGTTCCGATAATCGTAATCAGTGCAAGAAGTGAGGATACTGATAAAATCGATGCTCTTGATTCGGGTGCTGATGATTACCTGACAAAGCCGTTTTCTGTGGAAGAATTGCTTGCACGTCTCAGAGTTACGCAAAGGCGGCTTGCAGCAATGCAGAGTGCGGGGTTTAAAGAAGAAACAGAATTTATAAACGGAGAGCTTAAAATAGACTATGCCGCCGTAAGTGTATTCATAAACGGCACAGAGATACATCTCACGCCTATCGAATACAAGCTTATTTGCCTTATGGCTAAAAATGTGGGAAAGGTTCTTACCCACACATATATCACCAACAGCATATGGGGCAGTGCTTTCGACAGTGACATTGCTTCACTAAGAGTTTTTATGGCAACACTCCGAAAAAAACTTGATAAAAATTCAAGCTCTGATCAGCAATATATTCAGACACTTATCGGAATTGGTTATCGGATGAATAAACTATAATTTTTCCCATTCAGTGAGTTAAGTTTTTAAAATAATTATAAATTTTTATAGAATCAAGCTATAATTTCAAGAACTCTTTTTTCTGAGAATTATAAATACTTAGGTCAGTGAATCAGGAATATTTATTTCAGGAATATCAGGATTCTGACATACTTCAAAATTATCAATTGATATAGCACAGGGTTTTTTAACTCTGTGCTATTATTTTAAAACGTAATTTTCAACTTTAGATTTTCTTTCAGAGATTCGGCAGATACTTCCGATAATTCCGGAATAACGTCCTCAAGTTTCTGAACTGCACTCATCTTAAATGTACAATCCGTAAACTTCTGAAACATTTGTATCGCAGAATAATCCGCCTGATGATATTCCGTTCTGAAATGTAAAATTTCCGTGAATTTTAAACGCTTTCGGTTAAAAAAACCTGATTTTCAGCCTGTTATTTTCAAAAAAATATCTGAGCGGTTCGGGATATTTCGGAGTCGATATTGACGACAGACAGGACATTCTCAAGCAGTATCTTGACGGAGACGAAAACAATATTTTCGGAGAATTTTCCAATCAGTGCTAATTTCTTCAAAGGTATTACTGTTAATTAATTTATAATATGGAGGGTATGGAGGGTTTGGAGGGTTTTCTATATATTATCGCGAAAAAAATTTGAAATCCTTATATCATATATAAAATATATAAAGCTCTTTGGAATACCCTCCATACCCTCCATAACCCTCCATAAAAAAGGAAGTGAAAAATATTGTCTAATGCTAAGCGTTGCAAGCGACATTACGAAAATGAAAGAACTGCATAAGGCGTGACCCTGCCGGAAACATCAAGCCGGACAAAGAAAAATCCACAGAGAAAATTGACGGTGCCGTTGCTATGATTATGGCTCTTGACCGTGCAATCCTCTGATTGGCTTCAGTCATAGAAACGATTGTGTTTATATTATATCACAAAGTCAGGATAAATTCAACCGCTTGCAAAGGGTGAAATCTCGCAGGAAAAAGATGAGTTTTCAGAAAGTGAAGCTGCCGAGGCTATGAATTATATGGCAATGGCTGGCTGAAAAACAAATGATATTGTTTTCCTTGACCGATATGAAGTATAATACAGTATTTTCTTGATGATATGGAAATCAATTTCACTCCGAAAAATCAGTATAAACGGATATTCAACGCAACATCTGAGTGTCTTTTTCGTCGCTGAATCAGGAGAACACAACTTTAAAGCAGTCATTGATTCAGACATTGCCGAACAGGTTCAAGGACGAATTATCGGGCAGAATATACCGATGGTAAAAATACTTTGTCCGTCAGAGAATTTTCATTGTTTTGAAAGCGAAAATGTATATAGAATCGGTTCTGTTGGTGTAGGCAGGATTTACTGCGGAGCAAGAGCGGCTTTGCGTATCAGTCAGAGCAATCTGCAAAAGCTGATTGACTGGTGTCCCGATATAATTAATTGGGAGATATATTTCTCAGTGCATCTCAGAGCGAAACACAGGGACTGACCTATATTGAAGCACTGGCAAGTGGGTTTACCTGCTGGTTCATTAATTCCGGATTTATCGCCGATGCAATTTGTACACCGCCACTTTTATGCAAAATCCGGGAAATATGTACAAAAAAAGCTGGAACAATTATCAGGAAAGAATTCTTTATTTACGCTGCTTGTATATGGTGAAATGGCACATTATGTCAGTGACTTTTGCTGTTCTGTACATTTCGGCGGGTCTATCGGGAATATTCGTGAGCATATTCAATATGAACGTGAATTAAATCGTTATGCTCTGGAAAAGTACGATTTGCTTAAAGCGGAATGCGAAAGTCGGAGAGAGCAGCAGGATCTGACATCTGTTCTGAATTGTTATTGTCACAGTCAGAAATTTGAGCTTCATACTGATCTGAGTTTTGCAGTAAAAGCGTGCGTTGATGTCTGCATGTAAGGACTACCCCTTGAAAATAAGGTAAAAACAATGTCAGAGGAATACGGTGTTGATTACTTTGAATCAATCGGCTGTTTCGTAATTCTTGATAATGATAGTGAACGCATAAAATAATTTGATTTTGACAAACAGATTCATAAGTGATATACTTTATAAAGAGGTGTTGAAAAATGAATTTTCATAAGTATATAAATAATCCTGAATCACAGCTTAAAGAAGGTAGGAAGACCTTCCAGACTTAACGATGAGCAAAAAGCGGCTATAGATTTGGCGTTGCAATCAAATCCAGATGATTATGGATTTAAAATATGGAATGGTTCTTCATTATCTGAATACATAAAGAACATCTTTAATATAAGTCTTGGTGTTAGAAGCTGTCAGAAACTTTTTCATGAACTCGGATTTTCTCGTATACGTCCTCAAACATTTCCGAGCAAAGGATATGAGGAAATTGAGGAACGAAAAGAGTTTAAAAAAAACAGAGACAATCAAAGTTAACGATATATTGATTCCGGTTTACCAGGATGAAGTACATTTTCAGCTTCAAACTACTGTGACTGTTGGTTGGTTCAAAAAAGGCAGCAATCCGAAAGTTAAGTCTTTTCCCGGACGTTTCAAAGCATCCTATAGTGGTTTTGTTATACCTGAAACAGGAGAACTTTTTACAGCGAAACCAGGTATTTTCAATTACGAAACAACAATTGAATCTGTTCGTGAATTCCTTGAGGCACATCCAGTTCCTGAAGGAAAGAAATATGCAATAATTATGGATAATGCACCATGGCATAAAAAAGCTATCAGATTAATTGCAGATGATGAACTACCTGAGTATTCAGATATTCGTGAAAAAGTAGAATTCATCAAGCTACCGCCATATTCTCCTGATTTTAATCCAATTGAACAGGTGTGGAGAATAACCCGAAGGGAAAATACTCATAATGTATTTTTTCCAGATTTGAAAACTTTAACAGATACTGTTGACTCTGCTTTTGAGAAGTGGGCTAAACCTAACTCTCAATTGGCTGCACTTTGCTCTTTTAAATAAAATTCTTTTTTGCGTTCACTATAGTTAATCTTGAAAGTACATCGGGAAAAATCAGAAACGATGACCTTGACGACAAAAAAGGCTATGAGTTTCTGAAATCAGCCTTTGAACATTTCAGGGATTCAATGTCAAAAGATGCAAGCATTTATGTATTTTATGCGACTTCAAAAGCCCGTATATTCCACGATGCCTATGAAGATGCAGGCTTTAAAGTCGGTGCAGGTCTTGTATGGAAAAAAGACCGCCTTGTTCTCACACGAACCGACTGGAAATATATTCACGAACCGATTATATGGGGCTGGAGAAAAGACGGTAAGCATATATGGTACGGCGACCAGAAACAGAAAACTGTATTTGAATTTGACCGTATCAAAAATTCAAAAGAGGACGGTTGCGGATATCCGTCAAGTAAGCCCGTTCCTCTTATTGCCTATCTGATTTCACAATGCACACAGACAAACGGAACTGTTCTTGACGGATTTCTCGGAAGTGCTTCTGCTTTGATAGCCTGCGAACAGCTGAACCGTATGGTTGGCGAGGAATTTGCAACGGCAAGAGCATTTCTTACAAAAAACCTTGACGGAGATGCAGCATTCAGATTCGGAAGATAACACAGGAGACAGCCTCCTGTCATCTTTCTGACCGCTACGGCGGTCTTAAGGTGGTAGAAGGGTATTTCCTTAAAAGTATATTACACAATTTATTGCTGATTCAGGGATATTTATTCTGTTATTTCAGACACTTGATATAAGTCAGACTATGCGGTAATATGTATACAGCAAAAACATATAAAAAAACGCTTTCAGGAGGAAATCGAAATGAAATCAGATGAAAATACAAAACAAAGAGTATGCCCTCTTTGTAAAAAAAAATACACCGGAATACCAGCAATTTCAAGAACGGATAATTCAACAGGAATATGTTCCGATTGCGGTACAAGACAGGCTCTCGAATCTCTCGGAGTTACGGCAGAGGAACAGGAAAAAATCATAGGAATTATTCACAGCCACGCTGAATAATCAACGAATACTGAACAAAAAGAGGTGAAACAATGAAATACAAGCCTACAAGATTTATGGCGGAGGATTCAGGATATGATGAAAAGCTTGCGGATTATGCCGTATCGTTTATTCAATGCCTTTCGCATACAAAAGGAACCTGGGCGGGAAAGAAATTTGAGTTACTGGACTGGCAGGAACAGATAATCCGTGACCTTTTCGGAATCATAAAGCCGAACGGATACAGGCAATTCAATACAGGTGCTTTCTGCGGAGGCTTACTCAAAGCACGGATTCAACATTCACGGAGTTATTTTCGATGAACTTCACACACAGTCGTAACCAACTTAGGGAACCGTTTCTCAAATAAAATTTATGATGCCGACACCCCAAAAGAATACAGAAATCTTATTATCCCGCAGTTCAAACGAGATTTTTTTATTTTCTGCACTAACCTGACCGACCTCAATCTTTTCAATGAAATCTGTCAGAACTTCGGGAGTGAGTTCCCATACGGCATCATATTTTCTGATTGCTGAATAAAGAAGCTGGATTTTTTCATTCGCTTCATTTTCTCTGCTTAACTTTGTGATGAAGTCAATAATCAGCTTGTTGAGCTGTTCCTTTTCCTCGTCATACGTTTTTTTCAAACTCGCAAATAACGAACCGTCAATTTCGCCTCTGACTTTAGCTTCAAACAATCCTTGAATATACTTGTCAATCTCAGCTGTACGAGTTTGTGCTTTTTTAAGTTCTTCTTCCATTACCGCTTTACTGCCGTCAGCTTGCTGAATAAGCAGCTTCTGGATGTTCTGCTTAAACTCTTTAGGACTGCTCTTTGCATAGTTAAGAACATTCTGGATTTTTGCCAATACCTGTGCTTGCAGATACATCTCCGGAACTCCGTGAAAACAGCAGCCCTTACTTTTGCGATAAGCTGAACATTCATAAGCAGGAAGCGACCTGTGTCCTTTTAAATAGCATTGTCTGCCGTGCATCCTGCTATGGCAATCCATACAATAGAGATAGTCAGCAAATAGGTAGCTGTATACATTTCTTTTGTGCCTGATTTCCTTTGAAATTTTGTCTTGCACTCTCTGAAATGTTTCTCTGTCAATGATTGCAGGATGCGTATTCGGGAAAATCCTTATCTTTTCATCGCTGTTATGAATGACTTTCTTATTCTTATAAGACGTGATTTCTGTACGGAAATTCACTGTATCACCGATGTATTCACGATGTTGCAGAATATCCCTTATTACAGATGCACTCCATACACACAAATCCTCAGCTTCAACCTTAATGCCTTTTGACAGCCGTCTGTGATAAGTCGGTCTTGGTACTCCCTCTGCTTTGAGAATTTTAGCAATTTGGTACATACCAAAAGATTGGTTGAGGTACAAATCAAAGATTTTGCGAACAACCTCAGCAGCCAGTTCATCCATCAGCCAAGTTTGCTTATCTTCAGGTGTGTTATAATAACCATAAGGAAGTTTTGACGAGATAGACTGTCCGCTGTTGCCTTTCTGACGTATCATAGAACGAACTTTCTTAGAAATATCTCTGCTGTACCATTCATTCATCAGGTTGTTTATCGGCAGTAAATCGTTCATTCCCTTAGCCGAATCCACATTATCGCTTATTGCAATAAAGCGGACATTGTGCTTTGGAAACTCCATTTCCACATACTGACCTACCATAAGGTAATTTCTTCCCAGACGGCTCATATCCTTGACAATAACCGTCCCGACCAGTCCTTTTTTAATGTCACTCAACATACGCTGAAAATCAGGACGATTGAAATTTGTGCCTGCATATCCATCATCAGCGTAGTAAGAAAGGTTGGTAAAGCCGTTTGCTTCCGCATAGCTTCTGAGCAGCGACTTCTGATGTTCAATACTGCCACTCTCTGCATCAATTCCGTCATCATAAGAAAATCTGACGTATAAGGCAGTAATTTTTCCTGTCTGCATAAATGTTTCCTCCTATACCGACAGGCTTAATTTGCTGCTTTAATTATAGCACATAAAGAGTCTGAGTGCAACAATAAACTTCATATTGTCGCCTAATCGTCGCTATTTGTAACCGAATTGCAGCAATCAGAATAAAATGCGTTCTTCATATTCTGTTTTCAAGATACCCTTTGTTCAGTTCATCATAGGCGATAATACGCAGAAAATCAAGATACTTCTTGATTTTTCTTGCCATTACCTGTCTTGAAATCCCGTTTGCTTTGGCAAATGATGTAACTGAACTATAACTGCCAAAATAAAAATTCATTAAAAGAGTATATCCTTTGGGATTTGATACCTTCATTCTTGCAAGGGCGTTCCACAAAGCAATACGCTGTATGTCTGGCTGTACTTCTGCAATCAGAAGATTGTCGTAATACGGCACTGTATGATAATGCTCACGGGCGTTGACATAACGCTGATGACGAATCATCTTAGCAAGTTCAGGTTCTGTTCCTATGGGGATAAAGTACTCCGGATTATGCCTGTACATCAGATCCCTCCGTCTGTTACAGACAGGCTTTTATTTGACAATTTCATTCTATCACAAAAAAAAAAATTTTGCAAGAGAGCCGATTTTTGCGGTTCCCCAATTTAAAATAAATCGTATCACAAACCTCTTTCGGGGAAACAAAAAAGGCTGTCAATCCTGCTGACAGCCTTTGAAATTTATGAAAGTATATCTTTTCTTAGTTGCTTGTATGTTACTCCGAAGTTACCATGACAGAAAGTATAGAAAACATTTACACTTGCAAATCCTGTTTTCTTGAAAATCTCATTTGCTGACATACCTTGCTTTATATATTCGGCAATCAGCTTTTTTCTGAGGTCAATGACAACCGTATTAAAGTTAGTGTTTTCTCTATGCAAACCCTCTTTCATAATGTTATAAGTTAAACCAAGCTCTTCATAAACTTCATGAGGAGGTTTGGTTACTATTTGATTTGCATAACGGCGAAGAAGTACAGCTTCGATTCTTTCACGGAATGTTTTATAGCTGACATCGACCAGTTCATCAATGAATCCGATTTCGTAAATTTGAAATTTCAGAGTTTGTCTGCCATAATTGACAGTTCCTTTTTTCTCATAAGCACCGACTATCACTTTTTCTATGAGTTTATCGCATATTTCCTGCGTGATTTCAGAAAAATCAGTTTCTTTGATAAAAGTCAGAATTTCAAAAATCTTCGATGAGTTTCTTTTTCCTATTGCTAATTTTTCAGCAAGCATATTGACTTGATTTTGCAAATCGCTTTTCTCATCGCTGTATTGCTTACTGATAATCAGAAAGTCATTCTGAGATATTTCACCTTTGATTTTTGATTCAAAGAGTGCCTGTATGTAAGAATCAATTTCGATGATTCTCCGATTTAACGTATCAATTTCTTGCTGTATTCCCGAAAGTTCATAGACACCGAGTTTTTCTTCTACCTCTCGTTGATTGGAATTAAGAAACTGCTGCAAAGCGGAAATTTGGTCTTTGAACATATTACGGAGTGTCATTTCACGAACTAAATGTGATTTACACGTCTTAAACATGATATTTTTCTGACAATTATATGCAATGCCGTCATTTCCCTGAGATATTTGAATTGACATTCTGCCGCCGCATTCGGAGCATCTGCATTTCCTTGTAAAAAACGTATTGTATTCATATTTTCTTGTATCAAATTTCTTTCTTAGTCTTGCCAGACGGACTTGTGCCTTCTCGAACATTTCCCTCGGAATAATTGCTTCATGCGTATCACGGAATATGAGCCATTGGTCTTTGGAAATCCTCTCTATTTGCCTTGTTTTGAACGAAATCGTCCGTGATTTGAAGTTCACGGTATCACCGGCATATTCAACCATTCCAAGCATACGCTTCACAGTTGCAGCTGACCATGCGTAAATTCTTGTTGGGTCGCATCGCTTTGAACCGATATATGCCGATGTTGTAAGCACTCTATGTTTCCTGAGATAATTAGCAATCTGGTATTCGGTCATTTCTTCATTTACAAACTTATCAAAAACCGTATAGACAATTCCTGCAACTTTTTCGTCAATGATCCATTTGTCTTTCATATCAGGTGCAACCTTATATCCATAAATCGGACGTGTTTTCAGTCTGCCACCATTTAATCCCTTGTTTCGTTTGTAGGCAGTCACTTTTTTTGAAATATCGGCAGCATACATTTCAGCGAAGATACTCTCAAAAGCGAACAGGTCATTATTTTCTTTTGTGGAATCGTAGTTATCAGTTACACCGATAACTTTTACATCATACATGGGAAGAACAAGTTCAACATACTGACCTACAAGAATATAGTTTCGTCCAAAACGGCTCATATCCTTAACAATAACCGTCCCAATCAGACCGTTTTCAATATCCTCAAGCATACGCTGAAAGTCGGGACGGTCAAAATTTGTTCCGCTGTAACCGTCGTCAGCGTAGTAACGCAGATTGGTATAGCCGTTATTTTCGGCATACTCTTTCAGCAGTTCACGCTGATGAGTAATACTTGCATTTTCTTCTTCCTGTCCGTCATCTCGTGAATATCGACAGTATAATGCTGTAATTTTCTCATACATAAACAAAATCCTCCTTTACACTATTCATTATTAGAATAGCGCAAAAGAGGACTTTTTTCAATATAGATTTGAACATTGTCGCCGAAGTTTTAACACATCGTCGCCGTTTCGTCGCACTTATAACCAAAGTGCAGCTTATTCAATTACACCTACATCAGCAAAGAAAATCTTAATCGAAATCTCACTGTTTTCATTTTCGTGTATTTCAATATGGTCAATAAGCTGTTCAATTATGATACGGTCATTTTCTGTAATTGTATAGTCTGCAAAACGCTCTATCTTCTGAACAAAGCTGTCAATACCCATTTTCAAATCATCAACCTTGTCAAGAATGACAAGCAGCTGGGAATTTTCGTTCGTGAGATTTTTGACTTCTTTGTTCAAAACATGGGTAATGTTATTGAATGTTTCCTCATCTACTTTACCCAGAAGCTTATCTTCATACATTTTGGCTTCTACTGTTCTGATTTCATCAAGACGTTTCTGAATGGCTTCCATTCGTGAATTAATTTGCTTGATATGTGCTGATGTGCGATTGGTAATTGCATGATAGACATAACGTCGGAACTCAACTTTTCCCTCAGCGAATTTTTCCTGCAAAAAAGAAATTTTTTCCAAAACAGTTTTAATCAGAAAGTCTTCACGGATATAATGTGCTGAACACAGCTTTTCTTTTTTGTAGTGATTACAGAGATAAATGTATGTAGAAGTCGTTTTTCTTTTCTTGCAGTTGAGATACATTCTGTTTTTGCAGTCACCGCAGAATACCATACCGTCAAGTAAGTGGAACTGTTTTTCCGCAGAGATTCTTTTATTGGCATTTCTCCTTTTCTGAGCCTTTTCAAACTCCTCACGGGAAACAATAGGTTCTTGTGTATCTTTGATGATGACATAATCTTCACGGCTGTTTTTACGGACTTTTTTGTCCTTAAAGCTTGTGTGATAGGTTTTGAAATTAACCGTATCACCAACGTATTCCTGACGGTCAAGGATATTGATTACACTGCTGACACACCAATAGTACGGGTCTGAAACCGCACGGGAACCCTTTACTGCTTTCCTGTTGTGATTGGACGGAGAAATGAATTTATGCTCTTTCAGATACCTGCATATTTCTGTTGTTCCTTTGCCTTCATTAAACAAACGAAAAATTACTCTGACTGTTTCGGCAGCGGGTTCATCAATCACCCATTTATGCTTATCGTCAGGGTCAGGTTTGTAGCCGAACGGAATCTTTGAAGTAATGTGTTTTCCGCTGTCGCTTCTTGCACGGACAGACATTTTCTGCTTGTTGGAAATATCCATTGCATAGAGTTCGTTCAGAAGATTCCAGACGGCAACAAGAAATCTGTCACCGCCATTGCTGTCAAAATTTTCGTTGACAGCAATGAACTGAGTGTTATAACGGGGAAACTCAAGGTCAATGAAACGTCCCGTTTCGATATAGTTTCTTCCCAGACGTGATAAATCCTTGACGAGTATTCGCTCAACTTGCCTGCTTTTCACGAGTGTCAGCATTTCCTGAAAGCCGGGTCTGTTGAAATTCGTACCGCTGTAACCATCATCTTTTATAACTTTGATATTCTGATAGCCATGGTCATTGGCATACTTCTGTAAAATTGTCAGCTGAGTGGTAATGCTGTTGCTATCACCAGTTACATCATCATCCTTTGAGATTCTGACATACAGAATTGTGTAACGTAAGTTGTCTTTCATAAAGACCTCCATAGTAAAAAGTGGTTTATTTTCTGTAACCAACTTCTTGTGCGCACATGAAGGTTCTGGTTTGATGTATTATAACATTTTCACGATACAAAAAACCGTATCGTGAAAGCAATTTTCAAATTATTTTGTGAACTTTTTGTAAACTTTACAGGGTATGAGGTGCGATTTGGAGATTTATTTGCCATAGAGAGTAAGAGGAAAACTGAACAAATTTAAAAGAGGACTGACACAGCTGATAGGGAGTAGCAAGCAACGATGAACGTAGCGCACTTCGTTTGTCGTTCATCAGCTTGTTAGGGACACTCCGTTTCCCTAAGACCCTTTAATTGATTGACTATCGTCAGAAAACAACTACAAAAAAGAAAGCGAGTATCCAAAATGAAACAGAAAACGAGAGATAAAACACTTAGAGTTAAGGTGAATGAAGATGAGTGGAATATCATGCAAAAGCGACTTGAAGTCTGCAAAGTATCATCAATGAGTGACCTTTTAAGACATATGATGATACATGGAATTTACCTTGAATACGACCACGAAGAACTGAAAAAAATACGTCAGTCGGTTATGAGTGTTGCAAACAATGTCAATCAGATTACTCACAGAGTAAACTCCACAAGCCGTATTTACAAGCAGGAACTGTTTGAATTGCAGGAGGGAGTGGCGATGCTATGGCAACAACTTCAATCCATCCAATCCGAGTTACAGAAGCTAAATCCGTCCAATATATAACCAATCCCGAAAAGGCGGAGCGTGTGACTTGTTACGGGTGCAATGGTTCAGCGGAAGATATTTCACATCAATTTGATATGCTTAGAGCCTACGGAAAAAACATGGGAAGTGTTCTAAGCTATCAAATTATTCAAAGTTTTGCACCGAATGAAGCTACAGCGGAACAGGTGCATCAGGCAGGACTTATGCTCTGTGATAAGCTCTTTCAGGGAAAGTACAAGTACGTTCTTGCAACGCATTCAGATACTAAACACATCCACAATCACATTATTTTTTGCAAGACTAATATGGAGAATTACAAAGCGTTTGGTACGCTTATGGATACGAAACGCAATCCTGCATGGAATAAAATTCGCCAGCTTTCTGATGAAGTATGCAAAGAAATGGGACTGTCCGTTGTTGAGTATGAGGAAATCGGCAAAGGTGTTTCACATTATGAATGGTCTAAACAGCAACAAGGCTCGTCATGGAAAGCACAACTCCGTTATGAACTCGATTGCATTATTCAGCGATGTGATACGTTTGAGGAATTCCTTGAGAAGTGTAGATTAAACGGAATAGAGGTTGTTTACAATCCTGAAAAGGTTATATCACTCAAATTCCGTATGCAAGGGCAGCAACGCTTTGCAAGAGCGAAAACACTCGGCTATTACTATCTGCCTGAGAATATTCAGCGTAGAATCGAACAGTTCTCACATCATAGAAAGATGATTATTGACAAGTCGAGGTTTGAATCCAAAGGTTTGCAGTATTGGGCAGACATTCAGAATATGAAGAACGTTGCTCAGATGATAAATATGCTTGAAAGCTACAATGTTCACAGCACAAAGGAACTAAAACCGACTACCATGACTATTATGGCTCGACGTGGAATGATTACCCAAAGCATCGAAAATCTTGATGAGAAGATAAACGATTTATCTGAACAGATTGAACTCGTCAGACAGTTTCAGCGTTCAAAGCCATATCATGACAAATATAAGTCATTCTCAGGGCGTAAACAGAAAGAATATGCAAAAAATAACGCTCTTGTACTTGATGAGTACAAGAGCGCTGGAAGCCAATTAAAATCGTTATATCCTGACGGTAAATTCCTGTCAGAAACTTCACTTGACCGTCAAAGGCAAGCGTTGTATGGAGAGCGTGAAAAACTCTATAAAGAGTACCACTATCTCAAAAAAGAGTATGCTGATTTGGACAAAGCAAGCCGAACTATCAGTGATTACCTCGAAAGTTTGCGTGGTGAGCCTGAACACAGGAGGAGAAAGGGCGAGTTGGAATAGCACTCTACAAATGGGAATTTACCGAATCGGTAAGCATTATTGTCTTAAAAGCTTATGATTTCTTAATTCCTCCTCAAGTGATGCATAGTCCTCTATTTCGATTTTTTTTGCACTCATTATACACTTAAATTCCATTTCTTCTTTAGAAAAATCTAAACTTCCATACTGCATCTCTTTGTCACTTGAAAATTTAGGCATTTTAAAAGTACCCTGTTCTTCATCTGCTAAAACAGGAATTGTAAATGAAAAATTTTTCATTTCTAAAGTAAACAACATTTTAGGATATGACTTTTCTTCTAAATTTGCCTTTTGCCACAATATTACGTTAATTCCTCCAAGTGGATTTATTCCTGGAAAGAAACAGTATAACCCACAATTTGGATTAGACTCCATAACTTTTTCTTTTTCCTCGTTGCAATACATACTGTCTTTTGCTACTATTTGCTTCAATACAACAATATGTTTTACATATTGTTCATAGAATTCCAATGGCATAATACTATATGCCATTTTTAAAAATGAGCAATACACTGCCAATGGGTTATAATGTTGACGTGGTATAGTGATTTCAAAACCATCATCGACTTCCTTTATTATCCCAGTACCTTTTGTTTCAATTATCATTCCTTTTGTTTCAAATTCTTCAAGAACTGGCTTGTTTTTATTTACTTGAATGCGGAAACTACCATATGATACGTTATCATCATTAGATGAATCTTTAGAAATTAGTTGATTTTTTTACCAAATATTTGAGTAATAATCTTATATGGAAGCATATATTTTCCAAGGTTATCCTCTAGTTTTTTTCCAAACTCTTCATTGCAATCGTCACATTCGAAGTGAGAAACAAGAGATTTATTTCCAACAGTTTCCGAAACAGCATGTGCAATTTTATTAAATTTTGCAGTATTGCTGCCACAAAAAATACATTTTCTTTGCGCTTTAGGTATATTATTACCATGTACTTCCTTTTTTAATTCTTCATCTATATTTTCAAATGATACTAATACTTTATAACCATCAAATTTCATTATAGTTTTCCTCTCAAAATTCCGATTTGTCAATCTGTTTCATTTTCTGCTTCTGGCTTGTAATTCTTCTCAATAAACTCCTCAACAGCCTTGATAAACATCTGATTCATACTCATACCCATTTCAGCCGCAACAGCTTTCAGCTTTTCACGCTGTCCTTTTGGAACACGAATCTTTATATCGTCAAGGTGTGCTTTGACATACTTTGCTGTAATTGCCTTACGTTTCTCATTGTAGTACAGACCTCTTGCGAAATTAAGAGGACATATCAAAATTACAGATACCAGCAATCAAAGAAAAACGAAGGGAAAAACGCTTTCTGCGATTTCTGTATTTTTCGGAAAGAATACGGAAACGTTTTACAAAGCATATAGCATGCTCTACATAAATTCTCTTTTTTGAAATAATACGATTATTAATTTTTTCTTCTTTTGACAAAGGCTTGTTTTTACTGCGTTTTTTAGGAAGAATTGAATTTGGATGTATCGCTGTAATTCCTGTATATCCTGTATCTGTTTCAAATTCTGTGTGCTTTCCTGCATGAATTTCTGATTCTTTAAACAACCTGAAATCATGTTTTTTACCATTGCAGAAACTCAGACAGATAATTTTCATGGTTTTTTTATCAACAACCAGCTGAGTTTTCAAAGTGTGTCTTTTTTTCTTTCCTGAGTAATACTTTCTTTGTTTTTTTGAGGACGTTCCACCGGAGTTTCTGTTGCATCAATTAGAACAACTTCATAGTCTGTATCACTTTTCAGAAGTTCTTTTTTACCTGGCAATGAAAATGTTCCATCTTTTATCAATGTATTTTCTATCCATTTGATACTGCGGTATATATTACTTTCTGCTATTCCATAACTTGCTGCTATATGGGCATATGTCCGATATTCACGCCAGTATTCAAGAGCTGCCAGCAATTGATTTTCTATGCTCAGCTTTGGTTTTCTTCCTCTCCTTTTGTGCTTCTCTGCATAGCTTTTTTTCAGTATTTCTACCATCTTTTCAAAAGTCGCTCTTTTTACTCCTGTGATTCTACGAAATTTGTTCTCATCATATTCGTTTATTTTTTCATATTTCATCATAATTTTATTATATCATTTATTTTCTATTTTCGCAAGAGGTCTACTTTTAAAAATGTGTTTTGTCAATAGTATCTGTGAAAGTTTTGCATTCCAAAAATGAAATTTTATATAGAGAGGATGTAATAATATGAAATATCCAAGCAAAACAGCCGTTTCTATTGTACTTAAGAATAAAAACTGTTTTGATTTTTTGCCTGAATTAGAGTCTGATTTCTTTTCGTTGATTTTAATCGACCCACCTTATGAGATTTCCAGAAATACAAATTTTCAATCTGGTAAAGCAACGGGGAAAGATACAGACAGATTTAGAGTATCAATGAATTTCGGGAACTGGGATTCTCAATTCATCGGTCTTGATATAATAATAGCTGAATGTTACAGGGTTCTGAAAAAAGGCGGTACATTGATTTGCTTTTATGATTTATGGAAACTGACCGCCTTAAAACAGTATTTTGACAACGCAAAATTCAGGCAGATTCGCTACATAGAATGGATTAAAACAAATCCCGTACCATTGAACAGCAGAACGAATTATCTGACTAATGCAAGGGAAATTGCATTGGTCGGTGTAAAGGGTGCTAAGCCTACATTTCATTCTGAATATGACAGCGGTATTTATCAATATCCCATATGCCACGACAAAGGACGTTTTCACCCGACACAAAAGCCGTTGGCTTTGATTGAGAATTTAATTCTGAAACATTCTGATGAGAGAGATTTTGTTTTGGATTGCTTTAGCGGTTCAGGAACAACCGCAGTTGCATCGTACAATACAAATCGTAACTTTGTCGGATGTGAATTATCGTCGGACTATTTTGAAAAAAGCATATCCCGTTTGAAAGACTGCGGAGCAATATAAACTGACAATATTTTGTGAAAATTATCCGGATTTTTTCAGTAAACTTTATGCGCATTGTGACTTGAAAAGTAATGTGCAAAGATATATAATAGTATTGTACCCAATATCAAAAATAAGGAGATGTTTAGAATGATTAGAAAAATTGTACCCATTGTGGCAAGCATTGCTCTGATAGGATCTGCAAATCTGCCAGTCTATGCAGATGATATGCTTGATAAGGACTACATCGTCAGCGAAATTTGGTCTGATTGGTGGCAGGGAAAAGGAGATGACGGGCTTATTTTTCCCGAAGCAAGTTTCAAACACCACATTTTGACCGAATGGGTCAATGACAACTACAGCGATGATGATTATGATTGGAGCAAAATCGGTCAGCTGAACTACAATTTCAAGGACTATTACGATGAACTCACGGACAAGTGGGACTTCAATGATGACCGTGACGGAAATTGGACGATTTCCACCGATGAAACGACTTATCATTTCAACTTGCAGAACGGAAAGTGGCTCATGAGCGATAATAATGGCGATGTAGTTGACAGCTTTATGCCGTTCAGCACTTTGGAAGAAGATACGGCAGAGGAAAAGCCAAGCATTATAAATGCTGATGACGGCAACGGAACTGCCCACCGTGTTGGTGAAAATCTGAAAATTGAAGAAGAAGCTACTACTAATGTATCTGAAGAAGCGATTAAATCAGAATCGACGAGTGAGGAAAAGTCCTCAAATGGCTTGATTTACGGGATTGGCGGAGTTGTCCTTGCAGGAATCGCAGTTCTTACAGGAGTTTTGATAAAGAAAAAGAGAGGTTGATATTATGTTATTTGAAAATATGTGGCAGAGAATCGCACTCGATACCGACAAAATGATGATTACGCAGTGTGGCAATGACTATCACGATTACAGTGACAACAAGCTTGCCTGTATCTACATCAAGTGGGCGGAGGAACATTGCCCTGAACGCTTGCAGGCTGAAACCGACAAGGGCAGAATCTACGTCCACATTCACGAATGTATCACCGAGTGTGAACAGGAAAAGTGGAAGATTTGGAACAAAATGCGTGATACCGACCCTGAATATGCACTTGCAATGAAAAATGCCGATACCACTAAGGTATGGCAGCTTGAAAATCTCTTTGAAATGCAGGCTGAGGAGATTGCGATTAAGAAGTGTTTGATAGTGTAAAATAATAAATGCCATAAAGAATAATACATTTATTTTTCATATACCTATGATTGAAAATACCCACACAAGAGTATTAATAGCTCCTGTGTGGGTATATTTAAATTTGCTTATTTGCAACCGATAAAATAAAATCTGACATTGTCATTGAAGCGTTAACAAAAAGGCGGGCATGATGTTCATCAATATTAATTCGTTTTGCTCCAACGCCATGTGCATCACTGTCCTTATTTCTCATTTCTGCGATAGCAGATACAATGCTGTTCAATCCAGAAAGAAGTGTCTTTATTCTTCTGTCGGTAGTGGTATCAATATGCATATTATAAAGGTCGCGAACTTGTTTATAAAGTTTGGCTATATCTCCACTGTCAGATGGAATATTACCTTTTAGTTCAATCACATAACAAAAAGTTTCTTCTAATAAAGTGCGAGATTTAGTAATAGCACTATCATAATTTTTCCGTTCTACGTCATCTAATGCACGAGAAGAAATACTCTTAATGTATTCACGGTCAATAGTTTTAATTTTAGGTGCTTCCACTGTTATGGTACTTCCGATTGGTTTAACAATGAACTGCTTGCCAACAATGGTTAATTCATTGCCCACGAAAAATAAAATTCCATTGATTTCTTGTATTATTGATTTTGTAATGTGGTCATACGCTTCATTTATTTCATCAACTTCGTGTCCAGACAGCATTTTAGAAAATTGCTTTTTATCAAATAAATATGCAAGTAGGTCAGAAAAACGATTTTCCTTTATACAATAAATCATTAGATTATCAAGGTATTGCCATCTGCTTAGATTTACTCCTCCTGATGAATAAGTGGTAGGAAGCCCAAATAGTGTAGATAATCCACATAAATCCGGTCCGCTAAGATAAGGCATAGCAATTTGTATTTCTGTACCATCCTTAAATTCATATTTTCCGTATTTAGTATCTCCGTCCAGAATAGCAATAATTTCTTTTGTTTTTAACAGGTTATATGAATTGCTGTTATTCATATTGTTACATCCCCCGATGGAAATATAGATTAAATGTGTATGAGTCTTGTCATGGTAAAACATTTTCAAGCGGAATCCAATTATCACCGGACATATCCTCGGTATAGACCGTATTGTTTATGTACAATTCCTCATCAATGTCACGCACGAAACCCCAGTGAAGATTATACTTCTCAGCGTAAGCCTTAAATGCATTGAACTTATTCTCGACCTGACGGTCAATGTTCTTTGTGTGACCGGCTTGCATACCACCTTTAGTTTCAATAATCCATACGTTACCGTCTTTGGTTTTGATAATGTAGTCAGGATAGAAAAGCCACTGTTTGCTAATACCATTCACATAAACGATAGAAAGATACTGTTGACCTGAATCACCGTTCTTATAAATCCATTCTACACTGCCCGCTTTCTCACAGAAACGCTCAAATAGACGTTCAGAGGTACTCTTTCTTGCTTCTGACGGCAGGAACTCATTCGTATATCCCTCATATACGTTTTTCGTCATCGGCTTGACCTGTTTGACATCAGTATACTTGTACAGTTCAGTATCGGGAATTTTGAAGTCTACCGTCTTGGCATTATCAGCAAAGGTCAGCTGCTTACTTTGGGTAGCCATAATCTCACGAAATTCTATTTTAAGTTGATGAATGTTGTTGATTATAAAAGCGTAAAAGTCGCTTGTGTCTAACGCAAGAAGTTTCATTGACTTCTTTTTACCCTTTCGGAAAAGCCTTTGAAGTATGTTCCTTACACGTTGAGCAGGAATGGTTGTTATCTTCTTGATTTCGTCCACGCTGTGCATAAGCTGAATACCATGTGTATGGGTATTTATCTTTGTCTTGACGGATATTTTTTGTGAATTTGTAGCATTCGAAATAGCTTCACCGCTGCGGAACTCACCCTGAATAACCTTGCTGTCAATTTCGTGTGAGAAGTTGTAGCCGTTCATGGAAAGCGTTTTCTGATTATCCGCTTTTACAGTACCAAGCTTGTACTTGCTTACAAAGTGGTCATAGATGAGTTTGAGAAGTTCACGTTCACCAAGACCGCTGTCGGTATCGAGGTTACGCATTTCCTTAACGAGAGTGAAATCCTCAAATCCTTTTTTGAGGAAAAGTTTACGTACCTGATATGCCTTGTCCATTTCGGTCATCAAGCCTTGCTTGTACTGTTCGTCAAGCGTGTAGATATAGCAGAGGTCAAGACAACCCGGAAAGTCATAGTGTTTACGCTCGGGCATACGACGGATTCTGCCAATGGTCTGAATCTGAAAATCTTCACTGCCGCCCTCACGGAGTTTTACAAGAATTTTCGCACGGGGACAATCCCAACCGGTTGATACAGCCTGTTTCATAAGAAGAAATGCAGGAGTACCGTTATTGGCGGTTAGGTCATCACTCTTTATCTTGTCATCGCTCATCCAGATGTTGACCAAGCCGTTGTCGTAGGTATAGCCCATAGAAGCAAGTTTGTCCTCAACAGCCTTAATAGTTTCAGGCTGTCCTGACGGGAACTGAATGAGAACCAACGGTCTTACGTCTGCACCTACCATTTCATAGCCTGCAAGCAGTTCCTTACGTTTCATATCAGCAAGGTCAAGAAGATAATCGTAGTCATTCTCAATCTCGTCATGCTCCATAACACCCTCATTGACATAGATTGCACGGGTAATCAGTCCAGCATCAATAACCTCATCTTCAGGAATTTCATAGAACTCATGATGAGATACCTTATTTGCCGTTGCCGATACACGAATAGTATAGATAGGGTCAAATCGGTCGATAATATCTTTTGCCTTTTTCGTATTGTTGAGGTGTTCCTCATCAATAATAAGAATAAATTTTATGCCGTCATTATGTGCTTCATCAATACGGTCATAAATGTTTTTCCGTTCACTGTCTTTCAGGGCATTATTCTTCTTGTTGGTGACAAGTTCCCAGTTGACGAATGTTACGCTTCTGTTGTCGAAACCGAGAAGCATGGAGTACGGCAAATCTCTTGCATCAATGGACGGCATGAGTTCTTCCATTTTCTCACGGCTCTGCACTTCCAAATCACCCTTGCCGGGACAAAGCCAGATGAAAGCAACTTTATTGCCTGTATTATTGAGATAGAAATTCACATATTTAATCAAAATTACCGTCTTGCCTGCTCCCGTAGGTGCTTTGACTGTTATGATTTTCTTTGAATCGGGTGATGAGGTCTTGTCAAAAAGATACTCCACGCAATCGTTCTGATATTCGTAGTCATTTAAGCCATTTACCATAGTTCGCCCACCTCCCTCAGTTCAAAATCAAAATAATAGTTAGGAATGACATAAGAAGTCAAGCTGTCAAGCAGTTTCTGTTGCGTTGCCGAAAGCAGAATATCCTGATTGACGAAAACAGCTTTCAAGTCAGTATAACTTGTGATATTCTGTTCAAATTCGTCCATTTCCTCATCGGTCATAATCATAACGTACTTCTGATTATCCACTTTAATTCCGTGTTCCAGTTCAATCATCTCTGCAATATGTTCAAGCAATTCATCGGACAATTCTTCCGAATCTTTGTCCACAAAATCTGTCTTAAAGTACTTCAGATTTGCAGAAATGCCCTCTGAATATTCGCTGCCGTCAGCACGTTTTCCAGTAATAACTGTTTTCAGCCGTTGGTAGGTTACTTCTTCACAAATGCCATTTTCGTTGTTTGTGCAGAGAATAAAATTTCTGTGTCCGCTGTCCTCAGCGTTGAGTTTTAATACTGCGTGTCCTGTTGTGCCTGAGCCGGCAAAGAAGTCAAGAATAATTGAATTTTTATTTGGACTAAATTTAATTAAAAATTCAATTAGTGTAGTCGGCTTTGGATTGCTAAATTTATTTGTTATATTGAAGATTTTCTTTAATTGGTCTGCCCCCGTTGATGTTGTACCATATTCAGTAATGATTGAACGTGGTTTATATCCCTTTGGCTGACGTTGCTTGAAATGAACCGTCCACTTGCCATTTACTTTTATGATGCGAGTTTCACCAGCTTTAAGGTCAGATAAAAATCGTGCTTCTGAGCGTAGCCAACTAATTGGTTCTCCGTTTTCCTCATACTGCAAAACTGTGCCATCTGGACAGGTTATGGGGTAATACTGCTTTCCCGACTTTCTTTTAAAAGTATCCCAGAAATATCTTCCTATTTCATCTTTTTCTTTATATCTTGATACATAATCTTCAGCATACTCTATGAAAATATTATTTAATATTTCAACATCATTTGCATAGACAAGTATATATTCATGTTCTGTAGCCACATGACGAGAATCGTTGCTACCACCTTTTTTCTTTTGCCATATAAGTGATGTGATATAATTCTGTTCACCTAAAATATCATCACATAACATTTTTAAAGCTGCGTGTTCATTGTCATCTATGCTAATAAACATAATTCCTTGTTCAGAAAGAAGTCTTTTTGCTATTTTCAATCTCTCAGCCATAAACGATAACCATTTTGAATGGCGAAAAGTATCTTCTTTAACAACAAAAGCATCATTATATCTAAAGTCATCTTTCTTTCCTGTATTATAAGGCGGATCAATATAAATAACATCAATCTTTCCTTTGTGTGTCTTTTCAAGCAGATAAAGACTGTGAAGATTATCGCCCTCAAGCAGAAAGTTGTATGCATCGCTTTCGTCAGCACAAATTTCTCTTTCCTTCACTTCCGTAAATACAGGAATCTGCGTTTTCATCTGAACGTCAACGGCTTCCTCGTGTTCTTCCCATACAAGTCCATACTTTTTCGCTTTCAGTTCCTTTTCAATCTCTCCGATTGCAATCAGCGAATCATCATCGCTGTGCTGCTCTTTCAGAGTTTCGAGAAAAGCAAGCATCTTTTCTCGCCTTTGCTGTGATAGATTTGCCATGTTATCCTCCTAATTCGCAGAAGCGTATTTTCCTTTTTTAAAAAGCTCAATAAATAAAAGTATGTTGTCAATCAACTGTGATTCCTTACACTTTTCGTTCAGCTTTTCAAATGCAGCAGTCAGTTCGTCGTCTACATTAGTATAATAATTTGATAAGTTTTCATGTATTTCTTTCCAAATTTCATGTGCTACATATCCTGTACAACCTACCGGAACAATCAAGTTATGTTGTTTGACAGCTATCTCGAATTCTTGCTTCATTCCATCTGCCAAAACGGTAGTTTCTTTATCTTTGTCGTACTTGTTGCCGAATATGAAAATCGATACACCCGCACGAGAAATCATATCTTCACGATACTCTCTCCACAATTTTTCACGGGTGCTGTCATCTACAATTCCTTGTGGAAATGGTCGAAGCAATAACCGTTCTTCATTGATTTTTTTGTTTTTCATGTATATTTCTTGCAAAGTACCGTATATTACGGCACTTCCGACTCCCAACCCAAAGCCTGAAATAATGTTAAACTCCTTTTGAATCAATCTTTGACTTAGTGATTGAATAAAATCAGTTGCCGATTTTTCATCTTCACTGTATTCTGAGTATTCATAAGCACTACCTGATACAAACACGTTATTGTGATTCAATCTTCTGCTGATTTCTTTCAGAATATCTGTAATCTCGCTGTATTCATCAATCATCAAAGGCTTTATGCTATATCGCTTAAGGTCGCCCATAAAAAGTTCCTGCTTGCGTTTAGCATATTCATAGTCGGCTTTATTTGCATAGTCATTTTCATTAACTTTTCGCATAATTGCATAATGCTGACGGTTATTTTCCTTATAGTCAATTCTGATTCTACTCAATATATAATCAAGATTAGGGTCTGTAAAGCTAAAGCCAATAAAAAGGAACGTTTTGGAAATCAGGTCGCCACTTAAAGAAGTAATAAATTGAGCGTGTTTCTGATAGTATTGTTCGTAGTCGTCCTTTATCAAAATGGCTTCATACGGATTGCTTTTGTCACCATGCATTTTATAAACAACTGCATCTCTATGTGGAATAGTCAAAGATAAGTGACTGTTATTATACTTAACATCAACAATTTTTCTCGCATCACGTAAAGCTTCTTCAATTAAAGAATCATAATTTGTTGTCCAAAAAGTTGATATGGGCAATTTGGCGAGTATTTTGTGATTTTCATCTAAATCCTTTTCTTTTGTAAATTCCTCAAAAAGGGCATTATTGATTAACCCTCGATTCTGTCCGTTTTCATTACAGTTGTATTGTGCTAAAGAAATCAAGTCTGTTTCTTTTTCAATGTCAAGTCCCAGATCTTCTGCAATGCCACTCAATAAATTTTTCCAATCAACATATCCAGCATTCATCGAAAAGCCCGCACCAATAAACATTGCAGCAGTATAATTCTGTATTTCCTTAACATATCTATCAATGAATGATGAAATATCTCTGTTCAAGTAAATTCCCCCTAATCTTAAAGCGATTTTACTATTTTGTATTCGCTTGTATTTTCTTGGTGTTCATATGCCTTATCTATGGAGGTCAGCGGATATTTTTTGAATTCATCCCATTTTACAACATATGTATAACCATTATCTATGTTGTCCCTTAATATAGGGAACAAATCATTTTTATCATAGTAATTGTAAGAACCATATCTATTGGGAAGAATAACAGCAAGCAAAGCATTACGCTGACTTGTACGTCCATTTCTCGGCATTTCTTTAACTGAATAACTAATTTCCCAAGGAATCCATTGCGATGTTTGCCATCTCCTTGGTTCTTTCATATTAGGAGATATAAGTACAATAGTAAGGGTACTATCATAAATCTTGTTTTTCAAGTGTTCCCAAATTGCATTGTCACTCCAATTTGAAATATCTTCATCGCTTTTTTCTCCCTTATATATGTCGTCACCATTCAAAATTCTATTTTGAATATAATCAACATAATCATGAACGGCAGTAGTCCCTAAAACGTTAGGCAAACTTTTTACATTTGTGTCTTTGTACTTGTAAGAAACGAAAATTTTATGTCCCATTTAATTTTCCTCCTATGATTTAAACCAATCTTCAAGTGGTATAATATAGTAACTGTAATTTTCTTTGTATCGTACATAGTATCCCTTGATTATCGGATTTCCATTTGTGTACGTTTCTGTTCCATCAAAATAACAAATATACGGATATATCTGCATATATTCTGATCCTTTATACTCAAAGTTATAAGTGCCTTTGGGTTTCATCGGAAATAATGCAATATGTTTTTTGTATTTTTGAGCATCACCGTATCCAAGTTCCCAATTACACCATTTAGATTCAATGGCTCCATTTGTCGCAAGAAGAATAAATTTATTGCATTTAATTATTCTGTCCTTTATGTTTTGAGCAGTTTTTCCAGAGGTTATGGTTGGCATAGATGCATCTCTGCTATCTATATACGCTTTTACATTGTATTGTTGTTCAAGAAAACCTATTAAATCCTTTAAATCTTCTAAATCATCGTGCTTATGAGAAATAAATACCGTGGGTTGGTACTGGCTATATTCATAAATCGTTGCTCTTGACTCAGTAAGGCTATCTTTTGCAAAACCATGAAATTCTCCTTGTTCAAATATAGTTTTCAAATGATCATCCTCCTATATAATTTTTCTGTTCTGCCTTGCTCAGGCACAAGTGGCTTAGATGACATTTTGAACAGCTTTCCGTGCCACAACGTTTTGGCAGGTTGTTCCTGCGTATGTTGTCTGCCGCCTGCCGTATTTCCGTTTCTACCGTTGTTGCCAAATCAGCCGTCACTGGTTCTCTTGCCGTATTTTCCGAATCAAGATGATAGATTTCCATGTAATCGGCTGTTTGCCCTGTCAACTTCTGATAGCCAAGCGAATAGATTTTCAGCTGTTCCGTATCTATCGCTTCAAGAACACGCTTGTTTGCCGTTTTGAAGTCAACAATTACAGTTTTCTTTTCGCCGTCAATCATAACATCTTTTACCATGTCAATACGTCCGTTTACTGTGATGCCGTCACCCATATCAATCTCGATAGCCGATTCAGCAAATCGAATATCTCCGAAAGTGGCTTGATTTCGATCAATGTACTTCTGTATTGCACGTTTCGCACTATCCGTCATACGTTCCTTCTGCTTTGGCGTAGCGTATATTTGGAAAGAAACGGCTGACCATATTCCCGACAACAGGTCGGAATCGGCTTGCAAGCCTTGATACGTTCAATCTCAATATCGTATTTCTTTTCGAGGTAATCGAGATGTTCCTTTGTTGCATGGTATTCAAGTCCCGTATCAATCCAGAAGTATCGGACTTTCTTATCCTCATCGACATTGTGTATAATATCAAGGACTATATCACTGTCACTTCCGCCACTGATACTACATAAAGGAGTGTAAGAGCGTGAAAGTACGCTGACCGCCTTTGCATAGCCATCAATTATGGTGAAATTCTTTGTGTCAAGAGAAGTTTCAAAAGCATCAGACATTTTTCAGACCTCCTAAGATATGGGCAATCACATCAACCGTCCAACCGTTGCCGATACACTTATATCTCTGCGTATTGCTGATTCCAGCTGTGTAATTGTCGGGCAAAGTCTGCAAACGCTCCGCTTCAATTGGTGTGAGTTTTCTGATTATGTAATCACCATCAGGCAAATCAATCTTGTAAAGCCCTGTTTTAGCACCCATACCGCCGCCGTTGGCTGTCATCGTAACAGACTTTCCGTGAACCGAATAAATACGCTGTCCCTGACCGCCTTTGCCAATCTGACCGACACGGATTGGAACTGCAATTTTCTGTCGGCTTTCTTCCGCCTTGTATACCGGAAAAAGATTTGAACCTGCCTTATAATAGGTTGCAGGAATGGTATGCGACTTTCCATTTACTGTCGCAACAGGAATTGCTACCATAGTACGCTGTTTTCGTTCCATTGTGTTGTTAAAAGCATCCCCTTGATAACTTGCAGTTACACAATAGCTCTTATCCTGCCAAGACACACCGTTTTCAAGAACGTCCTGCAACATAATGTCTTTGTCCATAGGTTGTGTGACATTCGGGATATTCGTCCAGTAACAGCGTTTTCTGTTCTGTCCCGATAGCAAAGAAGAATTTATCATAATCGGCTGAACACCGAGATATTTTGAAATTTCGTCCTTGATGTTCTGATGAATGGAATAGTTATTCTCATAGAGAAAATATCTGCACTCCGATTCATACAAAGCACGCACATACTCCATAAATAGCTTGAAACCCATTCCGTCTGAGGTTGTTTCTCTGTCTTTTTTCGCAATACTCCAATATGTACAGGGTGAACCGCCGAGCAGTAAGTCATAACCCTTAAACTGTGTAAAATTGCCATCAAATACGTTCCCGTGGTGAACAATTTCGGGGAAATTATTTTTTGAAACCGTGACAGCGTATTTGTCGATTTCAAACGCATCATAGCACTCAACGGATATGCCCGTTCTCTGTAAAGCAAGCATTCCGCAGGATATTCCGTCAAACAGACTCAGCACCTTCATGATTCATCATCCTCATCTGTTACGTTGCCGTAGTCATCATCGTAATCTTCATCGAAATCCTCAACCTTGACATTCTTTTTCTTGCCAAGCTTACCTGATTTAAGTAAGAATACCGCACCGCCGACAACTGCCAATGCACCAACGCCGATAAGAATGAGCATATTGCTGTTCATAGGTGAAGTCTGTTTCTTACTTGAAATTTCTTCCAAATTTTCAGTTTCGGCAGTAGTTTCTTCTGCATTGTTGGGATTTTCAGAGCTTGCACCGCCGTTAGTGGCTGCATCTGCATACTTTTCCGCCTGTTCGGCAGGGTCTTTACCCTCCTCGCTCTCGTTTCCAGCATAGAGGAGAGAATACAGGTCAAAGTCGTCAACTTTGTTCAGAAAAAATACATTATCCTCATCACCGTCAGCGGAATAGTTGATAAGAATATAAAACACATTGCCGTCCTTTGTTGTCACAGCGATAAACTGCATCTCCTTGCTGTCATAGATGATTTTTTCATGCTTGATAAGTGTAGCATTGCCGTCTGTGTCGTAATATTCATCAACATAATAGTCATGTTCCGAATCGTCAGTTTCGTTTTCCATTACGCCGTTCTGAATTTCATCAACCAGCTTTTGCATATCTTCTTCGTTAAGCTGAATATCCGTTTCTGCTGAATTGTCGGCAGTTTCTGTAACAGCTGTAGTCTGAATTGCTGTTGAAGGTTCTGTTACAGTGCTTGTAGTTTCAATTTCCTCCGCAAATGCAGACAGCGATGTACTTACGCTTGCAAGTGCCAAAGTTATCGCTGAAAAAAATGCTTCCAAAGATTTTTTAGTGTTCCACATTTTTTCTTTCCTCCGTAAATACCTTTTGTTCGTGAACCACAGGGCAGGAAGCCGCCAGCTTGGCGATAGCTTCCTGTGTGGTTATCCCGTTATCTTTCAAATATTGCTTGAAAGCTTCAAATTCCAAAGTTTCCTTTTTGGCTTTCAATTCATCAAGAAGCTTGGTATCTTCCCGAATTTTTTCTTCAAGCCTTGGAATTTTTTTATTAAGAGCGTCCAAAGCGGTTTCTTTTCGTGTCATGTCCATACTCCTTAGTACAATACAAGTCTTGGGTCTATGTAGTCCCAGCCGTAGCCGTCCGTATCAATTTCAATGTGGAAATTGACGTTCGTGTAGGTCGTTTTCGCAAACTTTTCTCCCTCTTTTATCTTGTCACCCTCAGAAAAACCGCTTAGCAGTTCAGTGTTGGTAATCGTGACTTCGGTATCTCTGTCCTTACCGCTTGAACCGTCATACCAATACTCCACATCATCTTTTCGCAAGGTAATTTTATTGTCATTCGTATCAACACTTTTGATTTCGCAGTCAAAAGGTGCATACAAATCAGCACCATTGTCACAATAATACTTGATGCCCTGATACAAACCGTCATTGGAACTGTTCCATTCCCACATATCGTAGCCAAATGCCTGCTTTATGCTGTAATTACGAATCGTATCGCCTGACAGCATATTGCGAAGTGTCTGATGATTTCCGTAAAGCGTTTCCGAACTGCTTTCCTTACCTGAGAGAAGTTTATAGTATTCCAGTCTTTCGTCCTTGTGAGATTGGCTTTTCAGTTTATCTTCAATGACCTCGTCAAAAGTTTTCTTTTGCTTCACGTTGTAATAGAGATTACATTCCGTTTTCCAGTAATATTTTTCATAATAGCCGTACATACAGGCATCATTGATAGAATCATTCCAGATATGCGTGTCTGTCGGACTTACAAAAAACCAAGCATCATTACCGTTCCAACCCCAGAAACTGCGGTCATGACGGTCTGAGCCTTGCATAAAGAAAAATGTATTTGTTGCATTGTCAATGTAATAAAACGGTTCACTTGTGCCGGAATACCAGCGGTGATCCATAATCATAAAGCCTGTCAGAGCGTAATCGTCATTCGGATTCAGCACCCTGTAGTCAGAATTGATACAAACATACCCCTCACTGTCAAAATACTGACTAAGTTCATATGTGTATGCAATTGGTTTGAAACGGTATTTATACGGCTGATTATCATAGATATAGGCATTTTGTTCGGCACGGTAATATGTACCGCTTTCCGCACTTCCGCCGCCCCAGTAGTTATATGTGTACAGTTCCTCCCAACGTGATTTGTTATCGTACCAGTAGACAAACTCATATTCCGCATTGAAAATTTCCTCAAGCAAATCCTCGGTATTTCCGTCAAATTTCCAATACTTTATATCGCCGTTTTCAGCATCAAAATCATAGTAGTAAGCACACAGGAAAGACCACAGCTTATACACATCAAAATCGTAGACTGGGTTCCAGTCGTATTCCGACGAACGTCCCCAATACCAGTTATCAGGCTTGTCTTTGAGGTTACGCTTGTTTGCTCCGAATTCCGCAAGACCATTCTTCCAATCATCATTGCTGCTGACTTTCAGTATTTTCTCATTCATGTCATAAGCAAGCTTTGTGTAATACTTTTCCGCTTCCGACAAATCGTAATCCTGCGAAGCATATGTACCGAGTACGAATCCCGAACCGCCCAGAATACCTGAGAAAATCATAAGAATGAAAGCAAGCACCAGAGCGATAATGAGAATCGGTGCTAAACAGGATAGCAGAACCCGTCTTGCTTCTGCATTGAAGATGTTCTTAACGAAGTTAAAAGCCTCTTTGAAAGCATTTTTCAGCCTGTCGCCGAAAGATTGTCTTGTCTGCCTTTTCGGCTTTTTTCTGCGTTTTACCTGTTCGCCTTTTCTTTTCAGCTTGTCCTCACGTTTTTGTAATCGCTGATGAGTTGTACCTTGTTTCTTTTCAAGACGGTCTTTCTTCTTTTGATTCTGCTCTTTTAGGCGATATGGCTGCATTTTAGAAACTGCATTGTCCACACCGTGATGCTTTGTAAATTCCACTACAGAAAGGAAATCATTGTTTTCATCGGAATTGACCGCTTTCTGCCAGCCACTTGCTACAAGCCTTTTGCCTGTGTAGCTTGCAGGCTTCAGAATAAGAGGTGCAGGACGTGACAAATCAGCAATCCGCCACTGTTTGCGGAGTGTTTTTTTCTGAAACTTCTTTTCTTTTTTCAGGTTCTTTGATACGGTCTTGAATTTTTTGGATTCAATTTTGTACTGCTTTTTGCGTCTTTTGTAAAGCTGTTTATTTACCTTGACGGCGAATTTATCCGATGATTTCTTTTTTTTGAAACGCCTGAATGATTTTTTACGTTCCTTGAATTTCTTCTTAACCTCTTTGAGTTCCTTGCGTGATTTTGCAAGTTTCGGCTTGTACTGTTCGCCCTTGAAAAGTTTGTATTCAGCTTTTTTGACCCTATACCGTGCCTTTTCCAGTCTGAACTGCTTTTTCTGATTGAAGTGACTGTAAGTTCCTGAAACAGTGTCTTTTGCGATACCCAATGTTGCAATTGTGCCACGATGATAATCGTCAACAGCTTCCTGCTGGTACTTCTGTTTCAGCTTATATCTGACATTTCGTTCTACCGCCTGACCTGTTTTTATTACAGCAGTTTCAGCGCCAAGAGCCGTACCCTCAGCCATATGAAGCATTGTATGGGCAGCTTTATTGATAAGCTGTGCAGATTTTTTCAGGATTTTTCCCTTGAATGTTTTTGGCTGTAAGCTATCAAGAGATTTTGTAATTGACGGCTTATCGCCGGTTACTCTTGTTTTGAGATTGACTGCTCTGTGAATCAGACCGTGACCTGCATATCTGTCGCTCTGTTCACCTAATTTGAGATAGGGATTGGTCTTGAATTTGCCGTTTCTGCATTGTTTACGGACAAACTGAATTTGTAACTGCTTCTGCGATTTGCTATATTTTCTGAGTTTCTTTTCAGCCTTTGCAAGCTGATGATGTGTTCTTTGTAAATTCGCCATAGCGATTCACCCTATTTCAATTGCTGTTCCAGTGGTTTTGTGGTAAGCAAACTGTACATCACGGTATCGGTCGGGAAATTATCCGTAAACGGCAGAATAATTTTGTCATAACGGATAAGACCTTCGCCGGGTCCGCTGTTGGTGACATACTCCATCTGCTGTGGTGAAATATGCAGCTTTTCCGCAAGAATATCACGGTCGCCCGCTGCCTGATTGAGCATATACACAAAATCCGAATTGTCAAATATGTTCTCAACTTCTGCACTTGATAGCAAGTCCTTGACGTTCTGCGTAATGCCTGTCGGAACGCCGCCCCATTTACGGAATCTTTTCCAGATTTCAGCAGAGTATTTTGCCGTCTGTTCCTCTTTCAGTAAGAGGTGAAACTCATCTATATAGTAGCGAGTGACCTTGCGTTCCGAACGGTTCAGCGTAACTCTGTTCCACACATTGTCCTGAACGATAAGCATACCAACTTTTTTCAGCTGATTGCTGAGTTCTTTGATGTCAAAGCAGATAATTCTGTTATCGAGGTCAATATTTGTTCTGTGATTGAACAGGTTTTGCGAGCCATTTACATACATTTCAAGGGAGTTTGTAACACGCAGTGCAATTTCACCCTCATTTGCAAGAGCCTTGTGCAAGTCCGAAAGAATCGGCATTTTATCCCTTGACGGCTTATTTTTGAAGAAGTTCATGTAAATTCTGCGGACGCAACGGTCAATAATCGAGCGTTCCTCAGCAGTCAAACCATATTTTCCACCAACGATAACTTCGCAAAGAGAAATAATAAAGTCAGACTTTGTAGAAATCGGGTTATCGTCCATATTGCCCTCAAAATTTATGTCCATAGGATTGATAAACTGTTCCGAGTTGCTTGCAATTCTGATAAGCTGACCATGCAGATGTTGAACAAGAGGGAAATATTCACCCTCTGGATCACAGATGATAATGTCGTCGGTTGTTTTCAGAAAGCTGTCGAGAATTTCACGCTTGACAGAAAATGATTTACCGCTTCCGGGAGTTCCTAAAATCAGTCCGTTGGGGTTCTTTAGCCGTGAACGATTCGCCATAATCATGTTGCCTGAAACCGTATTCAGACCGTAATATGTACCGCCTGTCTGAAAAAGTTCCTGCGTGGTGAACGGCACAAAAATTGCAATTCCCGATGTGTGCATCTCACGGGAAACCTGAATCTTATTCACACCCAGTGGCAGAGAAGAAGAAAGATAATCTTCCTGTAAGTATTCACACGGCATGAGAGTGCAGTTGTTCTTTTGACATATACGCTTCAAAAGTTCCAATTGTAGCCCTAAATCTTTCTTATTCCTTGCGTAATTTCGGATAGTAATTGAAATGTGGAACAATCTTTCATTCTTGCTGTTCAAATCGTCAAGCAGTTTTTCCAAATCCGTAATGTACATTTTGATTGCAGGAGGAAGAATATCAGGGTCATAACCTGCCTTTGAAGCTTTTTTCTGTTCATCAATCTTCATGGATTCTACTGCCGTCAGCTTTGTCTTTACAAATTTAAGTGCCATTATCTGGTCAAGTGGCGTAACATGAAGATTCACACAGAAAAGATGCTTTAATTCAAGAAAATCGGAAAGAATCGTATCGGGCAGTTCGCCAGCAAGAATACTCATTCCGTTGATTGCACCGAACGCAGAGCCGATTTCAAAATTCTGTTTGTTAAATTTCAGGCTGTTGGGAGCGATAAAATCTTTCGTATCCCAGCCTGCTTTCAGCATCTCATTCCAATCGAAAACGAACGGTTCACTTTTGAAAGGATTCAGACTGTAATAGAGCGTTTCAAGCCGTTCCTTGCCGCTTAAAGCTTTGGCTTCCACGCCAAATCCTTTGAACATCTTGATGACTTCCGTCTGAATATTCAGAAGCTTCGGCTTTGCTTGTTTATATGAACCCGCTTCAATGGTGAAAGTCAGGAACTTTCTGCTTGATTGACCATTCTTGCCCGATAACAGTTTTGAAGTCAGCATTTCGGAGTATTCGGCACGAATGTCATTGAAATCGTCCTCCTGCGTAGGAATCTGAATTTCCTTGACCAGTCTGTCCTGACTTCTGTTCTGATTTTCAAATGTCAGCTGAAACGTGACCGTGTTATCAAAAAAGTTAATCAAATCGCAGTATTTCGAGAAAATTCCGTTCTGTTCCTCAAATTCAGCAAGCTGATAGTTGGTATCAAAGAACTGAATTGTCTTTGAAAATTTATGTTCATCAATCTGACACACACCGTCCTTAAACATTTGTGTATAACCGATTGTATTCTGAGTTGACGAAATATCGTTCTTGTATTTCTTGATTTCATTCATACGGGCGATAATTATTGCTTTGTCATTCTTGTCGATTTGCTCAATCGGCTTTTTTGCAGCTGTTTCTGCCCCCGACTTGTAATTGATTTTCTTTTTATTTTTCAAGCCTACTTGCCCCCTTCTATTCTTTGTAAAAGCTTTTTCAGCTTGCTATATTCAACCTGTCTTTCGATACATTCGTAAAGATTGACAGTTCTAAAAACTCGTTTGCGTGGTCGTTTGAAATAACAGAACATATTCCTGATAGTCTGTTCAAAGAAAATTCCGTTTTTCTTGTAAAGTCCGCAGATAAGGGCAGGTGCAGCCACCGCACCCATTGCGAAAATTGCTCCCGAAACACCGAGCGTTCCACGAGTCAGAAAGAAAAGCGGAATTCCGATAACTCCGCCTATTCCAAACGAAACCACCTGTCTTTTGGTTAGTCCGAACATGAACTTCTGCTTGATGTCGTTCAAGTCCTTTGGTATCTGTACATAATGTGCCATTTATTTTCCTCCTCAAACTCAGTGTGCGCTAAACACAGATTTAGAGATAGCACCTGTACGCAATACTGTGAATATCAGTGCAACTGTGTATCCCAGAAGCATTGCCATTTGCAGGATAATTCCGTCCGCACTGCTGTTGAGCAAAACAATCGCATTGGAAAACAATGTTTTGAAAATACCGAGTGCAATGATGATGAAAAATCCCTGAAATGACAGGGCAAGAAGCTGTTTTACCCAGTTTTTGCCGATACCCGACCATTCACCGCCGTCCATCATAGTTGCCATAGGAATCGGTGCAACGCCTAAATACATGAAAACTTCAATAATTCGGCTTGCAAGCGTGATTACAATTGCGACCATCATAATCATCACTCCCAAGTGAACAATCAGCGAGATAAACCATACCGTTATCAGCTCACCAAGTCCAAGACTGTTAAGAGCCGATTTTTTGAGTGCCAAGTCGGTTGACAGAAAACCTCCCGAACCAAACAGCGTTGTAATACCATTGGCACAAGCGTCTGTTCCGAACGAAAATAGAGCTGATGCGATGTAAAACACGTTCGATACTAGAATTACACCGCATAAGGCTTTGATGATCCATTTAATAAAAATAGAATCATCAAAGTCCTTGAAGTTATTTCCTTGGATAACAGTTTGTATCAGGTCGTTGAGAAGAATAATTGTCAGGATAAATCCGCCGATTGGCACAACTACGTTATTACATAGCGTTTCAATCGTTGTCCATATTGCAGTTTCTCCGCCTGAAGAACCTGAAAAGTTTGCAGGATGACCTGTCAGGAAACTGGAGATAAGTCCGCCGTCCTCTGTGGTTTTATTGAAAGTTTCCGTCAGTAAGTCCGAAATGCTGTCAAACTGTGATTTTATGCCATCTTTGAACAGATTTTCGCACCATTCCTGCAAACTGTCTATTGCATCACTTATGACACCCATAATTTTCAACCTCCTCCCTTAATGGTTTTTCATATTTATTAAGACGGCGCAGTTCCAATTTTGTAGGGAGAAGATTTCTACAAAAATATGCAGAAGAAAAATGATTGCCTTTCGTTGTACAAAGAAGATTATTTCTCGTGTGATAGTCTACTCTTGCATCAAATTCAAGGAGTTGAATATCGTTTCTGAATATTTCAAATCTCTGCTTACCCTGAATGCTGTTCACGGACAAAAGCAGTACAAAAGGTTTGCCGAAAGAATACGCTCTTTTCAGAACATCATTCTTTTTGCTGAACGGCGGATTGCTCACAAAAATATCCCAGTTTTCAGGCTGAAAACGGAAGAAATCCTGTCCGTCATTTAAAGAACTTCTGATAACTTTATAGCCGTTTTCCTTGAAATATTGGTAGAAAGCACTCCATTCCTCATCGAACGGACACCAGATTATTTTGTCTTTTGGAATAAATTCTGAAAGCGGTTCAACCGCATAAAACGGTGTGTAGACCTCATCACCTGCACTCGTTCTGTCTGCCGTCAAATATCCTTTGTTTATACCCATAATTACAGTTGCCCGCATTCCACCCACCACGCAACCGTCAGAAATCATGTCAGATTACACTGCACCCGTCATCATGTTCTGAAGTACGGGAACAAGTACGACCGCAAGGAGAATCAGTCCAAGACCAGCCATAAGCTGCTTCATGCCCTGAGATTTAGGACAGTAGCGGTAAAGAAGTTTTAAAGGAAACATTGTAAGACAGGTACAGCAAGCTATATAAAGTACGGAAATACGTTTTTTTATCAAGGAAATAATCTGCCATGCCTTGTATAAACTGCACTACAAATAGTGAACTGCTTATGACAAAATCGCAACGCAAATCAAACCTTGTATATAATGCACAAAGTGCGAACGAAATGAATATACAGTTTATTTCATTATGGAAAATCCTCATAGAAACGCTTGACAATATATATGTATATGCTGTATAATAACTATGTGAATAGTGAGATAGATATTGGAGTTCATTAAGAAGGTGCGTGTATAAATGGAGGTGCTTTATGAATTACAAGAGCCCAGATGAAATTGATATCAATTTTTTAAACCTCAAATGGTCTGATGAAAAGGGGCTAATGCCCTTAGTTTCTGAGGAAGAGAAAAAGGTCATTCTTGATAATTTTCGTCTTGTTGCATTTTATATTTTCACTGTACTTGAAAACGGTTACCACAAAATAGAGGATTATGAGATTAAAGGCGAATATCAAAAAACCAATGGAAATGAGAATATCTTACTTTATTTCAATGGGAAGCTTATTTTTAAATTAATTGGATGTAACAGCGGTGCATGGATCGTAGAGGATTATTGCCCTCCAGAGACTATCGAAAGGTTTCTTGATTTGGTTGATCGAAAGTTCAATGTAGCTGATTATATCAATAAAACAACGAACTTCCACACAGAGTATAATGAGTCGTTTACCGATGATGACAAGGATATCGTCCACAAAAAGCAGTCTGGCAACAGTCACAGATCATCTGATTTCGATAAAACAAAGGATGCCTTTGGACGTCCTTTGAAAAAGGCGTATCCCGGACTCTTTTGGCCCGGTATGACCCCCGAAGAAGAAGAGAAGGCCTGCGACGATTACTGGGCTATGGTTAGGCATATCGACAAGGATATTTTTCACAAAGAATAACTCAGGTTATTCCATAAAAAGCAATTGTACAAGCACAATATTGGTTTGACTGACAAAAGTATTTTCATGAATATAATGTTCAAAGATAGTCCTATTTTGCGTATTTACAAATCACCTGAAAGCTGAAAACAGGCTTTTGTCAGTTAGACCAATATTTGGAAATTATATTGATAGAAAGAAGGCGATAGCATGGAGATTATTAAAGAGGCTACATTTGATGTTCAGAGCACCGATCCTTGTTGCGGCGGAGCGTATGACTATGATCCTGATAACAACTGCATTGATGATAAGTAACAGTTTGGGGATTGCGGAAAAGCAATCCCCAAACTCGCTTGCAAAAAGCAAAGAAGATGGTGATAGTATTGTATAAGCAATCTGTTTATAACTCTTATGTAAAACACGGAGATGATATTTTTTTATGGAATAGCTACAGTGGAGCTATCGCAAAGATTGGCAATGAAGAAATGAAATTTTTACAAGATCCCAATGTTGCATCTCAGTCAGCAGTTATACTTCTTCCAATTATGATAAAAAACGGTTTTATCGTATCATCAGGCACTGATGAATATGCGGATTATGTCGCTATGATAGAAAGAAATTATTCTGACCCTATCAGAAAAAGCCTATATTATGTAATTGCTCCTACGCTTGCTTGTAATTATAAATGTGTGTATTGTTTTGAAAATAATCGAGATATTTATGATTCTATGTCCCAAAAAACATCTGAGGATGTGGAAAAGTACATCTTATTCAATTTAAGTAAGACATATGGAATAAAACATCTCCACATCAATTGGTTTGGCGGTGAACCACTGTTATGTCCTGATACCATTCAAAAGCTTAGTACAGCTCTTATAACTGCCTGTCAAAAACAAGATATCATATATAACGCTTCTATTGTTACAAATGGAAGATATCTCAGCCAAGAAAATGCTGAAATGCTTTCAATGCATAAAGTTTCAAAAGTTCAGATATCATTTGATGGAACAGAAAATATATACTGTGAACGAAAACGAGCTTCTTCAGAAGATTATCATATAACACTGGAAAATATTGTAACAGCAGCAGATATCATCAAGAACATAGTAATTAGAATCAACATTGTTCAAAACAACTTTGACGATGCGTATCGCCTTGCTGAGATACTCTTGAATCATTATAAGCTTGATGGTAAAATAAGCCTATATCTTGCATACACAAATGAGGGTTCACAAGAGGAGAGAGTAAAAAATCACTTGAATTTTATTCAAGGTGAACAAAAGTTCATAAAACTATTTGGAACAAAATACAATCATAACAGTTACCACTATAAATCTGTAAATCCCAAGCTCTCAACATGCGGATTAGTTCGTGATGATCAGTTTTGCATTGGTCCAAGAGGAGAACTGTATAAATGTGAACATCACTTCGGAATAAAGAATTATATTGTAGGTGACATATATTAGAGTGAACCAGAGCCTTTTCTTGAGACATACAAAAAAGCCCGGTACCTTTCGCTGCATAAGGAAGAGTGTAGAAATTGTCCTGTTTTTCCCGTATGCTTAGGTGGATGCCCAAATCATATATTGCTGAATCAGAATTTATTTGATTGTGAATCATATAGAAACTATCTATGTGAATCCGCTTTAAGAGCTTGTGAAAATGGAGTGTCATTATAATAAAAGCAAGAAACAATCCAAATTCATCTCAATGAGCAACACCAAAAGCCATAGCCTACTGGCGCACCTGTTTTCCGTTTCACACAAGTCCGATTAAGCATTGTGGAGCATACCACAACAGGCACAAACCCTAATGGAACGAATAACTGCAAGCTCTCGGAAACGCTCTGCAAGCGTTTCTGAGGGCTTTTTCTTTTCAGCGGTTAAGTTTTCCGCTCCGCAACAGTGGACGGCTCTGTGGGGCATTTCCGTTCGCCGGACGGTCAAGCTGAGGTTTGCTCGGTGATACCGTGACGGAGTTCATACTCCCTCACACGGCGATAGAAAGTGTTTGCCGACATATCCATTCTCCGCATAAAGTCCCTGCCCGTAATGTTCTTCGACTTCCATTCCCCATAGAGCTGCCCAAACCTCGTCCAGTCGGTTGGGGTAGGCTTTCGCCCAGTGTACTTGCCCTGTGCTTTGGCAATCTCGATGCCCTCACGCTGTCGCTGTTTGAGCTGTTCACGCTCCAACTGTGAGAGTGCTGCGAACACGGTCAACATGAATTTGCCCGTAGGCGTGTCGGTGTCGATGTTCTCCTTGTGGCTGATGAGCGTTACCCCTTTGCCGGTGAGTGTGTCGATGATGTTCAGCAAGTCCTTTGTTGAACGTCCCAGACGGCTGATGCTTTCCACATAGAGGGTATCTCCCTCACGCACATAGTCAAGCATAGCCCTGAGCTGGGGACGGTCAGTGTTCGCTCCTGACAGCTTTTCGGAGAATATGCGGTCAACCTGATAGTCGCACATGATCTCCTGCTGCCTCGCAGTTTCCTGATGCTCCGTAGAAACACGGATATAACCTATTTTGCTCATAGTATCGTCCTTTCTTTATTCAAGTGTGTCTTTCTTTCTCTGCTGAGTGCGCTTTTTCTCTTGGTACTGCCTGTTACGCTCATGCTGTTCCTTGTTTTGGAGATAGTTACGCACCTGTCGGGTGTACTTGTGTGCCGTGTCACGCTTAGTGACAAAGGCATTATGCTCAGGCAACAGAGCATTGTATTTCTCTTTCAGCTTGGTGGACTTCGCCTGCAAATCGCTCTGCTTAGGCATTTTCCCTTTGATGTAGTAAGGCTTGATATGCTCGGCAATATACTTGTCGGCTTCTTCAAATGCGTCGATAGCGGTAGCATTCTTCTTGCGGAAGTGCTTCTGCGTAAATGCAGAACGCTCCTGATACTCCTTGTATGTAGCATAGTTCTGAGAATGCTGTTTCATCATATTGATGAGCTTATCAATGCCCCCAATCTTCTTGTCAAGCTCGGCAAGCTCGTCCGTGTGGTCATCAGGGTGCTTGAAATTCCAGAAGAAGCCTCTGAGATCGTCAAGCGATGTGATACCGCCAGCTTCAAGGTCGGCAATCATTTCGGCACTATCACGCATACCTCTGATCTCTGCCCACGGATCTTCTTTCTTTTCAGGTGCTTTGCTCTCGATTGGCTTGGGTGCGGTAGGCTGTGCAATGGTCGGCTTGGTCGGTGTGGTAGGAGTTGGTGTCGGCTCGGCTGGTTTGGCAGAAGCTCGGTTAAGCAGGGCAAGCTCTGCCTGCTGTCTTGCCCGACGGGCTGCAAGAAATTTCTCCATTGCTTCTTCGGCGGCAGCTTTCTTCTGTGCGGTTTCAATGGTTTCGGTGATAGCACTCGGCTCAAATTCATCACCCAGCGTATCAGCTCTTGTAAAACGCTGTTGTCCCTCGTCTGATAGCTTGAATTTCAGTTTGACTTTGTTCTGCGGAGTATACACATACTCGATACCGCTGTCTGTGCAGTTTTTGAGGAAGTCCTCAAAGCTCCTGCTGTAAGAAATGATCTCCCTGAGCATATTGCGGAGCTTGTCCTTCCATGATTTGCCCTCTTTCTTCATTTCGTTCTCGTAATGAGATACACCCTTACCAATCGGGTCGATGAGCGATAAGCCGTGTTCCTTGCAAATCTCGTCCGATATTTCACGCAGCTCTGCCCACGCATATTCCGTCTTTTTTCCCTGATTATGCTCGGTGGTGAAGCTCAGTCCGCTATACAGATTGGTGTTATTGAAAATCACATGACAGTGCAAGTGGTCTTTATCATTGTGGACGGCTATCACATACTGATAATCGCCTTTCAGATAACGGTCGCAAAGTTCCTCACCGATCTGCATAGCCTGTTCGGGTGTGACTTCACCGGGGGCAAAGCTCTGTATCATGTGGTAGGCGAGGATTTGTGTTCGCCCTGTGCCTGTTCCTCGGACTGTTCGGAAATCCTCGCTTGCTCCTGCGCTGTCGGCTCGGCAAGCATAAGAGTTGACATATATACCGTTGACGGTCTTATCTCCGTTTGTGATGTAAGCGATCGCTGCGCTGACTGTTGCCCTGATCGTATGGATAGAAGTGTATGCCAAATCTCGTTTACTCCTCTCTTTATCTCGGTAATATCCTCGGCATAGATGTGACTTGTGCTGTAAAGTCGGACAAGTATCTGGTTGATGTTCGCTCCGATACGCTTCATAAGCCTGTTGGTTTCAGCAATCTCGGTGCGGTCGGGTGTGAGATCAACCCTCGCCCGAACACAGTCACGGATATATTCCGTCTTGTTTTTATAGCCGTACTGCTCACACTTGGAAAGAATGTCCTGCATTTCCGATT
>CAMDZD010000016.1 GCA_945910815.1 uncultured Clostridia bacterium
CCTATGACCCTCTGCTTGTAAGGCAGATGCTCTCCCAGCTGAGCTATGCTCCCATTTATCAACGCTTTGTTTTTGCCATCTCTCCTGACGACTATTATATTATATCACGGCTTTATGAAAATGTCAAGCGTTTTTTGAAAAAAAATCAGAATCGATATTTTAAACAATAAAATATATAAAATACAGATATATTATATGTATAATGCACAAAAATCCGGACAGGAATTATTTTCCCGTCCGGAATATATATTTTTAGTCTGCACTTACTGATGCGATTACTTCTGAAAGAAGATTTGACGGAAGATGTTCATATCTTACGAATTTAAGTGAAAAACTTCCCATGCCTCTTGTAGTCTGGCGGAGATACATTGCGAAATCGTGCATTTCTCTGTCGGGGACTTCAGCCTGAATCATAGTAAAGCCATGCGAAACGGGTTCCATTCCGAGAACTCTGCCACGTCTCTTATTGAGTTCGCCCATAACATCGCCGGTATTGTCATCGGGGATAATTACTTTAAGCTCCGAGAAAGGTTCAAGGAGTACAGGGTCAGCCTGACGCATACCCTCCTTATAAGCTATTGAGGCAGCTGTTTTGAATGCCATTTCGGAGGAGTCAACAGGGTGATATGAACCGTCAACAAGTATAGCCTTAAGACCTACAACGGGACAGCCTGCAAGGACACCCTTTTTAATGCTTTCCTCAAGACCTTTCTGGACTGCGGGGAAGTAGTTTTTCGGAACTGCACCGCCGAATACTTTTTCTTCAAATACGAGTGTATCGCTTATGCATGGTTCAAATTCAATCCATACATGACCGTACTGACCGTGACCGCCTGACTGTTTCTTATGCTTACCCTCAACTTTTACTTTCTTTCTGATAGTTTCCTTATAGGCAATTTTAGGAACTTTAAGAATTATATCAACTCCGAATTTTCCTTTAAGCTTAGCACCTGCAATTTCGAGGTGCTGTTCACCGAGACCGCTGAGAATCTGTTCTTTAGTATCATCATTCTGAACGTATGAAAGCGTTTTGTCTTCTTCGAGAAGTCTTTGCATACCTGCTGAAATTTTAGCCTCATCGCCCTGTGCGGAAGCGTATACAGCCATTGAATAGCAGGGTGCGGGGAACATCATTTCACCAAATTCAATTTTTCTGTCGGCAGAAGTGAGTGTGTCGGAAGTCTTTGCGTTTATTTTTACTGCAACAACAATGTCACCAGCCACAGCAGATTCGACTTCTGTCTGTTTTTTACCGCAGAGATTATAAAGTTTTCCGATTTTTTCGGGGTAGCCTGTTGTTGAATTTAAAATTTCAGTGTTTGCCTTGAGAGTACCCGACATTACTTTTATATATGACATCTTACCAACAAACGGGTCTGCAACAGTCTTGAATACAAATGCTGAAAGCGGAGCATCTTTAGTGCAAGGAATTTCCTTGATTTCGTCCTTTGCAACGAATGCCTCGGCGGGATAAACTTCGTCAGGGGAGGGAACGAGGAGTTCAAGCTCCTTTAAGAGCATATCTATTCCGGCGAGAGTCAAAGCGGAAGTACATACGACAGGTGTTATAATTCCGCGGTTCATACCGTCATGAATACCGTCAATAAGTTCCTTTTGTGTAAAGGGTTCTCCCTCAAAGAATTTTTCCATAAGTTCCTCGGAGGTTTCGGCAACAGCCTCGCTTATTGCACCTATAAGACCGTCTATACGGTATTCCATTTTTTCGGATAATTCAGCGGTAGGCATATCTGTTTCAACAGCGTTGCCATTTTCGTCGTATTTATATGATTTCATCTCTATGAGATTTATATATGAAACAATTTCCCTGTCCTTGATTACGGGAACGACTACGGGGCATACAGTAGGGCCGAATACAGTTTTAAGCTGTGTTAGAACGTTGAAAAAATTAGCGTCCTTGTCGTCAATCTTTGTGATTACGAACATTTTTGATTTGCCCTGCTTGATAGCCTCATCATAAGCTTTCTGAGTTCCGACTTTTACTCCGGATTTTGCGGATACAGTAATTAAAACGTTGTCAGATGCACGCACGCCTTCAATCATTTCGCCTGCAAAGTCAAAAAGACCGGGGGTATCGAGGATATTGATTTTAATATCTTTGTATTCGCATGATGCAAGAGCAGTATTGATAGAAATTTTTCTTTTGATTTCCTCGCTGTCATAGTCGCAGACAGAAGTTCCGTCAGAAGTTTTTCCGAATCTTTCAGATGCACCTGTTTTGCAGAGGATAGCTTCCGCAAGCATAGTTTTACCGGAGCCGTTATGACCGGCTATTGCAATATTTCTTATTTTTTCGGTTGTGTAGTCTTTCATAGTAAAAAGTCTCCTTAAATAGTATGTAAAATTTTAATAAGTGCAGATATTTACTTACTTGAATATTGTAGCATTTTTGATATAATTTTGCAACAGATTTATAAAATTTCTATATTAAATACAATAACAGCTATATAATTTTGTAAATTATGCACAACGTTTCTGACCGTTCCAGCCGTAAATCAGGAAAATATATCCTGCAAGCCATATAACAGTAAATATAATTAACTGTATAAGCGATGTTCCGTAAAATCTGAAAGTACGCATTACAAGTTCAGATGCGTTCATAGTAAGGAATACGCAAAGGATTGGAAGAAAAATATATTTGAATATATTTACTCCTGCACCGGTATGCTTCAGAATTTTTATAAGCCTTGAAGTATTTCCGATTACATTGCTTGCATAGTATGATATAACTATTCCATAAAATCCGAAATGCGGTACAAATATAAGAACAGATGATATTCTCACGGCATATTCGGCTATATAATTCAACGACGAAAATCCCTGAAGTCCCAAGCCTTTTATAAGTGCCTCAAGAATTATTTCAAGGTATATAAAAGGTACTACGGGAGATATAATAGTAATCATTTTTCCGGCAAGTTCTCCTCCGCCCATAAGAATACCTATTTCCTTTCCGAAACGCATCATAACTGCTGATACGGGAATTGAAAACATTAAAGTACCCTCTATTAATTTTTTAGTAATGCTTATAATACGCTCTTTGTTTCCGGAAGCGTTTTCCCTTGCGGATTCCGTGACGACTATTCCCGAAAGAGAGCATAATATTACTGACGGAAAAAATAAAGCGGGAATAACTATTGCCTCAAATATTCCGAACTGGCTGAAAGCCTCTGTAAATGAATTTCCATGTTGTTTAAGAGTTATGGGAATAAGAGAATCGTTTGCACTGCTAAGTGCGGAAGTCATACAGCTACCGAACATTATCGGGACGGCATAGCGGATATATTTTCTGAAACTTATTGAGGCTTTTCCTGAATATTGTCTTTTTCGTTTCAGAAATATTATCATAAAGTATATCAGAGAAGTAAGATTTCCGCATACTATTCCGGCAGTCATAAGCTCGCAGACCTGTGCATTGCCCGGATTTGTCAGAGTAAATACAAGTATTGCAATTACAGCGGATTTTACGGCAAATTCCATTATATCGGCTCTTGCGGTAAGGCTTACTTTTCTCATTGCATTGAAATATCCCTTGAAACATGAGGAAAAAGCTCCGACAGGCAGTGAAAAAGCTATAAAATATAACGGTTTTGTCATATCCGGAGTATTAAAAAATTTTATGCTTATCTTTTCACCGAATAAAAATAATATCAGTGCTGTTGATATGCTTAATGCAGTACACATCATAAAGGCATATCTCAGAACCCTGTCAGGATTTCCGTTATTTTTCCCACGCTCTTCCGATACAAGCCGGCTCGTACATAAAAAAGCATTCCCGTTTGATACCATTCCCGCAAGTACCATAAATGAACCTGTAAGAGATACAATTCCCATTGCGGAACTGCCGAGACGCTTTGTTATTGTAACATTAAGAAGAAGTGATGCCGTATCAAGAATTAACTGCATTATAGTCAGCATTGCTGTATCTTTTATAATTCTGTTCTTTAAAATCATTGCCAGACCTCCGAAATTTATATATTATATATTTATTACGGATTTTATGTTTCAATGACTGCATAATAAAAAACGGGTAACCTTTTTCAAGGTTACCCGAATTGATTTACTTTATAAGTTCAGCGATATTTATTTTAAGCTGAACCGGATTATCTCTGTATATATTGACCGTAATTGTCTGACTGAAATCATAAAAGCCTGTTACGTTTTTATTTTCAAAAAAGTATACAAAAACCTTTTCTTTTTCGGGGTCGGCAATCCAGTATTCACGCACGCCGTTTTCTTCATATAAAGCAAGTTTTCTGATATAGTCATCTTTCCAGTTGCTTGAAACGACCTCAACAATCCAGTCCGGAGAACCGTTACAGCGTTTATCATCTATTTTTGATTTGTCACATATTACAGATATATCCGGAATAACTACTGAATTTTTCAGCCTGACGTCGTAAGGTGCTACAAAGGATTTGCATTTTCCGTTATTTGCCTTGATATAGTTTCTGATTTCTGCTGAAATTTCTGTGACTATTGTCTGATGAATTGTACTCGGTGAACTCATTGCGATTATTTCACCGTCAATAAGCTCAAATAATTCAGAATTGTTTTCAGTAAATTTCAGAAATTCATCGACTGTATATTTTTTATCCGGAACAGCCATAATATACACCTCTGAAAAAATTAATCAAGAACAGCAAGAAGTGCTTTAGCGTTGATTTTCTTAGCTTCAGCAAATGTCACTTCTGAAATTATATAAGATGTTTCGCCGTCACATTCAATTTTATCTTCGATATTATATGCAGACATATCAGTGTTGGAATCAGTTCTGACATACCATTTTGATTTGAAGTTATCGATTGAATCAATAAAGCTGTCATCGTCTGAAGATTCCCATGACTGTGAGAATACTGTAATTTTATGCTTTACGCAGTCAATAACATCTCCGAGAACAGCACTTGCAGTAGGCAACTTTCCCGCACCTCTGCCATAGAAAAGAATCTTGTCGAAACCGTCACCGTTTACAAGGCAGGCATTGAATACATCATTTACATGTGACATAAGATTTTCGTGAGATACGAGCATAGGCATTACAGCCGGCATAATTTTACCGTTTTCGTGTTCTTTTACTGACGCAATAAGTTTTACGGCATATCCGAGAGAATTTGCGGTGTCAACATCTTTAAGGCTTACGTTTTCAATTCCCTGAGTGTAAACGCTCTTGGGGTAAACATGCTTTCCGAATACAAGCGAAGATATAATGCAGATTTTACGGCATGCGTCATATCCCTTTACATCGGCATCGGGATTTCTTTCAGCGTATCCGAGTTTCTGGGCAAGTGCAAGAGCCTCGTCAAAGCTCATTTTATCATTAATCATTTTAGTGAGAATGAAGTTTGTAGTGCCGTTAAGAATACCTGCAACGGCAGTGATTTTATTTCCGGCAAGGCACTTGTGGAGAGGTCTTATAATCGGAATAGCTCCGCCTACGCTTGCTTCAAAGAAGAAATTGCAGTTATGTTCTTTTGCGAGCTTAAGAAGAATATCACCTTTTTCCGCAACAAGCTCCTTGTTTGAAGTAGCAACGCTTTTTCCTTTTTCGAGACATTTTTTTATAAAAGTGAAAGCAGGTTCAACACCGCCCATACATTCCGCAACGGCAGTAACTTCATCATCGTTGAGAATCACATTGAAATCCTTTGTAAATTTATCGGCATAAGGTGAATCGGGAAAATCCCTCAAATCGAGTATATATTTAACGTCCATTGAAGTACCGGCTTTTTTCTCGATACTCTCCTTGTTTTTATAGAAAAGTTCAACAACTCCTGAGCCTACGACTCCGTGACCTAAAACAGCAAATTTTGACATAATAAAATAAATCCTTTCATCAATATTATTTGGCAGACAGAATTTTAATTTCCACAACACCGTCATCTTCTGAAATTCTGTTCAGTGTTTCAGCATCTAAATTTGAATTTCCAAGAAGCTTAAGTGAAATATTTACTGATGCGACACCGTCAACAGGGATATTCTGATTGACTGTAAGTATATTTGCATTCAGTTCATGGAGAAATGCAAGCAGTCTTGAAAGCACTCCCGATTCGTCCTTAAGCAATGCGTATATATTAACTATGCGTTCAACAAGCATTTCCTCATATGAAAAAACGCTGTCCTTATACTTATAGTAAGCACTTCTTGAAATGCCTATACGCTTACAGGCTGATGCGAAACTTTTTTCGCCCTTGTTAGCCATAAGCTTTTTAACTTCCAGTACCTTTCTGAAAACATCGGGCAGTACAGCGGAATCAACAACGATAAATTTTGAATTGTCATTCATAAAAAAATACACCCTTTTTAGTCCGAGATGTCCGTCTGCGGAATACAATTGTACGCTATTATATTAATATATCACCTTTTTTTTCTTTTGTCAAGACCTTTTTCGAGATATTTTGAAATTAAATACTTGTAATTGTCTGAAAAGTATGCTATAATAAATTCATAAATATAAATTGAACGGAGTTAAAAAAATGCCTGTTACAGAATTTCTGGAAAAAAATGCCGAAAAATACGGCAATGATATTTGTCTTACTGAAATTAATCCTGATGTTCCCGAAAACGGTGAAAGCACATGGAAAGAATATTCACTCATTCAGCCTGAACCTATGGAACAGTATAAGCGTGAAATAACATGGAAACAGTTTGACGATACCGCAAACAGATTTGCAAATATGCTTATTGCAAGAGGAATTAAAAAGGGAGAGAAAGTTGCAATACTTCTTATGAACTGCCTTGAGTGGTTGCCGGTATATTTCGGAATACTCAAAGCCGGAGCAGTTGCAGTCCCACTTAATTACAGATATACCGCTGATGAAATAAAATACTGCCTTGACCTTTCAGAATCAAGTGCAATAGTATTCGGCAAGGAATTTGTCGGACGTATGGAATCAATATGCGATATTATCCCTGATATACGCCTTAAAATATTTGTGGGTCACGACTGTCCGACTTTTGCAAAGAGCTATTCAAAGCTTATTGCAAAATATGATACTTCAAAGCCCGATGTAAAAATTACTGATGATGACGATTCCGCAATTTACTTTTCATCAGGTACAACAGGATTTCCTAAAGCTATACTGCACAATCATTTAAGCCTTGTTTCGGCATGCGAAACGGAACAGAATCACCATTCACAGACAAGAGAAGATAATTTCCTCTGTATTCCTCCTCTTTACCATACCGGAGCTAAAATGCACTGGTTCGGAAGTCTTTTGTCGGGCGGAAAAGCCGTTCTTCTCCGAGGAATAAAACCCGAATGGATTCTTAAAACTATATCCGATGAACAGTGTACAATAGTGTGGTTGCTTGTGCCGTGGGCTCAGGATATACTTGATGCTATCGACAGAGGCGACATAAATCTTAATGACTATAAGCTTGACCAGTGGAGACTTATGCACATAGGAGCTCAGCCTGTGCCTCCGAGTCTTATAAAACGCTGGAAAGAAAAATTCCCGAATCATCAGTATGATACAAACTATGGACTTTCTGAATCAATAGGCCCCGGCTGTGTTCATCTCGGAGTTGAAAATATACATAAAGTCGGAGCTATCGGAGTTGCAGGATATAAGTGGCAGGTTAAAATATTCGATACTGAAGGAAATGAAGTTCCGCAGGGAGATGTCGGAGAGCTTGCCGTAAAGGGCAGGGGAGTTATGAAATGCTATTACAATGACCCCGAGGCTACTGCCTCGGTACTCCGTGACGGCTGGCTGTTTACAGGAGATATGGCTCGTATTGATGAGGACGGCTTTATATATCTTGTTGACAGAAAAAAAGACGTAATAATTTCGGGCGGTGAAAATATATATCCCGTACAGATTGAAGATTTTCTCAGAAGTCATTCCGCTGTAAAAGACGTTGCAGTAATAGGACTTCCCGATGCAAGACTCGGAGAAATTTCATGTGCCATAATCGAAATAAAAGAGGGTTACAGCTGTACTGATGAAGAAATAATGCAGTTCTGCAATTCATTGCCAAGATATAAGCGTCCCAGAAAAATAATATTTGCTGATGTTCCGAGAAATCCCACAGGCAAAATTGAAAAGCCTAAGCTCCGTGAAAAATACTGCGGAGGAAGTCTTGTTGAAGCACAGATAAAATAACATAAAAGGGCGGATTTTTCATTCGCCCTGAAATTTTTCTGCATCTGCATTAAAAATTATGGTAATACGGAGGAATAGAAAAAATGAGAATAAGACATAAACCATGGGCAAAGCCGGAACTCGATGCATGTCCTTTCTGCATAAAAAATCCGCAGGATTTCAAAAACAAATGGAATACAGTTTTTGAGAATAACTCAAAGCCTTTATATATAGAACTCGGCTGTGGTAAGGGCGGATTTATTTCTCAGATTGTCGTGAGTCACCCCGAAATCAATTTCATAGCTATGGACATAAAAAACGAAATGCTTGCACTTGCAAAGCGTAAAATTGAACAGAGCTGTCATGAAAACGGAAAAAATACGGATAATATTAAAATATTTATTCAAAATATAGAACAGTTTCACGAAACTTTCGGAGAAAATGACCGTGCAGACAGAATATATATAAATTTCTGCAATCCGTGGCCTAAAAAGAAACACAAAAAACGCCGTCTGACACATACAAGACAGCTTCTGAACTATAAAAAAATTCTACGTGGTGAACTCTGGTTCAAAACTGATGACGATGAACTTTTTGAGGAATCGTTTGAATACTTCCGTGAGGCTGGTTTCAGAATAAAATTCAGCACATGGGATTTACACAGCGAAAACAATATTGAGAATTTCGTCACGGAACACGAAAAGATGTTTACAGCTGAGGGCAAAAAAATAAAATTTCTGATTGCAGAACCGGAAAATAATCAAATCTGACGGAGCAAGGCAAAATGGAAACAGAAAAAAATACAAAGCATTTTTCATTCGGAGCTGGCTGGGGAATAATTACCGGTTTAAGTGATTTTGCAGGCAGAACTGTTGCAAGGGCAAATACAGTAAAGCTTAATATTGACCCCTCCTCTATGAATATGAAACAGAATACCTGTTTCAGAGGATTCGGCTGTACTACCGCAAGCGGTTCTTCAAAGCTTTTTCTTGACTATAAACTGCTTCACCCCGAGGCATATAACGAAATTTTAAATCTGCTTTTTAAAAAGGATTACGGTGCGGAGCTTTCGCATATAAGAATTGAAATCGGTTCAGATGTAAATTCCGTATCGGGAACTGAACCGTCCGTTATGCGTTATGAAGACGGAGAAAATAATATTCTTAACAGTGCCGGATTTATTCTTGCATCAGATGCACTTAAGATAAATCCAGAAATTACTGTTGAGCTTATGCATTGCGGAGAGCCTTTCTGGGTAAAAAATGCCTTTTCGGAAAGCAAAAGAAACGGCTACCGTGCAAGATATAACTGGTATCTTGAAACGATAAAAAGTGCATACAGACTTCTCGGAATGAAAATTGATTACATAAGCCCTCAAAGAAACGGCGAAGAAAATACCGATTCCGAATGGATTATATATTTTTCAAAAAGGCTTAAATCCGAAAAGCATAAATTTTACGACTATTCAAAAATAAAAATAGTTGCCTCAAACTGTACGGAAGAATTAATGAAAAATGATTCTTTCAGAAAGTCAGCAGATATTATAAGTTTCAGAAATATGGCAAATGTCTTTGAAAATATCAATAAGGAAATATGGTATTCTGACGGCAGAGCCTCCGGAAATGTTCCTAAATTTGCTGTAAACTGCAATGCAAGCGGAATTATTGGTGAAAACAGCATAACAGATACAGCCTCCGAAATAATAAAGGGATTTTCAGATAAAAAAATGACCATGTATCAGTTTTTTCCGGCAATATCAGGATATTACAGCGGTACAAGTCACTTTCCGGCACAGCTTATAACAGCAAATACTCCATGGTCGGGACGTTACAGCGTAAACAGCAGTTTCTTTATGGCAATGCACTTTACAAGATTTGCAAAAAAAGGCTGGCGTTTTATAGAAAGTGTTTCATCTGACGGCTGTCTTGCACTTATGCCGGAAAACAAATCCGAGATTACTGTTATATTCTGCAATAATACCTCAAAGTCTAAAGGATACAATATAGATATATCCGCATGCGGTATGGACGAAAGAATTTTTAATGTTATAGAAACAAAATCACCGCAGTTCAATCATCATTATGCATCAAACTGGTTCAGACAGACTTCAAGGAAAAAACCGTTCAAAGGCAAACTTTATATTGAAGTGAAATCAGGTTCAATCCTTACTCTCACAACTCTTGATACTTCATTTGTAAACGGAACAGATACCGTTAAAAAGCCTCTTTTCAAGCCAAAACGCCTTGAACTTCCTTATAAGGATAATTTCTGTTATCCGGATTTTTTTGCAGGTATAAGGGGAAATGCTCCTCTGCTTACAACTGATTTGGGCGGTTGCTTTGAAATATCCGGAAAACTTCTTCAGCAGAAAGTCAGAGCTGATATGCTCCCCGAAAACAGTGTTTTCAGAGATACTCCGAACCCTCTGACATGTCTCGGCGATGATTCATGGGTAAATTATTCCGCCGAAACAGAATTTTTCCTTGACAACCTTTCAAAAGACAATTATGCCGGAATAGGCGTTCATTACGATTCTTCATGTGCATGTGAAAACACCGCAGAATGTGGCTGTTCCGTCAGAATATATGCCGACAGTCATGCCGATATATATTTTATGGACAAAATAGTTTCATCGTTCAAAATTGACAATCTCAATAAAAGGCGGTGGAATAAAATAAAAATACTTGCACTTGCAAATATATACATGATATACCTGAACGATAAATTTATCGGTGATTTTGAGGAAAAAAATATACTCTGTCCGTGTGGCAGAGTTGCATTGCTAAGCGGATTTTATGAAAACAAATTCCGCAATCTTAAAGTAAATCCGGTAAGCGGAACTGTTGAGTATGCCAACCGCATTGACGCATTGTCATCACAGATAAGCTATACAAGAGATGCCGAAAGAAATTCCAGTGTCTCTTATAAATACAGCAACCGCACTAATGTTGTTCTGAAAGAATATACATCATTTGAACTTGAATACACGGGATACGGTTTTGCACTTTGCGGAACTGCTGAATTTGCTGAACTTGATATAGAATTTGATGGCAGAAAAGTATCAAGCAATAATATTCAGGTAGGCGGAACGCAGTACAGACAGGCTTTTTACAGAATGAAAAATGTCAGATACCAGAAGCATAAAATCAAAGTAACTGTAATAAGCGGAAAAATAATTCTTGATTCCGTGCTTGTATTCAGCAATTCGGAAATATCATAAAAACAAAGGGCGGATAAAAATCCGCCCTGTTTTATTCAGCTTATGAATTTTTCTTAGCTTCGATTTCAGCCAAAGCATCTTTTCTTGAAAGATTAATTCTGCCCTGACTGTCGATTTCAGTAACCTTAACAACGATTTCATCGCCGATTGAAACAACATCTTCAACCTTTTCGACTCTGTTCTTGTCGAGTTTTGAGATGTGAACAAGACCGTCTTTTCCGGGAGCTATTTCAACGAAAGCACCGAAATTCATAATTCTTACGACCTTGCCTCTGTAAATCGCACCGACTTCGGGGTCGTTGGCAATAGTGTGGACAATCTGGAGAGCATTTTTAACATTGTTTTCATCGATACCGCTTATAAATACATTTCCGTCATCGCTTATATCAATTTTAACGTCACATTCAGCGGAGATTTTCTGTATAACCTTACCGCCCTGACCGATTACTTCACGGATTTTGTCAACCGGAATTTTAGTCTGTTTCATTTTAGGAGCATACTTGTTTACGGATTTTCTCGGTTCGGGAATAGCCTTGAGCATAATTTCATCAAGGATATAAATACGAGCCTTTCTTGTCTTTTCAAAAGCTTCCTTGATGATAGCAGGAGTAAGACCATCAACCTTTATATCAACCTGAATTGCAGTAATTCCCTTATGAGTACCGCCGACCTTGAAATCCATATCTCCGAAGAAGTCTTCAAGACCCTGAATGTCAACCATAGTCATGAAGTCGTCACTGTCGGGAAGTGTTATAAGACCGCATGAAATTCCTGCTACCGGAGCTTTAATCGGTACGCCGGCGTCCATAAGTGCAAGAGTAGAACCGCATATTGAACCCTGTGAAGTTGAACCGTTTGATGAGAGTACTTCCGAAACGAGTCGGAGAGCATAAGGAAATTCTTCAACAGAAGGAATAACAGGCTCTAAAGCTCTTTCAGCCAAAGCACCATGACCTATTTCACGTCTTCCGGGGCCTCTTGAGGGCTTTGTTTCGCCTACGGAATATGACGGGAAATTATAGTGATGCATATAGCGTTTTGAATCTTCTTCATCAAGACCTTCAATTTTCTGGGCATCGCTTATAGGCCCTAAAGTAGCAATTGTGAGAACCTGAGTCTGACCTCTTGTGAAAAGTCCTGAACCGTGAACTCTCGGGAGCAGACCTACTTCAGCGGAAAGCGGACGGATTTCGTCAATACCTCTGCCGTCAACACGCTTGCCTTTATAGAGCCAGTTTCTTACGATTTTTTTCTGAAGCTTATAGATACATTCATCAATCATAGGAATCTGTTCGGGGTAAACTTCATCAAATTTTGCGTGAATATCGTCAACAATGGGAGCGAGTCTTTCTTCACGTATATTCTTGTCATTTGTATCAAGAGCGAACTGAACACGTTCGGAAGCAAATTCTTCAATAGCATCGAACATATCGTGGTCAACTTCCTGTGATTCAAATTCAAATTTTTTCTTGCCAATCTGTGACTGAATATCACTGATAAATGCAACAAGCTTTTTGATTTCCTCATGACCTGTCATAATAGCCTCAAGCATTTTATCTTCGTGAACTTCATTTGCACCAGCTTCAATCATAACGATTTTTTCAGCAGAACCGGCAACAGTAAGATTCAAATCAGATTTTGCACGCTGTTCAACATTCGGATTGAGAACTATTTCACCGTCAACAAGACCTACGGAAATACCTGCAACAGGGCCGTTCCATGGAATATCTGAAATTGAAATAGCAATAGAAGTGGCAATCATGCCGGTTATTTCGGGAGAATTATCGGGGTCAACAGCAAGAACTGTCATAACAACAGAAACGTCGTTTCTCATATCCTTAGGGAAAAGAGGTCTTATAGGGCGGTCAACCATACGTGAAGTGAGAATAGCTTTTTCGGAAGGCTTGCCCTCACGTTTTGTAAAAGAACCGGGGATTTTTCCGACAGAATAGAGACGTTCCTCATAGTCTACTGAAAGCGGGAAGAAGTCAACGCCTTCACGTGGCTTAGGGCTTGCGGTAACGTTAGCCATAACGACTGTTTCGCCGTATCTTACCCAGCATGAGCCGTTTGAAAGACCGCATACCTTTCCTGTTTCGACAACAAGTTTTCTGCCGGCATAGGTAGTTTCAAAAGTTCTGTAATTTTCAAACATAATATTCTCCTTTAATGATGCAGTTGAAAGCTTTAGCAATAAGCTCTGACTTCATAGAAGATATAAAAATCACAGCTTAATGCTAAAAGCTTTGCTGACTGCAACGGTAAAACAAAAAATCATCAAAATAGCTAAAATTATTTAAAATTAGCTAAAACAGTAAACAACTTCAAACTGCATTAAACAACATTTCATCTTTAGCAAAAAACATCTAAAGGCAGAAGTGCAAACCTCTGCCTTTTTGAACAGTAAAAAAATTACTTACGGATACCAAGCTTTTCGATAACAGCACGGTATCTGTTAATATCCTTTTTCTTGAGATAGTTAAGAAGATTACGTCTGTGACCAACCATTTTGAGAAGACCTCTTCTTGAGTGGTGGTCTTTCTTGTGAACTTTAAGGTGTTCAGTAAGGTCGTTGATTCTTCTTGTAAGGATAGCAATCTGGACTTCAGGAGAACCTGTGTCGTTTTCGTGAGTTCTGTTAGCTTCGATAACAGCAGTTTTTTCTTCTTTAAGAAGCATGTAAAAAGCACCTCTTTAAAATAAAATATATTCCGCAAACGCAGAAACGGGTGAAAAAATCCGAGGACAAGCCCGAATCCAAGTACACGGTGATATTATTATAACACAATAAAAGCGATTTGTAAATAGGCGAAAAATATTTTTTATTTTTAATCAATTCATTTTCCGAACAATAAAAAACCTTTGAAAAACTTCAGAGATATTATTGACGTTTCGACATAAATATTATATAATAATAGATGTATAATATTATAAGTCAAAGGAATGATAAAATTTTGCGTAGCTATAAAGTTTCAGCCTCTGTTTTGAGTGCCGATTTGCTTAACCTTGAATCAGAAATCAGAAAACTTGAAAAATCCGGAGTGGATATGATTCACTTCGATGTTATGGACGGAATATTTGTAAACAATATAACATACGGTCTGCCCGTCCTTAAAAGTATTCAGAAACTTTCTCCTGATATGTTGCTCGATGTTCACCTTATGATAACGAACCCCCTTAAATATGTAAGGGAATTTGCGGAATCCGGTGCAGATATAATTACATTTCATATTGAAAGCAAAAGCAACACTATGAGAACAATAGAGGAACTTTACAAAACAAATGTGAAAAGAGCAATCGCAATAAAACCCGATACACCTGCCGAGAGCGTTTTCCCTTATATGAAATATCTCGATATGGTTCTTGTAATGACAGTAGAACCGGGGTTCGGCGGTCAGAAATTTATGGATATGACGGATAAAATAAAAGCTGTCCGAAATTATGCGGACGAAAATAATCTTGACATTGATATTCAGGTTGACGGCGGAATTGATGACAAAACTGCACCGATTGTAAAAAAAGCAGGGGCGAATATTCTTGTATCGGGAAGTTATCTTTTCCGTTCGGAAAACCTTGCTGAAACTGCTGACGGTTTAAGGAAAGCGGTCGACTGATGAACGTTAAGAAAAAGCGTACTCTTTCAGGGATTGATATAATATTAACGCTTGCCTCTCTGGAAGTTATGTCATATTTTTATTACGGAGTCCGTACTCTTATAATGGCAGGGCTTTGTATGGCAGTATCCTTTGTATGTGACTGGATTGCAGTATGGTTCATGAAAAAGAAATATGTTCCCGATGACCTTATGTCACTTGCGGACGGACTTGCAATAGCTCTTATGATGCCCGCATCAGTGGATTTCAGAATACCGATGATTTCATGTGCATTTGCTGTACTTGTCGGGAAAAATCTTTTCGGCGGACGCAAAAATATAATATTTTCACCATGTGCAGTCGGGTATCTTTTCGCACTTACATCATGGGGAAATAAAATTCTTATGTATCCATCTCCCGACAAAAAGCTTGAAATAAATGCAGAAAATGCAGTTTTATCACATTCGCTGTCTTATTATTTCAACAGTGCCGGAAATATCAGCATATCAGATTTTGATTTGCTTATAGGAAACTTTCGGGGAGCTATGGGAACAGTAAGCATACTTCTGCTTGTAATTTCAGCATTTGTGCTTGTATTCAGAAAGGCAGTATCTGCCGGAGCTTTTACAGGTGTTATAGCCGGAATAGCTTTTATGGCATTTATAGTTCCGGTATCGGAAAGCCGTTCTGAATCGCTTAAATATATTATGGCTACAAATATGTTCCTCTTTTCATCGGTATATATAGTATCTGATAAAAGAGTTGCACCTTTAAACAATTACTATGCCTTTTTCTACGGACTTTTTACAGCTGTTACGGCATATATAATAATTCTTACGACAGCAAAGGAAAATATGATTCCGGCAGTATCGGTTATAATGACTCCCGTTGCACTTCTTTTTAAATCGATACAGCTTAAAGCCGATAAATATGCATCGGAGGAAAAAAAGGTTGAAATCAATGAAAAACAGAATTACTGACGGACTTCTCAGAGACAATACAGTGCTTTCTGCCGGAATGATAATATCTCCGGCAATAATCTGTACAACATCTTTCAGAGATTCGCTTGCACTTGTCTATGCTTTTTCAGTCATTACATTTTTTGCTGATATTATTGCGTACTTAATACCAAAAAAACTGCCCTATGCCGTAAGGGTTATATGGACATCTGCAATAAGCTCACTGCTTTATGTTCCTGTCAGAGAGCTTACAATGATGATATATCCCGAATCCGTTGAAAGAATCGGGATATACTTTCCGCTTATAGCAGTAAATTCACTTATCGTATATCAGACACAGCACAGGTTTTTGAATCTTGATTTCAGAGAACTTCTTGGAAATCTTGTGTTTTATATACTCGGCTTTGATATAGTTGTACTTGTCTGCGGAGCATTGAGGGAGCTTATAGCATACGGAACTGTAAACAATAAAGTAATGAATATAAGCATGACAGTTTCGGGAGCAGGTCTGCCGTTCGGCGGATTTATAATTCTCGGAATAATCTGCGGAATTTACAGAAAAATCCGTTCACTTCTTTCATCGGGAGAGGATTAATAAAAATGTTTCTTATAGTGAGTTTTCTTTCACAGCTTGCCGGAAATCTTATCTTTACACAGGCTCTCGGCACAAGTACAGTATTTATATCCGCAAAAAATAAACGCAGTTTTATGGGAGTTGCATTTATAATCTGTATATTTACAACTTTCGGTTCAATGGGAGCATATTTTGCTGACAGGCTGTTAAACGGGTATTTTGAAAATTTCCGGCTTTTTGCGTATGTTCTCATAACAGGAATTATATACCTTTCAAGCCTTTTTATTCTCTGGTGCATAAGCAAAAGGCTTTACGGAAGATTAAAAAAATATATTCATATATCATCATTCAATTGTGCAGTAATGGGAACGCTTTACATGATTAGTGAAAATCCTGAAAATACAAATATTTCAGACTATTTATTATACGGCTTGCAGTCCGGACTGGGATTTATAATTGCATCTGTCTTTGTTGCCACGGCGTACAAAAGGCTTAACTGTGCAAAAGTTCCGTCATCATTCAGAGGAATGCCTGCAATGCTTGTGTATCTTGGGATTATATCAATGGCAGTATGGACTTTAAAATAACAGAGCAGTTTTTATTTAGGAGTATAATAAAATGAAATTCAAAAACAGAGGAAGGAAAATTTATAAAACAAAAGAAAAAAGATACTATAAAAAGGGCAAATCCGGCAGGTTTATGAGTACAGCCCTTACAATACTTCTTACGGGCGGGCTTGTTTTTGTGGGTTACAGCGTTGCCGAGCCTCTGCTGAACTATACGCAGAAAAAAGGCGATAACAGTATTTCATCTCTCGGAAACAGTTCAAATTCATCTGAAACAAGCGAAAATTCCGGAAGTGACCTTGAATCCCTTGAAAGTATGGAAAAAGTCTATAACTGTTCATTTCTCAGCAGGAACAGTCTTGATGATACTGATACTCTTGAATATGAGCTTGAGGAAATAAAGGAATCCGGATTTGAATATGCAGTAGTTCCGCTTAAGCTTGCCGGAGGAAAGATATATTATTCCTCCGAAGTCCGTGGCACGAGCTATTCCGGAGCAATTGTCTCATACCTTGAACTTTCCGAAATAGTATCTGTTATAGAGGAATCGGGACTGAAATCAATAGCATATATGAGCGTTCTTGATGACAATATATATCCGTCCTCATATCACGATGCAGGATATAAAATAGAGGAAAGCGGTTCAATATGGCTTGACGACAACCCCTATGACGGCGGAAAGCCATGGCTTAATCCTTTTTCATATGATGCTGTTGAATATTCGGAAAGTCTTGCCGATGAAATAACTCTCGCAGGATTTGACAATATAATTTTTGCTGATATAGTTTTTCCGCCTTTCCGTGAAAGCGATATTGACTATATAGGCGAAACTGTCAGGGAAAGCGGACGTTATACGGCTCTTGTAACGCTTGCAAATGACCTTTACGAAACTGCCGTTAAAAACAGTGTTCCGTCAATGCTTGAGGTGTCGGCAACGGATATAATCAGAGGAAAAGAGGAGGTATTCCGTCCGGAACTTCTTTCAACGGCTATGCTTGTTGTCAATATAGATTTTGACGACCTTTACACTATTGAAACTCCGGAGGGAAAAGTATACGAATTTTCGGACGGTTATGCATCAAATGCAAAAAAGCTTATGCGTATAATCAAAAAGGATTTGGAAAAATTCAAGGTTATAATACGCCTTTCCGGCAGTAGTCTCTATGAGGAGGATTTTGAGGAAATCAAATCGGAGCTTATAAAGCTTGGCTATAAATCATATATATTTAACTGAATTTTTATAAAAAAGGAGAATTTTTATGGCAGATAAATTTAAAGTATCCCTTAAAAAAATTATTGATGAGCTTTCCCTTGAAGTAATCTATACTCCGGAGGAAACGGAAAAAATATTCGTTGATGAGAATGAAGTCAACAGGCCCGGATTCCAGCTTATGGGATTCTATGAATACTTTAATCCCGAAAGAATACAGATTGTCGGAAAAATGGAATTTGCCTATCTTTCAACGCTTGACGACAAAACAAGATATGACAGAATAAAAATGCTTATGTCCTATAAGATTCCTGCTCTTATTATCGCAAGGGAACTCCCGTTCTTTCCTGAAATGGAGGAGCTTGCAAAGGAATTTGAAGTGCCTCTTTTGCGTTCAAAGGAAAGTACATCGGCATTTATGGCAAGCCTTATTGCATTTTTAAATCTTAATCTTGCTCCGAGAATTACCCGTCATGGCGTACTTATTGAAATTTACGGCGAGGGCGTATTCATAACAGGTGAAAGCGGAGTCGGAAAAAGTGAAACGGCTATTGAACTCGTTAAAAGAGGTCACAGACTTGTTGCCGATGATGCTGTTGAAATCAAGAAAGTATCAAATATAAGCCTTGTCGGAAGTTCACCGGATAATATCAGGCATTTTCTTGAACTCCGTGGCATAGGAATTATAAATGCAAGACGTCTTTTCGGTATGGGTGCAATCAAGATGACCGAAAAAATAGACCTTGTTGTTGAAATGGAACAGTGGAACCCCGAAAAAATCTATGACAGAATGGGAGTAGATACGGAATTTGTTTCAATTCTCGGAGTAAAAATTCCCTCGCTGACTATACCTGTAAAACCCGGAAGAAACCTTGCAGTCATTCTTGAGGTCGCTGCTATGAATAACAGACAGAAGAAGATGGGCTATAATGCTGCTCAGGAACTTCTCGACCGTCTCGGAATGGATTCCGACAGCAAGGAAACTGTAAAAAACTATGACAATTTTTAACTGAAAAAACAATAAAAAGGAGACAGAAAATGTTATCATATATAAAAGAACTGTCAAATCTTTGCGGTGAACTTAACTGTAATATCATACCCGAATGCAGTCTTAAAGAGTATAACACATTCAGAATAGGCGGAAGGTGTCAGGCTCTTGCAAGTATAAACAGTGTAAATTCGCTTGCTCGCCTTTTGGCTTTTCTGAAAGAAAAAAATATAAATTATCAGATAATAGGCAGAGGAAGCAATATAATAGTATCTGACAAGGGATATGACGGAATAATAATTCTTGTCGGAGGAGATTTTGCCGGTATAAAAATTACTGAAAACAAGGTATTCTGTCAGGCAGGTGCAAAGCTTTCCAATGTCTGCCTTGAAGTTCAGAAGCACGGACTTTCCGGAATGGAAAATCTTTACGGAATCCCCGGAACAGTCGGCGGTGCTTTATATATGAATGCGGGTGCATACGGTTCGGAAATTTCAGATGTAATTGAATCGGCGGAATATCTTGATACTGACGGAAATATTTACAGCATATCAAAATCAGACATGAATCTTGCATACAGGCAAAGTATTTTTTCCGAAAAAGGCGGAATTATAGTATCGGCAACATTTTGCCTTGAAAAAGGCAGTCCGGAAAAAATAAAGTCCGCTATGAATGAATGTATTTCAAAACGCAGGGAAAAACAGCCTCTGGAATATCCCAGTGCAGGAAGTACATTCAAGAGACCTGCCGGAAACTATGCCTCAAAGCTTATCGATGAATGCGGTCTTAAGGGACTTTCATGCGGTGATGCGGAAGTAAGCACAAAGCACTGCGGATTTGTAATAAATAAGGGAAATGCATCATGCAGTGATGTTATTGAACTCTGCAAAAAGGTAAAAGCAATTGTAAAGGAAAAAACCGGATATATACTTGAACTTGAGCCGGTAATAATCGGGGAATTATAAAGGAGGAATTTTCATGAATCTGCTTATAGTAACCGGAATGTCCGGTTCGGGAAAATCGGCAGTAATGGACGTTATGGAGGATATAGGATATTACTGCATTGACAATATTCCGCCCTCACTGATAACAAAATTTGTTGATGTATGCCGTCATTCAAAGGAATCAATAAACAAAGTTGCAGTTGCAGTGGATATGCGTTCCGGAGATATGTTTCTTGAAATCCTCAAGGCATGGCAGAATATAAAAAAAGAGGACGATATTGATGTAAAGGTTCTTTTTATAGATGCAACGGAAGAAGTTCTGATAAAAAGATACAAGGAAACAAGAAGAAAACACCCTCTTGCTGAAAAATTCAACGGAAATCTTCAGGAAGCTATAAACTATGAATCCCAACAGCTTTCACAGCTACGTGAAATAGCCGATTATTATATTGAAACTTCATATCTTTCATCTAATCAGCTTAAGGAACAGATTAGAAACCTTTTTCTTGAAAATATTTCCGATTCAATAGCGGTAAAGGTTACGTCATTCGGATTCAAATACGGAGCATCAATAGAATCCGACCTTGTTTTTGATGTAAGATGTCTGCCGAATCCGTTTTATATACCGGAACTTAAAAATCATACAGGCTGTGACGCATGCGTAAGGGATTACGTTATGAGCTTTGAACAGTCAAAAACACTCATGCAAAAACTCTGTGACTTGATAGACTTTCTTCTTCCTCTCTATATCAGCGAGGGAAAAAGTCAGATAGTTATTTCATTCGGCTGTACCGGAGGAAAACACCGTTCAATAACATTCGCCGAGCTTATGGCGGAATATATTGCCTCAAAGGGTTACAGAGTACAGAAATATCATCGTGATATAAATAAGGAAAGAAAAAATTAAGGGAGTGATTTTCATATCCTTTTCAAACGAAGTAAAAAAAGAAATATTTTCATTTATTGAAAAGAATTATGAAAGAAAATTCGCATGCCTTTACGGAATACTTCTATACGGTAAAAAAATGAGTACGGATATTATATCGGTTCAGAGTGAAAATCCCGATATAATCTGTTTTACGGAAAAGCTTTTCGGTGAACTTTTTCAGAACAGAATAATTCCTGAAAGAAATCCGGAGAAAAAAATCAGAAATTCACTGCTCTATTCGTTTAATATAAAAAATAAAGCCGAGATTTCGGAAATATTTGATTTCTATGAAACTGAAAAGCGTGAAAAAATTCTTGTCAGCCGTAATCTCAAATGTGCATTTCTTGCCGGAGCTTTTATAATATGCGGAAGTGTGAACAGTCCCGACAAGGAATATCATCTTGAATTTAAGGTTTCCGGAGAATCAAAGGCGGAAATCATTCTTGACATACTCCTTAAAATAGGGGCAAAGGCTAAAATCTCAAAGAGAAAAAACAGCTTTATAGTTTATCTTAAAGACAGCGAATCAATAGAGGACGTTTTAACATATATCGGTGCAAGACAGTGTACCCTTGAAATTATGAACGTCAAAATAGAAAAAAATTTACGTAACAGGGCAAACAGAATGTGTAATTGTGATACCGCAAATATCGCAAGAACTGTAAATGCATCTATCAGCCAGACAGAAGATATACTTACGGTTGACAAGGCAATAGGTCTTGAAAATATTCCGGCAGAATTAAGGGAAGTTGCAATGATAAGGCTGAATAATTCTGATATGACTTTAAGGGAAATCGGGGAAAGTCTTGAAAATCCTATAAGCCGTTCGGGAGTCAATCACAGACTGAAAAAAATATCGGAAATGGCTAAACAGATACGGAGCGGAAAAAATGAACAGAAGTGATTTTGTACATCTTCATCTTCATACCGAATACAGTCTGCTGGACGGTGCCTGCCGTATTGACAGGCTTTTTGAATATATAAAAAGTCTCGGACAGACTGCCGTAGCAATAACGGACAGCGGTTGCATGTATGGTGCAGTTGAGTTTTACCAGAAGGCAGTTGAAAACGGTATAAAGCCGATTACAGGGTGCGAGGCTTATGTTGCATGCCGAAAACGTTCTGACCATGATTTCAGACAGGATTCCGTATCATATCATATAACACTTTTATGCAAAAACAAAACAGGCTATAAAAATCTTATAAAAATGATTTCGCTTGCAAATACAGAGGGATTTTATATAAAGCCACGAATTGATTTGGAACTCCTTGAAAAATATCATGACGGTTTGATATGTCTTTCGGGTTGCATTTCGGGGGAAGTCTGTCAGAAACTTTTAAACAATGATTATTCCGGAGCAAAGCTTACAGCGGAAAAATACAGAAATATTTTCGGCGAGGATTATTATATAGAGGTTCAGAATCATGGAACTTCAGACGAAATGCAGATTATTCAGAAACTTTTCCGTCTTTCATATGAAACGGGAATACCTCTTGTTGCAACCAATGACTGTCATTACATATCAGAGCAGGACAGTGATATACATGAACTTTTAACAGGATTGCAGAAAAATCAGGCTTTAGTGAAAAAGCATGAAAACAATGAATATTATATAAAGTCAACAGAGGAAATGTATTCCCTTTTCAGAAACCATGAGGACGCTGTTTTTAATTCAGGACGTATAGCCGAAAAATGTCGGTATGATTTTGAATTTGGAAAGATACAGATTCCGAAATTTGTAAAGCAGGGAGTTGCTGACAATCAGCAGTTTTTCAGAAATCTGTGTTTTGAGGGAATGTATAAGCGTTACGGAGAAAATCCGAATCCCGAAATTTTAAAGCGTCTCGAATATGAGCTTGATGTTATAATCAAAATGAAATATTCTGATTATTATCTTATAGTATGGGACTTCGTTCACTATGCTAAAAGTCATAATATTCCGACAGGTCCCGGCAGAGGTTCGGGGGCGGGAAGTCTTTGTGCATACTGTATCGGAATAACTGATGTTGACCCTATAAAATATAATCTAATTTTTGAAAGGTTTCTCAATCCCGAAAGAAAAACCATGCCCGATTTTGATATAGATTTCTGCGTTGAAAAGCGTCAGAAAGTAAAGGAATATATAATAAACCGTTACGGTGAAGAAAACGTTGCCGAAATAACAGCCTTTGATACTTTCAAGGCAAGAATGGCGGTAAGGGATACGGGACGGGCAATGAATATTCCTCTTAATGTATGTGACAGGCTTGCAAAGCTTATCGGGGATTACGATAAACTTGATGAGGCACTTGCAAATGTTCCGGAACTTTCGGAGCTTTACAAATCTGATAAATATATAAAAAATCTTATTGATACGGCAAAACGCATTGAGGGTATGCCCCGTCACGTAGCAACTCACGCTGCGGGAGTAGTTATATCATCAGTAAATCTCAATGAGCTTGTTCCTCTCCATAAAAATAACAACATGATTGCCACTCAGTACACAAAAAAGTGTATTGAAAAGCTCGGACTGCTCAAAATGGATTTGCTTGGACTCCGTAATCTTACTGTTATAAGCAATACTGTAAAGCAGATAAAAAAGAATAATCCTGATTTTGATATTTTGAAAATACCCGTTGACGACAAAGATGTATATGATATGATAGCTGACGGAAAAATAGAGGGAGTCTTTCAGCTTGAAAGTGCGGGAATCAAAAAGCTTGTAATGAATCTCAGACCGAAAAATATGGAGGATATAATTACAGTATTATCCCTTTACCGTCCCGGAACTATGGGTTCTATACCAAAATATCTTGAAAGCTACCGCAATCCCGAAAAGGTTACATACAAGCACCCTATGCTTGAAAGTATACTTAAAAGCACATACGGCTGTATTCTGTATCAGGAACAGGTTATGGAAATATGCCGTAAGCTTGCCGGATTTTCATATGCTCATGCGGATATACTAAGGAGAGCCATAAGCAATAAAAATCATGATGAAATGATGAGGGAAAAAGACAGTTTTATAAACGGTGCTGTGAAAAACGGAATTTCTCCGTATACTGCTGAAAGTATATTCAGTGAAATGGCAGGCTTTGCATCATATGCCTTTAACCGTTCGCATGGTGCATCATATGCATATTTATCATATCAGACAGCATATCTCAAATGCCATTATTTCAAGGAATATATGTCCTCCCTTATGTCAAGTGTAATGTCAAATACATCTAAGCTTATGGAATATATAACGATTTGCCGTTCAGAAGGAATAGAAATAAAGCGTCCCGATATAAATATAAGTTGCGGAGGCTTTTCGGGTTCGGGAAACTGTATATATTTCGGACTCCTTGTTATAAACAATGTCGGAAGCCTTCTTGCGGAAAATATCGTTGAAGAAAGAAATAAAAACGGAAACTATACAAGTTTCCGCAATTTCTGCGAACGCAATTCCGGTCGCAATATGAACAGGCTTGCCGTTGAAAATATGATAAAGGCTGGAGTTTTTGATAATCTTGACCTTAACCGTCACCAGATGATTGAAAATTATGAATCAATTATGAAATCTGTTTCCGAAAGAAATTATAACAGCATAGAGGGACAGCTTAATTTTCTTGATATTTCGGGAAGTACATCAGCAGATATAATTATAAAGCCTTCCGAAGAATACAGCAGGAAAAAACTTCTCGAGCTTGAAAAGGAATCCACCGGATTTTATCTTTCGGGATTTCCTCTTGATGAATATGAATATCTCAGAGTATATTTCAAAACAAAAAAAATAAATGATATTGAAAGTATGCAGAACGGTGAAAAAATAAATCTTGTCTGTATGGTAAAGGGAGTAAAAATCCATACTGACAAAAGCGGAAAAAGAATGTGCTTTTTAAGGCTTGAGGACGAATCGGGTGAAATCGATTCAACAGTATTTTCAGACGTTTACAGAAAATCAGAACAGGAACTTTCCAATAATTCCGTACTTCTTATAAAAGCCCATTTATCTTCACGCAACGGAAATCCGGGAATAATATGCGATGAAATATTCAACGCTGAAAAGGATATTCAGGAGATTATATCCGGAATGAATTTCTGTATAAAGCTTGATTCCGGTGAACTTGAAGTTTTCAGACGTATTGAAAAAGTCCTTGCAGACCATAAGGGAAACAGCCGTGTGCTGATTTATCTCACTGATATGAAAAAAATGATTTCCCCGAAAACTCCGTTATATGTTTCAGCTGATAAAAATTTGCTTGATTCGTTAAAACAATATGTATCATATGACCGTATAGGACTTGTAAAAAGACAATAAATATTAAATAAATATAAAATAATTCAAAACTACTTGACAAAATCTATAAATGTAGTAAAATATAATAGATGAAAGTTTTTCACTGTCTATTTTACTTTTAGGTTTAATAATGCCGTAAGGCAGAATGGAGATATTTAACATGATAAAGAAAATTGGTATTTTAACAAGCGGAGGCGATGCTCCGGGTATGAACGCCGCTATAAGAGCTGTCGCAAGAGCTGCTATGAGCAAGGGTATGGAAGTTTATGGAATCCGCAGAGGATATGTCGGTCTTATAAACGGCGATATATTTGAAATGAATGCAAGAAGTGTTTCTGATATTATTCACAGAGGCGGTACAATGCTTTTCACTGCAAGATGTCCTGAATTCAGAACTGAAGAAGGTGTTGAAAAGGCTAAGGAAACATGTGAAAAGCTTGGTCTTGAAGGTATTGTAGTAATCGGCGGTGACGGTTCATTCAGAGGTGCTGCTGACCTTTCTGCAAAGGGTATTCTCTGCGTTGGTCTCCCCGGTACTATTGACAATGACATTGCATGCACTGACTATACAATAGGCTATGATACTGCTATGAATACTGCCGTGGAAATGGTTGACAAGCTCCGTGATACTTCACAGTCACATGACAGATGCAGTGTTGTTGAAGTTATGGGAAGAAATGCAGGATATATTGCAGTTAATACAGGTATTGCTTGCGGTGCAATTGAAATAATCACCAAGGAAAAACCTTATGACCTTGATGCTATCGCCAAGAAAATGCTCGAAACTAAAAAGAACGGTAAGGAGAATTTCATTATTATTGTTTCTGAGGGCGTTGGACATGCAAACGAAATCGCTCAGGTTATTCAGGAAAAAACACATATCGAATCAAGAGCTACAATTCTCGGACACGTTCAGAGAGGCGGTTCTCCGACACTCAGAGACAGAGTTATTGCTACAAAAATGGGCTACCATGCTGTACAGCTCCTTTCACAGGGTATCGGCAACAGAGTTGTAGGAATCCAGAAAGACGAAGTAGTTGACTTTGACATTCAGGAAGCACTCGGTATGACAAAGCCTTATGAGGACGAACTTCACACAATTGCTGAAGAACTCGCCCTTTAAGATAAATATTTTTTAATAATCAGAGTAGAAGGCTGTGCGTGAAGTGACAACGGACGGGGAGTTGCCGTTGTACGAAAAGCATAAAACGCTTGCGGTACAGCTTTCGCATCCCGCTGAATATATAACCGAAGAAACTCTTTTTAATACCTCTTTGATTATGTATAAGGCAACGGCTCGCATAATAAGGAGGTATATTTTTATGAAGAGCTTTATTTCCAAATTCACCGACTCCGCAAAATCACTCGGAGACATCAGAACCATCACCGTAACGGGAATGCTTCTTGCACTTGCCGTAGCAATACGCTCTCTCGGAATCGACATCACTGCCGATGCAAGAATAGTATTTACATGCGTTCCCATATGCATCATAGCAATGCTTTACGGCCCTGTTGTATGCGGAATGTCAACATTTGCCCTTGATATAATCGGCTTTCTGATTGACAACAAATCCGCAAGAGGATACAGCATAGAGCTTGCACTCGTTGTAATACTTTCCGGAATTATATACGGAATTGTCCTTTACAAAGCCGATATAAAATACACTAAAAGTGACATAAAGGGAAGCGTTATGAGCATACTCAGAATTATGCTTGCAAGAGGTCTTGTTGTCGTGATATGCAATATGACTCTCAATTCATATTTTCTCTATTCACTCTATGTAAACAAGGATTTTTCAGTGTTTACATCACTCGGCGACAGAGATATGATGAATCAGTTTATGACATGGTTTGTAACTTCAAGACTTCCGAAAAATGTTACATATCCGATTGATATTGTACTTTTAAGCCTTGTGCTTCCGTCAGCAAATATGGCATATAAAAGCGTATTCAAATATAAAAGAGCATAAAACGAAGGGGCTGAATAAAATCAGCCCCCGATTTTTTTATTCCGGAATAATCAGCATCCGCAACCGCAGTTGTTTTCACAGCCACAGCCACAGTTGTTGTTACCGATACAGCCACCTATACCGTTATTACCACAGCAACAGAAAAGAATTACAAAGATGATGATAAGGAAGATAATCCACCAGCAACCATTGCCTTCAAAACCGCATCCACACATAAATAAACAACTCCTTAAATAAATTTATTTGAAACAGAGTGTTTTTTTCCGTTTCATAGTATATATTATGATATGCTTAAAAAATTGTTACAAATTTTCGGGTAATAATTCATTTCGACTGTTATCGCAGGAAGATAGTGGCATAATATATTTATACAATATCAAGGAGGAAAAAGCATGATGGTAAATTCGGAACGGTTTACAAAAAGAGCAATAAAAATTATAGAAGGGGGGATAAAAATAGCTTCCGAACTTGGTCACACCTATGTCGGAAGTGAACATATACTGTTTGCTGTTGCTGACGAAACAGGCTCAAAGGCTGGAACTGCTTTAAAAAAGGCAGGAGCTGATAAGGATACTGTATGCGAGGAAATTATAAGAATGGTCGGACAGGGAATGCAGTCAAGACTTTCCGACAGATATTTTACAACTGCACTTAAAAACATACTTGAGGATTCTGTTGAAACAGCCTTGCTTGACAGAAAAAAACAGGTAACTCCGGAGCATATACTTGTATCACTTCTCAAAGACAGCTCATGCAGTGCATTTGCCGTTCTGAAAAAAATCGGAGTAAATATCGGCGAGCTTACCGATTCGATTGACTGCAGTGATATATCCGCAATAAGAGAGGAGATTGCAGTATCCTTACAGCCAAAGCCCTCGCAGTATCCGAATCTTTTCAAGTACGGCAAAAATATAACCGATATTTCACTTCTCAGAAAATCCGAAAAGCTTATAGGAAGAAATTCCGAGACGGAGCGTGTTCTGCAGATACTTGCAAGAAAAACCAAAAACAATCCATGTCTTATAGGGGAGGCGGGAGTCGGAAAAACGGCAATTGTTGAGGGAGTAGCGGAGCTTTTTGTTAAAAATCTTGTCCCTGATGTTCTTAAAAACAGATATATATTTTCACTTGATTTTACATCACTTCTTTCGGGAGCAAAATACAGGGGAGATTTTGAGGAACGTATAAAAGCATGCATTGATGAGGCAGTATCAGCCGGAAACATAATATTATTTATAGATGAACTTCATACAATTGTAGGGGCAGGTGCAGCGGAGGGTGCAATAGATGCCGCAAATATTATGAAGCCACAGCTTGCAAGAGGTGAACTCCAGATAATCGGTGCAACTACCTTTGAGGAATACCGTAAGACAATCGAAAAGGATTCCGCACTTGAAAGACGCTTTCAGCCTGTACCGGTCAATGAACCTTCTTCCGATGAATGTATAGGAATAATCAGAGGTATAAAATCAAGCTATGAAAAATTCCACAATGTCAGAATTGATGATGATATAATAAGCCTTGCCGTAAATACTTCAATACGCTATATAAATGACCGTTTTTTACCTGATAAGGCAATAGATGTACTTGATGAGGCTTGTGCCGGAGCTAAAATCCGAAACTGTTCCAATAAAAATTTTATGAGAAATGAGATTTATGACGTTACCAAAGATGATGTACTTTCAGTAATTTCACTGAGAACAGGAATACCGCTTAAAAAGCTTTCCACGGGAGAAGATGAACGCCTTAATAAAATTTCTGAAAAATTAAGAAAAAAGATAATCGGTCACGATTATGCGATTTCTAAAATATCACAGACGTTATGCCGTGCAAAATCGGGATTACAGGACGCTGACAGACCTCTTGGAACATTTTTATTTGCAGGGCCTACCGGAGTAGGAAAAACTGCACTTGCAAAAGCTCTTTCGGAAGTATTATTCGGTTCTGAAAACAGTATGATTCGCCTTGATATGTCGGAGTTTATGGAAAAACATTCCGTTTCAAAAATAATAGGAGCTCCCCCCGGATATGCGGGATATGACGATAATATCAGTATCTGTGAAAAAATCAGACGGAATCCCTATTCGCTTGTACTGTTTGACGAAATCGAAAAGGCACATCATGATGTTCTTAATATACTTCTTCAGATACTTGATGACGGTATTCTGACCGATTCAACGATGAGAAAAATAAGTTTCAGAAACTGTATAATAATTATGACTACAAATGCAGGAAGTATTACTTCCGGACAGAGTTGCAATGTAGGATTCGGAGGTGCTTCCGATAAAGAGAATGAAGAAAAAGCCATATCAAAAGTAAGGGAAAGCTTTTCTCCGGAATTTGTCAACAGAATAGATGAAATAATAATTTTCAGCTCGCTTACTTCCGATGATTTGGTTAAAATAAGCGAAAATGAACTTGAAAAACTTAAAAAGAGAGCAAGAAACTTAGGAATAAATCTTACATTCGGGGAAAGCGTTGCCGAAAAGGTTGCATCTGCAAACAATACCGGAAAATATGGTGCAAGACCGATAAAGCGTAATGTAATGGAACTTATTGAAAACCGTCTTGCCGGAATGATTATCAGTAATCAGGTTGCAGAGGGTGACAGAATATGCGTTGAGCTTAAAGATGACAAAATAGAATTTCTACCGCAGATAATAAATCAGACACCTTCCAAATCAAAATCGGGTGTATAATCGGAAACAGCAGAGGACTTATCCTGACAGAATCCCTCAAGACCAAGTTCAGATATTTTATTCAGAATACTGTTGTATTCCATTTTCGTGATACGCCTGTTAAGTTCGGGATATTTCTGTTTTATTTCGGATATGGGTGTGTACTGACTCATAAGGCTGACAAGAAAGCAGTCTTTGGGAAGATTTTCCGCAAGCCATTCCATAATTTTTATTGAGTCGTGCCTTAAATTCGGAAGTGCAAGATGTCTTATTACAGTACCTTTCTGCATAATGCCATTTTCATCATAGGAAATTTTTCGGGTCTGTGAAATCATTTCTTTAAGCGATTCCGAAACATTTTCAAAATAATCAGAAATTCCCGAATACTTCAATGCAAATTCATTGTCATAATACTTGAAATCAGGTAAATATATATCAATATATCCGTCAAGCATTTTAATAGTTTCGGGAAGTTCATAGCCTCCGCAGTTGTATACTACCGGAATTTTAAGTTTATCTCTTACAAGGTCAAGAGCTTCTATAATATGGTAAACGTAGGGAGTCGGTGTAACTAAATCAATGTTACACGCTCCCTCTTTTTGCAGATTAAGAAAAATTTCCGCAAGCCTTTCAACAGATGTTTCCTTTCCGAAATTTTCGTGACTTATTCCGTAATTCTGACAGTAACAGCATTTAAGATTACAGCCCGAAAAAAATACTGCTCCTGCACCGTTTTTTCCGCATATACAGGGTTCTTCCCATTTATGCAGGCATACTTTTGCAAGCTTTATTTTATCGTTGCACCCACAAGCTCCCGTATGCTTTGTACGGTCTGCATTGCATTTCCGGGGGCATATATTACATTCTTTGAGATTCATATAAATCAAATCCTTTCGGGAATATTATATATCACTTGAAATCAGAAGTCAATAATGCTATAATATATAAAAAGGCGGTGCAGTAATTTGAATCATAATATAATAAAATCAGATATAGCAGTAATCGGCGGAGGAGCTTCGGGAATATGCTCGGCAATATCCGCAAAAAGTTCAGATAAAAATCTGAATGTAATCATACTTGAAAAACTTCTCAGAACAGGTACAAAAATACTTGCCTCAGGGAATGGAAGGTGTAATCTCGGAAACAAAAATCTTTCCCCTGAATTTTATCACAGCAGTATAAAAAATTTTATGGATATAATATCCGAATTTGATACAGAAGATTTTTTTAATTCTCTCGGACTTGTATGCCGTACCGACAGCGAGGGGAGAATATATCCATACAGCAATAAATCTTCATCAGTTCTTGATGCTTTGAGAATAAAACTGAAAAATCTTGATATTCCGGAATTATGCGGTTTTGATGTCAGGTCAATAGAAAAATCGGGAAATAAATTCGTAATAAAATCCGGTGACAGAACAGTGCATGCAAAAAGAATAATAATTTCTTCGGGAGGATATTCCTCGCCCGTAATGGGTACTGATGGAGCTGTTACGGAAATTATAAAAAAGTCGCATAGGGTTACTGAAGTTTATCCCTCACTTGTATCGTTGCCGTATAAAAACTCAAAGGAATACAAATCACTTGCCGGAATAAGGGCAAGGGGAACTGTTACGGCAGTATCGGACGGAAAAAAGCTTGAATCCGAAACAGGTGAAATACAGTTTTCGGAAAATACTCTTTCGGGAATATGCGTGTTTAATCTTTCATATCTTAAACCGCAGAAAATAAAAATCGATTTTATGCCGGAAAAGTCTTTTCATGAAGTTCTCGACTTGCTTCATGATATAAAAAATATCCGTTATGACTGTATGCTTGACGAATATCTTACAGGTATCGTTGCGAAAAATCTCGGAATATATATTATAAAAAAATCAGTACGCAAAGATGAAAAATCAGATTTCAGTATGATAAAAAAAATATCGTCTCTTTCATCGGGTGAAATAAAATGCATAGCAGGTATGATAAAATCAATGGAAGTTGATGTTATGCCACCGGTATCGTGGAAAAATTCACAGGTTACGGCAGGAGGAATACATGGTTCGGAGGTTGATGAAAATCTTCAGTCAAAACGTTGCAGAGGAATGTATTTTTCCGGAGAAATACTTGATACAGACGGTAAATGCGGAGGATATAATCTTGAATGGGCATGGTCTTCGGGATTATGGGCTGGAAAAAAATGTGCTGAAGGTATGGTGAAATAAGTGATAAGAATTAATAATATAAGCGTTCCTCTTGATTTTGATTTTACATCTGAAAATCTTATAAGACTGTCCGCAAGGGAGCTTAAAATAAAATCATGCGATATAAAATCCGTAAGTCTTGCGAAAAAATCAGTTGACGCAAGAAAAAAGGATAAAATCTGCTTTGTAATATCGGTTGATACTGAAATAAAGAAAAATCTTAATGAGAAAAAAATTCTTGCTAACAGTAAAAATGCAGCTATAACAGAAAAATATAGTTATCATATAAATCATATAGCAACACCCGAAAAAAGACCTGTAATTATAGGATTCGGCCCTGCCGGAATGTTCGCTTCACTGGTGCTTGCTGAAAGCGGTGCAAAGCCGATTGTACTTGAACGTGGTTCTGATGTTGATTCAAGAAAGAAAGCTGTTGAAAGTTTATGGAATACGGGAATACTTGATGTAAACTGTAATGTACAGTTCGGAGAGGGTGGAGCAGGTACATTTTCAGACGGAAAACTTACTACGGGTACTAAAGACCCCCGAATCAGATATATACTTGAATCCTTTGTGAAATTCAACGCTCCGGAAGAAATTCTGTATCTTGCAAAACCTCACATCGGTACTGACAAGCTTGTTGATGTTGTAAAAAATCTGCGTAATTACGTAATTTCAAAGGGTGGTGAAGTAAGATTCAACAGTCTTTTCAATAAGATTGAAATCGAAAACGGAAAGGTCAAGGGAATTTACTTCAATGATAATCAATATATAGAGACAGATAATGTTATACTTGCAACAGGTCACAGTGCAAGGGATACTTTTGAAATGCTCTATAAAAACAATATAGAACTTTCACAGAAAAATTTTGCGGTCGGAGTAAGAATTGAACATCTTCGCAAAGATATTGACAAATCCCTTTATGGAAATTATGCAGGTCACAGTGCCTTGAAATCAGCAGATTACAAGCTTGTATCACATCTGCCAAACGGAAGAAATCTTTATACATTCTGCATGTGTCCAGGGGGATATGTTGTAAATGCATCATCTGAAAATGAACGCATTGCCGTAAACGGAATGAGTCTTTATGCAAGAAATGCAGAAAATTCAAATTCCGCACTTCTTACGGGAATATCTCCGTCAGATTTGCAGAGCAGTCACCCTCTTGCAGGAATGTATTTTCAGCGTGATATAGAGCATAAGGCATTTGTTGCGGGCGGTGGAAATTACGGAGTCCCAGTATGCCTTTACGGAGATTTTGTCAAAGGTATAAAATCCGAAAAAAAAGGCAGAATTACACCGAGCTGTAAGCCTTTTTATAAATTTGCACTCCCTGATGAATATTTACCGGATTTTATTTGTGATACTCTCAGGGAGGGGATTCGTGAAATGGGAAAGAAAATCAGAGGCTTTGACTGTCCGGACGCTGTTATAACAGGTGTCGAAAGCAGAAGTTCTTCGCCCGTAAGAATAAACCGTGACGAAAGTTTTCAGTCGGTATCTCTCAAAGGTCTTTATCCTTGCGGAGAGGGTGCAGGATATGCAGGCGGAATCGTATCAGCCGGAGTCGACGGTGTAAAGTGTGCGGAGGCAGTATTAAAAAATTTCAAGGAGAATATAAAATGAACTTAACCAATATCAGCACGGTCAAGGATTTACTGAACCGTCACGGATTCAGTTTTTCAAAGGGACTTGGTCAGAATTTTCTTATAAATCCGAGTGTATGCCCTAAAATTGCGGAAATGGGAAACGCAAATCAGGATTTCGGAATAATAGAAATAGGCACAGGATTCGGAACTCTTACAGCAGAGCTTGCAAGACGTGCAAAAAAAGTCGTTGCAATAGAAATTGACAGCCGTCTTATTCCCGTACTTGATGAAACTCTTGCGGAATTTGACAATATAAAAATCATAAATCAGGATTTTATGGAAACTGATTTGAATAAAATAATATCCGAAGAATTTTCCGGAATGAAAGTGGCAGTATGTGCAAACCTGCCTTATTATATAACTTCTCCCGTAATAATGAAACTTCTTGAAAGCCGTGTTCCGGTAGAATCAATAACGGTAATGGTTCAGAAAGAGGCTGGTCAGAGACTTTGTGCAGAAGTAGGCACAAGGGAATCCGGAGCTATTACCGTTGCAGTAAACTATTATGGTACAGCAAAAATGTTGTTTAATGTATCAAGAGGGAGCTTTATGCCTGCACCTAATGTAGATTCCTGCGTTATACGAATAGATGTAAACAAAAACTATTTGCTTGAAAAAAATGCAGAGGATTTTTTCTTTAAGATTGTAAAATGCGGATTTGCTCAAAGAAGAAAGACTATTGCAAAATCAATATCATCGCAAATGAATATTGAAAAGTCAGAGATTCAGAATATTTTAAAAAATATGTCACTTTCCGAAACGGCAAGAACAGAACAGCTTAATATGAATCAGCTTATACAGTTAAGCGAAAATCTCCGAAATATCATATAAAAATACAAATAATACATTAATTAAAACGACATATTTTTTAATTTTATTATGATATAATAATCCTTATCAATAAAAACTGTATAAGGAGATATAAAGATGTTGAAAGCAAATGCAGGGACAGCAAACAAAAATTCCGAGATAATATCCGGAGCAATTTTATCGCTTACAGGCGGATTTCTGATGGCAGGTGCAGAAATAAACGGTGTCACATCATTTATAGGAGCATCTGTGTGCGGTTCGGCGAGTCCGCTTAATTCCACGGCGATACTTGTGGGAAGTCTTTTAAGATACATATTTTCGGGAAATCTGCATAAAAATATTATTCTTGTCTGTGCCATGATATTTATAATAATAGGAAAGCTCTTTACAATAAGCTTTGAAAATCCTTCATGGAGCGGAGTTGCTACGGGAATATCAGTGTTTTCATCGAGCCTTATTGTATCTGCAATAATAGGCGAATCAATATTTAAAATATTATTTTATCTCATATACAGTATATTTTCGGGATTTACGGCATACTTTTTAGTAATATCAAAAGAGAGCTTCAGAAAACAGCGTGTAATTGACTTGAAATCCGGAATAAGCTTTGCATTTGCGGTAGTATATGCGGTAATTCTTTCTGCACTTACTTCGTTTGACCTTGTATTTGTCAATGCGGGGAGAATACTCGGAATAGCTGTAACGCTTGTTGCCGGCTATCATTATGGATATATGGGGGGTGTTCTTTGCGGAGCTCTGACTACATGCGGAATATTTCTTTCGTCCAAGGAAGCAGGAATGCCGTTTGTGCTTCTTTCAGTGGCAGGACTGATTTCGGGATATATACACCGTCGCAGTATGGGAGCGATTGCAGTATTATTCAATGCATCAAGCATACTTTTTGTTATACTGACAGGTCAGACGGATTCGCTTATTCCATGTATATGCGACCTTGCACTTGGTACGGCTCTTTTCTTTGGAATATGTCCGAATGTATCGGACAAGTGGGTTGTGACAGGCAAAAGCAAGGACGGAATAAGCGATATAATTTCGTCAAGAATGGAATTTCTTGCAGGCTCAATATCAGCACTCAGAGATGATTCTGAAAAAATATCAAATCTTCTTTCGGAAACCTCGGTTAAATCAGATGCCGTTGAAGAATTAAGCGAAAAAATATGTTCCGAATGCTGTAATAAAACAGTATGCTGGTACAGAAACTATGAGGACAGCCGTCAGGGATTTAAAAAAATTCTTAAACAGGGGGAAATTCTCCCCGAAAATTTTCCCGATGAACTTAAAAACTGTTTAAAAAAATCTGAAATCGCCGATGCTGTCAGAAAAATCAGTATGGAACAGATTACAGCAAAGCTTATGGATATGCGTTTTTCCGAAAGCCGTAAGCTCCTTTTTGAACAGATAAAAGTTACAGAAGAAATTATTCTTTCAGCCGGTGAAAAAATAAATGTCCGTTACAGCGAGCCTATAAGCAATACAGTCCGCATTAAACTCGAAAGATACGGCTATAAAACTTCAAATATAATTGCATACTATAACAGCCGTAACAGACTGCTTATAGAAATTTATTTTGAACTCGAAGAAGCTCCGGCAAACTGTGTCCGCATATGTGATTTAATATCAGATGAGCTTAAAATTCATCTTGATTTTACAGAGCCTGTGCGTTCGGGCAGAGAGGTAAGAATCAGAATTTTTGAAAAAACAAGATATTCACTTCAGAGCTGTGTGCAGTCAATGTGTGCTTTAAATTCGCCCGAAAGCGGTGACTATTCCGAAATATTTACTGACGGTATCGGAAACAGCTATGTTATACTTTCTGACGGTATGGGTAGCGGAAAAAGTGCCTCTCTTGAATCAAAAATGGTTGTGAGTATGTTCCGGAAGCTTATTGTCAGCGGTGTAGGGTATCTTTCCGCAATAAGGCTTATAAATTCAATAATGCTTAATAAGTCAAGAAATGAAGCCTTTGCAACTCTTGATGCCGTTAAAATTGATATGGATACATGCGGACTTGTAGTCATCAAGTCGGGAGCATCTGCTACTCTTATAAGACATAAAAGTCAGGTTATAAAGATAACTTCCCCGACGTTCCCAATCGGAATAATTCAGCAGGCGGAAGCCTTTTCATGTGAATATGAATTTGAACGCGGTGATATAATTATAATGCTCTCTGACGGAATAAGTGAAAATGAGTATCAGTATATAAAGGAACTTCTCCTGCGAAAGGACGACCTCAAGCAAATTGTAAGTGAAATCTGTGATAAATCCGAAAAATTCACAGGCGGAAAACGACGTGACGATATAACAGTTATAGGACTGAAAGTCGGTCAGGGTTAAATTTATGTTTATTATATCAAAATAATATATTAACATTAGTGTAATATATGTCAAATTGCACATAATTTACAGTTTGAAATTGTTATATTATCTGAAAAATCTGCTTTAAAGTCAAAAAGACTTGAATAATTGACAGTTTTCTGCTAAAATATGAATAAGGCAGGATTTGTTGGAATTTAAGCCTGCGGTAGTATTCAATTTGGCAAATTCAGTAAGAAAGGAAAAGTTACTGGCATAACAATATTGCTTAAGCATTTTGTTATGTGTACCCGTGCGGTAACGGGAAATTTACGCCTTCGGAGTGTTATGCCAAACATGAGTAAATGATGATTTTTTTCACATTAAAAATGGACACGTTGAACAAGGAATAAAACATAAAAGCTATACTATAACTTTTTATGCATTTTCAGTAACGGAATAATATGAAATCAAATAAAAAATCCAGTCTTAATGACTTCCCGCTGTATCTGTTCTATAAGGGTAAGAATAACGAAACTTACAAGTTTTTTGGCGTTCACTCTGTTAAAAAGGGCAGAGGCTTTGCTCACCGTTTCAGAGTATGGGCTCCGAGAGCCTTGTCCGTTTCAGTTGTAGGTGATTTCAATAACTGGGACAGAACTGCCAATCCCATGGAAATTATTGCTGACGGTGTATGGGAAACTACTGTATCAAAGCTTAAACAGTATGACAGCTATAAATACAGTATCGAAACACCTGACGGAAGAATTATTCTTAAATCTGACCCTTACGGCAGACATTTTGAAACACGTCCGGGAACTGCTTCAAAAATTTATGAAAGCTCCTTTGAATGGAATGATTCCGAATGGTTCGGGCAGAAAAAAAATAAAGTCATATATAAAAGCCCTATGAATGTATATGAAGTACATATAGGCTCATGGAAACGCAATGATGACGGAACTTTCCTTAATTATGTGGACTTTGCAAAAAAAATAATACCATATGTCAAAAAAATGTCCTATACGCATGTTGAATTTATGCCATTGACTGAATATCCTTTTGACGGTTCATGGGGCTATCAGGTAACAGGATATTTTGCACCTACTTCAAGATATGGTACTCCCGATGATTTTAAAAAGATGATAGAGCTTTTCCATGCAAACGGTATAGGCGTTATTCTTGACTGGGTTCCGGCTCACTTCCCGAAAGATGCAAGCGGTCTTTATGAATTTGACGGTACTTGCTGTTATGAATATACAAGCGAATACAAAAAAGAACACAAGGCATGGGGTACTCGTGTATTTGACTACGGCAGACCCGAAGTCTGCTCATTCCTTATATCAAGTGCATGCTTCTGGTTCGATGAATACCATATTGACGGCTTGAGAGTCGATGCAGTTGCCTCTATGCTCTATCTCGATTACGACAGGAGAGACGGCGAATGGTGTCAGAATATAAATGGCGGAAATGAAAACCTTGAGGCTGTTCAGTTCCTTAAGAGTCTTAATGAGGCTGTATTCTCAAAGCACCCCGAGGCTCTTATGATTGCAGAGGAATCAACCGCCTGGCCTAATGTTACAAAGCCTACTGACAAGGACGGTCTCGGATTTAATTTCAAATGGAATATGGGCTGGATGAATGATATGCTTATGTATATGTCACTTGACCCTATCTACCGTGCATTCAATCACGATAAGGTTACATTTTCATTCTTCTATTGCTTCTCCGAAAACTATGTTCTTCCTATATCACATGATGAAGTTGTACATGGAAAATGTTCAATGATTCAGAAAATGCCAGGAACTTATGAACAGAAATTCAGTTCATACAGAGCATTTTTAACTTATATGATGGCTCACCCCGGTAAAAAACTGCTCTTTATGGGTCAGGAATTTGCACAGATGAAAGAGTGGGATTTCCAGTCACAGCTTGACTGGTCGCTTATGGATTTCGATTCGCATAAAAATATGATGAAATTTTCTGAAAAACTCAATAAATTTTACCTTGAAAATCCTCCTCTCTGGCAGAATGATGACAACTGGGACGGTTTCCACTGGATTTCAAATGATGATTACAAGCAGAGTGTAATAGCTTTCAGAAGAATAGATGACAAGGGAGAAGAAATTATTGCTGTCTGCAACTTCGTTCCTGTTGAAAGAAAAGACTATAAAATAGGAGTTCCGCAGAAAGGCAGATATAAACTTGTATTCAATTCCGATGCAACAGAATTTGGCGGTACAGGAGCTACCGAAAAATCCGTTAAAACTACTCACTATCTTATGCATGGCTTTGAAAACAGTATTTCACTTACTCTTGCCCCGCTTTCAGTAATATATCTGAAGTATGCACCGGTTAAAAAACGTACTCCAAAGGCAAAAACCACTGATGAAACTGCTGAAAAAAAGAAAACTTCCGGAAACAAAATTTCTTCCGGTAAATAATTAAATGTTTTTAATCCGTGAATCCTGTTTTTAAAACCGGATTCGTGATTCAGGAGGTAATATATGTATATTAAAAAGAAATGCGTTGCAATGCTTCTCGCCGGCGGTCAGGGAAGCAGACTCTATGCTCTTACTAAAAATGTTGCAAAGCCGGCAGTACCTTACGGCGGAAAATACCGCCTTATCGACTTTCCTCTTTCAAACTGCACAAATTCCGGTATAGATACTGTCGGAGTTCTCACACAGTATCAGCCACTTGTACTTAATGAATATATCGGAAACGGTCAGCCCTGGGATTTGGATAAGCTTCACGGCGGTGTGCATATTCTTCCGCCTTATGAATCAAAGGCAGGTGCATCATGGTATGAGGGTACTGCAAATGCAATCTATCAGAATATGAGATTTATTGAAAGATATGACCCCGAATATGTTATAGTTCTCGGCGGTGACCATATCTATAAAATGGATTATTCTAAAATGGTTGACTATCATATCGAAAATAATGCTGACTGTACAATTGCTGTTATTGATGTTCCAAAGGAAGAAGCGTCAAGATTCGGAATTATGATTTGCGATGAAAGCAACAGAGTTACAGATTTCGTTGAAAAGCCGAAAGTTCCTAAGTCAACTCTTGCATCAATGGGTATTTATGTATTCAGCTGGGACAAGCTTAAAAAATATCTCATAGAAAACGAAAACGATGCAAATGAAAAGCGTGCAAAGGGTGAGCCTTGGTCAAAGGATTTCGGCAAGGATATTATTACATCAATGCTCGGCGACAATCAGAGACTTTTTGCATATGAATTTGAAGGCTACTGGAAAGATGTAGGTACTCTTGACAGTCTCTGGGAAGCTAATATGGATTTGCTCAGCCCAAGTGTTCCGCTTGACCTCTATGACCCCTCATGGAAAATCTATTCAAGAAACAGCAATATGCCTCCACAGTATATCGGAAATAATGCAAATATCGAAAACTCCATGATTTCAGAGGGAAGCTCTATTGACGGTCAGGTTGACTTCTCAATAATCTTTTCCGGCGTTACTATCGAGGAAGGTGCAAAGGTAAATTACAGCATACTTATGCCCGGAGCTGTAATAAAATCCGGTGCTGTTGTTGAATATGCAATAGTAGGCGAGGACAGCGTTATCGAAAACGGTGCAAAAGTCGGAAAAAGTCCTGAACAGGTTGCTAACCGTGACGACTGGGGCATTGCCGTTGTCGGTCATAACGTAACTGTATCAGAGGGCAAGTCAGTTGAACCTAAAGAGATAATTGACGAGAATATATAAGGAGGCTTTTAACAAATGGTAGTAAATTATAATGTACTTGGATTGATTTTTGCAAGTATGCATGATACATCAGTTGCTGAACTTACAAAGCAGAGAACTATGGGTTCAATCCTTTTCGGCGGTCGTTACAGACTCATCGATTTTCCGCTTTCAAATATGGTAAATTCCGGAATAGCCGAAGTCGGAGTTATTACAAAATCAAATTACGGTTCACTCCTTGACCATCTCGGTTCAGGCAGAGAATGGGATTTATCAAGAAAAAAAGGCGGTCTCCATCTTCTCCCGCCTTACAGTCAGGACGGCGGAATTTACAGAGGCAGACTCGATGCATTAAGCAACGTATGGAGCTTTATCGAGCATTCAACAGCTAAATATGTACTCCTTTCAGACTGCGATATGGTTACAACTATTGACTTTAACCCTGTAATTGAGCAACATATCGAATCAGAGGCTGATATAACTGTTGTTTACAGCAAGGGTCTTTATGATTCCGAAAAAAATCACTCAACAAATATACTCGAACTTGACGGAAACAGAGTCAAGGACGTTCTCGTTGACCCTCAGCTTTCCGGTGAATGTAATATAAGCCTTGGAATGTTCGTTATGAGCAAGGAATTTCTTAAGAAAATAGTTTCCGAATCCATAAGCAGAAATCAGTACAGCCTTATAAGAGATGTTCTTCAGGCTAAGAAAAATGAATATAAAATCTGCGGTTATGAACACAAGGGATATTTCTCAAAGATTGACAGTGTGCTTAACTTCTACAATGCAAATCTTGAACTCCTTAAAACTGACAAGAGAAACGCTCTTTTCAAAAAGGATTTCCCTGTTTATACAAAAATCGGCGACAACGGCCCTACGAAATACGGTCTTGAATCAAATATCAAGAACTCTCTTATTGCAGACGGCTGTATTATAGAGGGTACTGTTGAAAACAGCGTTCTTTTCAGAGGCGTAAAGGTCGGAAAGGGTGCTGTCATTAAGAACTCTGTAATTCTTCAGAGTACCGAAATAGGCGACGAATGTCAGATTATGTCAGTAATCACTGATAAGAATGTAAAGATAAGCAACAGAAAAGTTCTTACCGGTTCAGATACATACCCGCTTTTTATAGGCAAGAACGCTCAGATATAAAAAATTCGGGTGGCTGATTATGAATATACTATTTTCTGCCAGTGAGGCACAGCCTTATGTTGCCTCAGGCGGTCTTGCTGATGTTATAGGTTCACTCCCCAAGGCTATTAACAGAAAGGGAAGTGACTGCCGTGTAGTAATTCCGCTGTATAAATCCATACTTGAAAAATTCAGGGATAAACTTACTTTTATAACCAATATAACGGTAGACGTTTCATGGAGAAAACAGTACTGCGGAATATTTACTGCCGAAAATGATGGAGTAACATATTACTTTATCGACAATGAATATTATTTCAACCGTGACGGAATGTACGGATTTTATGACGACTGCGAAAGATTTGTATTCTTTTCGAGAGCAGTTCTCGAAATGCTCAGATATATAGATTTTAAGCCGGATATTATAAACTCCCACGACTGGCACACTGCTATGGTACCTGTTTATTATGAGGTATTCTATAAATATCAGCAGGGTTACACTGATATAAAAAACGTATTTACAATTCACAATATCGAATATCAGGGCAAGTATGGCAAGGAAGTTGTCAGTGAGCTTATGGGTATTCCTATGTATCACTTCTCACTTCTTGAATATGACGGCTTTGTCAACCTTATGAAAGGTGCTATTGAAACAGCCGACAGGATTGTTACAGTAAGCCCGAGCTATGCGTGGGAAATCCTTGACCCGTGGTATTCATGCGGTCTTGACAGAATACTTGTCCACAAACAGAAAAAAATTACAGGTATTCTCAACGGTATTGACAGCGATGTATGGAATCCGCTTAATGACCCGTCTATTGCGGGAAGTTATTCATCTGTAAATATTTCCGGTAAAAAGAGTTGTCGTGAAGCTCTTGTTTCCGAGCTTGAACTCGATGACAACGGCAGCCCGATAGTCGGAATAATTACAAGATTCGTTCCGCACAAGGGAATTGACTTGATTAAATATGCTCTTGAGGAACTTGTAAGTGATGGCTTTGAATTTGCCGTTCTCGGTAGCGGTGACAAGATTTATGAGGATTTCTTCCGTGAAATGGCTAAGAGATATAAGGGAAAAGTCTACGTTAAAACAGCTTTTGACCCCTCACTTGCAAGAAGAATCTATGCCGGAGCTGATATGTTCCTTATGCCGTCACAGAGTGAACCGTGCGGTCTTGCACAGATGTTTGCAATGAGATACGGAACTATTCCGATAGTCCGTGAAACAGGCGGTCTGCGTGATACTGTCAGAGATGACGGAGATAAGGACGGAAACGGCTTTACTTTCAAAACCTACAACGCTCTTGATATGGTTGATGCTATGCACCGTGCAATGAGAACCTTTGAAGATAAGGAATCATGGACAAGTCTTGTTAAGCGTGCTATGAAATGCGATTTCAGCTGGGACGCTTCAGCAGACAAATATCTTGATTTGTACGAAAATCTTTAATAAAAATGCCCGTGAAATTAATCACGGGCAATTTTTTTAAAATATTCTTTCAGAACCACCTGAAAATATGCAGTATTGCAAGAATAAGGAAAAATACACTCAGAACCGAACCTATAAAAAATAATACATCATTGGCTTTTCCGTCAGCAGGACAGAGACGGAAACAGATTCCCTTTTTAAGCGGATAAAGCAGTTTTACTTTTTTCTTGTTGAAAAGGTCAATAAATATATGCGAAAACATTGCTATAAAGAAATAAGGAGCAAGTGCAGGATACATAAAGTATACTATTCCCGTCAGTATTGCAAGAGCCGGTATTGAATGCATAAATGAACGGTGAGGCTGATATTTTCCGAAAGTGCAGACCGCTATAAACGAAATGAATCCCAGTACAAGCCGGAACATATCACTTTCACGGTTGAAATTTTTTGTAATTCCCAAATCGAATTTGTATTCCGCAAATAGTACGGCAATTCCAACAATGACAGCTATTGCGGTAATACGGTTCAGGTCACGCCTTGAATCCGATGATTTTACGTCAACGTCACATATAACTGAGCCTACCGATGATGCAATTATACACAATGCAAGCTCCTTGAAATCTGATGGATATGTTATGCATAAAGCCGATGCAGTTCCGACTGCAAGATGTGTTTTTCCGGTCAAAACAGAAAACCTCCTGAAAACAATATGATTTATTATAGCATAATCCGACAGATTTTGCAAGTATTTTTTTTCACATAATTCCAAGATGTTCAATAAGAATTTTTGTTCCTATGAGAATAAGTATGATACCGCCAGAAATTTCAGCTTTTGACCTGTATTTCATACCAAAGGAATTACCAATTTTAACTCCGACAGCGGAAAAAATAAAGGTAACAATACCTATAAATGACACGGCAAAAATAATATTTACATCGGGGAGAAGTCCGAAAGTAATACCCACCGCAAGAGCGTCAATGCTTGTAGCAACAGCCATAGCAAGCATAATTTTGAATCCGAGAGAGCTGTCAACCTGATTATCCTTTGAAAAGGATTCCCGAATCATATTTATTCCAATAAATGAAAGAAAAATAAAAGCTGTCCAGTGGTCAAAATCTGCGATGTATTTCTCAAATGCAGAGCCGAGAAAATAGCCTGTCAGAGGCATAAGAGCCTGAAATCCTCCGAACCACAGCCCGGTAATAATCATTTTTTTCAGCGAAATTCTGCTCATTGAAAGTCCTTTGCATATCGATACCGCAAAAGCGTCCATTGAAAGTCCCACAGCAAGCAGGAAAAGTTCAAAAATACTCATAAAAAACCCCTCCGGAAAATATTCTCAATAAAGAATATGAAATCCAAAGGGTTTTTATGTTCTTACAAGCCTAAAGTTTCCGAAAATATACGGGTATTTTTATCATTGAAAGATGCAAAAATCACGTTGTCGAAAAGTGAAATATAATTTTTATCGAAAAGAAGAATTTTAAATATCTCGGCAATATCATAAACGGAATTTCTGAATACACCACAACCCCACGCTCCGAGAACTATATTTTTATTTCCGTTTTCAACGGCAATGCTTAGAACTTTTTCAGCACGGTTCAGCATACAGCTGAAAATCTCCTTTTGAGAATGTTTTAAATCAGCGATATTTCTGTTTACTGCCGGAGCAGTTATAACACTTACAGTTTTTGGCTTTTCTAAAAATTCATAGCTTTTTGAATCACGAAAAACTTCCACATACGGTGAATAAAGCATATAGTCGGAATAAAGCGTATTGTAATTTTCACGGTTATATTTGTACATCTCAAAAGCTTTTTCACTTCCGATTGAGCCGAAAAGAGTTGAACAGAAACAGAGCTGTTCTTCCTGTGCCTTTGCACCTCTCTGAAATCCTCCACCCGGATTTTTAGCCGATGCAAAATTGAGAACGCACGTTTTACCCGAAATATCGCACAAATTAAGTATTCCAAAGGAATCGGCAGGCTTTATAATAATTTCTGCCTTTTTGTCGTTTTTTTCAAAATTCTGCGGTAAATATTCCGGAGAATACACTTTTACAGACCTGATTTTTTCGGAATCAAGAATAATTTCTTTACCGCAAACCGTATATTTTCCGTTGTTTATAATATCTATTGTTTCGTTGGCAACAGCAACAAGATTTTGTCTGTTCATTTCAATCACTCCTCTTAATTACAATAACATATTATCACAAAAATGTCAAGTCAATAATGCAAAATTTACTTTTTCTCAAAAACTTGACAAATTTCGAGTAACGTGATATAATTTTTGTGTAATGTAACTATGAACTACATTTGATAAAATTTTTTGAAAGGGTGATTAAATGACTTTCAGTTATTATCCGGGCTGTACGCTCAGGACAAAGGCGAAAGAGCTTGACAGATACG
>CAMDZD010000017.1 GCA_945910815.1 uncultured Clostridia bacterium
AATTGGCTGCACTTTGCTCTTTTAAATAAAAATCTTTTTTGCGTTCACTATAATTGCATGATAATTATCCGAATTAATCATCAATCCCCCAGTTTCCTCATCAAGATTATCAATAGACGCAATAAGCCTCTCCTTGAAATCATTTGAGAAATGCTTAGTATCAACAACAAGGTTTAAATTCTGACGCAGAAATTCTACCGTAGGCGGATTTGTAAAGCCTACGGTTGCCAAATCTTCCTTTATCTCATCAACGGCATACATATCAATCCATTCCTGAATCTGCGCTTTGTTTTCGATGATTTCGGGATAGAATTTTTCATCTATGCGGTCAAGGGTAATGCACCAGTTTGTTTCAATGACAAACTTCTTTTTAAGCCATAGCTTTTTCTGAAAATTCTCAATCTGCGCAAGAAAATCAATGATAATTGCGCCTACACGCTTAACAGCCTTTACCTTAGCAAGATAGGTTTCAACACGCTGCTCGTTTGATGTATCAAGGTCATCAAGGTGCATAATTTCGCTCTTTATATAAAAATCAAGCTCACGAGTGAGGAAGCCCTTTAAATCCTTGTGAATAAAGTAATCAAAGGTATTCTTTGCAACATAAGCCTTCATGTGCTTTTCAAGAAGCGTAGTTGTTTCCTTGCCTTTGCCTGTGGGAATAGGCGCAAGAAGTGACTGCCATACAGGAATGGTGCTGTTGTTCTTGTAAATAAAATCGTGAACAGCGTTGTAGTTTTCCTCGGCATATTTACGCTTTTTATCCTCGGGAATATCATAAACAAAGCGGATTATAATTTCCTTTGTATCAGCATTGTGTTCAAATGTATTTATCCCAGGGAAGTTTTCTTCATCTTCTGTAAAGAGCATAAATACACGCTTACTGTCGTCACTTTCCTTGTTGTTGTTCTGCTCGGTCGTAGCATCAACAATGCGGAAATGAACGGAGTAATCATCAACCTTGAATGTATAATCCTTGAAGTTTTCGCTTGTCTTTATGTAATACTGGTCCTGGTTTGCCCAGTAAAGCTTTACTTCTTCGCCCTCATAGGGAATAGCATAGACGCCTTCTTTATAACGGCGTTTGGAAATGAAATCGCCCTCGTCATAGTAGCGGTTGAAGAAGTTGTAAAGTGCGGAATATACATCGGATTCCAATGCAGACAGGTCCGTACCGCCTGCAAGCTGCGCTTTCAGTGAGTTGTATTTTTCAGCCATAGGCGAAGCGGAAATATCAGCAATGCCGAAATCAGCAGCCTGTTTTTCAATATCCGCAATTTGCTTTTTTAAATCTTCTGTATCAGTCTGTGCGAAAGGTGCAAGCGTTTCAGTAATCTTAGCAGGCAGACCTTCAGAGAGGAATTTTTCTATCTCAGCCTTTCTGATATTCATAATGCGATAAATTCCGAAATCAAGGTCGGATTTATCCAGTTCGAATATTCCTCTCATCAGGTTTACAAATCTATCAAGCTTATCAGACATCGTGTGTCCCTCCATTTATTTAATTTCCCATTCAACAACGAAAATATCTTCCGATTTTGTTTCCCGAACCATTCGGGCATCAAGCTCGGCAATCATTGTACGGCGCTTTTCGCTGATTTCATCTTCACGGTCGGCAAGCTCGTTACGCTTGCGGCGTTTCTGACGTTCCAGCTCGTCAATTTTCTTTGTAAGTTCAAGCTTTTCCTGCATATTGGCGGCAAGTCTTGACTGGCGTTCCGCCTCTCTTATCTGTCTTTTAACGGTATCAAGCTCGTGTTCAAGACTGTCAACAAGGTCTTTTTCCCAGCGGAATATTCTTTCTTCCTCTTCCTTAAAGAAAGATAAATTTCGGGAGTCAATTTCTTGCAGCTTGCTCTGAATATGCTGCTTTGAGTTGGCGGAAAGCTTGTCCTTTGCGGTTTTGGGAAGGTCGGGTACATCATTTGTTGCTGTTCCGCTTAACAGAAACATTTTCTCACATTCTTCCTGTGTAAGAAATTGCCCGTCTTTGGTATATGCGGTAAAAATGCTGTGCTGTTCCTCGTCAAAGGCAGATACATCAAGTGCCGACAATACAAGATAACCGCTTTGTCCTTGCAGATGTTCTGGAACGCTTACCTTTATGCCTGTATTTTCACTTGTAAATGTAATATGACCGCTTTCAATTGGTAACGACACAGCAGTATTGATGACATACTGTGCAAGTGGATGAGATAGACGGTACTGTTCACCGTCTGCCTTCGCAGAAAAGAGAGAGTATGTATAAGGCTTACAGCCTGCAACTTCTTTCAAGAGTCTGAATGTATGCTCGTTATCGTTGAACTGAGCATAATCAGCAAGAATATACTTTGTAAGCTCCCAGAAGATATATTCGTAGCGATTAAGAAAAGCACCTGTATTTTCTTTTGCAAGACGAAGATGCTCCTGTACTTCAATGTCAAAGTTGCTCATAACCTTTTCTTTGACATCAGTTATACATTCATCAATCTGCTCCTGCATATCCTCCTGGAGCTTTTCAAAGGCACTTGTGATTTCTTCTTCTGTACGGCATTCCTGATATATCTCCCAAATACGCCGCTCAAAGTCGATATTATCGGCTTGTCCGAGAACTTCATCGGACGCACCGAAAACATCATTAAATAAGTGAAATTTCTCGCTTAATAGGTTATAAACACGAACATCGGCAAAATTCCTCTTGTTTACGAAATTTACAACGACTACATCGCTTTTCTGTCCGTATCTGTGGCAACGACCGATACGCTGTTCTATACGCTGTGGATTCCAGGGTAGGTCATAGTTTACAACAAGTGAGCAGAACTGCAAATTCAAACCCTCTGCGGCTGCCTCTGTAGCAATGAGAATGTCAGCATTATCTTTAAAATGGTCAACAATAGCCATTCGTTTATCAGCTGCTTTGATACCGCTTATTCTGCCAGTGAATTGATTATCGTCAAGCCATTTATCATAGATAGCGTTTGATTCTATGTCCGTATTAGAACCATTGAACACAGCAATTTTTCCAGCATAGCCATTATTCTCAAGGAAAGATTTCAGATATTTCTGTGTTCTCGTGGATTCTGTAAATATAAGAGCTTTTTTATTCGCACCAAGCACCTCAAGCTGTTCAAAGGCACTTGACAATGCTTTTAATAAAGCTGTCGCCTTTGTATCTTGCGATATGCTTTCTGCCAACTCAATAAAATGCTCTATCTGGGCGATTTCTTTTTTCAGCCGTTCAATGTCGATTTTTTCAGTATCTGAATCTTCGTGATATTCAGTATTTTCAAGCAATTCTTCATCTATATCCTCAAGCTCATCTTCTGTAAAAAACACATCAAGAGAAAGCTGTTCTGCTTTAGAACTGGTCAGAAGAGCTTCAAGTCGCTGTTTGATAGTCTGCAATGTTCCGAGTAAAGCGTAGGTAGAAGATGCAAGAATTTTTCGGATAATCATAGTAGTAAGCATCTTCTGACTTACAGGGATTGCGTAAATATTATCACTGCGTAAAAACTCGGATACTTCATCATATAATTGTTGTTCAGTATCTGTTGCCATAAATTCTTGTGTTAATGATAAGCGCTTTGTATAGTTTATGTATTCTGAAACATCTTTTCGTAGTGTTCGCTTATAATACGGAGATAAACGTAACTGTAAGTCGCTGTAATTCTCTTCATTAACATATTCAGCACGGAAAGAACGGCTGTCACCAAAGATGTTCTCGTCAATTACCGTCGATAAACCATACAATTCCATAAGTGAATTCTGAAAAGGAGTAGCGGTTAATAACAGTTTCTTTGTATTCTCAAAAGCATCTTTGATATTATGTGAAAGAACGCTATTCTTTTTATAAACATTACGGAGCTTGTGAGCTTCATCTATTACTGCAATATCAAAACCCACAGCCGATATTTCATCCTTCTTTTTTGAAGCAAAGTTATATGAGCATATAATCACAGACTTCATTGAAAAAGGATTACTGCCATTACGAACATACTCGTTATAATTCTTAGTGTCAAGTATTTCATTCGGCAAGCCGAATTTATCTGTCAATTCATAGCTCCACTGTTTTCGAAGCGCAGCTGGACAAACAATTATAATCTTTCTATTACCAACAGCCCAGTATTGGCATATAACTAAGCCTGCCTCAACAGTTTTGCCCAAACCGACTTCATCGGCAAGGATAACACCTTTGCTTAAAGGGGATTTAAAAGCAAACAAAGCTGCATCTATTTGATGCGGATTTATATCAACAGCGGCGTTCAATAAAGATTGTGCGATACAATCAATGCTTCCGCCGACGGATTTCTGCGATAAAAGTGTGGCATAATACTTTGCTTGATATGCCGTAATCATTATAATTCCTCGCTTTCTATAGCAAGTTACATTCTATTAATTATATCATACTTTCTTACTTTTGACAACCATATTTTTCAGCATTTTTCAAGCATTATTTTTCAGCATTTTTCAAGCATTAGATACATAAAAAGCCATACTGCTTGTATAGGAGCAGCATGGCTTCGATTCATTTTCAAGAAATATCAATCTTAATAGAGATTGTTTTTTTCTCATCTGATTGAATATCTTCAATTTTAGAATTTACAGTCGTTTTCGTTTCAGAAACATTCTTGATGTTTTCTTCTTTACACTTTGCTTTATAAATCTCGCTTTCAATCTTCATAAACAAATCTAAATCATTTGTTTTAAGATTTAAAATATACTTCTTAAGACCTTCCAGTTTTGTAGTGTATTCAATCATAAGATGACCTCCATGAAATAATATATATAAAACTGCTTTTGCAGTTAAAATCAAGGGAAAGGCTGCCGAATAAGACGGCAACCTAAACACAGAAAGGAATAGAAAGGTAAATAAAGGTATATAACTTAGCAGTTAAGCTGCACAGTTATTGATTTTTAAGATGATGTCACTGTAAGTAATAACACCTGCTCGAAGCTTGTTCAGCTCATCGATGAGTTTTTCGTACCAGCGCTTAACAACAGTATCATCTGTTGCACCGCTGCGAACTGCATTACAAAGTTTGTCTGCATACCTGTTAAAGTAATTCTGGTTGACAGCAATCTGCACCAGTTCCTTGCCTTCGACGAAATCAATCACAGCATACATCCTTTCCTTAATTTGGTTTTTTGCTTCTCTTGTGTTCATTTTAATAACCTCCTATATTTTTATAAATAAAAAATGCTTTCCGCCAATATGGCAAAAAGCACTTAATATTAACTCTATTAACTTTGTAGAAATATACTTTACACTTATATTATACGTCGTCAAAAATCCAAAGTCAAGGGACCAAATCAATTAAAATGGAATTTCTTCAAAAAAATATTCTTCTGTAAGATGATGTATGATTTCGAAGTCCCTGCCTGCTTTGCACCTAACCATGTTAGTATTATATATACTATAAGCACGGAAATTTACATAGGTATATAAATCGGTATTTATCTCCTTATTCTTCCTGCAATGCTTCAAAAATCTCTTCTTGTCTGCTTTGTTATAAAAACAGATGATAAAACTATTCCGATTTTCCTTTTTCATATACTGCGAAGTCGGAATATCAACGTATAGCTCTGTATTTGACAAGTAAATAATTGCTGTAATCTACCTCCTTATCGAAATGACGAAGAACCGTGGTTCTTCTGCATTGTTTATCAAAGTTTCAATTTCTGCTCTAAGTCTCTCTATGTAGAAATAAGCCAATCGTGATTTCTTTAAATCTCCTGTATCGTTATTATTATATGAAAGAAAGCGATGATAAAGAAGAACAGCTGAAATCGGATTTAAATTTAAAGCTATGAGATTAGCACGTTGCCGTTCCAGTTCGGCATGACCGATGATGATATCCTGACAAATTTTATCGTAATCTATATCTATCCGCCTCCTTATTGATGTGGCATTTAATACGACATGGGTCCTCTGTCAAATCGTAAAAAAAACACATATTAAATTTTCTGCCCTCAATGATTGCAGCATCACCATGCAACTGGTCTTGTCGATGACTATACAGCTCCATAAATTTTCTTTTGCTTTCCATTCTTTTAAATGTTATTTGGCAATCAACCGCCCTGTCACACTCAAATTGGAAATCTGTGATTGTTGTGTACTTGTGATTTTTGTAAATAAGCATAGCATTCCTCCTTCTTAATTTTATACGTCTTATGACGTATTATTGACGTAATACTTCTTGTATTGCATTTTTACATTTTTGTTGTTTGTAATGGACTTATACCTATTACTGCGCTCTCGCATTTCCTCTGTGAGGCGCTGTTGCATCTTGGCAAACCATTGAAAAATAGTGAATTTATGCGGTTTTAATACTTTTGCGTTTAGTGCTTTTTTGAAAACTGTTTTTTCGCAAAAAAGCACTTGACATCAAGGTAAAAATATCATATAAAAATAGTTTCATGACACAATAATCTATAGTTTCGGGCTTCGCAGGTGTATGCAAAAGACGTATTATGGCGTATTAAATATAAATATTACGCCTGACCCTCTTTACGTTTCAGTTTATCATTAAGCTCAGCATCCTTGCGATGTATCGTTTCTCTGGCTGATGCTTTTCTTCCCCATAACGCTTTAATATAGTATCTCTTAAACGAGATACTGGACATCCGCCGAACGCCATATTCATCGCAGGCGGAAAGTATGTTATCCTGACCTATTTCCATTGACAATATACTATCTTCTGAAAAACAATTATAAACTTTATCGAAATTTTCGGGTATTGCACCTCGTCTTTTCACGATATCTGATATTTTATATTGTTTTTCCATTTGTTCTTCATCTGCAAAATAAGCGGGGCTGGACTCATATATCTCGGCAAGCTTGTGGAATCCACCCTTGCTCATATGAAAATATATATTGTCATAAGCAACAGGCTCTTCGATAAGAAAGCGCTCATATAGCCAGTATATTTCAATAAATTTATCATTTATTTCGTTTTGAGGACGGCCTCTGTTGCTACGATGTTTCCTCTTTATAATAAGATTGCATTTATTATCAAACTCTTCATTGCTGATAAAGTGAGGAACAAAAGAAAAATCCACTGTACTTAAGTCTGACACCATACTATTCTTATTTTCATCAAGAATAAGTATACCTATTTTCTTTTCGTGCAACTTAGTGTAACATGCAAGTATCTCCTTTTTATTATTGCCGAGCACGTTAACATCAGGAACAATAATTACATCATTTTCTAATAAATCTTCAAGAATTTTGTTTAACAAAGTTCGCTCTTGATGATTTACAGTCAATATATCTATTGCTATATTTTCATCTTGTAAATTTACATTTCTAAGCTGTTTATATGCCTTTGTTTTCTTATACTCATCATCACGACGAAGCGATAATTTATTGTTTTTCACGCAAGCATAACCTATAATTCTCATATGTATCTGTCCTTTCTTATAAAAAATCACTAATTCTTAATCAATTATATCACACTTTTCAACAAAAATCAATAGGTAGGTCAAAAAAAGATGAAAAATATCTTGACATAGGATAAAAATTGATGTATAATACTAACATAAGATAGTTCATAAATTGATGATTGTCTTAAATAATACTCAAGGAGGATGGTCTATGGTATAAAACTCAAATAAGCTTTTAGAAAAGCTTAACGCATTTAATAATCTGTATGAAAAGACGAGAAGGGCATATTTTTTATGCCGTCAAAAATGGCTGTACTTCGCAGAAGTTATGAAACTGACATCAGATTAATCAAAACAATAATCAGAGAAATTGAAACGGAATAATGAAAGGAGAGTGTGAAAGATATAAATAAGAAGCCTTAACCAAAAACAAACAATTTTGTAAAAAATTCAGGAGGTATTTACTATGAAGAAAATCATTAACGGAAAGTTGTATGACACTGATACGGCTGAACACATATGCGGATACAGTGGATACATTGTAGATGATGAGGATGACTCGTGTTTCAAAGAGGAAAATCTGTACAGAAAGAAAAGTGGAGAATTTTTTATTCTCGGTCGTGGAGGTGCTGATACTGATTACGCATACAAAGGCTGGGGTATGTACTCATATTATTCTCCAGATGGTATGCCCAGAATTGTTCCAATTTACGAAAGTGATGCAAAAGATTTTGTGGAAGTACATGGTGAAGTTGAAGATTACGAAAGACTTTTTGGCAAAGTGGAAGAGTAAAGGGAAGGAGATACTATAATGAAAAAAATCATTAACGGAAAGAAATATGACACAGAAACCGCAGTTTATATATGCGGTTATGAATACGGCTCAATGAGTGACTTCTCTCATATCGAAGAAAAACTTTTCCGCAAAAAGAATGGAGAATTTTTTCTGAATGGTTACGGTGGCCCAATGACAAAATATCGTAAAAGTTATAGCGACAACAGTTGGGGAGGCTCAGAAGATATCAAGCCATTCACTGAAGAAGAAGCCAAAGATTTCATTGCAGATTATGGCGATGTTGAAACTTATGAAAAACTCTTCGGCGAAGTCGAAGAATAATAAGAAAAGGAGAATTACTATGAAAAGATTTAAAACACCTTCTAAGCTCGCAGAGGATTATGTTAGCATGATTATTCTTTCTATAGCGTTGGAAGAATACGCTGCTGATAACAAAAAGAGTGTAGCTGACAACGAAGATATCAGTCATGTGGAAAAAAAGCTTCTTGCGAATCTTGCCAGTATTGATTTTATTGATGCTGATGATTTTGATGGTAGTGATTCATTTATTCGCAGCGTATACACTGACGCCTTCAATGCAATTGAATGTGTTGAAGAAAATGGATTCCAGTTCTTGCTTGACTATGAGCTTCAGTGCCGTATAACAATGTTGATTATCAAGCAAATCCTCACAGAAGGTTACTGGATTTTTTATCCTATTAATTATTTCGCTGATGAATTCAACGCTGATGTCCAGTTTATTTGTAACAACATTAAGCTTGAGTATAACGAGTCGCTTCTTAATCATGCTCTTGTTAATAACAAAAAGATAATATCCAGCATCTTTTTTGGAGATACTGTTGAAGACGCATACATAGAAGCAAAAGCGTGGCTCTTCAGAAATGGATATTCACCTACTGAATATCAATATGCACATAAAGAACTTATTGTAGTTGGCAATGGGGAAAAGTGTAGAGATGCAATACATTTTTACACTGCTGAAGGTACTAAAGGTTAATTAAAACCAATCTATGATACTCTTTCCTCTTACTAAATAAGCATTTCTTTAGTAAGAGGATTTATTTGTTTTTATAAATGAATATACATTCAGGAGGACTTTCGTCTATGAAAGAAAACGTATCGCACTATTTATAATCATTAAAAAGGAGGAATGCTTATTAACAATATCACTTTAAATTTATCTAAGAACAAACCCGCTGTCGATGGTACAGGGGCGCTTGCATACGGACAAAATCTGGGTGCATATACTGCTCCCAGGGGTGTTATTTTGAATCTTGAAAAATCCGAAAAGCCTGTTAATCCATTTCTGTTTATCCTGAGCGATGAGCAGAAAGAGGCAATGAAAACAAATCTTAAAATCGGGATTTACAAACAGCTCCATGAAAACGGCTTTATTAACGAATTTCAGCTTAAAAAACTGATTGCATTGAATGGCGGTGGCGATTTATGCTGAATGTCGGAGCATATTGCCGTGTATCTACGGACAGCGAGGAACAGAGCCTATCTCTCGAAAGCCAGAAACAGTATTTTAAAGAAAAAATAAACGAGAATCCGAATTGGAGATTGAAAGAAGTTTATTTTGACGAAGGCGTAACTGGAACAAGCACTGAACACCGTGACGGTTTTAATCGTATGATTAATGATGCTTTGAATGGCGAACTTGATTTGATTGTAACAAAGGAAGTCAGCCGTTTTTCCAGAAATACGGTAGATACTCTATCTTATATCAATGACCTCAAGGATTGTGGCGTAGCAGTAGTGTTTTTAACCGATAATATCAATTCCCTTGATAAAGACATCGAATTAAGGCTTACGCTCATGGCAAGTATTGCACAAGAGGAGAGCCGCAAGACCTCTGAACGTGTCAAATGGGGACAGAAACGCCGCATGGAGCAAGGAGTTGTATTCGGCAGAGATTTATTGGGATATAAAGTTGACAAAGGAAAGCTGTACATAAATGAAGATGAGGCTGAAACCGTAAAACTTATATTTCACAAGTTTCTGAATGAAGGAAAAGGCACACATATCATTGCAAGAGAGCTTCGTGAGGCAGGTATAAAGCCAAAACGTGTTAAAGAGTGGAGTAATACCGTTATTCTTCGTGTGCTGCGCAATGAGAAATATGTCGGCGACCTTTGTCAAAAAAAGACATATACTCCTAATTACCTTACTCACAAGAAGAAATACAACAGAGGAGCAGAAGAAAAGGTCTATTTAAAAGACCACCATGAGCCTATCATCGACCGTGAAACATGGGACAGAACGCAGGAAGAGCTTGCAAGACGTTCCTTGACAGCAGAACAAAAAGCAAAACACAGTAACCGCTACTGGTGCAGTGGCAAGCTTGTCTGCGGTGAATGTGGTAAACGTATGGTAAGCAAAAAAAGGAAACGCAAAGACGGCAGTGGTAACAAGACATGGGTGTGCTATGAAAGCATAAAAAACGGAAAGTACAAAACAGATAAATACGGCAATGTCATCGGCTGTGACAATGGTTCAGTAAATGAAAAAACACTGCTATCCGCTGTCGCCTATTGTCTTAATTTTATACAGATAAACTTTACGGATTTGAAGCAGGAGCTGCTTGATGAAATTAAAACTGTTCAGGCAATCCGTCCCGAAAACAACACAGATGCTCTATATAAAAAAATTGAGTCATTACAGAAAAAGAAGACAAAGGCAATCAATTACCTGCTTGACGGGGTTATTACTGAACAGGAGCTTAAAGACCAGAAGAAACACATTGATGCAGAAATAGCCGCAATTCAGGATAAAATTGATTCCATTCTTAATTACGATTCTGAAATCAAAAAGAAAACCAAGACGATTGAAGAATACATCAAGGAAATCGACCGCATTATGACCTATGATACAGAACAAACCGAGATTTACGGTTCTATAACAGATAAAATCATCATAAACAAGGGGAATACACTCACCGTTTATTTTAAAGGACTGCCTTTCGGCATAAGCCTTTCATACAAAACAAGTGGTAAAGGCGATAAATACAAGTCTGAATTCAAATATCTCGGAACAATAGAGTCTAAATGAATACAAGAGGTTTTATGAGGGTTCTCTTTAAATTACCCTTAAATATCGTAAAAACAAAGGAGAAGTTGTTTATGGCTAAAGAGGGCGTAATAAAAAGGACGTTTATCCAATCAAATATCATCGAGGAGCTTAACGCCCAATATCCGCCTCAATGCGAGTCTAACGGCGTTGTATACAAGACAGATTTGAAATACATCACATTTGAGCCAAGCAGTGATATTGACGCTGCAATTGTTGATTTTGATATTCAAATCGGTTTTGGAGTTTTTAACGTGATTTTCTATTTTGCGGAAGAGATGATGAAGGGAGGTTACAAAGTCAGGGTTGATGGCTATAATCTTAAACGTCATTGTTCGACCTGCTGTGGAAAATATGGTGTACCTGCTGAAAAAGTGCAGCAAATTGTAGATTACCTTATCGGCTGTAACTACTTTTTCCAGATTTCTGACGGGGCATATCAGTATCTTACCACCTGTCAGGCTGTCTATGATTACGAACGCTGCATGAATACAAGAATGGAAAACAGGAAGAGAAAACAGAAAAGCCGTGAAAAATATAAACAGCATGGACAGACTCAAAACGCTATTCCGCCTGCGCCACCCCAGCCAGTGTATCCCCCACAGCCTCCAGCGCAGATTTGCTGTAATCAAGATTGCAGTTACCCCAATACTTGTCAAGAATATGATTATCCAAATAATTGTTATGAGGAATATGATGAAATAGAAAGAATTTCTCAAGAGGAAATGGAATATTATCAGCAATATGAAATGAATCATAACTGCGATGATTTCGATAAAACAGACCCTTACGAAATGATGACACAGGAAGAAAGAGAATGGTGTAATTATATATGTTATGATGACCCTATGTCCGATGAAAACAATTCATTTTCGACTTCTTTTAATGAGCAAATCCCTTATAATTAACTGTAGTTTTAGAAATGTTACCCGCAAGCAACCGCCTGCGGGCTTTATTATTTCTAAATAATGTGTAAAATTAACTCTAAAATATTTTAAAAATGTGTAAAAAACTATTGATAAATATATCAGAAAGTGGTATAATACTACTTGCAAGGAGCGTGATTATGTGAAGCGTAACGCAATAGAACAACTTTTAGCTTGGAAAAAAAGCACCAACCGTAAGCCTCTTGTACTCAAGGGGGCAAGACAGGTAGGAAAAACCTGGCTTATGGAGGAATTCGGCAGGCTGTATTATGAAGATACATTTTATTTCAACTTCGATGAAGAGGACGAATTAAAGTCTATTTTTGAAACGAACAAAAATCCACATAGAATTATTGAATTACTGGGACTTATCAAGGGGAAAAAGATTATTCCTGAAAAGCATCTGATTATATTTGATGAAGTGCAGGAATGCTCCGAGGCTCTGAACTCTCTTAAATATTTCTGTGAAAAGGCAAACGAGTATCATATTATCTCAGCAGGAAGTCTGCTTGGCACTTTGCTTGCAAAGCCTAAGTCATACCCCGTGGGCAAAGTTAATCTTCTGAATATCAGCCCTATGACCTTTGATGAGTTTCTTGCCGCAACGGACGAGGGACTGTATTCTTACTATAACAGCATTGAAAAAGGACAGCATATTGAGGAAATTTTCCACCAAAAACTGCTTGACGCATATAATTTTTATCTGATAATAGGCGGTATGCCTGAATGTGTGCAGTCATGGATTACAAACAAAGACCCTGCCGAAATCTCACGTATTCAGCAGGAATTAATTGAATTATATGAAAATGACTTCTCTAAGCACAATGGAAAAGTCAACAGTGGACGTATTCTTATGGTGTTCCGAAGCCTTGTAACCCAACTATCAAAGGATAACGAGAAATTCGTTTACGGCTGTGTTCGTGAGGGGGCAAGAGCAAGGGAATTTGAGGAGGCTATCGAGTGGCTTGTGTCGGCAGGAATGGTATTGCGAATATATAATGTAAGCAAGCCTGAGCATCCGCTTAAAGCATACGAGCAGTTAAATCATTTCAAGCTGTTTATGTTTGATGTGGGACTTATGAAACACATGGCAGCAATCAGCAATGAGGCAATTCTACTCAAATCTGATTATCAGTTCAAAGGTGCATTGACAGAAAACTATGTTTTACAGCAGATAAAATCGTTGTATGACACCGAACCGAAGTATTACGCTCCTACTGCTATGAATGAGATTGACTTTATTGTGCAGAACGGAATGGATATTATTCCTATTGAGGTCAAGGCTGGAGAAAGCGTGACCTCTGCAAGCTTTAAAAGCTACCTCAAAGAGCATAAACCTGCAAAGGCTGTGCGTTTCTCTAAGCTTGGATATGAGAGCAACGACAGCTTTGTAAATATGCCGCTTTATCTTGCGAATAAGATGGATAAACTTGTATAACTACAATAGTCAGCCTCCTTAAAACTGGGATTTTACACTACTACTTCAGTATAAAATCCATACCATTTACCAATTCGCTCAGTTTTTGTTGTAAACCTCAGATAATTCCCTTATTTTTTGTTGAATTTCTCGGATAATTCGCTCATTTTTTTGCATAAAATATTGACTGTCGGGTATAAAAAGAGTATAATGTTCTTAAAGAAAGAGGTGTTTGGCTATGTACCTGAAAAGAAAAATTGACGATTATCTTTCGGAGTGGGCTGCGGATTCCAATAAAAAGCCTTTAATCGTGCGTGGAGCAAGGCAGACAGGCAAGACGGAATCTATTCTTCATTTTGCATATAAGAATTACGAAAGCGTTATTGAAATAAATTTTGTCAAAGACCAGAAATACAAGAAAATTACTGTAGACGGCTATGATGCAGCCGATATTATTAAGAATATCTCACGAATTGACCCCAGCAAGAAATTCATTCCTCAGAAGACATTGATTTTCTTTGATGAAATTACCGAGTTTCCTGATATTGCAACAGCATTGAAATTTTTTAAGATTGACGGACGTTTTGATGTAATTTGCAGTGGCTCTATGCTCGGTGTTAATTACAAAAAAATAGAACACAACAGCGTTGGTTACAAAACCGATTACACTATGTACTCAATGGATTTTGAGGAGTTTTTATGGGCAAAGGGATACGATTCTTCAGTTGTAGATGATATGCTTGACCACATGAAAACTTTTACACCATTCAATGAGCTTGAAATGGATTTATATCACTCAATGTTTCTTGATTACTGCGTACTCGGTGGTATGCCTGCGGTAATTCGTGATTATATTGAAAAAGGAACATTTGAAGGCTCTCTTGACACTCAAAGGCAATTAATTGCAGATTACAAGGAAGATATACGCAAATATGCCGAGGGCGTTGACCAGACCCGAATTGTCAATGTTTTCAATAGAATTGCACCGCAGCTTGCCAAAGAGAATAAGAAGTTTCAGATATCAAAGGTTGCGTCAGGAGCAAGATTTCACGATTATCGTGGCTGTGTAGAATGGCTGTCTGACGCTGGTATTGCAAATATCTGCTATTGTCTTGAGTTCCCAGAGCTGCCTCTGAACGGAAATTATGACTTGGATAAATTCAAGCTTTACTTTGCCGATACAGGACTTCTGGTATCTCTGCTCGATGAGGAAGCAGGAGAAGACCTGAGAGCCAATCGCAATCTGGGTGTTTATAAGGGTGCTTTATACGAAAATGTAGTAGCTGAAGCACTGGTTAAATCAGGCTATTCTCTGTTTTATTACAAGCGTGACGATTCCACTCTGGAGGAAGATTTCTTTATCAGAAGTAAGGATTCCCTTATTCCTGTTGAGGTGAAATCAAGGTCAGGCAGGTCAAAATCCCTCCGCACCTTGATAGAGAGCGACAAATACAGCGATATTCAGTACGGCTTTAAGCTTACATTCAATAATGTTGGCTATAGTGACCAGATATATACATTCCCTTATTTCTGCACGTTCCTCTTGAAACGGTTTATGAAAACCTTTGAACCGATTGAATAATACACACAAACGCCTGTTTTACGGGCTTTTCCAGATGTACCATACCGATAACGATACAGGTACTGAAGAACTTGCCCATGTAGAAATGATTTCAGCAATTATATATCAGCTTACAAAAAATCTCACTCCTGAACAGATTAAAGAAAGCGGATTTGACACATATTTTGTTGACCATACAGCGGGAATATATCCGGTATCAGCATCGGGAGTACCCTTTACAGCATCTTATTTCGGAGTTAAGGGAGATGCAATAACGGATTTGACAGAGGATATGGCTGCTGAACAGAAAGCAAGAACCACTTATGATAATATACTTCGGCTTGCTGATGACCCCGATGTGCGTGACCCTATAAAATTTCTCCGTGAGCGTGAAATAGTACATTTTCAGCGTTTCGGAGAGGCACTCAGAATCATTCAGGATAATCTCAATCCGAAAAATTTCTATGCCTGCAATCCGTCTTTTGACAAAAATTGCGGAAAAAGAAGATAATTTTATATATCCGCCCTCGCAGATACGGGGGCGTTTTTTGCGTAACAGAAAAAAATTATCGAAAAACGATAAAAACATATTGACAAATAATATTTTATATGATATAATACGGATAACATAAATAAAGGGGTGCTGTTATGTGGAATAAAACAAAATCGCTTTTGCTTTCGAGAATACTTACATGGATTGCAACTTTTATAGTTGCTGTACTTACTTTCTTCGTACCACGATTTTCAGAATGGTATGACAGGTCATTTTCGAATGACTATGGATTTTTTTCTGAAAATTCCGTTATGATTCCGATGTGCATAGTGCTTTATATATGCGAAGTATTTGCATTTACTGCATTGTATTCACTTCACATTCTGCTTGCAAACATAAACAGGGAGAAGGTTTTCATTGAACAGAACACATTATGCTTAAGACGGATTTCGTGGGCTTGTATGCTTGCCGGAACTGCATTTTTAGTTCTTGGATTGTGGAGATTTATTTTTCTGCTTGCCGGATTTCTTGCAATTATGTTCGGACTTATAATGCGTGTTCTTAAGAATGTATTTGAAAAGGCTGTTGAAATAAAATCCGAAAATGATTTTACAGTCTGAACGGAGGTTTTTGTTATGTCTGTTGTGATAAATCTTGATGTTATGATGGCTAAACGCAAAATATCCTCCAATGAGCTTGCCGAAAAAATCGGAATTACTCCTGCAAATCTTTCAATACTCAAAACGGGAAAGGCTAAAGCAATAAGATTTTCGACTCTTGACAAAATATGCGAGGTTCTGAAATGTCAGCCGGGGGATATTCTTGAATGGAGAAGTGATGATGAATAGAAAAAAATCCTTTCTGATGTTTATTATATTTCTGATTACAGAAATATTTATAGGAATGTATGCACACGGCTGGATTAGATATTACGGAGGAGATATTCTGATAATGCCGGCGATGTACTTTCTTGTGAGGATTTTTACAGAAAAATTGCGTAAATCACTGCCTCTGATATTATTTGTATTTGCATGCTTTGTGGAATTTTTGCAGTATCTTGATATATGCGGTATACTCGGAATCAATAAAAAAAGCCTTCTCGCCGTAATTATAGGAACAAGCGGAACCTGGAACGATATTCCTTGCTATATGACGGGAACGCTTTTGATATATATTATAATATTTTTGCAGAGGAGTGTTGATTATGGAAGAATTTCCCGAATTTTCAAAAAAAGTCATTGAAGATGATACCCCTGAGTTCAGCCGTACGGAGTGTATATTATCAGTTGTAGTTGCATTGCTTGCATTTGGATTTGTAAGGTTTGTGTTATTCAATGAAAAAGGATTTATTACTACGGGATTATATATTGCGATAATTACATCGGTGATACTTTTTCTGAAAAAAAAGAAATTCAGAATATCAGGGCTTAACAGATTCATTGCAGTTATTCTGTATCTGTTCAGTGCAGTTTTTTCGATTACGGATAATAATTTTATAAAAATTCTTGACGTTGTGTTTCTTTTTGCAACAGGAGCATATTTTATATACTCCGTTACGGCACAGAAAAATCAGCTTGAACGCTTTCTGCCGTTTGCTATGATTAAATCATTGCTTGAATATCCCTTTTCAAAATTCGGAATACAGTCAAAGGTTGTAAAATCAGCTGTAAGGAGTTCGGGATTCGGAAAAAATCTTGCTATGATATTTGCAGGACTTCTTATAACTGTACCGGTTACGGCAGTGGTAACTTCCCTGCTTATGTCAGCAGACAGTAATTTTTCAGATATGCTTACGGGATTCGCCGACAGATTTGCTTACGGAAATACAGGAGTTCTTATAGTTCAGATTTTAATTGCTATACCGTGTTCGCATTATCTTTTCGCAATGATTTATTCAAATGTTTGCCGTGAGGGTCTTAATGTTCTTGATGAGGAGTAATGCAAATCATCAGTAGCAGATATGCGTTTTATGAACAATCTTATAATATATACTGCTGTAACACCTTTGCTGTTTATATATATTCTGTTTTTTATATCGCAGGCGGAATATTTTCTTTCGGGATTCGGGGGAAATCTTCCGGAGGGATATAGCTATGCAGTCTATGCAAGAAAGGGATTTTTTGAGCTTTTCGCTGTATCCCTTATAAATCTCGGAGTGATTGTTATTACAAATATCATCGCTAAAAACGGAGGTAAAAACAAGCCTTTAACTCTCAAAATATACAGTATAACGCTTTGTATTTTTACGCTTATTCTTATTGCAACAGCTTTAAGCAAAATGGTTATGTATATAGACGAATACGGACTCACTCAGTTAAGAGTATATACAACATGGTTTATGATTTTATGTGCAGTAATATTTGTACTGATTGTTATTAAACAGATTTTCTTTGAATTCCGCATTGAAAAGTGGGCAACGGTATTTTTTACAGTTATGTTCGGAACACTCTGCTTTTCACGTCCTGATGCTCTTATTGCGAAATATAATATTGAGATGTACAATTCCGGCAGACTTGAGGAGCTTGACACTTCTGCAATAAAAGATATGTCAGATGATGCCGTTCTTGAACTCGTTAAAAGCTGTCCTGATTTATTTGATGAAACTGATTTCAGATACAGAAAGAATAATAATATATCATCACTACTGCTTAATCAGATTATTTCTGATTATTCGAACTGAATACGTCTGCAACTTCCGAAATAGTTATATATGCGGAGGGGTCAATATTATGAATAATATTTTTCATTTTTCCAATCTGAAAACGATTTACTATGAAGTATATCATAGTTCTGGGCTGGTCGGAAAAGCATCCTTTAGCTTCAATGCTTGTAACGCCACATTCAAACGCATCTGAAAGTGCCTTTGATATTTTCTTTGGTTCAGTAGTAATTATAATTGCCGATTTTGAACGTTCAAGCCCTTCTACTATATAGTCGAGTGTTTTCAAAGCCATAAAATAAGTTATTACAGAGTAAAGCGGAAGAATCCAGCTTGATGTTACTATTCCGCATATTATGTATAATACAACGTTGTATGCCATAACGAACGTTCCGACAGATATTCCGATACGTTTTGCAAAGATTACAGCCATTACTTCTATACCGTCCATAGCTCCGCCGAATTTTATCGCAAGACCGCTTCCGATACCAGAAATGACTCCGCCGAATATTGAACAGAGCAATAAATCGTGTTCGGCAAAGGGTGAGGAATCTGCAACATCTATCGGAAGTACATCAGTTATAAGCCACGCTCCGATAGAATATATTGCTACGGAGTAAATAGCATATACCGTAAATGCTTTTCCCTGCTTTTTGAGTCCATACAGAAAAAGAGGTATGTTGAGTATAAGAAGAAATACTGAAAGAGATATTTTATTTTCAGTAATTTGTGCAAGTAGCATTGAAGTTCCCGATATTCCGCTGTCGTAGAGATTTACGGGCGAAAGAAATACTGTTATGCCAAATGAATTGATTATTCCGGCAAGCGTAAGGAATATAAAATTAATTGGCTTGAGGTCGAGTTCGGGAACTCTTATTCGGATTTTCTTTTTCATATGGATTCCTCCCTTTGATATTATTATGATAATATTATATCATAGAGCGGAAAATTTTTCAATATATTATAATATATAAAAAACCGGACATCTTGCTGTCCGGTTTTGTGTTATTTCTGGTCGTTCTTCATTTTTATGCGGAATACAGTTATCGATACAAGATATATCACAACTGCATATATGCAGACTATAAGCATTGATTCCCCGAATCCGTCATATGTATTGTTTAATGACATTCTGCCTGTTCTTACAGCCTGCCAGAAAGGAAGTACCTGACAGATTTTTTTAAGACCTCCCGAAAGGCTTTCAACGTCAAGCCATATTCCGCCTAAAATACAGGAGAGTGATATTACTATTGAACATAATGCCGGTGCTGACTTGTCATTGAAAATACTGCCGAAAAGCAGACCGAATCCTATAAACATTATTTCTGACGGAATAAGCACAAGGCTTGAAATAAATATTCCCGATATGCTTATTGCGTTTCCGATTATAAGGCTTATTATATATGATGCTGTGTAAGTTATAAAGCACTGCACAACTGCAATTATCATAATCGGAATTGTATAGCCGATTATAAATTCATATGGTTTCATAGGCGACGCATAAAGCCTTGTCAGAAAAGCTCCGCATCTGTCTTTTGAAATCTGCAAAGCTGTGAAAAGCATTACAAAAGTCATTCCGAATACTGAAATTCCGGACGACAGATTTTCTATGCTGAATATAGTCATATTTGCCTCCGGCGGTATGCTTTTATTGATAATGGTCATTACTGTAAGCATTATTACAGGAAATCCAAGACAGAATATATAGCTTAAAGGGTCACGGAGAAGTTCCCTGAAGTTTCTGCCTGCAAATACAAGAGTTTTCATATGTTATATATTCCTTTCAGCAATTTTTATAAATGCGTCCTCAAATTTTTCACAGCCAACGGATTTTTTTAATTCCTGTGCAGTTCCGAGAGATTTTATATTTCCGTCTGTCATAATTGCAATGCGGTCGGAAAGTGCCTCCGCCTCCTCGAGATAATGAGTTGTAAGGATTATAGTGATTTTACCCTTTAATTTTGATATAATTCCCCAGAGTTCACGCCTTGCAAGGACATCAAGTCCGAGGGTAGGCTCATCTAAAAATAATACTTTCGGTTCAGTTATCAGAGCCATAGCAATGCTTAATCTTCTCTGCCAGCCTCCTGAAAGTAATTTCGCCTTTTTTCCGGATACTTCGGAAAGTGAGAAATCCTCAATCATTTTATCGGCTTTCTTAATGCTTTCCTGTTTGCCATAGCCGTAAATTCCGCCTATGAATATAAGATTTTCACGCACTGTGAGATTAGGTGCAACAGCAGTTTCCTGAGTTGATATGTTTATCATCTGTTTGACTTCCTTTGTATCTTTGGAAACGCTTTTGCCGTATATATAAGCCTCTCCGGAAGTCGCTTTTGAAAGACAGGAAAGTATTCTCAGCGTTGTGGTTTTTCCAGCACCGTTTATTCCGAGAAGTCCGAAAAGTTCGCCGTCCTTTATTTCAAGGCTTATGTTGTTTACAGCAGTTTTTTCACCGAATTTTTTAGTCAGTTTTTTTATTTCGACCGCATTCATTATTTATCGTCCTCCCCGGAAGTTATTTCCTTTGAATTTAATATATCATGTGCAAAGTCAAAAAGGCTTTTGCTTTTTACAAGTGCTATTCCTGTTTCTTCATCGCCGAGCATTAAAAGCCTGTCACCTTTTGAAAGTCCGAATATTTTTCTTGCTTTCTTCGGAATGATTATTTTATTTTCATCATCTATTCTTACAAGTCCGAATATGTGTTTCCCCTTTGGATTTATATTTGAGAATTTCTGTTCATTCAGAAGGTCATCAACTGTTATTTCATAGAGTTTTGCAAGTTCACAGCAGTTATATATATCCGGAATAGTTTCACCCGATTCCCATTTTGAAACAGTCTGCCTTGATACATTAAGCTTTTCGGCTACCTGTTCCTGAGTAAGTTTTTTTACTTTTCGGAATTTTTTTATATTATCATTGAGCATTGATTTATTCCTCCGTTTCTGATATTTATTATATATCAGAAAACTCTGTAAATCAACCTACTGCTTTTGACCTGAAATGTAAAGAAGTGTTTACATTTTCAAAAAAATACGGGCGACCATAGTCGCCCGCAACTTTAAATCATTAAAAATCTGGTTAAGATATTTTTTAGTTCTTCGGGATTATCCCTGTTTACTTCATGACCGGAATTTTTTACAATGCTTAGTTCTGCATCTGGTATCATTTTACTTATATTCAGAGAAGCTTTCATATTTGGCTTGTCTTTTTCTCCGCATACAACAAGTACCGGAAATTTTATGTTTTTCAGATTTTCGCTGAAATCAAGATTCATCATTGATTCTGAAAGCTTTATGAAATCATTTTTACTGAATCCTGTTTCTTTGAACTGAATTTCGGGCATAAATCTGAAAATAACATTCTGAATTTTAAGTAGCATTTTCGGCATAGTATATTGAGTTCCGATAAGTATCATAGAATTTATTTTGTCGGGATTTTCAATTCCGTATTGCAGGGCAAGTATTCCGCCCAGTGAAAGACCGCATATATTTATCTTGTCAGGAATGCTTTTGCAGTAATTTTCAAAGGAGTTATACAAATTATTCCAGTTTGCTTCTTTTCCTTTGAGAAAATCCGGAAGATTGGGGCAGATAATATTTTCCTGATTTTCAATCATATTATTCCAGATTGAGAAATCCTGTCCTAAACCGTGAATAAGAATGGTTTTCATCAGTTTTTCCTTATTTCCATACTGAGAATTTCTTCCTTGCGGTTGAGAATATCATCGGAAAGAAGTATTTTTTCGGCATTTTCAAAGCCTATTCTTGCAACAGTATCGGAAAAGCGTTCACCGAATATTCCCTGCTCTCTGAATAAGAGAATAGCCTTTTCAACGATTTTAAGGACTTCTTCACGGTCTGTAATAATTTCAGAAAGCATATTTGCTCTTGAAATCTTTTTTCCCCAGCGTCCGCCTACATATATTCCATAGCCGTCCTTATAGTTATCGAAAGCCTTGAAAGGACATTTATTTAAACATCTTCCGCAGTGGTTGCACATTCCGGAATCGTAGATAACTTTTCCGTCACCGAGCTTTGATGCCTTTATAGGACATGCCTTTTCAATCTGACATTTCTTACAGCCACGGCATTTTGACAAATCAACTGACGGTACACGCTGACCTATAATTCCGAGGTCATTCAAATCAGGCTTAACGCAGTTATTCGGACAGCCTCCGACAGCTATCTTGAATTTGTGCGGAAGAGATACATTTTCATATCCCTTATAGAATTTTTCATGAATTTCCTTTGATAAATCATAGGTATCTATAAGTCCGAACTGACATGTAGTACCCTTGCAGGAAGTAACCGGTCTTACTTTTTTCCCTGTACCGCCCATTTCAAGCCCATATTGTGCAAGATAATTTCTTAAAGGTTCGATATTTTCGTAGGGTACACCTTGAATTTCCATAGTCATACGGACAGTCATTGCGATTTCACCCGAACCGAATTTCTTTGATGCCTCTGAAATTATGTGACATTCTTCAGCAGTAATTTTTCCGTTACGGGTGATTACTCTGCCATTGAATATATCTTCAGTATTCTTATCGTGAAGAAATCCCAGAGCTTTAACTCTTTTTATATCTTCTTTGGAAATTTTTGACATAATAAAAATCCTTTCTTTCATTAAATTAAGGTAACCTCATTATAGCAGATAAAACAGTAATAATCAATAATATTCTGAAAGAAAGTTGTGGAACTTAATTTGCATAATTAATCATTTTCAAAACGTTCCTTTAGTTTTTCATAGAAATGCTTAAGGCTTTTATCTCCGTCGTTATTTGGAAAAAGACAGTAAGGCAGGCTGTCCGTGTCACGGTGCTTTTTAACACAAGCCTGACAGTTTCCGTTATTTTTACAGCTTGTTTTTGGACAGCAGTCACCGCAGTATTTGCAATCTTTAATCATATAAATATACCTCCGAAAATATTGAATAAATAACCCATTATTATGATTCCGAGTGTGACGATTCCTATAAAAATTCCAAGAAGTTTAGGCTTTACAACTTTCCTAAGCATTATCATTGAGGGCAATGAAAGAGCAGTAACACTCATCATAAAGCTAAGTACCGTTCCTATACATACTCCCTTGAAATAAAGAGCCTCGGCAATCGGAATAGTTCCGAAAATATCGGCATACATCGGTATTCCCACAAGACTTGCTATTATAACCGAAAACGGATTTTTATTTCCGAGTATGGTTTCAATAATATTATCCGGTATCCAGTTATGAATAACTGCTCCGACAGCAACGCCTATAAGAATAAACTTAATAACATACTTCCACGTTTCCCATGCTTCTGAAAGAGCAAATTTACAGCGTTTTTTTCTGCTGTCATAGGAAGTATTGTCAAGTTTTTCCGCCTTGCCGAAAAGTTTAGGTTCAAGATGATTTTCAAGTTTAAGCTTTCCGATAACTGTACCGCCGGCTACTGCAATTACAAGTCCTACTATAACATATGCAACAGCAATTTTAAATCCGAAAATACTTGTAAGAAGTACGAGTGAACCCAAATCCACAAGCGGTGATGAAATAAGAAATGAAAATGTCATTCCAAGCGGTAAGCCTGCATTTGTAAAGCCTATAAAAATCGGTATTGAGGAACATGAACAGAAAGGAGTTACAGTTCCGAGAAGTGCGGAAAGAATATTTCCCCATATTCCGTTATATTTTGAGAGTATCTGTTTTGTGCGTTCGGGCGGAAAATACGTCTGAATATAGCTTATAATAAAAATCAGAAACATAAGCAGTATGCTTATTTTAAGAGTATCGTATATGAAAAACTGTATTCCCGAACCGATTTTTGAATTTAAATCAAGTCCCATAAGGGAAATCAAACTTCCTGTCAGTTCGTTAAGCCACTTCATACCGAGAATCTGATTCTGAATAAAATCCCATATTATTCGCATTTACATTCACCCCCTGTACAGCATCTGATTTCTGATACAAAATTCTGAAATTCGGAAAGCTTTTCGCATGAAAGTGAATAATGCGACCATTTTCCTTCTTTACGGGCTTTAACAAGTCCGGATTCACATAATATTTTCATATGATGTGAAAGGGTTGGCTGAGTGATTTCAAATTTTTCAAGGATTTTGCATGCACACATTTCTCCGCCCGCAAGCATCTGTACTATCTCTAAGCGTGTACTGTCTCCGAGAGCCTTGAAAATAAGCGTAAAATCATTGTTATTCATAAAAACACCTCACATTGATAATTATCTATATGATGATTATATCATATATATAGACGTTTGTCAATATGTAAAAAACAATGCTTGCAAAAATAATTATTCTATGCTATAATCAAGGAAATTACATTTGAATTGAGGAATTTTTTTATGCTTATAAATCTTACTGATATAAACAAGTTCTATAACGGGAATCAGGTATTGAAGAATATTAATCTTACTATTGATGAATCGGATAAAATCGGACTCGTGGGCGTGAATGGGTGCGGAAAGTCAACGCTTATAAAGATTATTATCGGAAAAACTGACCCCGACCGTTTCACAGAGCGTGACGGAATAGTATCAAAGGCATCGAAAACTACAATAGGCTATCTTGAACAGATGGGCGGTCTTGACAGCGAAAGCACTGTTATTGACGAGATGAAAAAAGTATTTTCCGATATAGACAATGCAATTGCGACTATGCGTGAAATTGAAATAGAAATGTCAAAGGGAAATACTTCACGGAATGACGAATATCACAGGCTTTCCAGCTGGGTGGAATCGAATGACGGATATAATACAGATGTAAAAATCAAGATGATTTTAAACGGTATGGGATTCACTGAAAACGAACTCGGAAGAACTGTTTCGGGATTCAGCGGAGGCGAAAAGACACGTCTTGCAATTGCAAAACTTCTTCTTGAAGAACCGAATATTCTTATTCTTGATGAACCTACGAATCATCTTGATTTCAAAACTATAATGTGGCTTGAAGATTATCTGAAATCATATAAGGGAGCAGTGCTTGTTGTATCGCACGACAGATTTTTCCTTGACCGTGTATGTACTTCGATATGCGAAATTGAAAGAGGAGTTTTAACACGCTATAAGGGTAATTATTCCGCATTTACAAGGCTTAAGGAGGAAGCCGTTGCACGTCAGGAAAAGGAATACGAACTTCAGCAGAAAGAAATCGCAAAAATGGAGGATTATGTTGCAAAAAATCTTGTAAGGGCATCGACTTCAAAAAGTGCAAAAAGCCGTATAAAAGCACTCGATAAAATGGAACGTATCGAAAAACCGATAACTTATACAAAATCCGCAAAAATAAGATTTACCTATCCCGTTGAACCTCCGATAGATGTGCTTTCTGTCAAGAATATTGATATTTCAGTCGGCGAGGGCAGAGAGCGTAAAACACTCCTTGATGAAATTTCATTCAGTGTAAGACGTGGAGACAAGGTCGGAATAATCGGTGACAACGGAATCGGAAAATCAACACTTCTTAAAATAATTCAGGAAAAAATTCCGCATAAGGGTCTTGTCCGCTGGAACTCAAATATAAGAATATCTTATTTTGAACAGGAAAGCACTAATCTTAACAAGGCTCTGACAGTTATGGAAGAACTTCATCACAGGTATCCCTCTATGACTGAGCTTGAAATAAGAAATATTCTTGCACAGGTTCGCCTGACAGGTGAAAACGTATTCAAGGAAACAGGAGTTATAAGCGGTGGCGAACGTGCAAAGCTCTGTTTTGCCATTATGATGCTTGAACATGGAAATGTACTTATTCTTGATGAACCTACAAACCATCTTGATTTATCTTCAAAGGATTCAATCGAACAGGCTCTCGAAGAATATACGGGAACTATTATTTTTGTATCACATGACAGATACCTTTTAAGCAAAATTGCTACACGTATTATTGAGCTTAAATCCGATGGGTATGAAATCTACGAAAATAATTTCGCAAAATATCTTGATATTCTCAGACAGAGACAGGACGAGGAAAAGCGTAAGGCTGATGCTGAAAAACTTGAAAAGGCACAGCTTGCAATGCGTGAAAAATCTGCCGTTTCATACAAATCAAAACAGCAGAGAAGTGCAGAGGCTGAAAGGCGTAAACAGATTAAGGCTCTCGAATCCGAAATTGATAGTTTACAAAGTCAGCTTGATTCACTTAATCTCGAAATAACCAAGCCCGAAATCTTTTCCGACTATGAAACTATGAATCAGAAATGCTCCGAAATAGACAGAATCAAAAATCTTATAGATGAAAAATTCGACCTGCTTGTCGAACTTGATATATAAATTATGCACAAAAAATACGGATTTTCTTTGTAAATTTGATTGAATTAACAGTTTTATGATTTTATTTTCTCTGTTTTTATTGAAATCGTAATAATTCTGTGGTATAATAATCACTAAGCAGATTCTCTGTATTAATGTTCTTCAGGAGGTGACTTTTTTATGAAGCATATTATGACTATCAACAAGGCTAATCTCAAGGAGTCAGCTGTTAAGGGTGGCTGTGGCAAGTGTCAGGCATCATGTCAGTCTGCATGCAAGACTTCATGTACAGTAGCTAACCAGAAGTGCGAAAGATAATTTCTGATTTTCTTTAAGATTAAGTCCATCGGGGGCAACATTATAAATGTTGCCTCAATTTTTCATTTAATTATTATGAAAGGCTGATTTGATATGATACACAAATATAAATTAGGCGGATTCAATATAGTTCTTGATGTAAACAGCGGTGGAGTTCACGTTGTTGACGATTTGACATATGATATGCTTGATAACATTGAACCTCCTTTTGAAGAAAAATGTCCCGAAGATGTTGTTAAAAAGCTTTCTATATTCTATTCTCCGGAAGATATTGAAACATGCTACAATGAAGTTGTCGAACTCTATAACGATAAAATTCTTTTTTCAGAAGATGATTACGAAAAATATGCAGATTATTCGGTAATATCTCCCGTCAAGGCAATGTGCCTGCTTATATCTCAGGACTGCAATTTAAGATGTGAATACTGTTTCGCTGAAACAGGCGACTTTGGTATGGGCAGAAAGCTTATGACTTTTGAAACAGGTAAAAAGGCAATAGATTTTCTGTTAAAAATGTCGGCTAACCGTGAAAATCTTGAACTCGATTTCTTCGGCGGTGAACCTCTTATGAATTTCGATGTCGTAAAACAGGTTGTTGAATATGCACGTTCAAAGGAAAAGGAATATAACAAGAAATTCAGATTTACTATTACTACTAACGGAATGTTGCTTGATGACGATAAAATTGATTTCATAAATAAGGAAATGTCAAACGTTGTACTTTCTGTTGACGGCAGAAAGGAAGTCAATGACCGTGTCAGAAAGCGTGTTGACGGTACAGGCTGTTATGACCGTATTATGCCTAAGTTCCGTAATCTCGTTGAAAAAAGAGGAGACAAGGAATATTATGTCAGAGGCACTTTCACAAAGTATAATCTTGATTTTTCGGAAGATGTTTTCGACCTTTATCATCAGGGATTCGACCAGATTTCCGTTGAGCCTGTTGTAAGCGATTCAAAGGAAAATTATGCCATAACTGAAAAGGAAATTCCGGAAATTTTCAGCGAATACGAAAAGCTTGCCGAGAGAATACTCGAAAGCAGAAAAAACGACGAAAAATTCAACTTTTTCCACTTTATGCTTGACCTTGACCAGGGTCCATGTGCTATAAAGCGTTTAAGGGGGTGCGGTGCGGGAAATGAATATGTTGCAATAAATCCCGACGGTGATATTTATCCATGTCATCAGTTTGTAGGCATTGACAATTACAAAATGGGAAATCTCGATGATGACACTTTCAATTATGACATAAAGAAAGAATTTGCATCATGTCATGTATATTCAAAACCCGAATGTAAACAGTGCTGGGCAAAATTCTATTGCAGTGGCGGTTGCAATGCAAATAATTATCAGTATATGGGCGATATTCATAAGGCACACAAGCTCTCATGTCAGCTTCAGAAAAAGCGTCTTGAATGTGCAATAATGCTTAAAGCTTATGAATTCTGCGGAAAAGATGAATAAACAGTTAAAGGGCGGACACACAGACGTGTCCGCCCTTGAATTTTTTTAATCTACGGGAAGTTTCTTAACTATATTAGCAAGATACTGCTGGATAGCAAGTGCATCATTAGCGGTAATTCCATCACCGTTTGCGTGAACATCGGCATTAAGAATACCCTGTTCATTAAGATTATTATTTCCGGAATCGCCTACATATGAAGCTATTGCAACAACGTCAGCAATATCAACATTTCCGTCCTCATTTGCATCTCCCCAGAGAGTAACTTCGGGTTTTGATTCTGTTGTAGTAGTTTCAGTAGTTGTTGTAGCAGGAGGGGTTGTCGTGGTTGTTGCAGAAGTAGTTGTTGTTGTAGTTGTTGTAGTTGTAGTTGTCGTTGTTGTGGTAGTAGTTGTTGTTGTTGTAGTTGTAACCGGAACATCTGCATAATAAACCTCAATATTGTCAACGGTTACTGAATCTGCCTCACCGTACCAGTATCCGAGGAAAAGCTTTCCGGAAGAATCTATATAGTTTTTGAGAATATCTGTGCTGTCGGCAATTGATGACGGAGCTGTCCACATAATTTCCGCTGTATCACCGGCATTGAGAACTACATAATCAGTATCTTCCTGATACCAGTATTTTTCTGTTGTAACGGCATCAGCTGTTACAGAAGTTGCAGGGCAGTAAACAAGCTTTTTAATATCCTTGTCAGCAGAAATATCAAATCTTACTGCATAAACAGCCTTGTCTTCATCAATACCCAAATCCTCATAAGGAATTTCAAGCTTGTTTGTTTCATCACTTCCGAGAGTGAGAACCTTGTCAACAGCAGTTTTAATTGAATTTGTATAAGGAACTACAACAGTCTTTGTATATGTAAGAGCTACGCATGTAAGCTTTACGGAATCAAGTTCTGTATATTCTTCGGCATCTTCTTCACCATACCAGTACTGGAAAGAAATTGCATCTGAAGCCTTGTTTGTAACATAGGGCTGAACTTCCTGCGGAACTTCCCAGTATGCCTCATAATATTTTCCGGCATTGCTTACTGTTACGCCCTGAGCGGGTTCTGTTTCAAACTTAACACCTTCGGATTCAAATTTTTCTATTTCCTCAGCACCCATATCGTTATACCAGTATCCGGCAGTTTCCTTGCCTTCAATACCGGCAACCTGTTTAGCATATTCTGTATCGGCAGGAGAACCATGTACAACGTTAAGACCACCGCCATACATAAGAGTTTTCATATCAGCATCGGATTCGATTGTTGCAGTAAGTGATTCTATTCTGACTCCGTTCAAATCGGTTATGCCGAAATCACTATATTTAAATTTATGACTGTTTATCGGTGATTCTTCAGTGATTTCTTCTCCTTTTTCAGCATAGTAATCCTCATCAAATCCCTTTGTAAGGGTATAGTCAAGGTTATCAAGCTGTTTTGTAACTGTTGTTGAAATTGTAGCTGTACCGTCACCGTTGTCCTTGAAAGACCATGCACCGCTCTTAAGGTTATTATCCGGAATTACATCAATATTCGGAATTGAGGGGTTATCAGGCTCTGTGGGTTCAGTCGGTTCAGTAGGCTTTGTCGGGTCAGTCGGAGTTGTTTTAGCGTTTGCCTCAGCAGATATGATTTGAACAGTACCGCCCTTTCCGCTGTAATAGTTTCTGAATTCATACTTGCCGGGGTATTGGTCAGACTTTGGATTATAGCTGAGTTCAAGAGATGAAACGTCAATTGTTATGGTAAATTCTTCGCCCTCTTTAACCTGAAGTTCAACGCCTGCACCTTCTTTAGCCCATTTTGTACCGTCATATTCAAGCCAGTAAGGAGATTCGGCAGTACCTATACCAAATCCGTAAGTAAATCCGCCTGTATAGTCTGCAACGCATGTAAAAGTAATTGTCTTAACGCCAGCCGTACCGAGTTCAGCTGTATATCCTGTGTAGACATCTTTTAAAGCAAGAGAAGTGCCGACACTAACGGATTCAGCAACGGTAGTAAAAGCCGGAACCACTGCCGGAGCAGTCATTGATGCTGCCATAACGAAACTCAAAGCAGCTATCTTGATTTTTCTGTCAAAGTTTGAATTTCTCATTTCTCAATCAATCCTTTCTTAACAAGCACAATACACAATATAACACATATTATAAATATATGTTAAATATGAACAAATTTATACTCTTTGAATAATTATATCACGGGAATTTCCAAAAGTTGTTAACAAATTGTGAACATCACAAAATTTTACTGTTTTCAACACAATTTTCATTTTATTTTGTTGATATTCACGGATTTCCTTTGAAATTCAAGTGAAATCTAATTAATATTATGTTAAAAAGTAAAATATTATTTATAATTAAATCAATGACATTCTTTCAATATTTTACATATATTATAATATATTGCGGAAAATAATATATAATACTGCAATATGAGGGGTGATTTATATGATGCTTTGTTCTGCTGATATGCCCTCATATACCTTCGCTATGAAAGCTCAGAAAATTCTGAAGGCAAGAGGGTATTTATGTGAAATAAAAAGAAATACGAGCAGTGCCGAATCCGGCTGTGGATATTATATCAGCGTTTCCGGAAACTGTTCTGAAATAAAAAATATACTTGAAAGCTATTCAGTTCCTTTTGAAAAAATGCGAAAGGAGTCTGATGATGAACAGAAATATAATTAATTTTGACAACTCTGCAACAACGTTTCCGAAACCTCTTGAAGTACGTCATGCCGTGAGCAATGCCATAAGGGAATATGGCGGAAATGCAGGGAGAGGCGGTCATCAGCTCTCCCAGAAAACTTCTTCGGCAGTATTCAGTGCAAGGGAAAATATTGCTGATTTCTTCGGAGCAGAACCGGAAAACGTTGTTTTTACACTTAACTGCACTCATGCCCTTAATCTTGCAATACAGGGTATTATGTCACAGGGCGGTCACATGATTATAAGCGAACTTGAACACAATTCCTCCGCCCGCCCTGCATTTGAACTTTTACGCAAAAATAAAATAAAACTTTCTGTTGCAAGAGTATTTCCTGACGACGAAAAAACCGTCAACAGCTTCCGTGAACTTATTATGCCCGATACAAAAGCAATAGTATGTACCGGTGCAAGCAACGTCACAGGGCAGATTCTTCCTTTCAGACAGCTTGCAAAGCTCTGCAACGAAAAAAATATATGCTTTATAGTCGATTCAGCACAGACTTCAGGTATTATCGATATTAAAATATCGGACGGAATAAATATCCTATGCACAGCAGGTCATAAGGGACTTTATGGAATATCCGGAACAGGTCTTTTAATTTCTGACGGAAAATTCCCCATATACCCCATAATTCAGGGCGGAACAGGAAGTGCCTCCTCAAGCCTCAAACAGCCTGTGTTTCTTCCCGATTCCCTCGAAAGCGGTACTCTTAATATCCCCGGAATAATGTCAGTTTCAGCCGGAATTGATTTCATCAGAAAAACCGGTATGCAGAAAATTTTCAGTCACGAAACTCACTTATGTGATATATTTATTGATTCCCTTAAAAATATTCCTCAAATTATAATCTATCGTTCACCTGATGCACACTATGTTCCTATAATATCTTTTAATGTCAAAGGAATCAATTCCGAAGAAACTGCCCGCATACTTTCTGAAAACGGATTCTGCCTGCGTGCAGGATTTCACTGTTCCGCACTTGCACACAATGCACTTGGAACCGATACGGGAACGGTCAGATTTTCTCCCTCTGTCTTTAACTCCGAAAGAGAGGTCTATGCTATCGCTAATTTAATTAAAAATCTGGAAATCTATAAAAAATAATGCAAAAACTATTGAAATTATTTTCATTTATGATAAAATAAATATGGGGGCATTTTCTGCCCTCATACATAAAATAAAAATAAGAAAGGAAGTGTGTTTCCGTGTCATTGCTTCTGGATACTAAAGATTCAATCCTAAACGTTCTGAATACTGTAACTGTTGTTGATTTCATTGATATAGCTATACTTTCATACCTCGTCTATCTTCTTATAAAGCTCGTCCGTGAAACCCGTGCCGGACAGCTTGTCAAGGGTATAGTTCTTCTCGCATTAGGATATTTAATAAGCAGTATTGTCGGGCTTAAATCATTAAAATACATAATTTCAACTGCATTTGATATTGGTCTTATTGCTATAATCATTCTCTTTCAGCCGGAACTCCGACGTGCTTTGGAAAAAGTCGGAAGAACCAGATTCGGTTTAAATCTGCTCGGATTTGGTGAATCACAGGACGAACTCACAGAAAAATGGAGCAATGCAATTCAGAGTATCTGCGATTCATGCGTTGAGCTTTCCGCAACATGCACCGGTGCTTTGATTGTCGTTGAACGTCAGACCAGACTCGGCGAACAGATTGAAACGGGAACTATTCTTAATGCTCTCCCGAGCAAGGAAATTTTCGGAAACATATTCTATCCTAAAACTCCGCTTCATGACGGTGCAGTCATAATGCGTGACGGAATTATTCTTGCGGCTGCCTGCTTTCTCCCCAAGCCTCAGAAAGAGGAACTTGTCAATAAAAAACTTGGTTCACGCCACAGAGCTGCTATCGGTATGAGTGAAAATTCCGATGCCGTTGTTATTGTTGTTTCAGAAGAAACAGGTCAGATTTCCGTTGCTATGGACGGTGTTCTTACACGTGACTATACACATGAAAAACTTAAAAAACTTCTTACACAAGAACTTATTTCAAAAAATCAGGATTCTATTATAAAAAATTCCAAAAAAGCTCCTGTTGAACGTCTCCTCAAAAGGAGGAAAAATAAATGAATTTTTCAAAATTAAAGCAGAAAATTTTAAATGCCTTTAACAATCAGTTTTCAACCGTAATATCATCAGTTCTTATTGCCATAGTACTCTGGTTTCTGATATCAATAACACAATATGAAACTATGACAAAAAATATTGATAATATCCCCGTTTCTACGGAATTAAGCAAGGATTTTTCAGAATCAAGCGGTCTTTCGCTTATATCCTGCGATACAGAAAATGTCAATGTAAAGATAGAGGGCAACCGTACTGAAATAGGCGGTTTGAAAAGTGATGACCTCGTTGCAAAACTCGTCACTGATAATATTTCTTCTTCCGGCACTAAAACAGTTGCAATTAAAATCGAAAGCAAAAGCGGTAGAGAATTTGAAATAAAATCCATTTCACCGTCTACCGCTTCGATAGTTCTTGACAAAATAGAAACACGTGAATTTCCTGTTTCTCCCGAAATCCCGAATATTTCATTTGCAGACGGAAAGACATTCAGCCGTGATGACCTTTCATGCGACCCTGCTGTAATAAATATAACAGGGCCTTCCGAACAGCTTAACAAAATCGCAAAATGCACGGCAGTTTCACATAAAAAAGCTACTCTTGATACTTCATACAATCTGCAAAGCGATGAAATCAGACTCTATGATGAAAACAATTCAATTATTGAGAACAGCGGTCTTAGTATCGAAAAAAATAATATCATGATTAATATACCTGTTCTCACGCAGAAAAAAGTCGGACTTTCCGTTTCTATCCTGAACGCTCCCGCTGACTTCGATAAGGATTTTCTTGATTTTTCAATATCTGCCGACAATATTGTGCTTGCTTCCGAAAACAGTTCGGCAGAGTTCCCCGACCCGTTTGAAGTCGCACAGATACCCCTCAGCGATATTGACATAGACTATTCAAATACATTTACGGTTGACACGAAAAAATACATAAACCAGTCAAATCTCGAAACAGTTACGGTTAAGCTTAACAATGAAAATCTTGCAAAAAAACAGGTTGTTTTAACTGACATATCAATCAGTAATCCACAGCCTAATTATGATTATGAAATTATAGCAAAGAGTATAAACGTTACTGTTATAGGCCCTGCCGATATTATAAAAGATATTACTGCAAGCGACTTTGTTGCAAATGTAAATCTTCTTAATGAATCCTCAAACAGTGATTCGTTTATACATGATGTATCAGTATCATGCCCCAAATACAATAATGTATGGGTATACGGCACTTCAAAGGTAACAGTCAACAGAACTGAAAAAACTGTTACTTCTGCAAAATCGACAACAGCTCCGAATGCTTCAACTACAACAACTACTGCTGATGTTTCTGAATAACAAAAAACGGGTGGCTTGCATAAAGTCACCCGTTTTTTCAGTCTGTCTGATTAAGCTTTATTATTTCCATTGAAATTATAGCGTAGTCATCGCCGGAAGGCTTGAGTCTGAATTTTACTACTTTAGATACTTCTGAATTATATTTGCTGTTATTTTCCATCCAGTATGGTTTTTCCTGAATATATTCAACTTCTGCCGTATATATATCACCGTCTCTTGAAAGTGCTGTTATTCTCGGCTTATAGGAGAAAAGCATCGGCTTTGAGGGAATATTATACGTTCCTGTATCTTCGTTGTAATAGAATTTAAGTTCGCCCGAACCTACTGTCTGATGTTCCAGATTCGGAAATTCAGTGTCAAAGAGCTTTACTGCCTCCGCTTCGATATCGACTGCAGGAACCGATATTATATCGAATGTATGTTCATATTTATCAATTTCGCCTGACATTATAAGCTTCCATACTGATGCAGTTATCACCTGCTGTGATGAAAGCTCACTGCCGTTCTGAAATGCTTCTATATCCATTATTACGGCGGGATATACAGCGTCTGCGAACTCCGACTGCTTGCTTTCGCCCTCCGTAAAAGACCTTATATGCTTTATAGCATAGCTGAAAGTGGATATTATTCCTATTACTGAAAACACAAGCAGAACTGCACCCACAACTGTATTAAGTGTTTTTTTCGGATTTTTCCGAATAGTTTCTTCCGAACTGTCCTCATATTCATCGGGTTCGGGAGTTTCCTTTTTTTCCTCCTCGATTTCCCTCGGGGATTCATCAAATATACTGCGGAAAGGAATTTCCTCGGGTTCATACTGCGGAACGCTTTCGGGTTCAGATTCCGGAACAGGTTCGGGGGCTGGTTCAGGTTCGGGAACTGATTCAGGAATGAGTTCTGATTCCGGAACGGGTTCGGGAACAGATTCAGAAATATTTTCTGGTTCTTCTGATATTTCCTCACTGTATTTTTCAGTCGTTTCCTTTATATTTTCAATAACTGAATTTACTTCCGTTTTTTCAGATTTCGGTGATATTGTATTCAGCAAATCATCAAGCGACATATCATTATATTTGTTTTTTGATTTCTTTTCACTGTCTGCCGGCTTTGATTTCTGAATTTCATCAAGCATTTTTTCGATTTCGTCTTTTGTACTCAGCAACTTTAAACCTCCCCTGTTATCTTATTTGTCCGTTGCCGTTTACAAGATATTTGATTGTAGTAAGCTCTGCAAGTCCCATAGGGCCTCTTGCGTGGAGCTTCTGCGTTGAAATTCCGATTTCCGCGCCGAGTCCGAACTCTCCGCCATCTGTAAATCTTGTTGATGCATTTACATATACTGCTGCTGCATCAACCTGTGTCTGAAATTTCCTTGCATTGTCAAGAGACTTTGTAACAATACATTCGGAATGTCCCGTTCCGTATTTTCTTATATGTGCTATTGCCTCATCGATATTTTCAACAACCTTTACAGCAATTTTATAGTCATTAAATTCAGTAGCGTATTCTGTTTCAGTAGCGTTGAGAATATCATCTCCGAGTATTGATTTCGTTGCACTGTCGCCGTAAATTTCAACGGAATGTTTTTTATATCTCTCGGAAATTTTTTTCAGAAATTCATCGGCAATATTCTTATTAACGAGAAGGCTTTCTATTGCATTGCATACGGAAGGTCTCTGAGTTTTTGCATTGTCTGCTATATTGACTGCCATTTCAATATCAGCTGATTCGTCAACATATACGTGACAGTTTCCGACACCTGTCTGAATTACCGGAACAGTAGCCTGTTTCATTACGGCATTTATAAGACCTGCTCCGCCTCTCGGAATAAGAACATCAATATATCCGTTAAGCTTCATCATATCGGAGGCGGTTTCCCTTGAGGTATCTTCAACAAGCTGTATTATATCTGCGGGAAGTCCTGCCTTTTCAACAGCATCACGCATTATTCCGCAAAGGCATTTGTTTGAATTTATAGCCTCTTTACCGCCTCTTAAAATTACGGCATTTCCAGACTTAAGACAGAGTGCAGACGCATCGACAGTTACATTCGGACGTGATTCAAATATAATTCCGATAACTCCGAGCGGAACTCTTGTTTTAATAATCTGCAAGCCGTTCGGACGTGTATAGCCCTCTATAATCTGACCTACGGGGTCAGTAAGCTCAGCTATTTTGAGGACTCCGTCTGCTATACCTTTTATTCTTTCGGGAGTAAGCTTTAATCTGTCCTGCATTGATACTGACATACCGTTTGCTTTGGCATTTTCAAGGTCTGTCAGATTCTGCTGAATGATATAATCGGTTTTGCTTATAAGAGCTTCTGCAACAGCATTAAGAGCCTTGTTTTTAAGTGCAGTATCTGCGGAATTTATTGCAGTCTGTGCATTTTTGGCTTTAATTCCGAGTGTTTCGGCATAATTCATTTTAAATTCCTCCGTTTTTTATGCTTTAAAAATCGTACCGATTTCCTTGTTTTCAAAAAGGTCATAAAGGTCATCGGGATTTTTTCCGTTCATAATTATCATATCAATTCCGGCTTCGGTAGCAATTTTTCCTGCATTAATCTTTGTAGCCATTCCGCCCGTGCCGAGTGAAGAACCTGCACCGCCTGCAATTTTTTCTATGTAATCAGTTATTTTGTCAACGGTGTGAATTGTTTTCGCATCAGGATTTATATGCGGGTCAGAAGTATAAAGACCGTCTATGTCGGAAAGTATTACAAGCAAATCAGCATTTGATATAGTTGCAACCATTGCGGAAAGCGAATCATTTTCGCCTATTTCAAGTTCAATTTCATCTATTGCAACGGTATCGTTTTCGTTTACAATAGGAATTACTCCCATTGATATGAGTCTTTCGATAGTATTTTCAACGTTTTTCTGACGGTCGGGCTTTTCGATAATAGTCTTTGTAAGGAGAATCTGTGCAATAGTAATGCTGTAACTTTCAAACATAGTGTCATACATATGCATAAGCTCACACTGACCTATTGCTGCGATTGCCTGACGGGTAGGGGTATCCTTTGGCTTTTCACGGAGTCCGATTTTGCCTGTTCCGAGTGCAACCGAGCCTGATGATACTATTATTATTTCCTTTCCGGAGTTCTGCAAATCCGCAATGACTCTTACAAGATTCTGCATTCTTCTTATATTAAGCCTGCCTGTTTTATGTGCAAGCGTGGAACTTCCAAGCTTTATTACTATTCTTTTTTTTTCGGAAATATTTCTCATTGTATTAAAAACCTCAGTTTATTTTGTTTGACGGACTGCCGTTGATATAATTTTCAAGATTTTTTGATACTATATCAAGAAGCCTCTGCCTTGTTTCGAGTGCAGACCATGCGGAATGCGGTGTTATAATGCAGTTTTCAGCATTTCTCAAAGGGCATTCCGGATTCATAGGTTCATTTTCAAGAACATCAAGACATGCTCCGGCAATACGTTTATTATTAAGGGCATCGGCAAGTTCCTTTTCATTGACGACTGCTCCCCTTGATGTATTTACAATCAGCGATGTTTTTTTCATATGCGAAATAAGTTCACTGTTTAAAATGCCTTTTGTTTTTTCCGTAAGAGGACAGTGGAATGTAATTATATCCGCAAGCTCCGCACATTCTGAAAGAGAATAAACGGGATACGGACAGTTTTCGGGGAAAGTTCTTGTATTGATTATAACTTTCATTCCGAAAGCCTCTCCGATTTTTGCAACGGCTTTCCCGATACTTCCGTAACCGACTACGGCAAGCGTTTTGCCGAAAAGTTCGCTTGTAGTATACGGTAAATATGAAAATGACGGAGAGCTTATCCATTCGCCGTTTTTCACAGCGTTATTATATACGCTGATTTTGCTGTACATTTCGAGTATAAGTGCAAAAGTATGCTGTGCGACTGCCATTGTTGAATATTCTCCGGCATTACATACGGTTATATTTTTTTCCTTTGCATAATTTATATCTATATTATTATAGCCCGTCGCAAAAAGTCCGATATACTTCAGATTGGGGCATTTGTCCATAACTTCACGGGTTATCAGGACTTTATTGCAGAGAACTGCATCACTGTCTCCGATTCTTTCAGCAGTAAGCTCCGGAGAAGTAAAATCCCAGCACTTTACTTCCCCGAATTTTTTAAAACATTCAGGGGAAAGCTCGTTTCCCCATGTCATAGTTTTCCAGTCAAGAATTGCAATTTTCATAATTACTTGGATTTTTCCTCATTTTCGTTATCGTTTTTTTCTTCTTCATAAAGTTCGGGGTGCTTTTTCCTGTGGATAATATTCAATACAAGTGCCGTTATAAGCAGAATAACTTCAATTATTCCTACTGCATAGAATAACACTCGGTTTGTTGAAATCCAGAGAACAAGCGAAAAGGGTATTGCTACTGCCATTATAAGCTGATGAGGTTTTTTATACTTCATATACAGATAGCCGAAAAATACCAGTGCCACACAGCAGAATATAAGATGATGCTGAAAAGGAAAAGGAAAAAGGTTAGGCTGAAGAACCTCTGTTGTATTCATTTTAAATCACTCCCATTCAATATAGATTTACAAATTCTAAACTTTTTTGCTTGGAAAATATACACGATATTGTTTCTGATTATCTGTATTATCCTTTGTTGGTCTCGCTGTCATCGCTCTGTTATCAGTTTGTTATCAGCTTTGATAACACAATTATACTTAATTATACTTACTTTAATCAGAATAAGTTTCAGGTGGTTTTTACCTTGATTTTATTATAGTGCAGATTTAGGTGGTTGTCAAGTGCTTTTATTATCATCTAAGATAAATTTATAAAAGTATTCAAATTCTTCGTTGATTGCCTGTGTTATTGAAATATCGATGTCATCTCCATAAGCAATACTTTGAAGATCAAACCTATTGAAGAGTTTATCACTAAAGCCATATGACTGTGTTTTCATTAGAAAGTCACCTGTGTCTATGGACGAAAGTAAATTTTTATCACAAAGGTTATACAATATAAATGCTACGCTCATTTTAAATCGAAGCATATTGATCTGTGTACCTTCCAAAACACTATTTGAAATAATGTATAAATAGTGGAATGAAACAGGATATCTAACATACGGGATACATCCATATTCTAAGCAACAGACGAGTATGCTAATTGATTGATGTATATTTCCATAGACCATGTTAAAAAAGTTGAATGCATTTGGTTTAGTAGGATCAATCATAAATTCAGCATCAATTATCGATTGTAGAAACCTTTCTTTAAACGGTAATGCTCGATTATCTGTTTCAGAAAACATAACTATCTTTTCTAAATCATCACAAGAATATTTTATTATATCTTCAATACTATTGCACTTCTGAAAATAATCATTGATACTTTTTATTTCATTGAATAGTCCCAAAAACAGCTGCTCGCTTTTTTGGAATACTATATCATCAGCTTTTGTCTGAGATAACAGTTGTAATGGTATTATAATGATACTTGAATGCAGATTTTCCAAAATCTTTATATTATCTTCGGCAGTTGCTTTTATCTGTTCATAAAGATAATTTGCATTTCTTCCTTCAGGTATTTTATTGCATAATTCAGAATATATGCTTAATGGATCATCGAGTATATGATTTCTTCCAATCATCAAAAATTGAATGTGTTCATAGTCGTCATAATCTAAAAATGTGGCAGCAGTAAAAATGTAGCTATCATTATAAGGAACTACGGTTTCGAGATACAATCGAACAATATTCATATTTCTTAACCAAAATATATTAATTTCATCAAGAGCTTCTGGTGCAAATCCTGATTTGAGTTTTGGTAACAATGAAATAAGCAATTCCTTGTATTCTTTTTGAATAAGAAAGATTTTATCCATCAATAGGCTTGAGTTCAAAATTGATCACCTCATTTAACATTGCTTCAGGTATACCATATATCTCATCAAGATACATTAGCGTTTTATTCATTGCCATTATACAATCTGGCATCACTGACTTCAATATAATTGTGTCATTAATGTCGGGGACGCAATGATACTGATGAGCAGGATTCATACATTTCAGAAGAGAGGTTTCACGGATTGCTCCCCATAATCCATGTTCAAAAGCCGAATCGTAATCATAGTACAATCCATATAAATCTCGTTCATTAACACTTATTGCTTTTTCTCTGATGCCTTGCTTGTTAAAGTAGTTTGTATCCATATCTGTGAATTCTTCTTCCTTGAACTCATTTACAATAGCTTCTATATAATCTTCATCAAAATGGCGGTTATCGTTTTTCTTAGCTTCTCTATGTTTAGTTAAAATAAGTTTATACTGACCAATTCCATAAAATTGATACTCTTTCCAAATATTGTCATAATTGTTCTCGTTAGCAACAAGATACTTCATAATAATGTAATCTTCGATTAAAACACGAACGCAACTTCTGCCTGAAATAGTATTAAAAAGGTTATGCTCATATACTTCTTTAAGTCGTTTGTACGAATATGTTGCAATTCCAAGCAGAACATTCATTTTATCATCTAATGGATTTGATGATGTAAATAAGTCTGAAAGGTAAATAAAAATATTATGTAGCTTTTCCATATATTCAGTAAAATTGCGTTCTTCTTTCGGAAAAGCAACTGAATAAAGAGTACAATCTGTCATTTCACTAATGCACCTCCAAAAAATTTTTAAAAAATTCGTATTTGCGGTTTCAAATGTTAAAATCATCTGTTCCATCACCCTTACATTCGGTCTTGCCATACGCATTATTTCAGCATCATGTGATGAATTGGGATAAGCGTTTAACAACAACACTTGATTTGGGAGTATATGAATATTACCAGAAAGAAGTGTAAAATACAATGCAACAAATCGAACATCTGTTGATTCATAAGACTGATGATCCATAAGATCATTCATAGTATTTGTAATAATATTACATCTATCTTCAATACTTTCATCTGGGCAATAAAATGTTTCTGCAAAAACAGGAGCATAGCTAACTGTTAACAATACAGTTAATGGAGATAATGCTTTTTTTGCTCCGATTCCTACTATATAATCATATAATTGTTGTTGATTATCACAACTCAGCTTTAAAATTTCAGACATTCTTGCTGTTTTTAATGTCGGTGCTATCTTATGAAGCAAATCCATAATATAATGAAGCCTTTTAAGAGCCACATCTCTACCTAAGAATTTGAATAATAGCCCAATCCATAAATATTCAGGCATACGCCCATATGTCCAAGATTTCTCATCAGCAAGTTCTTTTAAGTTTTGTATTTTATGCATTGGAGTAATAAATTTACCCTTTTTAAAAATATGATCAGACAACTTACTATGATTCACAATAATCACCTCAATTTTATATAATAACAAAATTCTCCTGCAACAAACCAATTATCTAGTATATCTCCACATGATTTGCAAATTATAAACTTTTTTTGATTTCATTATAGTGCATATTTTGGGATTTATAAAGGGAAAAAATATCAGATAAGAAATACGAAAGATACAGATTTTTAAAATTTCAAGAAGATATATTAAACTTGCCCCGACTTTTTCAGATTGCAGTCACGGCAGAGCATCTGAAGATTTTCAGGAATTGTTTTTCCGCCAGCGTGCCAAGGAGTAATATGGTCAGCGTGCATTTTGTCGAAGTCAAAAGACTTTTTGCATATAGGACAGATACCATTCTGATTTTCGTAAGCAGTCCTTTTCTGCGTATCAGTAAAAGCCCTAATACTCAGCGACTTCTCACGACCGCTTAACAGATACTCATATATGCCCTTTTTGGACGTTACATCATCATCTGCCATAAGTTTGGAAATACGTTTTTCAAGTTCAGCAGGATTGTAAGTCCCATTGCCGAACTCGTTATAGAGAAGTCCCCATTCGATACCTTTCATTTCCTTGCGGTACTTCGGAAATATTGTCTGCACCCATATAATAACATTCTGAAAATAAATCCATAATGCAGTGCCGTTGCTTTCGTGCTGATGTTCTGACATATAATCCTCAATTGAAATATTTTCCCTTGCGGAAATCCATTTCAGAGCCGTTTCAAGATAATCCTGCCTGAGCATTTCGCCTTTAAGATACTTATTCGCAATCTTGTATGCAGGACAGCCGTTTTTAGAAAAATATCTTTTTACGTCCGTAAGCCATGTACCCGTATATACAGCGTTTCTGAGTTCCTGCTCCGCAAGTTTCACGCCTGCAATATTGATAATCCTGAACCAGTCGAGTTTTTCCTTGTCGTTGCCTTTGCAGACGTAAATCATAAGTTCATAGTTTTCAATCTGCTGACGTTCAAACTGCGTAAGATTGGCAAAAGTACGGGAATTTATAGAAAAATCACCGTTAAGATACTGACATATCGAGATAGTACGCTGCTGACCGTCAAGAAGTTCAAAATTTCCGCTGTCGTCCTCGCACCAGTACATTACATTCAGCGGAAAACCTTTCATAACAGTATCAATAACTGCATTGCGTTCTTTATCCTTGTATATAAATTCACGCTGAAAAGCAGGACGTATATTAAGTTTACCACCGAATCCTACAACTCCGCTTTCCGCATTATCCTCATATCCTTTGAATATTTCAGCTATGGTATGATTTTCAAGCCTTATTTCCATATTATCACTTCTTTCTTTTTATTAAAATTCTTTTATAAATAAATTTTCCATTTACTAACGGAGCACCGCCTTTATCTTTATATCCTGATATATGATACTTATTTTCTTCATAAGTAATATTTGCATCAGCCCTGCCAACAATTTCAAACTGTTCAGGATTATATTTGTCAAGAAAGGTAATCGGCACACCAATAACACCGTTACACTTTCCGCTTGATGAATAAACGCTTGTACTTTCGTTCTCCGTTGACAACAGGTTGAGCGACTTTGCTTTCTGCGTACCACAGTCCGTTTGAGAATCCCTTTCCCTCACTTTCTGTAGCTCCGACAATTTCAAACTGTTCAGGGTTGTACTTGTCGAGGAAAGTGATTGGCACTCCGATAATGCCGTTACACCTTCCGTCTGATAATGATTCTGAAGTAAGGCGTAATTCTTCTCTTCTCTTCTCTTCTCTTCTCTTCTCTTCTCTTCTCTTCTCTTCTCTTC
>CAMDZD010000018.1 GCA_945910815.1 uncultured Clostridia bacterium
CGAGGGCTTTTCCTTTTGATTCGTGTGAAACAGTTCTCTTGCTTGTTTGGATTACGAGCTTTATTCTGATTTAAGTAAATGAAAAAAATTTTGGAAATCGCTTGACAAACCGTTTACAATATGCTATAATAGTTATGTTGAGTTATTAAGAGCGCCATTAGCTCAGTTGGTAGAGCAACTGACTCTTAATCAGTGGGTCCTGGGTTCGAGTCCCCGATGGTGCACCAAAGTGGGCCCGTTGGTCAAGCGGTTAAGACTCCGCCCTCTCACGGCGGCATCACCAGTTCGATTCTGGTACGGGTCACCAAAGTTTTTTTAGTCGGTGTTTATAGTAATGAGGTCACACCCGTTCCCATTCCGAACACGGAAGTTAAGCTCATTTGCGTCGAAGATACTTGGCTGGCGACGGCCTGGGAAAATAGAACAATGCCGGCACTTACATTCCTCAATAGCTCAGTCGGTAGAGCATGCGGCTGTTAACCGCAGGGTCGTTGGTTCGAGTCCAACTTGGGGAGCCAATATAAATAAAAGCGAATTTCTTAGGAAGTTCGCTGTTTTTATGTTAAAAAATGCTGTATCTGATACAGCATTTTATTTTTTTATATAAATTATATCACTGTAAAGATGATATATTACTTGATTATCAATAATATCAATTTGATTAAAGCCATGTTCCCTGGTGTAATTCATAAATGAACGGATATATTTTCTAAGAAGCTCGAAATCGCTTTTCATTCTGAGATTTTCCTCTGAATTATTTCCGTCACAGACAATATACAGCCTGTTTAGTAACTGTTTTCTTTTTCCTTGTGACTGATGTGCATAATACCATTGTATCATCTGATTTTTTCCTGTTCTCTGTCTTAGATTAAAAGGTCTGTCGGATAAGGCTTTAGGGTATACAGTCAGCTTTACATCAAAAGGAATTTCGTTTATATAAATATCAACATCGTGGCTTTTTTCATTTTCTTCGTGTACTGCTCCATAGTCACAGAACAGATATTCACAGTATACAGATGTATAATAATTATACCAGCGGTGCAATGCGTAATCTTTATTGACATTATTTTTTTCGATTAAATCAAGACATTCATCAAGTGACTTTGCATTATAAATAAAGTTAGTTGATTTGTCATTTTTATTGTCCTGTATTTTCCAGTCTGAAGAAATCATATCCAGACATCTTTTTAAATCTGATTCCATATTCATTTTTTACTTCTCCTTATTAAATAAATATTAAAGAGCTGTATCAGATTAATTGATACAGCCCTTTTTTTATTTTGAGATATACTATATTTTGGAGTGACAGTATTCACAGATTCCTGACTGTCCTGCTTTGATATTGTTTGATGCTCCGCAATTCGGGCATTTAACTGCAACAAGCTGTTCAGATACATTTTTAATCATTATTCTTGGGGTATCATTGTATTCGATATAGCAGTTTATGATATATCCTTTTTTAATCATCTTGTCAAAAAGCTTTATGAATTTATCTTCCGTCAGTCCGAATATTACTGATACTGATGAAAGAGGAATTACTCCGTCAGTGTCATTTTCAAAAACGTTATTGAATTTGTTGGCTTTTCCTGCAATATTGAATCTTTTTAAAGATATTATAAGAATAGTTCCGAAAAACATCAGTATTCCAACAGCAATCCCGAGAGATTGCCTTAATTCTCTTTTTACTTCCATATCGTTTTCGCCTAAGAATTTAAAGAAATCCATAAGAAAGCCCACAATTCCAAGGAATACAAATGGAATACTTACTAAAAGCAATACAGAAGATATTATATTAGAGAATATTATTTTACTTTTAGATAAATACATGTCGCTTATTTTGCTTTCTTTGCGATGTCGTCAAGAAGTTTTTCAAGGAGTTCAGCTTGAGTCATAGAGCCTAAATCTCCCTCACGTCTTGAACGTACAGAAACAGTATTGCTTTCAACTTCCTTATCGCCTATTGTAAGCATAATCGGAAGTTTTTCGACAGTAGCGGAACGGATTTTATATCCTACCTTTTCGGCACGGTCATCAATAGATGCACGGATTCCGGCAGCTTCGAGTTTTTCAAGAAGTGCATCGCAGTATTCAAGATGACGGTCGGCAACAGGAATAATTCTTACCTGTTCGGGAGCTACCCACAACGGCAATGCACCTGCATAGTGTTCAATCATATATGCGAGAGTACGCTCATAACAACCGAGTGAAGTTCTGTGAATGATGTAAGGAGTTTTCTTAGTACCGTCAACATCAACGTATTCCATACCGAATCTCTTGGCAAGAAGCATATCAATCTGAATTGTTACAAGTGTATCTTCCTTGCCGTAAACATTTTTATACTGAATATCAAGCTTAGGGCCATAGAATGCAGCTTCATCAATTCCTATTGTGTAGGGAACTTCAAGGTGTTCAAGAATTTTCGCCATAACAGCTTGAGCCTCTTCCCACTGTTCCGGAGTACCTTCATATTTATTGTTAGGGTTTTCGGGATTCCACTGTGAGAATCTGAATGTGCAGTCATCAAGAAGTCCGACTGTATCGAGCATATATTTTGCAAGATTCAGACAGTCTTTAAATTCTTCCTCGAGTTGCTCGGGGCGGAGTATGAGGTGACCCTCTGAAATTGTAAACTGACGCACTCTTATAAGACCGTGCATTTCTCCGCTGTCCTCTTTACGGAAAAGCGTTGAAGTTTCGCCCAGTCTCATCGGCAAATCACGGTATGAACGCTGTCTGTTGAGGAATACCTGATACTGGAACGGGCATGTCATCGGACGGAGTGCGAAACATTCCTTAGTTTCGTCGTAAGGGTCACCGAGTATAAACATACCGTCAAGATAGTGGTCCCAGTGACCGGAAATTTTATAAAATTCTCTCTTTGCCATGAAAGGAGTTTTTGTAAGAAGGTATCCATGTTTCTGTTCAACATCTTCAACCCATCTCTGAAGTGTCTGAATAACCCTTGCACCCTTTGGGAGAATAATCGGAAGTCCCTGACCTACAACGTCAACAGTTGTGAAATATTCCAGTTCACGTCCGAGCTTGTTATGGTCACGGAGTTTTGCTTCTTCACGCTGTTTGATATCGGCTTCAAGGTCTGCACTTTTCGGGTATGCTGTACCGTATACACGTGAGAGCATTTTATTCTTTTCAGAACCTCTCCAGTATGCACCTGTACATGATAAAAGCTTGAAAGCCTTTACCGGAGCAGTCGTCATAAGGTGAGGCCCTGCACATAAATCTACAAAATCGCCCTGCTTATAGAATGAAATAGTTTCACCCTTATCAGCATGTTCATGGCAGAGTTCAACCTTATATGGTTCGTCCATTTCCTCAAGCTTTGCGATTGCATCGGTTGGAGAGAGTTCAAACTGTTCAAGCGGTATTCCCTCCTTGACGATTTTTTTCATTTCGGCTTCAATTTTTTCGAGTTCCTCGGGAGTAAACGGCTTTTCGATATCGAAATCGTAATAGAATCCGTTATCTATTGCAGGGCCTATTGCAAGCTTTGTATCGGGGTAAAGTCTCTTTACAGCCTGTGCGAGAATGTGTGATGCAGTATGCCAGAAAGCTTTTTTGCCCTCGATTGAATCAAATGTGCATACTTCAAAATCGCAGTCATTTTCGATAACCGTGCGTAAATCCTTAACTTCCCCGTTGATTTTTACACAGCATGATGCCTTGTAAAGTCCCGTTCCGATACCCTTGATTATTTCACTTGCGGGCATAGCGGATTCAATTTCACGGATACTTCCGTCTTTGAGTGTAAGCTTAATCATTGTTTTTTACTCCTTTATATTAATTTATTTTTGATATATAGTTATAATTTGAAAAACGGATTTTCTTCCTTATTCATCAAACAAAACATCTTTCTGATATTTTTCTGTTGCAAGTCCTGCAAACATTGGAAACTTACCTTTTTCAGAAATAGTTATGCCGTTAAGCATACCTGTATGAAACATCATGTGTCTGAACTGTCCAAGTATTAATTCAAGCACTGTATATTTACATTCAGGCGGATATTTGTATAAATCCTCATCATTAAGATTATCAAGATATTTGAAAACCTTATTTTTTACCTTTTCTAAATATGAAAGCAATTCGGAATCAGTAAGAATGATATTGCAGGGAATATCGGGATTGTCCATGTTTTCAGAATGAAAATCCGGTTCTTTATAATCGAAAGGATTTATAAACCATTTGTCACATGAATGAATAGTATGATAAACATATCTCCAGGCATATGCACCGCATAAAAGTGAATTTCTGTCATAAGTTTTTATTGCAGTTTCAAGATTAATGAAATTTATTTCCATCTGATGTTTTATGCATAAAATAAGATTGTTCATAAAAAAACCACCTGTTTATAATTAAAAGTTTCTGGTCAGGCTTTTTTCAAAAAACCTGCAGGGGTTCGGGGACGAAGTCCCTGAGAATAAAGCAAAAAAATCCCTTAAACTGCCGTAGCAGTCCAAGGGACGATAATAATAACCGTGGTTCCACCCTGATTCACACAGATTTTATAACAGAAAAATCCGTATCTCATTAGCTCGGTAACGGGAGCGACCGCTGTTTATTGGACAGTCTCGGAGGGGGTGTGCTTTTCCTGATACTGTTCAGTCCTCTCACCTTTATGACTGTTCTCTGTAACGGTATATTATTGGAATAGCCTTCCTCGTCAGCGATTTAAAATATATTATTGTATATATTAACATACTTTTCGGAGATTGTCAAGGGGTTTTTATAATTAGTTTCAAAAAGTTTTCGGGAAGTTTGCAATACGGTGATTATTGTGATATAATAAAAATAAAAATCAGAAAAATGAGGGATTATGATGAAAGGACTAAAAATTACGGCTGTTGCATGTTCAGTATTAACTGTATTTTCATTTTTTGCAGGCTGTCAGAAAGTTGAAAACGTAAGCAGTATGACGGACAGTCTAATTGAAGAAGTTACAGAAACATTTTCTGAAACTGAAACGGCTGTTAATACAAATACACTTCCTGTTGAAACATATCCTGAGTATCCGGTAACATATCCGGAGATAAAACCGGCAGATACAGGAGTAAAATATCAGTCTGAAGATTGTAAATATGATAAATTCAAACTTGATGCACAGCTTTCCGGCTTTGAGGGAACAGGATATATAACAGGATTCAGCGGTGAAAATCAGCTTGATTTCGAGGTAAATGCACCGACAAATCAGCATTATGACCTTACATTCTGCATATCAGCCACAAGCGAAGTATTGTGCTATATTCAGATTAACGGTAGAAAAACAGGACAGTTCCGGACAAATTCCGAGGGAAAGTTCACAAGAATAACTATGCATGGCGTTTTCCTTACGGAGGGAATTTCCACAATATCCATATCATCTGACGGAGGAGATATGGCTGTTGATTATCTTGAAATTTCAAACAATACATCTCTCAAGGATATAAAATATGATACAGATGTTACACTTTCAAATGCAAATGCAGGTGAATCCGCCCGCAGTCTTATGAAATTCCTTTCCGATAATTACGGAAAATATGTAATATCCGGACAGTATGCCTCTGACAGTACAAACAGTGAAATTGACCTTATATATTCCGTTACGGGCAAAAAGCCAGTTATAAGATTTTCGGCACTTGAGACATCTTATGCAAGCTATGATGAAAGCTTTAAGGATATTGATGCATGTGCTGACTGGTACAGAAACGGAGGAATTGTCGGGCTTATGTGGTACTGGCGTTCACCTGATGAAAAAGCCTCCGTATATGCAAGCGAAACTGATTTCAGAATTTCAGATGCCATAACTGACATTGATATTTCATGCATGACTCAGGAGGAAATACGTGGTCTTTACGGAGAGGGAAGAATTTCAAAAGAATGTTACGGAATTATTCTTGATATAGACAATATAGCGGGACAGCTTATGTCTCTGAAAGATAAAGGTATTCCTGTTTTATGGAGACCGCTCCATGAGGCTTCGGGAGACTGGTTCTGGTGGGGTGCGGACGGTGCTGAAAATTACCGCTGGCTCTGGAAACTGATGTATACAAGAATGACTGAATATTTTGAGCTTGATAACCTTATATGGATTTGGAACGGTCAGAGCAAGGAATATATAGTTCCGTCAGATACTTTTGACATTGCCTCTGTTGATATATATATTTCTCCCGATAAGGAATATGGAAGTCAGTATGAATATTTTGCATCACTTCAGGAATTTATCGGTCAGGATAAGATTATTGCATTAAGTGAATGCAGTTCGGTTCCGGATATAGATTCCGTATTCAGAGATAATTCCGTGTGGTCGTTTTTTGGATTGTGGTACGGTCAGTATCTTTCTGACGATTATATGACAAAGGAATATCTCATAAAAAATTACAATTCAGCCGGTACTATGACTCTTGACCAGTATCAGAAGCTTACAGGATATGAACCCACTGAAAATACTGAACCTGAAACAGAAAATACTTCCGAAACACAAAAAAACACTTAAAAAAAGCCTTCGTCAGATGACGGAGGCTTTTAAAATTATATCTGTGCTGAATAGTTCGGAGCTTCCTTTGTGATATAAATATCATGCGGGTGGCTTTCCTTAAGACCTGCACCGGTAATTCTGACAAATTTAGCTTTTTCGTGGAGTGTAGGAATATCCTGACAACCACAGTAGCCCATACCGGAACGTATTCCGCCGACAAGCTGGAATATTGTATCGGCAACAGTTCCCTTGTAAGGAACACGCCCTTCAACGCCTTCGGGAACGAGTTTTTTAGCACCTTCCTGGAAATATCTGTCCTTTGAACCGCATGCCATAGCACCGAGACTTCCCATACCTCTGTAAACCTTGAACTGTCTGCCCTGATATATTTCAGTTTCACCGGGAGCTTCTTCACAGCCTGCAAGGAGAGAACCGAGCATTACAACGTTAGCACCGGCTGCAAGAGCCTTTACAATATCGCCTGAATACTTTATACCACCATCAGCGATAACAGGAATATCATATTTCTGAGCAACGCATGCAACATCATAAACAGCGGTAATCTGCGGAACACCTATTCCGGCAACTACACGTGTAGTACATATTGAACCGGGGCCTATTCCGACCTTAAGACAGTCCGCACCTGCTTTGATAAGTGCTTCGGCAGCTTCAGCAGTAGCAATATTTCCGGCAATAAGCGGAATATTCGGAAAAGCTTCCTTTACCATTCTTATACACTTCATAATATTTGCACTGTGACCGTGTGCGGAATCGAGTACAAGCACATCTGCCTGAGCATCAATGAGAGCTTTAGCTCTTTCAAGAACGTTTGCAGTTACTCCGATAGCTGCACCGCAGAGGAGTCTGCCGTTTTTGTCTCTTGCAGAATTTGGATACTGAACTGATTTTTCAATATCCTTTATAGTAATAAGTCCCTTTAAATATCCGTTTTCGTCAACTATCGGGAGTTTTTCGATTTTATGTGAACGGAGAATTTCCTGTGCTTCAGAAAGTGTAGTTCCTACCGGAGCAGTAATCAGATGTTCTTTAGTCATAACTTCTGAAATTTTAGCATTGTAATCTGTGAGGAATCTCATATCACGGTTTGTTATAATACCTACAAGCTTGCCTTTTGAATCTACAATCGGAACGCCGGATATTTTATATTTTCCCATAAGTTCATCGGCATCAGCAACTATGTGTTCTTCTGTAAGTGAGAATGGATTTACTATAACACCGTTCTCTGAACGCTTTACCTTATCGACTTCGTCAGCCTGCTGTTCAATAGTCATATTCTTGTGAATAATACCGATACCGCCCTCTCTTGCAATAGCAATAGCCATTTCAGCATTTGTAACGGTATCCATAGCAGCTGTCATAATCGGAGTATTCAGCTTTATATTTCCGGCAAGGCGTGTACCGAGATTAATCATATTAGGGGTAACGTCTGATTCTCCGGGAATGAGAAGTACATCATCAAATGTGAGACCTTCTTTTTGAAATTTGCTGTTCATATCAGTAAGCATTAAAAAATCCTCCTTAATAAGTGTTTATTATTACAATAATACCAATTTTATGACAAAAAGTCAAGGGATTCAAAGACTTTGACGTCAACGAAATTATAAGTTCAATAACAGTTCTATTTATGCACAATGCTTAAAGAACATACGGTTTGCCGTCAATTGTATATATATAGAGCTGTTGACCGTCTGCTTTTTCGGTGAGGGAAATATCTTTTCCGTCAGCGGAGCATGTTATATCTGCTTCAACGAGCTTGCGTTTTTCGATTTTTTTGGAAGTTCCTTCAGATGCCTCATCAAGCATTTCATCGATTTCGTCAAAATATGTGTATACGTCTTTATCTTCCTCGGTTGCACAGGCAGTAATTTTTATGCTTTTAAATTCATATTCATCAGTTCCAAGAACACCGCCGATTGTATCATAATTTGATTTCAGAAAAGCTTTTATCGAATCAAATTCATAAGTTTCAGCAAGATAGTCAAGATAAGCCGGATATGAATTTTGTTTTGCGAGTTCCTCGTCCTGTTCAGCAATTGAATAGTAATAATTTACTATTACATCAGCCTCCTCAGATGTAAGAAAATGGCTGTCAAATTCTATCGGAAAGGGCAGACCTTCGCTTTCTGAAATCATAGTTTTTCCGTATTCAAGCCTTACAGAACCTTTTTCTTCCTTGCAGGCTGTCAGAGAGAGCATTCCCAAAGCAAGGGAAAGGCACAGAGCTTTTTTTAAAATCATTTCAAATACTCCTTATTATTATAGTTTACTTATTATAACAATTATAGTCTTAATATTCGTTTATGTCAAGAATATTTTTCTGTTTGTCTATAATTGATGATTTTTATATAATAATTTGTGCATTTATACAAAAATAAAATTTGCTATTGACTTTTCAGGATTTTTGCAGTATAATATCAAAGTCGGTGAAAAACCGTATAAACGAGGTGTAACTCAGCTTGGTAGAGTGCTTGGTTTGGGACCAAGATGCCGCAGGTTCGAGTCCTGTCACCTCGACTAATTCGGGGAGTATATATTTTTCCCTCTCCCCGAATTTCAATAAAAAATATTTTCTGAAAAAATTTCTGAAAAGTACTTGACAAATTCAGATTTATGTGATATAATAATTAAGTCGCATGGATGTGATAAATAAAAATGTCAAAAAAGTTTTTTGAAAAATTTCCTGAAAGCACTTGACAAATCAGAAAATATGTGATATAATAATTAAGCTAAATATCAATGCTGGTGTAGCTCAGTTGGTAGAGCAGCTGATTTGTAATCAGCAGGTCGGGGGTTCGAGTCCGTCCACCAGCTCCATTCTATCTCTGAATAAGATAGAAATTTTTTTGAAAAAAGTAATATGGGAGAGTTCCCGAGTGGCCAAAGGGGGCAGACTGTAAATCTGTTGCTTCTAGCTTCGATGGTTCGAATCCATCCTCTCCCACCATTATTTTTTAACTCCCAGCATTTTCCGTGCGGTTTTTTTATTCGTTTCTTCAGACCTTGCATTTTTTTGCAGGGGTTTTTTTATTTCAGGCAAAAAAGTATATTTCAATTAAAATATATCCGGTTTGTGCAGAAATATATAATTATTGCACTGCTGAATTATAAGGAGATATTTTATATGGGTTTTAATATACCTATGAAAACAACAGGTGCATATAATAAAAACTCTATAATTAATAAATTCGGGAATCAGAATGCCGTATGCAGAAATAATCCGGTTCAGAATAATAATAAAAATAATAGCCCTTCTCCCTCCGGAAACGAAATAAAACTTCAAAGAGGTCAGAAAATAAAGCTTATTGACGGAAATTCTGATACCAATCTTAAATTTTATTTCAGATGGAATATCAAAAATCCTCAGTGTGACCTTGACGGTTCAGCCTTTATGCTTGACGGAAGAAATAAAGTTATTAATGATGACTGGTTTATTTTCTACGGAAATCCTCAGAGTCCTGACAGCAGTCTGAATTATAATGCTTATGAAAACGGAAAAGGTGCGGAAATGAGTATAAATATTTCCCGCCTTAATCCGAATGTTCAGAAAATTGTAATGTCGGTTACAATATACGAGGCTTTTGAAAGAAATCTCAATTTCGGAATGATTGAAAATGTTTCTGTCAGTATTTCCGACATTTCCAAAAATACCGAGATAGCACACTTTGATATTGATGACTGTTACAGCAGTATTACTGCTCTTGTAGTCGGTGAGCTTTACCGCTATAAAAATGAATGGAAGTTTAATGCAGTCGGTTCGGGAGTTCAAAGAGATTTGGCAGGATTCTGCGGAATGTATGGTGTAAATCTCATTTAGAGAGGAAGTGAATTATGGTAAAATTTGAGACTTTAAACGAACTCTGTCTTATGATTACCAATGACGGCGGATATGATTATATTTTTGCCAAAAAAGGAGCTTTTATTGCAGGGGAATGTAATGGTGCAAAAAATTTTAAATTTACAAAGGTTCTTCTCGGCCCTGAAGAAAATGCAGGACGTGCGTTTCTCGGACAGCTTGCAAGAAGATTTACAGGCGAAAATTTTCCTCTTATGAAAGCAGAATTCAGTGGCAGATGTATTACATACTATGCCAACGAACAACAGCATGTAGTTGTTTATCACTTGCAGAATGGTGAAACAATATCTGTTGAAAGCGAAAATATTCTTGCTTTCAGCAAGGACTGCAAATACGGAGTCAGATTTATCGGACAGGGTGTTATTTCGCAGAAAGGTCTTGCAACATCAACGCTTACCGGACGAGGGTCGGAGGCATATGTTGCTGTTCTTGTGGACGGAAATCCCCTTGTTATCAGCAACATTCAGACAAAAAATACTATGGAAGTTGACCCCGATGCCGTAGTATGCTGGATAGGTGATGACCCCTCAATAAAATTCGATGTCAACTGGCGTAACTTTATCGGACAGAGTTCCGGTGAATCCTATATGTTTGAATGGAGTCCAAACAGCCTTGCGACTGTAATTATTCAGCCTTGCGAAAGAACTTCAGGTGTTGACATAAGTATGGACGGCAGGGCAACAGGAAACCGTCCTTCATCTCAGAGCAGAGCAGGCCTTTTTTAAACATATTGCAGGGGGAATAAAAATGCTTTCTCAGGAACAGATTAATGAAAGAATTGATTTTGCATATAAGGATTTGAAAATCCCTGAAAACGCTGAAAGAATTTTTTGTGATGATAAAAATTTCAGAAAACTGTATAAATGCGGTGATATTGAAATTTATGAATATGACCATTGCTGCGGCAATTCGGTTTATAATGGTGAAAACTTCTGGAAACACAACTGCTGGATTGAGGCATATTTTGAGGGAAACTGGGATATGACCCAGAATGATATATGGGTTATATTCAGAGGTGTCTTTAAAAGATTTTCAGAAGAATCACGAAAAAATCCGATTGTATACAGGACTGATGAAAAAGGTTTTATTATTTTATACATAATAGGCAGACACTGTGATTCACACTGTGCGGATTATATAATCTGCATAACGCCTGTTTCTTATTATATGACAAAATTTAAAAAGAACAATATACCATTGGGGGAAATTTTAAAATACAATAACAGGATTTCCGCATAAATTCAGGAGGTAAAACTTATGATTAGAGAAGATTTAAGAAATATTGCAATTATTGCCCACGTTGACCACGGAAAAACTACTCTTGTTGATGAGATGCTTAAACAGGGCGGTGTTTTTCGTGAAAACCAGAACGTTGCAGAACGTGTAATGGATTCAAATGACATTGAAAGAGAAAGAGGTATAACAATTCTTGCTAAGAACACCTCTGTTATGTACAATGACATAAAAATAAATATTATTGATACCCCGGGCCATGCTGACTTCGGCGGAGAAGTTGAACGTGTTCTCAAAATGGTTGACGGTGTACTTCTTCTTGTAGATGCTGCTGAAGGCCCTATGCCTCAGACACGTTTTGTACTTTCAAAGGCTCTTGAAATGGGACATAAGGTAATTATCGTTGTAAATAAGATTGACCGTCCTGATGCCCGTCTTGATGAAATAGGCGATGAAGTTCTTGAACTTCTCCTCGAACTTGATGCGAATGATGAACAGCTTGAAAGTCCGATTCTTTTCTGCTCCGGACGTGCCGGAACTGCCTCTCTCAGCCAGTATGAAGCAGGTACGGATTTAAAGCCCCTTTTTGATACTATTATCAATTACATTGACCCTCCGCAGGGTGAAGAAGATGAACCTTTGCAGATGCTTATTTCATCTATTGACTATAACGAATATGTCGGAAGAATCGGCATAGGACGTATCGAAAGAGGAAAAATAAAAGTAGGTCAGCAGGTTACTGTTGCCGATTATACAGAATCCAAAAAAGCATACAATTCAAAAATAGTATCACTTCTTCAGATTCAGGGACTTAACCGTGTATCAGCTCTGGAAGCTAAAGTAGGCGATATTGTATGGGTAAGCGGTATTGAAAATATTACAATCGGAGATACTCTCTGCGACCCCGCAAACGTCGAAGCTATTCCTTTTGTAAAGATAAGCGAACCTACTGTTGAAATGACATTCTCCGTAAATGACAGCCCCTTTGCAGGAAAAGAAGGAAAATTTGTTACATCAAGACAGCTCCGTGAACGTCTTTTCAGAGAGCTTCTCCGGGATGTATCCCTCAGAGTAACTGAAACTGATTCAACAGATTCGTTCAGGGTTGCAGGACGTGGCGAAATGCATCTCTCTATCCTTATAGAAAATATGAGACGTGAGGGCTATGAACTTTCCGTATCGACTCCGAGAGTATTATTCAAGGAGGACGAAAACGGCAGAAAGCTTGAACCTATTGAAAGACTTGTTATAGACGTTCCGGAAGAATGTGTCGGTTCTGTTATGGAAAAAATGGGTACACGTAAAGGAGAACTCACTGAAATGCACCCTCAGGGTAGTCGTATGCGTCTTGAATTTCTTATTCCGGCAAGAGGTCTTTTCGGATATAAGAGCGAATTTCTTACGGATACAAAGGGCGAAGGTATTATGAGCCATGTATTTGAGGGATATGAACCATACAAGGGCGATATTGAAAGAAGAAATACAGGTTCGCTTATATCATTTGAAACCGGTGAGGCTGTAACTTATGGTCTTTACAATGCACAGGAAAGAGGTCAGCTCTTTATCGGTTCGGGAACTCCTGTATATGAGGGAATGATTGTCGGTGCATCTCCGAAAACAGAAGATTTGGTTGTAAATGTATGCAAGAGAAAACACCTCACTAATACCCGTGCAAGCGGTAGTGATGACGCACTTAGACTTGTACCTCCGAGAGTATTAAGCCTTGAGGACTGTCTCGAATTTCTTGCTGATGATGAACTTCTTGAAGTTACTCCGGAATCACTCCGAATCAGAAAGAGAATTTTAAGCAATACAACACGTGCTAAAATGAAAAACAAGGCATAATAAAATCCCGTCAGATTTTTTCTGACGGGATTTTTTTTGATAATTATTCTTCAGTTTTTTCTTCAGCCGGAGATTCTTCAGCAGGAGTTTCTTCTGGTTCAGCTTTTTCTTCAACCTTAACTTCAACTGTTTCATCATTTTCTTCAGCGGGAATAACTACTTCAAGGTCTTCATCAGCACAGCAGTCTGTTTCAAAATCGTAATTATCGCAATTGTCATCAAATTCATCGTCATAATACTTTTTGCAGGAACATTTTTTTCCTAAAAGTTTTGTGAGAGCGAAAGTGAATACTGCACCGGCACTGAATGCAAGAGCTATGACGGAAAATTTTTTCATTTTAATCCTCATTTCTCCGCAAGAATAAATTTTTTTAAAGATGCTTGCGGTCATCTGAAAACATTACAAGTATATTATATCATATATAAACTGCAACTGCAATAGTTTACATGTTTTTTGTTAAAAACATCAAAATTGAGAGGGCTGTTATTGGTGCAGTTTCACAACGGAGGATTCTTTTTCCGAGCCAGACAGTTTCAGCGGAAGGATTAAGAAGTGCAGATTCAACTTCATCATTGTCAAAACCGCCCTCGCTTCCGATAACTATGCCTATATTTTTTAAACCATTGAGATTTATTTCGGAAAAGCTTTTTCCGCCGTTTTCATAGAGAAATATAATTTTATCCTGAAGTGCCATATCTTCAAGAGCTTTTTTATAGTTTATTATCGGCATTACAGGCGGAATTATACCTCTGCCGGACTGCTTTGATGCCTGTTCCGAAATTTTATTAAGGCGTGCAAGCTTTTTTGAAAAATCTTTTTCATCAGGACGTGAAACACATCTTCTTGATATAAATGGAACTATACGGCTGACACCGAGTTCAACGGATTTCTGAATAATAAATTCCAGTTTGTCGAGCTTCGGAACAGCCTGATAAAGAGTTACATTTATATCCGGTTCAGATGCACATGGAACAGCTTCAATAAGTTTTAGCCTTACTTCTTCATCGGAAATTGATATTATACTGCAATTATAATCTGTATTGTTACAGCAGAGTGTAACAGAATCACCGATTTTCATTCGGAGTGAACGCCCGATATGACGGGCATCATCTCCTGTAATTTTTATATTGTTTTCATCGATATAATTTGTAAAAAATCTTGGCAAGTCTCCGCACATTCTTTCATGTTATTTTAGAGTTCTGTTACTATATTTGCAAGGAACTGCTGAAGTTTAAGAGCATCATTAGCAGTAATTCCGTCACCGGTATTATGAACGTCAGCGGATTTTACAGCGTTTTCACTTAATGGATTTCCTGCTGAATCGCCTACATATGCTGCAATTGCTACAACGTCAGCAATATCAATATTTCCGTCGCCGTTGGAATCGCCTTTAAGCGTTGTATCAGTATTGCTTGTAGTTGTAGTAGTTTCCGTTGTTGTAGTTTCTGTTGTTGTAGTCGTAGTTACATCGGGTTTTGAAGAACCGCCGTTGAATACATAGTTTTCATTTATTTCGCTTGCGTTTTTGATTACGTCATTTATTGCGGAGGAATCACCGCCATAGAGATTTACAAGCCCTGCACATGCAAGTGCAAAGCAACTGTTGTAATCGAGAGCAGGTTCTGTGAACTGATATTCTTTAGTAGTATCGAGATAATTTCCGCTTGAATCATCACCGCCGACGAGCATACCATAGTTTGTATATTTAGCGGCTGTATCAGCGTTAGCGTCACCATTCTGACCAGGAGTATCACCATTACCGGGGTTAGCAGCTCTGTGATGTATATGAGTAGGCCACTTGTCGCCGTAGCCTATGAGGAAGCTGTATCCACGGGAATTATTTCCGAGAATGTGGTCCATCTGGAATTTTGCACCCTGAGCGTATGTTGAATTTGCATCGCCGTCAGCAAGTCCGAGAGCTACCATCTGCAAAGCACAGTTATATCTTGAAGCACCCCAGCCGGCAGCATTGTATGAATTTGTAGGACAACCGCCCTTGTTACTGAGTTCAAACTGCATTTCATTTGAAAAAGCTGAATCACCGGTGATTTTGTACATCATAGTAGCATAGCCTGCCCATACTTTATCCCAGCTGTAAAGATGATAGTCATAATACTGATTATTATAACAGCCGTTTCCGGTAGGCTTGTATGACGGGAGCGAACCCTCTCCGTTAAGATAGAGCCATGCACCTGCAAGAGCCATTTCGTCCTGATACATTGAATCAGTACCGTACATACTTCCCATACCGGCGGTTTCGTTTCCTGTATATTTATTTCCGAAATCATAGATAGCTTTTGCATATTTAAGACATTCTGCGGAATATCCGGGGTCTGAATCCTTTAATACGTATGCAGTTCCGGCAAGTGCGGAAGCCATTTCACCGCATATAACGGAGTTATTGTTTGAAGAACTCATCCAGTAAGTTTTTCTGTCATATGTCTGAATTTCAGGTGACTGCCAGTAAGAGTGGTCGGAATCATCTGAAACGTTATAGCATATAGTAGCAACTGTTCCGTCATCATTAAGGAATGTTGTTTTCATCAGATATGAAGAAATCTTTTTAAGTATTTCAAACAAGTGGTCTTCACAGCCTGCTTTTTCATAAGCACCCTCATTGAGATAGTATGACATGGCAAGTGATGAACCTGCAAAACCGTTTGTAAGGTTAAATTTAACGTGGTCACCGGCATCGTGATAGCCACCGCTTACATCTGCATAGCCGTCACCGTCAGGGTCAACTATTGATGTATAAGCTGAATTGAAATTCACAGCATTTGAAAGAGATGCTTTTCCGTCATATGTATGACAGTTGCCTCTCCATGTAAGGGGGTTGTCATCAACTTCAGTACCACATTCATTTGAATCAAAGAAATAGAGCGACATTGCAAGAGCTTCAGCATAATTTTCATTTTCAACGGCATATGATACCGGAGCAGATAAAGTTGAGCATACAGATGCGGAAAGCATTAAGGCACTTAATGCACCGGCAACAGCCTTTTTCATTTTTTTCATAAAAAATCAATCCTCTCTGATAAATAAAAAAACCGATATATAATTTTATTATATCATAACAGCCGGGACAAATGTTAATATTTTGTTAATAAATACAGTTTTCGCATTAAAATCTGCATTTTTATCAAATCCGATATATATTATTTGTGCAGAATAGACATAAAAAATCAGCCGTATTATTCAAACGGCTGAAAGATATTTATTTCTTGTCGGGCATATCGTATATGCTTTTTACTTCGTGAGTGCGGTCGTCCTTGTTTTTATCGGGACGGTGTTTTTCAAGGAATTTGTCAGTACGCTTTGCAATTTTCGGAGTGAGTTCGGCAAGCAGATATATAATAAACATTACAAAAGCCATACCTATTCCGAATTTAAGAATAGTTGATACTTCAATTGAAATGCCTTCCGAAGCCTGTTGTACAGCCTGCGTTACAGTTTCGCTTAGCATATAAAATTCCTCCGTATTTTTTTACATTAATTCTGAAAGAGCGTTATCGGTTACAAGCTTCCAGCCTTCGCCCTTGATTTTTGCGACAGTGAGATGAATTGAAGTTTCTTCTTCCTCTTTTTTTCCTTTAAATTCAACATCAACAGTAAGGTCATAAGCCTTTTTTATGTCAAGACCGCTTGATTTTTCAAGAGATTTTATCTCATCTTTATCAAGAGCCTTTTTATCCTCTATATCGTAGGATATTTTTATATTTTTTCCGTATCCGAGTTCAAGCAGGCTTATAAGAGATTCAAGGTCTTCATCACTTGTAGTTTCCTTGAGCTTATCAGATGCCTCATCGGGAAGTGACTTAGCCATAGTGCTTACCTTACATTTTTTAAAACCTGTAAAGAAATAGTCAACCGGTTTTTTATATCCTCCGCCAAAAACAGCACCGAAAAGTCCGATAATAATAACTATGCCGGCAAGTACGGCAACACCGGCAATTATCATTGATTTATTATTGCCGGAATTTCTGGAAATAGTTTCGTTTTGAGATTCGGGACATGTGCATACTCCGTCATCAGGAATTTCTGCCCCACAGAATTTACAGTATTTCATTAAAAAATCCCCCTGAAAATAATCATTTATATTATATTATCATATTTTCCGTATTATGTCAACAAGGAATTTAAAGATTTATGATATTGTCGCACACGTTTTTAATAAAAGCGTTGTCATGTTCAACGAGAATCATAGAAGGCTTGTAAACCTTTATGAGGTTTTCAATCTGAATCCTTGAAATGACATCAATAAAATTCAGCGGTTCGTCCCATATATACAAGTGAGCCTGAGTGCATAGGCTTGAGGCAAGTATAACCTTTTTTCGCTGTCCTTCACTTAATTCTGATATATCTTTTGAAAGCTGATTTCTTTCAAATCCAAGTTTGAATAAAATGGATTTCAGCAGACTTTCATCAACATCGGATTTCATTGCAAAATCTGCAATACTGCCTGATATTCCTGAAATATTCTGAGGTACATATGATATTTTAAGCTGTGAACCCTTGTAAAAATCACCCGAATATTTAATATTTTCACCGCATATAAGCCTGATTATACTTGATTTTCCACAGCCGTTTTTACCGCATAAAGCAACACATTCACCGTTTTTTAAAGTAAGGTTTACGTTTCGGCAGATTATTTTGCTGTCATATTCTATTGAAATACTGCGGAGCGCAACAAGATTTCCGGAATGATATTTCAGCGGAGAAAGCTTAAGGCTGTCACTTATTTCAATATTTTTCAGAAGTGATGATTTTTCTGATATTTTTTCAGACTGCCTTGACTGTATAGCTTTTGCACGGCTCATCATCTTTTTTGATTTAGCACCCTCATTCGGACGGCGGTTGATATTTTTTTCAGTTTTTGCGGGGTCAAATCCGATTTTGCATTTTTCGGCTTTGTCGGACCATTCTGCTGACTGTCTGAAAGATTTTTCAAGGCGTTTAATATCTTTTTTAAGTTTCTGATTCTGTGATATTTCAGAATTATCCTGCATTTGCTTATTCTGATACCATGCGGAGAAATTTCCCTTGCAGACTTCAATATTATTTCTGTTTATAGAAAGCGTATGGTCAGTACAGCCATCAAGAAAATCCCTGTCATGTGAAATAAGTATAAATCCCTTTTTGGAGTTAAGATATTTGCTTAAGAGTATTCTTCCCTTTGTGTCAAGATGATTTGTAGGTTCATCAATAAGCATAAAGCTGTTTTCCTTAAGGAACATTGCACATATAAGAATTTTTGTCTGTTCGCCGTTTGAGAGTGTAAAGAAAGGGCGGTAAAGAACATCTTCATTTATATCAAGCTTTGCAAGTTCCTTTAAAATTCTCCAGTTTTCGCAGTCCGGACAGATTTCATCAATTATATACATTGTAAGCATTGATGTATCCTGAATATCATAAGGAAAGTATTCAAAATTTACTGATGAAGAAATACTTCCGCTGTATTCATATTTTTTCATCAGAAGTTTCATAAAAGTAGTTTTTCCTCTGCCGTTTCTTCCGGTGAAACCGAGTTTCCAGTCAGTATCTATGCTGAAGCTTACATTTTCAAAGACATTTTCAGAAGCTCCGTCATATGCAAAAGTAAGATTTGATATATTTATTTGTGACATAAAATTAAAACTCCTTATAAAATAGAATTACCGCAGAAATATATAGTTTTCCTGCGGTAATACGGAGCAACAGCATTTATATTATTAACCGGAAAGCATTATATTTCTGCATAAGTGCAACACAACAAAAGGGAATATTCCCCTTGAAAAATGTATGCACTTTTAAATTGATTAGCAGAAATTATAACGCAATTCTTTTCACCTCGTTTTATATTATAAGCATATTATATATCATTTTCAGAATTTTGTCAATATATCCAGGGTTTTTGAACGAGTTAAATATTTATGAATATTTTAAAACATATATTGAATTTTGTTATCTAAATAAATATAGAATGATAAATAATATCATCAGATTTAAAATACATTTTAATATTAAAGTTTGTATATTTTAATTAATTTCCTCACTAAAAATTATATCGCGAGATAAATAATATGATAATTTTATTCAAGTATTCAAAATATATAATCAATTCGTTATTTATTTACTCATTCAAAAACCGTGTCAATATATCTGATATGATTTTTACAATTTCCGTCTGAATATCCTGAATACTTCTGAGCATGTTATTTTCACAGCAGTTAATAATATGCCATGGAGTATTTTTATTATCATGTGAACTTGCATAGATTGCAGAATCACGGCATTTTTTGAGATAATTTATATCAGATTCGTGAATATCCTTTTTTGATTCATCGCCATGATAACGTACAGATAGTAATTTCTGTGAAATTTCAACCGGAACATCAAGGAATATTACGGCATCGGGGCGGGGAATACCCATTTTATTGTATTCCAAATCGTATAGCCATGAGCAGTATTCATTCCAGTGGGATTTTTCAAGTTTAGTCATCTGATATATTGCATTTGAAGTCGTATATCTTGCCGAAATAATATTCTGTCCTGATTGGTAATCCCTGCCCCAGTCGGATTTATAGCTTATATATCTGTCAATGGCATAGAATGTACTTGCAGAATACGCACTTTTCACAGGATTTTCTTCTTTAAAATTTCCGTTAAGATATTCTGTAATTATTTCACCGCTTGGTGAATCATAATTCGGAAATGTTATAAAACGGCAGTTTCCGAATTTGCTTTGAAGAAGTTCAAACTGAGTGCTTTTTCCCGAACCGTCAAGACCTTCTATAATTATAATTTTTCCGTGCATAATTCATCGCCTTTCTTTTTTATAACAGCTGATATATATTTAACCGGAACGTATTCGCAGAGCCATCTTTTATTTTCGGAAAGATAGAAATCAAGACCGTCATCGTACATTCTTTTTGAATCTATTTCAAGCACAACAGGATTTCCATGGCGTGAGCCGACATCAAAAGCGGTTTCAGTATCGACAGAAAGATGTACATGATTTCTTGACATTTTCATAATTCCCTTCTGAAATATAGATTCAAGAAATTTTTCGGCTGTTCCATGGTAAAGCGTATCGGGCGGAGTAACTGGTAAAAGTTCAAGGTCAACGGGAATTGAATGTCCCTGATTTGCTCTTATTTTAGTTTTGTTTTCGTTGTAGCTGTAACGCTTTTTATCATTCTCACGCACAATTCTTTCAAGAATTTCATGGTCTATAATTCTTCCCCTTTTACGCATTTGTGATAAAAGCTCATCAACGTTTACCCAGCCATGTGAATCCATATGAACGTTAAAAGCCTCGGGGTGATGTCTTAAAATATAGCTTAAAGTTTTTCCGAGTCCCTTGTCGCTGTTTTCGTAATCCTTTTTATTCACTGAAAGTTTCCCTCCTCGGAGTATGTATTGTAAATTTCGGGTTCTGAAATGTTTTCAGTTTCTGCATAGTCATAAAGATATTCTATAACGCTGTATTCATGTTCGCCATAAAATACTGTATCTATTGCAATAACTTTTCCGTCCTTACAGTATACGTTGAAATCGGTAACGCCTGCATGCCATACCTCGCATATATATTTTTCGTTGTTGATAGTGACGTTATAGGCTTCTATGAACTCATCAACATCATTAAATTCGGGGCGGTCGTTATTCTGAATGATATAATAAATATATATATCAGAATAATCAGAATCATCATATAAAGTATAGTTTAAGGTTTCATCTTCATAGTAGCATCTGGAATAATGCTTGTTTTCAAATTCAAGATTTTCATTTATAATAGCTTTTTCATCTGCTTTTTGCAGACCGCTTTTATTATAGTAATTTATGCCCGATTTTGTCGCATATTCATACTGCATTAATTCCCCACGTTTTGCGGTTATATATATTGAAAATTCATCAGCAGTATCAAAGTATTCCCGATAGCTTTCAACTATATGCGGATTTTCAATATTTTCTCCCCTGATTCTTTCGGCGTCAAAATCAAAGTTATTATTCTGATTGAAGTTAAAGCTGTAATCAAAATTGTTTTCATGTTGTTCTTCTTCATTATGATGAATATTCTGCTGACACTGGTTAAACTGTTCAAGCATAAATTGTTCATTAAGCATATTTCCTGATTCATAGAGATGATAGTTTTCAATAATATGCGTACCGTTTTCATCGGTATATACTGCACAGCAAATATCTCCCTCACGGAAATAGAGAATACATATATTGTCTCCCGATGAATATATTTCACATGTATATTTTTCATTGTAAGCTGTAAAATAACAGCTTTCTTTGTATTCGTAATTATTCATAACATCATAAAGAAACGATGTTATGCAGTTATCAGTTTTATAATATTCGCTTCCGGAACTGTGACGTTCATAATATTCGCTGTCTTTCTCGATAAAATCATAGTAATCATTATTTTCGCTTCTTTCGGTATAATATATATAATTGCCGAAAGAATAGAAATCATGAGCCTTTCCGGATTCTATAAAATATTCGTTGTATATTCCGCTTTTTACAGTATCGAAACATTTTTTTGCTGTTTCGCTCTGTTCACAGTAAAAATCCGAATATTTTATTTCATTTCCGTAAAAAAGTGTATTTTCCGCAACGGAAAAAATTTCACTGTAATCCTTTGAACTTGTTTCCGGAATAATTTCTTCTGAATATTCGCTTGTTTCCTCTTTAATGTCAGTCTGGATTTCAGTAGTTTCAGCCGTATCTGATATATCTTCATATTCATCCATTTCACCGCATGCCGTAAAATTCATGACGCATAAAACTGCAAGAGCTGTAATAATTTTGATTTTCATTATATTCACCCCATTTTTTATTAAGCAAATTATAGCATTAATCAAAAATTATGTCAATATATAATTAAAAAAATGCGGGCGAAATTTATTCGTCCGCATTATGTATTATTTTTGGTATTCCATACCCATTTTTATAGCTTTAAGATTATTTTCGATAAGCTTAGCCTTTGCAGGAGGTACGACCTTTTCAACAGCTTTCTGCATAGTATCGAAAGTGAAAAGATTAGTTTCCTTGATGAGCTTGCCGAGGAGAACCATATTTGAACCGCCCTTTAATCCATGAGTATCAGCCATTTCAGTAGACGGAATATAGAAACATTCTATATCAGTTCTTTCGCACTTTGAATCAACAAGAGTTGAATCTATAAATACTTTTCCGTCAGGTTTTACGGCATTTATGAACTTGTCATATGAAGGGCCGTTCATAGCAATGAGAATATCCGGATTAAGTATCAGCGGAGAACCGATTGGCTCATCGGAAATACATACTGAACAGTTAGCAGTACCGCCACGCATTTCAGGACCATAAGAGGGAAGCCATGAAAGCTCCTTTGAATCCATAAGACCGCAGTATGCGAGAATTTTTCCGGCAAAAAGTACACCCTGTCCGCCGAATCCTGCAAGAAGTATTTCAGTAGTCATTACTTTTCTTCCTCCTTTGCGGTAACATCTTTATAAACTCCAAGAGGATAATAAGGAATCATTTCGTCCTGAAGTCTCTTTACAGCGTCAACGGGAGAGAGTCCCCAGTTTGTAGGGCAAGTTGAAAGAACTTCAATAATTGAAAGACCTCTTTTTTCCTTCTGATTTTCAAAAGCCTTGCGTATAGCTTTTTTAGCCTCTCTGATATGCGGAATTGTATCAACGGCAACTCTCTGGGCAAGAGCAGTTCCGGAGAGAGTAGCCATAAGTTCGCATACTCTTACAGGGTATCCCGCAAGCTGTGGGTCACGTCCGAAAGGTGTGGTCTGTGTAATCTGTCCGGGGATTGTTGTTGGAGCCATCTGACCGCCTGTCATTCCGTAGATAGTATTGTTTATGAATATAATAACGATATTTTCGCCTCTTGCACCTACATGAACTGTTTCAGCAGTACCGATAGCAGCAAGGTCGCCGTCACCCTGATATGTAAATACGAATTTATCGGGATTAGTTCTTTTTACGCCTGTTGCAACAGCCGGAGCTCTTCCGTGAGGAGCTTCAATCATATCACAGCCGAAATAATCATATGCCATTACGGCACAGCCTACCGGACATACACCGATAGTATCGCCCTCAATATCCATTTCGTCAATTACTTCACATACAAGGCGGTGAACTATACCGTGTGAACAGCCGGGGCAGTAATGTGTAGGGACATCAAGGAGTGACTTAGGTCTTTCAAATACGACAGCCATTAATTTTTGCCTCCAATCTTTTTGATTTTTTCAAGAACTTCAGCAGGAGTAGGAATAACTCCGCCTGTTCTTCCGAAGAATGATACAGGCTTTGAACAGTTTATAGCAAGCTTTACATCGTCAATCATCTGACCCATTGACATTTCAACGCAGAGAATATCTGATGCGGTTTCACAAGCCTTGTTGATTTCTTTTACAGGGAAAGGCCAGAGTGTCTTAGGTCTGAACATACCTGCCTTTATTCCCATAGCTCTTGCTGAATTTACTGCTGATTTTACAATTCTTGCAGAAGCACCGTATGCACATACAAGAATATCGCAGTCGTCAGTGAGATAAAGTTCGGCATCGGTTTCGTTAGCCTTGATTGTTTCGTATCTCTCGAAACGTTCCCTTACCTTGTCCTCAAGTTCATTTGCCTGAAGATAAAGGGAGTTTATGATATGATGTTCACGCTTGTTTCCATGACCGTTTGCAGACCAACCGCTCTTATCGTGAGCATCGGGATTTATTTCGGGGAATGAAACAGGTTCCATCATCTGACCTAAAAGACCATCAGCGAGAATCATAGCAGGGATTCTGTACTTATCAGCAGTATCAAATGCTTTTACAACCATATCGACCATTTCCTGAACTGAACACGGAGCAAATACAAGTATCTGAAAATCTCCGTGACCCATAGCTCTTGTAGCCTGCCAGTAATCCGCCTGTGAGGGCTGAATACCTCCGAGTCCGGGGCCTCCTCTTTGTACATTTATGATAAGTGCGGGAACATCTGAACCGGCAAGATATGAAATTCCCTCTGCCTTTAGAGATACTCCGGGAGATGATGAAGATGTCATTGCACGTACACCCGTAGACGCTGCACCGAGTACCATATTTATAGCAGCGATTTCAGATTCAGCCTGAAGAAATACTCCGCCTGCCTTGTGCATACGTTTAGCCATGTATGCGGAAAGTTCAGTCTGAGGAGTAATAGGATAGCCGAAAAAGCATTTACAGCCTGCTCTTATAGCAGCCTCTGCAAGAGCTTCATTGCCTTTCATTAAATTTCTTTCCAAAGCTTAACAGCTCCTTTCAAATAATTATTTTTCAACGACAATTGCACAGTCAGGACACATCATACCGCACATTGCACAGCCTATACAGAGTGATTCGTCTGTGCAGACAGCATAGAAATATCCCTTTTTATTACGCTTTTCCTTCTGGAGTTCAACGATTTTTTTAGGGCATACGGTTGTGCATAATCCGCAACCCTTACAGCGTTCGGAAATAACTGTCATCTTAGCCATTTTGTCACCTTCTTTCAATGTGATTTATTTATTAAATTCAGGCATAATTTTTTCTGCTTCTTCTCTGGAATTTACTGTTTTAAGTTCATAATCGTCCCATACACGCCATGCTTTTGCCTCTTTCAAATCTTCTTTGGCGAGACAATTTTCGGTATACATTAAAGTAACGGGAGGTTTATCGGTATCATTCAGAAAAGCCTGCCTGTCGAAATATTCTACGCTGTCGGGAATAAATACATATTTAATATTGCTGTCAGCGAAAGCATTAAGCTCTATATTTTTCAGGCTGTTGGGAAGTCTCACAAATTTGAGTGACGAATTATTCTGAAATGCATTCATTTCGATTGTTTCAACGCCCTCCGGAATTTCAATTTCAGTAAGAGATGTACAGCTGTCAAAACATTCTGTCGGAATTGTTTTTAAGTCTGATGATAGCCTGATTTTTTTTACAGAAGTACATTCTCTGAAAGTATGATTTCCCAGAGAGGAAACACTTTCGGGAAGTATTATTTCCTTTAAAGCAGTTTTATAGAATGCATCGTTTCCGATAGTTTCAAGACCATCGGGAAAATTAATATTTTCAAGTGAGGTGCAGTTCTGAAAAGCTTTAACGCCTATGGTTTTAATACCGTCAGGGAAATTAACTTCTTTCAGCGAGGAACATTCTTCAAAGGCACTTTCGGGAATTTCTGTAATTTTATCGGGTATGCTGATATTTTCAATTCCACAGCCGAAAAATGCCGAATCCCCGATTTTTTCTGTTCCGTTCGGAATTGAAATTCGGGAAAGTGATTTACATTCCTTAAAAATATATGGTTCAATAGTTTTTACATTTTCAGGAATATCAATGCTTTTCAGATTTTCGCATTTTTGAAAAGCTCCTCTGCCGATATATTCAACGCTTTCGGGAATTTCAATATTTATCAGATTATTTTCATAAAAGACTCCGTTGCATATTGAAGTAACTCCGTCGGGAATAGTAACGTTATCGCTGTTCCCGTTGTATTTATAGAGAAATTTATCGTTGATTATGATAAAATCATCATTGCCGAGACTTTCCTCAAAAGGAGTTCCACAAAATGCCCATGCACCGATATATTCAACGCTTTCGGGAATATTTACATATTCAAGATTTTCACAGTGGGAAAATGCACTTTCGGAAATTTTTTTCACGCTATCGGGAATAGTTACGGATTTGATTTTCTGATTGTATCCCATGTAACCTATTTCCGTAACGGGTAACTTGCCGATAGTATCGGGAATAATAACATCAGAATTTTTTCCTGTGTAATCTGAAATAGTAATTCCGCCGTTATCGTTTTTTTCATATTCAAATATAAACTGCGGTATATTGGAATATTTCAGACCTTTGTTTATGAATGATACAGCACATAAAATTATTGATGTCAGAGCTATAATTTTTCCGGCTTTTGTCATATTGAAATTACCTTTCCCAGAATGGTTTTACATAAACTTTAATTGGCATAAGGTTTTTGTCTTCAATAAATTCCGCCAAATCCTCTCTGCATGCATTAAAGAGAATCGGGAGTTCAGCTTTGAGGGAAATTTCTTCCGCAAATTCAAAGGAATTTTCAATAGTTTCGGGAGTAGTTTCGCTTCCGAGATTTGAATTGTTTACTATTGCGGTATGCTTCATATGCGAGGCGTTTTCGATTTCGTACATAAGCTCAAGAGCATCATCAGGAGTCGGAGTCAGATAGCGGTAGGCATTTATTACATAAATCATCTCAATATCATCACGGAACTTTTCGAGAGCCTGTGAATATCTTCCGAGAGCCGTTGCACCTGCATCATCTCCGCCGACATCTATTACAAGATAATTATCAGACATTGCAAGCTGTTCCAAATCAAAGCTCAGAGCAGGAATATCAAGATTTGAGTTTGCATATTCGGGAGCAACAAGTTTTATATTATTTTCTTCAAAAAGCTTTTTAAAATCGGCAGTCCGGAAATATGGGTTTACAATGTCAAGGTCAATGACACATACCGGCTTGCCCTGTGCCTTGATATTCATAGCTATATTTACTGAAAGATTAGTTTTCCCGGTGCCGTAATGACCGGTAACAACAGTAATTTTTTTCATTGATTCCTCCGGTATAAATATTTTTCCGGCAAAGAAACCGGCATAATTATTATATCACATTTTTTGGGATTTGCAATAGTTTCAGAAAAAAATAAGCTGTTATCCGCCTGATGAAATTTCAGCGTATTTTGAGAGTATTGCTGAAGCATCAGCGGAATTTACAGTGCCGTCCCTGTTTATATCTCCGCATACTTTCTGACTGTGGCTGAATGATGATTCATTGCCGGCGGACACTGATGCATAATCTGCAAGTATGCTTGATGCATCAGATGCATTAAGCTGAAAGTCATTATTTACATCGCCTATAATTCTGTAAGTTATATTATTGTCCTGTGCATATTCCTTTGCGGGACTTCCGTAAAAGCCATATATAATTGGATTGTAGGTGTTGCTTTCAGATGGAGAGAGAATGTCATTTCCTATTGAAGTAACCGACTGCGGAATAATTAATTCCTGCAGACTCGGACATGCATAGAAAGTATCATCATAAATTGCTGTAATTCCTTCGGGAATATAAACTTCTGAGAGATAGGGACAGCTGAAAAAACAGCTCCTCCCGATATATTCAACTCTATTCGGAATATCTATTCTTTTCAGAGATGTACAACCCATAAATGCATAGTCATCAATATATGAAACAGTTTCGGGAATATTTATATATTCTGCCTGCGTGCCGAAAAATGCATGTGTCTGAATTTTTTCAACTCCATAGGGAATTACTGCTGTATGGTCTGAACCTGTATATTTTATAAGCTGTATTCTGTCACGGCTCATAAGCATATTGTTTTCGACTGTAAAATACTTGTTATCATATGAAACATCTATTTTTTTAAGATTTGTGCATGATACAAATGCGGAGGGATTTATTTCCGTAACAGGCAAGCCGTCTATTGTATCGGGAATATAAAGGATTTCGCCGTTTCCGGAACATTTTAAAATCGTAATTGTATCATTTTCAGATACGCTGTAAGATATTGTATATTCACCGGTATAATATAAATCTTCCGCATATGAATTGTATGCACATATATCGGACAGCATAAATGCCGATATAATTAATACTGTAAGCTTTTTCATACTGTTTTACCATTAATCATAACAAGAATTGGTTCGGAAAGGAGGTCAAGGGGATTTGAATCTTTCGGATATAACTGCAAATCAGCATCCATTTCGGGTTTAAGAGAGCCTATTGCCTTTTCCGCCCCCATAATTAAAGCAGGATTTGTTGTAACTGCTTTAAGAGCTTCTATAAAATTCAGACCGCCTTTCTGACAAGCCTGTGCTGAAATCGGAAGATACTGTATAGGAATTACAGTATGGTCAGTGCATATTGCAGTAAGAACACCGTTTTTATTAAGTTCTCCGGCATTTTTAAGGTCAAGGCCTTTCATTTCGGGCTTGCACCTGTCACATATTACAGGGCCACATATTACAGGAATTTTAAACCTTTTCAGAATATCCGGAACAAGATAGCCTTCAGTTCCGTGAATTATTACGGCTTTCAGATTAAATTCACGTGAAATTCTTACAGCCGTACAAATATCGTCGGCACGGTGACAGTGAAAATATGCCTTTGCCCTGCGTTTTAAAAGCGGTATAAGGGATTCGCATTTTATGTCATATTCCGGAGGGTCAAGGCTGTCGCTGTCTGCAAGATGTGCGTCATAGTCATTCATATAGCGTTTTGCCTTGTAAAGTCCCTCTCTTATAATTGCGGAAACTGCCATTCTTGTAACAGGGGATTCGTCCTTGTCATTGTATACACGCTTTGGATTTTCTCCGAGTGCAAATTTCATACCCTTTACGCCTTCAATAATCATATCATCTATAAATATTCCGTCTGTCTTTATAAATGCGATTTCTCCTCCGCATGCGTTGGCACTCCCCGGACATGATGCAACTGCTGTAATACCTCTTTTTCTTGCCTCTGAAAAGCATCTGTCAAATGGATTTATTCCGTCAACAGCCCTCATTTGCGGAGTAAAGGGGTCAGAGGATTCATTGCAGTCATCACCCTCGAAGTCTATTCCGTCCTCTATTATTCCGAGATGTGTATGTGCATCGATAAATCCTGGGTATACTGTACCGCCTTTAGCGTCAATATCTTCCGGACTGATTTTTTCGGGAGTTCCTTTTTTTACTGCTGTAATTTTTCTTCCGGATATTTCAATATATCCGTTTTCAATAATACCGCCTGTCTTGTCGGTCATGGTATATATTTCAGCATTGTATATTTTCATCGGGAATTTATTACCTCCGGAGCTTTATTGCAGAAATTATTTTTTCAGCAGATTCCATAGGGGAACAGTCACATTCAACTCTGATTTCCGAATTTTTCAGGTATATGGGATAACGCTGATTATAGCGTTCAAGGAGCTGTTCCTTTGTACTCTGAACGGCAATAGGTCTGTTTGAATCGCCTTTTATTCTTTCATAGCATACATCAAACGGAACATCAATAAATATAATAATTCCGCCGTTTTCGGAAACACTTTTTGCTGTATCGGAATTGAGCATAGCACCGCCTCCGCATGAAACTACGGCTTTGTGTCCGATAAAGTTTTTAATAGTTTCTGCTTCGGATTTGCGGAAATAAGGTTCACCCATTTTATCGAATATTTCCGGAATGGTCATATTTTCCTTGCTTACTATTTCCTCATCGGAATCAAAATATGCAAGACCGAGTCTTTTTGCTATAATTTTTCCGACAGTAGTTTTTCCGCAACCCATAAATCCGCATAGATATAGAGTCATAAAAAAATCTCCTTTTTATCTGAAGTCGGAACGGATTTTTTCTTCAACCGATTTTATAATGGAATTTACTTCATCATCGGTATAAAAATCGCCGTTCCATATTTCGTGAGCCTTTACTGCCTGATATACAAGCATAGCAGTTCCGCCGAGAGCAGTTTTTCCCTGTTCTCTGAATTTCTTTACAAGCAGAGTTTCAACCGGATTGTATACAACATCAAATACACAGCCACAGTCTGATATTATTTCATCACTTACAGGGCAGTTATCAGATTTCGGATACATTCCAACGGGAGAGGCATTTATAAGCATATCAAAATTACCGGATATTTTGCTTATATCTATGGTTTTAATGACTGCTGAGGGATATTTTGCAAGAATTTCGCTTTTAAGACTTTCAGCCATTTCAAGAGCTTCGGGAATGTGTGCAACAGTAAGCTTTCCGCCATGACGTACTGTTTCAACAGCAATCATTCTTCCGACTCCTCCGCAACCTATAAGGAGGACATTTCCGTCAATGGGCATGTTTTTTGAATTTACTGACAGGAGAAATCCGTCACAGTCGGTATTGTATCCGATAAGCTTTCCGTCCTTATTTGCAACGCAGTTTACAGAATTGTATCTTTCTGCACTTTCTGCCATTTCGTCTATAAGGTCAATAACGGCTACCTTGTGCGGAATTGTTATATTGAATCCCGAAAGACTTCTGAGAAAATCTGCTTTTGATGAAAGATTTTCCGGTGTTATGTCTGTAAGGTCATAAGGACAGTTTTTTCCTTTAAGCTTGAATAATCCCTCATGAATCATCGGTGACATGGAATGTCCGAGAGGGTGGCCGATTAAAGTATACTTATTCATTGCAGAATACCTCCTCAAGAGTTTTAAGATTTTCAATGTTTACTGCTTTAACGTCCTTTAAAGTTTTCTTAACGAGACCTGTGAGAACCTTGTTAGGGCCAAATTCATAGAAAGCTGTGAATCCGTCATTTTTCATTGCATTGAGTTCTGATGTAAATAGTACAGGAGATACTATATGTTTTGCAAGAAGTGACGGCATATCTGAAAAATCAGTGAGTTCCGCACCGGTTACGTTTGAATAGTATTTAATTTCAGGCTTTCTGAATTTTATATTCTTTGCAGTTTCATAAAATTCCTTTGAAGCTGATTCCATAAGCTTTGAATGAAATGCACTTGCTACTTTAAGAGGTACTACTCTTGCTTTGAGTTTTGCAAATTCTTCTGTTGCCTTTGCAACAGCCTCAACAGTTCCAGCAATAACAGTCTGCTGTGGTGAATTGTAATTTACCGGTACAACATAGCCGTCAACGGATTTGCATACTTCTTCAATCTGTTCAGGAGTAAGCTTAAGCACGGCTGACATTGCTCCCTTGTTTTCCCTTGCGGCTTTATCCATAGCCTCTGCACGAGCCTTTATAAGACGGAAACCGTCCTCCATTGATACTATTCCGCAGGCAACCATTCCGGCATATTCTCCGAGCGAGTGACCTGCCACACCCGAAAATTCAAAGCCCTTTTTTTTGGCAGATTCAAGACATACAAGCGATGCAGTCATAATTGCCGGCTGAGAGTTTACAGTCTGTGCAAGTACCGATTCATCGGCATTAAAGCATATATCCTTTATATCCCTGCCGATTACTTCAGAGGCTGTATCAAAAATTACTGAAAGTGAATTGTCGGATTCATATAAATCCTTTGTCATGCCGGTATACTGTGAACCTTGACCCGAAAATAAAGCGATATTCATAAGATAAAACATTCCTTTCTTAATTGTTGCAATGTGTATGAATTTCAACATAATAATTTGTGCAAATCAACGATAATTTGGAATTGGTTCGTTAAAGTGACAAAAAGTCATTGCAAAATAATGTAAAATAGATTAAAATAGAAATGTCTGATACTATTTTTTCAGACAGTCTTTACTTATACTATAACACAAATTTTGTGATATTACAATAACTATTTTCAAAGAAATTAATCAGGGAGGCTTTTATGCTGTAAATCGTGAATCCATAAGGAGTTTACAGAAAATGACTAAGACTCTCAAAGTAATGCTTATGCCAAATAATAAGCAAATAACCAAACTTTTTAAAAATGATTACAGCAATAACATTGTAAAACAGGCTGTCAAGGATGCCTGTAAAGCATATGTAAATTTCTTTAAAGGAATATCAGGCTATCCAAATTTCAAGAGCAGAAAGAAATCAAAACCGTCTTTTTATGCCGATACTTCAAAAATCAGCTTTACCTCTACCCACGTAAAACTTGAAAAACTTACAGCAAGCCGAAAAGCAAATAAACAGAAATTTAATCTGATAAAACTTGCAGAGTCAGGCAAAATTCCGGTAAATACAAAGTATTCCAATCCAAGAATTACATTTGACGGCTTGAACTGGTGGATTTCGGTAGGAATTGAATGTGAAGAATCAGAAGAAAAGCCAATAAATCATGGAATTGGTATTGATATAGGTATAAAAAACCTTGCAGTCGGTTCAGATGGAACAGTTTACAGAAATATCAATAAGACTGAAAAAGTCAGAAAACTAAAGAAGAAAAAGCGTAGATTGCAACGCAGAATATCTGAAAATATTTAAAAAACAAAAAAGGAGGTAATTACTGTAAAACACGCAATATTATAAAAAGCGAAAGACAGCTTTTAAAATTAAATTACCAGCTAACAAATATACGTCATAATTATTTACATCAGGTAACCTCTGAAATTATAAACCGAAAACCAAAGTTTATAGTTATGGAAGATTTGAATGTAAAGGGTATGATGAAAAATAAACACTTAGCCAAAGCTGTACAGGAACAATGTTTCTATGAATTTTACAGGCAAGTGTTAATTTAATGCGATATGGATTAACAGCATAGCTGAAACAAGTGCTGTTAATATTTACCGATACGGTAGTCGGGAATTTAAGCCTTTGGAGTGTCATATCAAACGCAAGTAGTTCTTAAGCAAAAGTGGACACGTTGAACAAGGAATGAAACATAAAAGTTTGTTTTATAACTTTTTATAAGTTTTCAGTAATGGATAAAAATGGGTATAAATATTGTTTCTATGGGCAGTTATGTTCCTGAACAGTCTGTTACTAATGACGACCTTGCTAAATTTGTAGATACAAATGATGAGTGGATAAGAACCCGTACAGGAATAGTTTCAAGGCATATTTCCGCCTGGGAGCCTACTTGGTACATGGGTGCAGAGGCATGCAAAAAGGCTGTTGAAAAGGCGGGTATAAATCCCGACGAAATTGGTCTTATAATATGCTGTACGATAACAAATGATTTTCATACTCCGAGTGTTGCAAGCATAATCCAGAATGAAATAAAGGCATTCAACGCAATGGCTTTTGACCTCAACGCTGCCTGCACCGGATATATATATGCTATGGATACGGCAAGGCGTTTTCTTGAAACAGAAGAAAATATGAAGTATGCACTTGTTGTTGCAAGTGAAAATCTCTCAAGAATTACCGATTTTACCGACAGAGGCACTTGCATACTTTTCGGAGACGGTGCATCGGCATCTATAATCGAAAAAAGCGACAAGCTTTATTCAAGCTATCTTGCCTCTGACGGAAGTGGTGCAAGACTTCTTTTTGCAAGATGTATAAACCGCAAAGAGGAATTTGCGGATTCAACACAATTTGATGACGGGTTTGCTGACCCGAAAATGCATGGTCTTGTTCAGAACGGAAAGGAAGTATATAAATTTGCTACAAAAGCACTTCCGAAAGCTCTTGAATGTGCAGCGGAAAAAATCAATATGACTGCTGGTGATATTGATGTAATAGTTCCTCATCAGGCAAATCTGAGAATTATTGAAACTGCTGCGAAAAATATGAAAGTATCAATGGATAAGATTGTTGTTACTCTTGACCATAACGGAAATACATCAAGTGCATCTGTTCCGCTTGCATTTGATGAGGCTCTTGAAAATTGCAGAATTAAAAGAGGTGATAAGGTTTGCATGGTAGGATTCGGAGCAGGTCTTACTTATGGTGCAATTATTCTTGAATACTAAATCTGAAAGGAATACGAAATTTATGAAGACAAAAATTACTGAATTATTAAATTGTGAATATCCGATTTTACAGGGCGGTATGGCTTGGATTGCCGAAAGCAAGCTTGCATCAGCTGTATCAAATGCCGGAGGAGTCGGAATAATTGCCGGAGGTTCTGCACCTATCGACTATCTCCGTGAACAGATTAGAGCATGCAAGTCTATGACTGACAAGACTTTTGGAGTAAATATAATGCTTATGAGTCCGAATGCTGATGACCTTGCACAGCTTGTCATTGATGAGAAAGTACCATTAGTAACAACAGGTGCAGGAAATCCCGGAAAATATATTTCAGCTTGGAAAGAGGCAGGAATTAAGGTAATTCCGGTAATTCCGTCAGTAGCAATCGCAAGGCGTATGGAACGTGCCGGAGCTGATGCAGTAGTTGCAGAGGGTATGGAATCCGGAGGACATATCGGTGAAATTACTACAATGTGCCTTGTACCACAGGTTGTTGATGCAGTAAGTATTCCGGTAATCGCCGCAGGAGGTATTGCGGACGGAAGAGGAATTGCAGCATCATTTATGCTCGGTGCTGAGGGAGTACAGGCAGGAACTTGTTTCCTCGCTTCTGAAGAATGTCAGATTAATCCTACTTATAAGGAACTCGTTATCAGGGCGAAAGATACTGACAGCGTTGTTACCGGAAGATATACAGGTCACCCGTGCAGAGGCATAAAGACAAAATTTTCAAAAATGCTTGCAAGCGGTGAAAAGGACGGAACTCTTACTCCCGATGAATTTGAAAATCTTACACTCGGCTCACTCAGAAAGGCTGTTCAGGACGGAAATCTTGATGAAGGTTCATTCCTTTGCGGAGCTATTGCAGGACTCGTAAAGGAAGTAAAGCCATGCAGTGAAATTATTAAGGAAATGTTCGGGCAGGCTGAAAAGCTTCTTAATGCTTAAATAAAACGTGATGGGTTTGTGTTCTGCTGGAGGAGGCTCTGCCCCCTCCAGACCTCCCCTGCAAGCCTTTTGAAAAAGACTTGACCGAAAACTTTTAATTTTGGAGGATAAATATGGCAACAGCAATTATAACAGGAGCATCTCAAGGAATAGGTGCTTGCATAGCAAAGAGACTTGCAAAAGACGGATTCGATATAGCAATAAATCACTATCCCAGCGAAAGCGATAAGGCTAACGCTGAAAACGTAGCAAAGGAATGTCAGGCATTCGGAGTTAAAGCAGTATGCTTTCCGGCTGATGTTTCAAGATATGCTGAATGTGAAGAAATGGTGAAAGCTGTAAAAGCTGAATTTGGTACAATAGATGTACTTGTAAACAATGCAGGTATCACTAAAGACGGACTCCTTGCAAGAATGAGTGAGGAAAGCTATGACGCTGTAATAGCAGTAAATCAGAAAAGCGTATTCAATATGACTAAGCATGTCGCTACTGTAATGATGAGACAGAGAAGCGGTCATATAATCAATCTTGCATCAGTAGCAGGACTTTACGGAAATCCCGGACAGTTCAACTATTCAGCGTCAAAGGCTGCAATAATCGGTATGACAAAGACTACTGCAAAGGAATTTGGTTCAAGAGGTATAACATGCAATGCAGTAGCTCCCGGATTTATTAAAACTCCTATGACAGATAAGCTTACAGACGCACAGAGAGATGCAATGATTGCTCAGATTGCAATGAAAAGATACGGAGAAGTTGAAGAAATAGCCGGAGTAGTTTCATTCCTTGCATCGTCAGATTCAAGCTATGTTACAGGACAGGTCATTGAAATATCCGGCGGACTTTCAATGTAAGATTTTTTTAAAGAAAGGATTATCAGATGAAAAGAGTAGTAATAACAGGTATGGGAACGGTCAACCCTCTTGGAAATAATGTTGCCGATTTCTGGAAAGGAATCGTTGATAATAAAATAGGATTTTCATTTGTGGACAAATTTGATTCTTCAAGAACAGGAGTTTCCATTGCAGGAACTGTAAAGAATTTCAATGAAGAAGATTATTATAACGACCCTGCATGCTTTGATAAAAAAGAGTCAAGACGTATGGACAGATTCACAAAATTTGCACTTGTATCAACAAGCGAAGCTCTTAAAGACTGCGGAACTGATTTCAAGGACATCAATCCTTACAGAGCAGGTGTTATAATAGGTTGTGGCATAGGCGGTCTTGAACTTACTGAACAGGAACATCAGAAATATCTTGAAAAAGGACCGGGAAAAGTATCAGTATTCTATATTCCTATGATGATTTCAAATATGGCAGCAGGTACTGTATCAATAAAAACAGGCTTTAAAGGAGCTAATTTTGCAACGGTAACGGCATGTTCATCTGCAACGCATGCAATAGGGGAGGCTTTCAGAAAAATCAAGGACGGCTATCTTGATGTATGTATCTGCGGAGGCACTGAAAGTACGGTTACAGAATTTGCACTCGGCGGATTCAGCAATATGAAAGCTCTTACAAAGTCAAATGACCTTGAACGTGCATCAATACCTTTCGACAAGGAAAGAAGCGGATTTGTACTCGGTGAAGGTTGTGGAATACTTGTGCTTGAGGAATATGAACACGCCAAAGCAAGAGGTGCGGAAATTTACGCTGAAATTGCGGGATACGGTGCTACATGTGACGGCTATCATATGACATCACCGTCACCGGACGGCGAATCTGCCGGAATGGCTATGACTCTCGCTATGGAAGAGGCAGGCGTTAAGCCGTGCGATGTTGACTATATAAATGCTCACGGAACTTCAACGGGACTTAATGACAAATATGAAACAAGAGCTATAAAAAATGCACTTGGTGATGAGGCATATAATGTAAAAATCAATTCAACTAAATCTATGGTTGGTCATCTGCTCGGTGCTGCGGGAGCTGTTGAGGCTATTGTTACTGCTAAGAGTATTAAAGAGGGTCTTATTCACAGGACTGTCGGCTATAAAGTTCCTGATGAAGAATGTGACCTTAATTACTGCGTTGAGGGAAATATAAAGCAGGATATAAAATCAGCACTTTCAAATTCACTCGGATTCGGCGGACACAATGCTACAATCTGCTTTAAAAAAGTCAGTGATTAAGAGGGGTTTTGCATTATGTCAGAAAAAATAATGAACAGTATTACTCTTGATGAAATAAAGGAGCTTGCTGAAACTGTCAGAAAAAATGAACTCGGCAAAATTAAAATCAGATGCGGAGATTGTGAAATTGTAATAGAAGGAAAGAAAAGCAGGGAAATTATATCGTCTGTTCCTGTACAGCCGGCTATGACTGTTCAGAATGTCAATGCCTCTGTACCGTCCGAAAATTCTGAAAAATCCGAAAAGCAAGAAATAAAGGGAAATACGGTAAAATCTCCTATTGTAGGCACTTTCTATTCATCACCTTCACCTGATAAACCGCCTTTTGTAAAAATCGGCGATACGGTTAAAAAAGGCGATGTTATCATGATTATTGAATCTATGAAGCTTATGAATGAAGTACAGAGTGATTTTGACGGAAAAGTTCTTGATATACTCGTTGAAAACGGTCAGGCAGTTGAATATGACCAGCCTGTTATGATTATAGGTTAGGAGGCATAAATAATATGTCAGAAGTATTGCTTAACAGAGAGCAGATTATGGAAATAATCCCCCACAGAGACCCTTTTCTCCTTATAGATGAGGTTCTTGAAATGGAGGTCGGCGTCAGAATAAAGGCAAGAAAATATATAAAAGAAGAGGATTTCTGGTTTAAGGGACATTTTCCTGATTATCCGGTAACTCCGGGAGTGCTTATGATTGAAATGCTTGCACAGGCAGGTGCAGTATGTATGCTTTCAAAACCACAGTACAAGGGAAAAATCGCACTCTTTGCCGGTATAGATAAGGCTAAGTTCCGCAAGCAGGTAAAACCCGGAGACGTTCTCGACCTTGAAGTTGAAATCATCAGGGAAAAGCTCTCAATAGGAACAGGAAAGGCTCTTGCTACCGTTGACGGAAAAAAAGCAGTATCATGTGAGATTTCATTTGCTGTCGTTGACGGCAACAAGGAAGATTAACTATGTTTCAGAAAGTATTGATTGCCAACAGAGGCGAAATTGCCGTGCGAATAATACGTGCCTGCCGTGAACTCGGTGTGCGATGCGTGGCAGTATATTCAACAGCGGATAAAAATGCACTTCATGCACAGATTGCTGATGAGGCTGTATGTATAGGTTCGGCACTGAGTAAAGACAGCTATCTGAATATGAATGCAATAATATCATCAGCTCTTATAACACACTGCGATGCAATTCACCCCGGATTCGGATTTCTTTCGGAAAATGCTGAATTTGCAAGACTCTGCGAAAAATTCGGAATAGAATTTATAGGTCCTTCATATAAATCAATAGAAATGCTCGGAGACAAGGCGGAAGCTAAAAGAACTATGAAGTCTGCCGGAGTTCCTGTAATTCCGGGGTCTGACGGTGCAGTGAAATCTATTGACGAGGCTAAGGAAATTGCCGGAAAAGCAGGCTATCCTGTACTTGTAAAGGCATCGGCAGGCGGTGGAGGCAGAGGAATAAGGCGTGTTGATACTCCGGAAGAACTTGAAAGCCAGATGACTATTGCACAGCAGGAGGCTGAAAATTTCTTTGGTGACAATTCCGTATATATCGAAAAATTTCTTATAAATCCGCACCATGTTGAAATTCAGATTATGGCTGACAAGTTCGGAAATACAATATATCTCGGTGAACGTGACTGCTCTATGCAGAGAAGAAATCAGAAGGTTCTCGAAGAAAGCCCAAGTCCCATTGTTACTCCCGAACTCCGTAAAAAAATGGGCGAATCGGCTGTAATTGTCGCTAAGCAGTGCGGTTACTATAATGCAGGTACAATAGAATTTCTTGTTGATGACGATAAAAATTTCTACTTTATGGAAATGAATACACGTATTCAGGTTGAACACCCTGTTACAGAAGCTGTAACAGGCTTTGACCTTGTAAAAGCTCAGATAAAAGTTTCCGCCGGTGAAAAGCTTGATGTCACTCAGGAAGATATAAAAATAAGCGGTCATGCAATAGAATGCCGGATAAATGCCGAAAATCCTGAACTCGATTTCAGACCCTCTCCCGGACAGATTAAAGCTCTCAACATGCCCGGAGGCCCCGGAATAAGAATAGATACGGCAGTTTATCAGGGCTACACTATACCTCCCTATTACGATTCAATGATAGCAAAGCTTATAGTCCACGGCTCAAACCGAAAAGAAGCTATAATGAAAATGAAGTGGGCATTGTCTGAATTTATAGTTGACGGAATCGATACAAATATCGATTTTCAGCTTGAACTTATCAAAAATTGTGATTTTGAAAACGGCAACTATAATATAGGCTATCTTAATCAGTATATGGAAAAGCGTAAGAAGAAAAAATAAGATTGTGGTGAAGTAGATGCTTGAGGATTTATTCAAGGTCGTTAAAAAGAGATTCAATGATGACGACAATAAGGCTGAAACTGAAAAGCCGAAATTCAAATGCCCCCGCTGTCAGCATATGATTACAGAGGAGCATTACAATGAACTTTTAAAGGTATGCCCCGACTGTAATTATCACGGCAGAATGACGGCAAGAGAACGTATTGCAATAACAGCGGATAAAGACAGCTTTATTGAATTTGATAAGGATATGAAAAGCTGTAACCCTATAAATTATCCCGAATATGAAGAAAAACAGCAGGAACTCCGTGAAAAGACAGGTCTTTCCGATGCCGTTGTAACAGGTCAGGCTAAAATAAAGGGCAGTGATGTTATAATAGCCGTTATGGATTCAAGATATATGATGGCATCAATGGGAAGTGTAGTGGGCGAAAAAATTACAAGAGCCTTTGAAACTGCTGTTGAAAAAAAGCTCCCTGTTGTAATTTTTACCGCATCGGGCGGTGCAAGAATGCAGGAGGGTATAGTATCTCTTATGCAGATGGCTAAAACTTCCGGAGCTGTTGCACGTCATAATCAGGCTGGACTTCTTTATATAACAGTTATGACTGACCCTACAACAGGCGGAGTTACGGCAAGCTTTGCGTCATTAGGAGATATTATAATTGCTGAACCAAAAGTTCTTATAGGCTTTGCAGGCAGACGTGTAATTGAAGGCACTATAAAGCAGAGACTTCCCGATGATTTTCAGCTTGCTGAATTTTTAGAGGAAAAGGGATTTGTTGATATGATTGTTGAACGCAGAAAGATGAGAAGTACACTTTCACATCTTCTGAAACTTCATGGATATGTTCCCGAACAGGAGGAGGCTTGAATTTATGGAAAATGAAAAAACTGCCTGGGAACGTCTTCAAATTGTCCATAACAAGAACCGCCCTACTGTCAATGATTACATACCACTGATTTTTGATGAATTCTATGAAATCCATGGAGACCGTCATTTTGGCGATGACGGTGCAATAATTGGCGGTATAGGCAGACTTTCCGGAATCCCTGTTACAATAATAGCACAGGTAAAGGGAAGAAATATAAATGAAAATAAAAAATGCAATTTTGCAATGCCTCACCCCGAGGGTTACCGTAAGGCTTTGAGACTTGCAAAGCAGGCGGAAAAATTTCACCGCCCTGTAATATGCTTTATAGATACCCCCGGAGCTTTCTGCGGAATTTCTGCCGAGGAAAGAGGTCAGGGAGAGGCTATTGCAAGAAATATTATGGAATTTATGACTCTGAGAACTCCTGTAATATCAATAGTTCTCGGTGAGGCAGGGAGCGGAGGTGCTCTGGCTCTCGGTGTATGCGACCATCTTGCTATGCTTGAAAATGCAGTTTATTCCATACTCTCTCCGAGAGGTTTTGCAAGTATTCTCTGGAAAGACCCCTCACGTGAGGAGGAGGCAAGCTCTATAATGAAAATGACTGCCGAAGATATGATTGAACTTAAGGTCGCTGAAACAATTATTGAAGAACCTCTCGGCGGAGCTCATAACAATTTAGACAAAATTGCTGAAAATATCAAGGAATTTTTGTCACATGAAATTTCAGAAATTTCTAAAAAAGATATTGACGAATTGCTGAAATCACGCTATACTAAGTTTAGAAAAATCGGTGAGTTTACAGAGTAAATATTTTAACTGGTTTTCTGCATAAATTATAAACGGAGGATTTTTTATCATGACTTTTGACAAGCTCAAAGACATTATCGCTGACCAGCTCAGCGTTGATGAAGAAAAAATTACTATGGAAGCAAGTATTACTGAAGATTTAGGTGCTGATTCACTCGATGTTGTAGACCTCATTTCTGTTATCGAAGATGAATTTGACCTCGAAATCCCTGAAGAAGCTGTTGACAGTATTAAAACAGTTGGCGACATTGTAAACTATATTGAAAAGAATGCAAGTGCTGAATAATTAATCAGCTCTTAACTGCTTTTCCCTCTGGGGAAAGCAGTTTTCTTTTCAGCCATATTGACATTATCATTTTTTTTATATATAATATAATATATACTTTAAAAGCGTAGCAGTCAGAGTAAGCTGAAACTGTTTTACAGAGAGTGCCGGTGCGGTGTGACGGCATAAACGTTTCTTCATGAAGTGCGTCTGTCAGCTCCGGAGAGGAAATAACAGTATTCTCCGGCGTACAATCTGCGTTAAGGATTTTTTTGAGTGATAAATTCAGAGTGGAACCGTGGTAATATAACCGCCTCTGTCGGAGATTTTTTCTTCAGCAGGGGTTTTTGTTTTAAAGGAGGTGATTCTGATTTTCAAACAGTTAAGAGAAGATATTGCTGTCATAAAGGCTCATGACCCGGCTGCGAGAAGTTCATTTGAAATACTTTTCACATATTCCGGACTTCATGCTGTCAGAAGCTACCGCCATGCTCACTGGTTTTATAAGCATAAAATGTATACCATTGCGAGAATGATTTCGCAGTGGTCGAGATTCTGGACGGGGATAGAAATTCACCCTGGTGCAACAATAGGCAAAAGCCTTTTCATCGACCACGGAATGGGTGTTGTAATAGGTGAAACGGCTGTTATAGGCGACAACTGTCTTATATATCAGGGAGTAACTCTCGGCGGTACAGGAAAAGACAAAGGAAAGCGTCACCCTACTCTCGGGAATAATGTCCTTGTAGGTGCAGGTGCAAAAGTTTTAGGGCCTTTTACTGTCGGAAACAATGTCAAGATTGCAGCGAATGCCGTTGTGCTTAATCCTCTGCCGGATAACTGCACTGCTGTCGGAATACCGGCAAGAATAGTAAAACAGGACGGAAACAAAGTCCGCCCATGCGTGACAAATGAGATTGACCAGGTTCATATCCCCGACCCGATTTCTTTGGATATGTGCAAAATGCTTTCTAAAATAGAAAGCCTTGAGAAAAAAATTCAGGAGATTGAAAATGCACAGAATAAATAATATTCCAATTCCTCATATTGGAATGAGAATCTGGAAAACTGTTATTGCCGTATTGCTGAGTGCCTTGTCGGGATATATTTTTAAATACAATCCCTTT
>CAMDZD010000019.1 GCA_945910815.1 uncultured Clostridia bacterium
AACTTGTACTTCCGCCTTTAACGTTGCATAAATCCGCATAATTCATAATAATATATGGGTCTGTCTGTTTTCCTGAACCTGTCATAAAATCACCTCTTAGTAAATTTTTTCAACTGTTTCGGGGATAACTGCATACCTGACATCACTGTAAGTAAAGCACGTTGTTTCAATTTCAGTAACGGGTTTCCCCTCAATTTCGGAGGGAATCTGTATTCTTGTTTCCGTTCCCTTATAGAAAATCAGCTTTACAGTTTCATTTTCGATGATATACACATAATCATCTGCGGTTGTCGGTTTTGCCTCAATAAGAGCTATATTCTGCCCGATAATCCGCCCCTGAACCTGTTCAGCGACATCTGAATCGATTACTGCTTTAAAGTTGTGTTCGCCTGATTCGGCGACAAAAAAGGCACTCAGATGTTGCGTTGAATATCCGTTTACACTGATTTTAGGAATGAAATTAATTTCAGTATCATCAAAGAAATATCGTATTTCAACATTCCTCAAACTTTCTGAATACAATACCAAATCACCTGAAAAACAAATATTCTGCGATTCTTCCGATAAGACCTTAAAATTACATTCAATAATTGTTCCTGTAAGCGATGTATCACATAAAATATGCACAAATTCAACGGCAGTAACAGATTCAGAACTTCCGGTATTGTCATCAGGATTTTCCGTCTGCTGATTTTCTCCCGAAATATCCTTTGCATCAACGTAAACTTCATATCGGTCAAGGAGAACAGGTTCATTGCCGTTAAAAAATTCGGTTCTTTTTCGTTCTTCACCCTCACCTTGTCCTAAAATGTAGGCGAAATTTCTCTGTACGGAAGAATCCGAAGCATACGAAAAATGCAACAGATTGCTGTAAGCATCAGAAAAAATGATATGCGGATTTTCGCTCTGCATAACACTTCGGTCAGTTCCTTCGGATAAATCAAAAACCATTTCATACTGTTCACCGCTGATTTTATTCAGACGGATATTTGCAGTACCGCCGATAGTCTCACATATTGTATATATCCATTCCATAAGATTATCATAACTTACCTGCAATTTTGTCTGTTTATTCCAGCAATTACCGTATACAGAGCCGAGAGAAAGTGACGGAATAGCTCTGTTTCCGGTATTTATAACATTTTTCTGAAGAGCTGTTCTTACGATGTCGGAATAGCTTGTCAGCGATGTGAAATTCAAAGTCGGATAAATGATTCTTCTTTCAAGCAGACACATCAGAAATCTACCTGAAACGGTCAGATAATCACCGTTTTCGGTATCAGTTTCAATTTTTACGGATTCAATGATTCCGAAATGCTCCTTGTCATCATCTCTGCCGACAATTCTGCCGGTCTGAAAAATCTCCATATTCTGAGGGGTTGCGGATATGTAAACTTCAAAAGAACCGCATTTATAGAACTCTATATCCCATAAAAGCGATGAAAAGCTGTCGCATACTGCTTCAAGCGTAATTGTCAGGGAATCGTTGTCATAGAGCATACTGTAAATTTCAATCTGCATAAATCACACCCCTAAATAAGCATTTTTGTGAATGATTCTTACTTTCAGATTTGTCAGACCTTCTGATGCACTAAGATAGAAATTATTTCTGCCTTCGCATAAAGTAAGCCACGTTGAACCTGACACAAGCCTGTTGATTATGTTAGTTATAACGCCCTCACGTTCAAGCGTAACGGTTTTATTGCCCGTTTTTGTAGTTATTGTAACAATATCGCCGTTTAAAATTTCGCCCTGAATCTGCATATATTCGCCTGTATCAGCGTTGTATACAGTCGGATTTACAGCCGATACTTCATCGGAAGAACTTCCCTCTATAACGATTTTAAAGCCGGTTTCGTCACCGCTGTTGAAAATCGTCATAATATTCTGAAAATTATACTGACTTAAAATAAAAGGCTTGTCATTTTTAGGAAAAGGAAACGAAAAACTGCCGATAATCTGACTGTAAGATGCAATTGTTTCGGAAGTGCTGTAAAAATAAGGGTCGGGGCAGATAATTGATATCTGACCTTTAGTCAGCGTCTCAAAGTTTTCAATTTCACAGGTTTCTACATAACCCTCTGTATACACATCGATGTTTGAAGTTTTGTAGTATACTTTGATATACCGTGACGGCTTAACGACCTTATATAATTCGTGCCGTCTTTTTTCAACACCACACCCACGCATTTCAAAAGGAATTACAAGGTTACGCTTTTCGATGAAAGCATTGTTCAGATAACTTCCGTTCATTCCGGCATATGTAGAAGTGCTGATTGTTCCTGCGGGCGGATTCAGACCTTCGATTTTTGAAGACATATATCTGTTTGCAGTTTGCGAAAGGTCGATTTGCTGACCTGTTTCGTTTTCGAGGATAAGAGAAAATCTCAAATTTTTGCACCACCTTACAACTTCAATGCATTTCGAGTCTGCCTGTAAATTTCAAGACGTGTCAGTGACTTCGGGCTGTTGTTGGTCTGATTTACTGTACGGCTGTTGTCAGTCTGATAGTAATTATTGACCGTTCCACCGGTATTTCCGTTAATCATTGTACCTGAAATTCCGTCAAGATTTGCAGAAATATCGGATTTAAAAGAAATCTGCATAGCTTCCGATACACTTTCAACAGCTTTTTCAACATACTGTTTACTTTTGTTGATACCATCAGCGAGACCTTTCATAAAATCGGGCATCCAGCTTTCAAAACTTACAAGAGGGCCTTTTTCGGGAACTGAGAAGTGCAGATATTCCCATATAGTGCGGGCAACGTCAGAAATTGTATCCACAAGGTCTGAAAAAGTATATTTAATGCCGTTTATGAGGTTCTGAACAAGGTCATAACCCCACGACCAAGCCGAATTTACTTTGTTCATAATAATATTCCGTACATTTTCCATTGCATCCGATACTGTACCGCAAATATCTCCGAGCTTATACGATACGCCGTCTCTGACATTATCCCAGATATCGAAAACAGTATCTCTGACATTGTTCATTGCACCTCTGACAGAATCAGGCATTGTATTCCATATTGACGATACGGAATTTTTGATTGCACTGACAGTATTTCTTACACCATCAGAAATAGAGTTCCATGTAGAAGAAACATTGCCTCTGATGTCGTTCTGCCCTGATGAAATGAAATTCTTGATTGAATCCCAGCTTGTATTGACTGCGTTCTTTATATTTCCAAGAGAATCCTTGATAGAATTAAAGATATTAGTCCAGCCTGTCTTGACATTATTGCCGATATTATTTAGAACTGCATTCATATTTGAACTTATATCGTTCCAAATGTTCATGACATTCATCAAAGTATCCTGCATAAAGGTGCTTACAATGGAAACTATATTTGTCATAGCGTTTTTGAATGTATCAGTCAGAGATACTGTAATGTTTGTGCCGAAATTACTTAAAGCATCATTTACAAGATTTGAATTTGCAATGATTCCGTCAGCAAGCCCCTGCATAAAGTCGGGCATCCAGCTTTCAAAATCAGTCAAAGGGCCTTCATCAGGAACGGAGAAGTGAAGAAAACTTCTGATTTTATCCGCTACGCTTGTAACAGCTTCTGCAACGTCATTTATTTTCGATTTGATACCGCTTACAATTCCGCTTATTATATCCGCACCCCATTGCCAGGCATTGCCTGCAAGGTCTTTGATAAACTGTACAGCATTGTTGAATCCGTTTTTTACGGCTCTTATAATACCGCCCATTGCATTGGAAACAGAGTTTTTTATGAGTTCCCATATAGTCGAAACAGTCAGCTTTATGCTTTCCATAGTTTCTGAAATTTTCGTTTTTATTGAATCCCACACAGTTGAAACTACAAGCTTTATTCCATCAAGGAAACTTGAAACTGTTGATTTTATATTTTCCCAGGCAGTAGAAATAACTGTTGAAATAGCTTCTAAAATGGGGACAAAGAAATCATAAATTGCATTCCATACATTGATAATAAAGGTCTGAATTTCTGTTATAACCGTATCAATAGTATCTTTAACCGCATTCCAGATAATTTCAAATGTATTTTTAATGCCCTCCAAAATTGGTGTAATAAAGTCGACAACCGCATTCCATATGTTGGTAATAATGGTATGAATTTCCGTCATAACCATATAAATGGTATCTTTAACTGTATTCCAGATAGTTTCAAATGTATTTTTGATACTCTCCAAAATCGGAGTGATAAAACCAACAATTGCATTCCAGATTGCAAAAATCTTTTCTGAAATCCAGTCCATCGCCCTGCCGATTAAGATTTTCACCGCTTCAAAGATAGTTTCAAAAAGATACGCAAAAGCGTCAAGCAAAGGCTTAATTGTTTCATATACAGCTGTCCAAACCATAACAATGGTATCATGAATTGTAGTAATTACAGTTGATACCGTAGTATAAATTGCATTGAAAATAGTTGCAAAGAAATTATATACATTTGTGAAAATTGTTGTAATAAAATTTTTTACTGCTGTAAATACTGAAATTGCTGTATTTTTGATACCTGTAACAATCGTAGTGAATGTTGTAGAAATGGCTGACCAGATTGCAATGAATGTATCCCGAATTGTATCCATTCCTACCTGAAAATTTTCCTGAAAGCTGTTCCAGAGATTTACAAAGAAAGTTTTTATAGCGTTCCAGCCCGTTTCCCAAGCCTCGAAAAAGTTGTACAACGTTTCTTGAATACTATCCCAGAGGTCAATCCAGAACTGTCTGAACTCATCACAATTATTCCATAAATAGATGAAAGTTGCTACCAGTGCTGTAATTGCTGCAATAACAAGAAATACAGGATTTGTAAGGAATGTGGTGTTCAGTTTTGACATTGCAGTTTTTACGAGTTTGATAGCATTTACAACTTTGGGAATAGCCACCATAATTTTACCAACTGTGCTGATAACCTTGCCGATTGCTATTAAAGCGGGACCAATAGCCGCTACAATCAAAGCAATTTTCAGTATCATTTCTTTGGTAGCGGGAGACATAGCATTGAGTTTATCTATAAAAGCCTGTACTTTTGCAGTAATTTCACGGATTGCGGGCATAAGAATATCGCCGAAAGAAATAGCAAGCTCCTGTAACTGCGATTTCAGAATTGTAAGCTGACCGTTAAGATTATCCTGCATAGTTTCAGCCATATTCTGTGCTGTACCTTCACAGCCGTAAATAGCTTCAGTCAGACTGTTGTAATCTTCCTCACTTGCATTGACGATAGCAAGCATTCCTGAAAGATTCTGCTTACCGAAAATTATAGCAGCATTTTTCAGCTGTTCAGCCTGTGTCAGCCCTTCTTCAGTCTGACTAAGTTCAGCAATAATATCATCGTATTCACGCATATTTCCTTCGCTGTCTACAAGGTCGACATTTACTTTGCCAAGGCTTGAACGGAGAATATTCATAATTTCGCCGAGCGATTTCATATTTCCGTATTCGTCAACAAAGGCAGACTGACCCGTTCCAACTACTTCAATTGTACCTTTCTGGGCTTTTGTTAATTCTTCCTGTGCAGATGTAAGATTATTTTCAGCTTTTTGCAAATCGATAAGTTTCTTCTGTGCCTGTGATGAACTCTCACCGTATTTCGATAAAGCCTCATTGTAAGAAATCTGAGCTTTTTCCAAATCAAGCGTTTTATTTTCGACTTTAGTCTGTGCTTTGTCAATTTCCGACTGGTCGATGATATGAGCTGTCTGAGTTGTCATTAAACCGAGATTTTCCATTGCTGCCCTTTGTTTGTCAGTCGGTTTTACAAGATTTACAAGAGCATTTTTCAGCGAATTTCCTGATTGAGAGCCTTTGATTCCTGCATTTGCCATAACACCGAGAGCAATTGCCAAATCCTCCGCAGACGCACCCATTGACCCCGCAACAGGAGCTACATACTTAAATGATTCGCCCATAAGAGATACATTTGTGTTTGCATTGGAAGAAGCCGCCGCAAGAACGTCAGCAAAATGTCCTGCATCTTCAGATTCATATCCTAAAGCAGTAAGTGCATCGGTTACGATGTCGGAAGTAGTTCCCAAATCCTCACCACTCGCCGCCGCAAGGTTCATAATACCGTCAATACCGTTCAGCATATCATTTGTTTTCCAGCCTGCCATTGCCATATAATTCATAGCTTCGGCAGCTTCACTTGCTGAAAACTTTGTCTTTGCACCCATTTCACGAGCTTTTGCACGTAAATCATCAAAATCTTTACCCGTTGCACCTGATATAGCAGAAACTTTTGACATTTCAGAATCAAAATCGGCAGTAGTTTTTACAGCACCGGTTCCGATAGCTGTTATTCCTGCCGTTATCGGAAGAAGTTTCTCACCCGCACCGGAGATTTTATCACCGACTTTTACAAAAGTATCTCCTGCTTCGCCGATTTTTACAAGAGCCGTTCGGGATTTATCCGCCTCATTCTGTAAACGCTGTAATTCCTGTTCGGTTTCAATGATTTCACGCTGTAAAGAATCATACTGTTCCGGAGAAACAGGATTTCCAAATTCATCGGATACATCTTTTGCGGACTGTTTCAGATTTTTTAATTCATCAGATGTTGATTTTATTTCATTCTGAAGTTCATCGTATTTTTCCTGTGAGATTTCACCCTTTGCAAGTTGTTCATCAGCTTCTTTGGATTTTTCTTTAAGGTCTTTTAACTTTGTTTCAGTTTCAGTGATTTTCTGCTTTATAGGGTCATATTTTGCTTTCCAGTCATCGTAATTATCTTTTGTCTGTGCAGCCTGTTCGCTTGCTTTTTTGAGAGTTTCGAGCTTTTCGCTTGCCGATGAAACTTCCTCTGCAAGAAGTCTCTGCTTCTGTGCGAGGAGTTCTGTATTTGTGGGGTCAAGTTTCAGGAGTTTTTCCACATCTTTCAGCTGTGTCTGTGTGTTTTTGATGTTCTTGTTGACTCCCTCAAGAGCCTTTGAAAGTTTGGTAGTATCTCCGCCAATCTCGACCGTTATGCCTTTAATTCTGCTTGCCATTCAATGTCACCTCCAAAAAAATTTATAATAATGTAATACAAATGCTTGCAAATTGCATAAAATAGTGGTATAATAAAATCAAATATAATACTGAAAGGAGTGTCTTATATGGCACAAGCAACAATTTCCGCCCGCATTGATGAAAAAGACAAAGTGGAATTTGATAATTTCTGTTCTGATGTAGGATTAAATACATCTTCTGCAATCAATCTTTTTGTAAAAGCAGTTTTGCGTGAAAGACGTATTCCTTTTGAAATTTCTCAGTCAGGTGACCCGTTTTACAGTGAATCAAACCAAGCCCATCTAATGAAGGCAATTCAGGAACTTCGTGACGGAAAAGGAACAGTTCATGAATTGATTGAGGTGGACGATGAGTGAAAAAATCTGGTCTGATACTGCCTGGAATGATTATCTTTACTGGCAGACACAGGACAAAAAGACATTAAAACGTATTAACCAATTAATCAAGGATATTGAAAGAAATGGTTGTTTAGACGGAATTGGTCAGCCGGAAGCTTTGAAAAATAATCTTCATGGAGAATTCAGCAGAAGAATTAATGATAAAGACCGTCTTGTATACCATGTAGAAAACGGCAGAATTTATATTGTCAGCTGTCGTGGTCATTATGATGATAAATAATTTTAAAACGAATCAAAATCTTCCTGAGTAGCCTTATAGCTGTATTTAAAGTCATCGTTTTCCCGTTCTGTAAACATATCATTGATTAAACCGATTGTAAGCAAATCCAGCTCGGACATTGAAAATCCGAGCTGTTTGCATCTCAGAAGAAAAAGAGGAGTTGTCATTTCCCTGTCAGTTTGGCGATGTTTTTTTTAGATTCAACCTGTGTTGCAGTGTTAAGTCCCCAGAGTTCAAGAAGTTTCGGGAGAATTTCATAAATACTGAATGTATTGAACTGTTCAAGCCATTCATCGGGAGTATCGGGAACGTTGTCGGGGTTGGCATGTTTCGCCATTATGTAGGCGATATTTTCAAAGACTTCAAGGCTTTCGATGTCAAGACCGCTGTTTTCGGAATCATTTTCCCTGACGTTTTTCTGTAAAGCTGAAAAGTCACGGTAAATATCTCTGCCGAATTTAAGACGGTAAAGGCGGGGAATTGTTGCACTTGCCTTGAATGGAACTTCTATGCCGTCAATTGTAATATTTTTACTGATAGCCATAAAAATTCTCCTTGTTATCCAAGTGCGGAATCCGTTTCAGAGGGCATATATACAGCCTTGTACCAGTCTTTGTAAGCAGTTTCATTAGTTTCCTCGCAGGTTTTGGATTTTACTATACCGCTTTCGGTGAGAGGCGTTGCCTTAAAGGAAAGGGTTTCTGTTTTGACTTCCTTGCCCTCTTCGGTGGTACTGCTTTCGGATTTCGGACGGCTTGCGGAACAGCAGTAAAGAACGTGACGGATTTTCTTTTTATCTCCGTTAAATTCAAAAAGAAGTGCAAACTGAGAAAGTTCGGCACTGTTTTTTTCCACAAGAACACCGTTGCTGTCAAGAGTTTCTCCGAGAATATCCTTTGCAAATTCGGTAGGAATAAGGGCGATTTCGATTTCTCCCTCATATCCGGAATTGTTGTTTATAACGTAATATACACCGTTATCGGCATAGAAGTTTTCTGATTCTCCGGTGGGGTCAAAAGAAAGAGAGACAGCACCGGGGATTCTTGTTGGTTCTGCATAAGTGGGAGTACCGTCTTCTGCGAATCCGGTAATTTTGGCATAGTGTACATTGTTAAGACCGAATTTTACCTTGTTTTTATTCTGAGACATAGCTCATACCTCCATTTCGTAAAGCACTTCATAGAGCCTTTCGGACTCTATCCATATTTCAGATTTGTTGTAAAAAATCTGATGTTTTTTCAGGATTTCCTCCACGATTTTTTCTGTTTCGGGAGCTTTTCTGTCTGTATACAGTTCAATATCAAGCTTTTTAAAGCTGAAATACATATAGTTATCGGCAGAAAATGTATTCTCGCCCGAAGAAAGAAAAATCAGAAAAGGTGGTTCGGGACTTTCGCCCTCTGCAAAGTGATGATATGCAAATGGGAGTCCTGATTCCTGTATCATTTGACAGATTTCTTCATAAGTCATTTCAAAGCCTTCTTTATAAGGTTTTCGAGTAGTATTTCGCCGTTCTTTTCGGCGGGAGCGATATGCGGTCTGCCTGATACTCTGCCACCGCCACGTTTTGCGTGACCGTTTTCAAGAAGATGTGCAATCTGATAGCGGTCTTTTGAATGTACAGTCATTTCAAGAGTGTGACTGTTTTCTTTTGTTTTCTTTGCAGTCCAGCTTTTTGCGTATTTTCCTGTACGTTCTGGAGCATTTGCGGAGATTTCCTTTTTTACTGACGTTGCAGTTTTGCGGACTGCCTTTTTCATCTCTGAATCGGCAAGCTCGCTGTATTCCCGTAAGCCTTTCATAACTTCTTTGCTGAGTTCATCAATGTCAATGCCTGTCATAAATATCACCCGATTTTCTTGCAACAGCAATAATTTTCATATAATTTTGCGATTTGAAATTCAGAATTACAGAATTGATATCATATAAAATTCCGAGAAATTGAATCCTGTGCGTTGTCGGATTGATAAGCCTTGTATTTTTAGTCTGACGTATTGTAAATTCCAGTGACTGAATTTCTTTTGTTATGCCGGAATCCGTTGTTTCGGAGGAATTTTTTACACTGACATAAGCCCAGCAGGAGAATGTTTTCTCCCACTGGTTAATATGATTTCCGATTGAGTCTGTAACCGTCCGGTGTTCAAGGAAATCAATACGCTGATTCAGATTTCCGATTTCCATTAAATTACGCCCTCTCTCTGTGCAAAGAGCAACGCCCGGAGAGTAAGTGTAAGCTTTTTATAGTCGGCAGTGTTACGGTTTTCGTAAAGATAGGCTATTGTATAAAGCATAGCCTGTCCTGATGTTTCCTCATTGAGTTCAAATGCTTTTTCGTCCATTCGTCCGACGTCCATACAGAGTTTTTTAGCTGTATCAATCAGATTCTGAATTAATTTGTCATCTTCGTTATGGTCAATACGCAGATAATTCTTAGCTTCTTCCATCGAAATCATGATGTTTTCCTGATGTCAAGAACCTTGACAGCCTCTGAAAGTGTAAGTTTACCGTCAACACGCTGACTTGCAATGAATCCTATCTGACCTGTCATAGCGAAAAGTTCGTTAAGTCTCTTGAAAGAACGTCCCTGACGGTCTGAAATCCAGTAATAGCTGAAATCTCCGAAAGCCATAACCTTGTTGCCCGCTTTAAGCTCCGGAATGTAAGAAGAAGTGTAATAAGGACGGTTAAAAATGGTATCGGGAATACCGGCAGAAACAGAGGGCTGCCAGATGTAGTTGCCATTGCTGTCCTTGAGTTTGCGGAGTGCCTTGACGGTTGAATCATTGAGAACCCATACAGCATTTTTTCGGTAAGGACTGCGGAGCGAATAGAAAATCTCCATTACATCATCAAAAGTAATTGCAGATGTCTGTGCAGTAGCTCCGATTTCAGCACCGCCTGAAGATGCAAAAATACCGGTAGGCTTTCCGACTCCGTCACCAACAAAGAAAGCTTCTTCTTCCTTTGACCCCATTCTTCTTGCAAATTCACGGGATATATATGAAGTCATATCAAAAGCGGAATCGTTGATAAGTTCTTCTGAAATCTTGATAGCTGTACTGAGCTTGTGGGCTGAAAGAACAGTCTGACCGAAAACATCATCAGAGGGCGTATATGTTCCGTTTTCGTCAACCCAGTTTGCTTCGCCTTTTGATGTCACAATAGGAATTTTACGGTCGCCGTTTGATGTTTTGATTACTGTTGCAAGCTTACGGAAAATATTTTCCGATTCGAGAGCTTCAACAAGCGTATTTTCAAATTCATCGGGAACGAGATAACCGCCCTCTGAATCAGCTCCGACTGAAAGGTCATTGCGGACATCGTAAAAATTACGGTTGCGGATACTGTTCCAGAAAGCTTTGCTGTATTCGGCAGAAGCAGTTCCCTTTTTGACTTCACCTGTGACATTATTCGGTTTGCCTGTAATAGGTGTTGAAGTAGCCTTATTCATTTCGGATTCAATTTCAGCCTGTCTTTCGAGACGCTGAATTTCTTTTCCGAGGTCTACAATGGTTTTTTCCATTGAATCATATGTTTTTGAATCTTCTTCGCTGAGAGTTTCGTTAGCGTTTCTCTTGCTGTCGAGAAAGTCACGGGCAGTATCCCAGGCTTTTGCTCTCTTTTCTCTGAGTTCCTGAATAGTCATTTAAAATTCCTCCAATCAATATTTAAGAAGTGACAGCCTTTTTTCAAGCTGTTCAATGGGTGTTCCCGATGAATCCGCAGATATTTTATTCAGAAATGCGTTTCTCGATTTTGAAACCGAGTACATCATAGATGTCTGATTTTTGTCGTCAGATTCATCGAAAAGAATACCGTCAGCAAAGCCAAGCTGTAACGCTTTTTCAGCATTGAACCAGGTTTCCTCGTCCATAAGACCTGAAATTTTATCACGGCTGAGCTTAGTCTTTCGGGCATATGCGTTTATGATAGATTCCTTGACTTCGTCAAGAAGTCTGATTGCCTGTTCCATATCTGATTTGTTACCGCTTGCAAAAGTCATAGGGTTATGAATCATAATCATACCTGTCGGGGAGATAAGAGTTTCATCGCCAGCCATAGCAACAACTGAGGCGGCAGAAGCTGCAAGTCCATCAATTTTTACGGTTACCTTGCCATTATGATTTCTGAGCATTGTATAAATCTGACTTGCAGCGAATACGTCACCGCCAGGAGAATTAAGCCAGACTGTCAGATTTCCGCTGACTTTTGAGAGTTCATCACGGAAAAGTGCGGGAGTGATTTCATCGCCCCACCATGTTTCTTCCGAAATGGGAGCATTAAAAATAAGCTCTGTATCCGATGTATCTTCATTTTTTATGAAATTCCAGAATTTTTTCAAATTTTATTCCTCCTTTTTCTGATTTTTATCTGCAAATGCACCCGCATCTGCCAGTTTTGTGAACGAACCGTTGCAAAGATACAGATTACCACCTTCTTCATCGGGGATTCTGTTCATATCTTCAAGCTCACGGATATCGTTTGCGGACAACCAGCCGTTCTGACGTGCAGTAGCATAACCTTGCATACGGCTTGCATAATCGCCACGGAGTAAACCCTCGACATTGAACCTGATGAAATACTGACCTTTTTCAGAATCAGAAAGCAAATCTTTCTGCATATTCTGTTCCCAGCGTACAAGCCACGGGTCAAGACTGTATTTTACGAAATCAAGTGACAGATGTTCAACATTTGAGAATGTAGCGTGTTCAAGGTCGCCAATCATATGGAGCGGTACTCTGTAAAGCCTTGCAATTTCTTCAATCTGAAACTTTCTTGTCTCAAGGAACTGTGCCTCATTATTCGGAATGGCAATAGGCTGATATTTCATACCCTCTTCAAGAACTGCTACTTTATGGGAATTGCCCGAACCGTAAGCATACTGCCACGCATTTCTTATTTTTTCGGGGTCTTTAATAACTCCCGGGTGTTCAAGAATACCGCTCGGAGATGCACCATTTGCAAAGAATGATGCACCGTATTCCTCGCAGGCAAGAGAAATTCCCAACGCATTTTTTGCCATAGCAATAGGAGAATAGCCGACTAAGCCGTCAAAACCTAACCCAGGAATATGCAGAACATTTTCGGATTTCAGAATAATTTCGCCCTGTTCCTTAACATTCGGATTCGCTTCATCATATCGTGAATAAATATATATCAGGCGGTTTTTGTCGTCACGGTCAACACGAACTTTATCAGGAGAAAGCGGATATAATCCCACGACTTCTCCTCTGCCGTTCCGGATAATCTGTGCATAGGCATTTCCGTAAATCAGCAGATGTGACATCAGAGTTTCCCTGAATACGAAAGATGTCATTTCAGGATTAGGCTGGTCGTGTAGCAAAAAGTAAAGCGGGTGCTGTGGCACTCGCTCTTTACCGTTATCGGTGTATCTGTAAACGTGTAGCGGAAGCTGTGCGACTGCTTCCGAAAGCACTCTCACACAGGCATATACGACAATATGCTGTAATGCGGTTTTGTCCGTTACTCTCTTTCCGGCATTGCTCCGACCGAAAAGATATGTATATGACGGCGAATCATAGCTGTTTTTGGGCTTGTCTCTTGACTTGAATAATCCTGTGAAAATTCCCATAGAAATCACGCTCCTTTCAGTTGACTTTTTCTATGGACTTATGTTATAATATGGAAAAGCGAAGGTTCCGCTTGGAATCATTATTTTGAAAAAATGGAGGAAGTATGAGATACGAATTACCCAAATTGAATGATGATAAAGCATTTGAGGAATTATGTTGTGAAATCATGGAAATGTGGTATCCTAATGGCTATCATATTTACGGAAGAAATGGGCAAGTACAACACGGTATAGATATTATCCCGAGTAGTACTTGTGCTCCTTTCATACAATGCAAAAATTATCATAACAACAATAAAACGACTGTTTCTAATTTCAAAAATGAAATTACAAAAGACTACATCTCTGCCAAGAATTATTTCAATTGTTCTGAGTTCATTGTTTTTACAGCTTTGAATAGCGATGTAAGTATAAGCGATCAGGTACTTTACCTGAAAGACACCAAAAATATCACTATTGTGTTCTGGGAAACTATAACTGCTCAAATTCTTTCTCATAGTCGATTACTCAAAACCTATTATCCTTTTTATTTTAATCATGATGATTTTGAGAATGTGCAACGTCAAGAAGATGTTTATGTGAAAGAAATAGTCGATCTTATAAATAGGAATAAAAGCACCTTAAATAATTTACATTTGTGTTCAGATAAATCATCAGACTTTTATGCTGGGGAAGATTTTTATTATGAATACATTGAAATAGAAAATCAATACTCGCCAACAAGCAGCACAAGGGTTGATTATATTAGGCATTTTTTCATATTAATAAAAAGTCTTCTTAACATTATGGCAATAAATTCAAATCCTTATCCTTATAATCCAGAGATAAGAGTTCCATTTAAAAACATACCTCAATCAACTATCGATGACTTTGCAGATAAATTTAAACTTGCTTCAAATCTACTTGAAAGAATTAAACGCTTTTAACGCTCATGCTACACTGATTTCTTATAGCTGAATAATAATACAGTCAATGTATCAAACCAAATGGTAATTAAAGAACCAGCATCTCCCTCAAATCATAAATAGAATCCTCAGAAACACATCCACAGCGGATAGCACGGTCAAGAGCCATAATCATGGCAACAGCACCGTCAATTTTCTCTGTGGATTTTTCTTTGTCCGGCTTGATGTTTCCGGCGGGGTCTCTGCGAATAAAAATATTATCCATCATCCAGCGAAGAACGGGATTACCGTTGTGTGCGATTTTCCGTTCAAGAGTAAGTTTCATAAGCTCCTTTGTGGGCGGTGACATATCTTTAAATCCCTGTCCGAACTGTACCATTGTAAAGCCGAGACCGTCAAGGTTCTGCGACATCTGAACAGCTCCCCAGCGGTCGAATGCAATTTCTTTTATATTGAATTTCTGACCGAGTTCGTCAATGAAATTCTCTATAAATCCATAATGAACGACATTTCCCTCGGTAGTTTTTAAATATCCCTGACGTTCCCATACATCATAGGGAACGTGGTCACGGCGAACTCTCAAGGGAAGTGTTTCTTCCGGTAGCCAGAAGTAAGGCAGGATATAATAAAAATCGTCCTCATCAGCCGGAGGAAAGACAAGAACGAAAGCTGTAATATCAGTAGTGCTTGAAAGGTCAAGACCTCCGTAACAAGTACGCCCTTCAAGTTCCGATTCATCAAAATTGATTTTGCACTTGTCCCATTTATCCATAGGCATCCACCTGACCGCCTGTTTTACCCACTGATTTAGGCGGAGCTGTCGGAATGCGTTTTCCTCTCCGGGATTTTCCTTTGCGGAATTACAGGCTGATACAACTTTATCAATACCGATAGTTTTTCCGAGTGACGGATTTGCTTTTTTCCATACTTCGGGAGAAGTCCAGTCTTCGGATTCATCAGCACCATAAATAACGGGATAAAAAGTAGGGTCGTGCTTTCTTCCCTCAATAATATCCTTTGCCTTTGAGTGAACCTCATAGCAGATAGAATTTGTATCAGTTCCGGCTGTCGTGATGAGGAAGTAAAGCGGTTGCATACGTGCATCGCCCGAGCCTTTTGTCATAACATCAAAAAGCTTTCTGTTCGGCTGTGTGTGAAGTTCATCGAAAATAACTCCGTGAATGTTGAATCCGTGCTTTGAGTAAGCCTCCGCAGAAAGCACCTGATAAAATGAATTTGTCGGAAGATATACAATTCTTTTCTGCGATGCAAGAATTTTTACACGCTTATTCAAAGCAGGACACATTCTGACCATATCGGCGGCAACATCGAATACAATGGCGGCTTGCTGACGGTCGGCGGCACAGCCGTAAACCTCTGCACGTTCTTCAAAGTCACCGCAGGTGAGAAGCAATGAAACCCCCGCCGCAAGCTCTGACTTGCCGTTTTTCTTCGGAATTTCGATATATGCTGTATTGAATTGTCTGTATCCGTTCGGCTTTATGATTCCGAAAAGGTCACGGATTATCTGTTCCTGCCAGTCCAGTAACTCAAATTTCTTTCCCGCCCAGGTTCCTTTTGTATGCGAAAGGCATTGAATAAACGATACGGCATAATCCGCAAGCTTTTCATCATATCCTGAATCCTCCGCCATAAATCTTGTAGGCTTGTATTTCATTGTTTCACCTCTTTTTGTTCAGTATTCGTTGATTATTCAGCGTGGCTGTGAATAATTCCTATGATTTTTTCCTGTTCCTCTGCCGTAACTCCGAGAGATTCGAGAGCCTGTCTTGTACCGCAATCGGAACATATTCCTGTTGAATTATCCGTTCTTGAAATTGCTGGTATTCCGGTGTATTTTTTTTTACAAAGAGGGCATACTCTTTGTTTTGTATTTTCATCTGATTTCATTTCGATTTCCTCCTGAAAGCGTTTTTTTATATGTTTTTGCTGTATACATATTACCGCATAGTCTGACTTATATCAAGTGGCTGAAATAATAGAACAAATGCCCTTGAATCAGTTTTTTATTGTGTAATATATGCCATCGCTTTACAGCCGTTTTATTGCCCTTGTACAGCTCTGTTTTTGCAAGGCAGTAAGTTTACGTGCAACTCTAAAAAATCGAATGTGGGGCAACGCAGAGGGATTATTTTGCGTTCAGGCTCTTTTTATAGGCTTCGTCAAGATGCCTGAAATCAAATCCAAAAACAGCATAACCAGACCGACAGGTGTTGACGTAAGTTTCAGACGGTATGCCAAGTTTTCTGTTTTCGTGCATTATATATGCAACAGCAGATAATTTCCGAGGGTTTTTCGTTATTTTTTCAGAAACCTTGTTTCCGTTTTCATAACAGAAATTCACATAAAGGTCAAAATCCTTTTTGTAGTAGAAATTCGGAAATCCCTCATAGGCATCAAGTCTGCGTTCATCATCAGGGGAGATTTCCCATACTGCAATCGGAACAACACTGCCTTTTTTCTTTTCAATAGTGAGGTAAGAGCCTGTTTTACTGCCTTTGTAGAGAAGCTCGTAATCCTTGATTTCGCTGACACCCACAACTCGGGCAGTAGGGCAACGGAATTTCATTTGTTGTACGTTCAGATTTGAACCGTATGCGATGTAATACTTTTTCATTGTAATCTTTCCTTTCTGAAGGAAATACCCTTCTACCACCTTAAGACCGCCGTAGCGGTCGGAAAGATGACAGGAGGCTGTCTCCTGTATTTATCGTCCGTATCTGAATGCACAATCACCGTCAAGGTTTTTTGTAAGAAATGCTCTTGCCGTTGCAAATTCCTCGCCAACCAATCCTAATCGTATAAGCCATGTTCTCATTGCGAATTTTGGATTTTCGGTCTGCTGAGGCTTGGGGCTTGCTGTTTTAAGGTCTTTCGCCATCTGACTTAATGCAAGGCAAAGCTGAATGTAGCTTTTAAGCTGTCCTGCGTGAAGTCCGTTTTTCTTTTCCGCCGTAGGCTTGTCGAACTGGAAAAGTCTGAATTCAATCGTTCCTTTTGTAAAGGTTGCGTGAAGGTTAAGCATATGGTATCTGCTGTCATTGTAATGGTGGTCTCTGCCGTAGTTCGCACCATTTGAAGTGTACCAGATATCCGCAAGCTGTGACATTGTTATTGGTTTCTTTTGGTTAAGCTGTTCAATGAAATCCGGATTTACTGTTCTGCAGTAGCGGTTTATTCTGCCGTTGTCGATTTTCAAAGCGTCTGCAATCAGTTTTTCGTGGCTTGCCATAATGTTTGCGAGGTTTCTTAAGCTCTGCGGAGTGTGTCCGCTTGCTCCGATGTGAATGTGAACCCCTGCACCGATTCCGGCGTGGCTGATTGCTCCGGCTTTTCTGAGAAGTCTTACAATTTCCTGTAAGGTTTCGATGTCGCTGTAATGAAGAATAGGTGTAACCAGTTCGCATTTTTCCGAATCAGAACCTGAAATTGAAACGTCTTTCTGGAATTTCCATTCTCTGCCCTGTGAATCCCAGGCTGACCATGTGCTGTATCCGTTTTGTCTTGCTGTATTTTTGTATCTGCCTGTTCCGAAGAAGTCTGCTGTGATTTTTGAAGCTCTTTCTCTTGTGATTCCGTTCATTTCGATTTCAACTCCGATTGTCTGGTTCTTGAAGTTTTCAATCTGATTTCTTGTCTTTTCGTTCATTGTAATTTCCTCCGTTTTGCGTGGTTTTAAAAGGTTTTCCCTTTCGTTGTGTACCATATTACCGCATAACGGAGGATATATCAACCCGCTAAATGTACAGAATATAATGCTGTATGTCCGCTGAATATCTGGTGTATTTACACACTTGATATACTTGAATTTCTATGGTAAAATACAGTAAAATCAAGGAGCGTTTTCAATTATTTTCGGGCTTTGCATAGTAGCTGATACCCGAAAGAACGAAAAAAGCACAGGGGAGGGCTATGCCGTTCCCCCACATTTTATAGGCGGAGCTGTCGGAATACGGATTTTTAAGCCATTTTTCTACTTGTTTACGGCTTTTAGGCTTTGTATTTTTTCCGATAGCTTTTCTGTGAATTTCAAAAATATTCAGCCACCAGTCAATTTCGGATTCGGTCGGATTTTCTGTTTCAAGGTCATCACACCACCAAATCGGCATACCCTGAAGCAATGCACATTCCTGAGGAGTAAGCCGTCTTACGATATATTCAGTTTCGCTTACAAGCGGAGGGTCTTTGTAATCGGTTGCAACAAGTGTATTTGCTTTTTCCTTTTCGGCATTTGTAAAGAACGATGCCTTTGAGGAACTGTATACAGGGTGAGCAATTCCACCTGTACCCGATGCAACAAGAGTAGGGGATTTTTCTTCTTCAATCTGAAAACTGAAACGTGCATTGTATCCCTGATTCATTGCGGGTCTGCCGATACCATAAGCAACTGCGTGATTTTCGGTGCAGTTGAGAGTGTACATAGTATCGGATTCCTTGTATCCGTCCCCGTGATGAGAAGGACGACTGCCGTTTCCCTCAACAACTACAAAAGGCTGATTGTTTCCGCCTGATGTTTCAATGCCGTCTGCAATACTTCGGGTAGTTTTTTGCCACGCTCTGAAGCTCTTCGCAGAATACCCTGACAAGCTTTCGGACTCAAATAATATTTTTGAGGCACATTCACCGTCAAAATCTGCGACAAGGTAGATACGTTTTCTTCTCTGGGGGACTCCCCAGTACTGAGCATCGAATGTTCTGTATGCGACAGAGTAACCGTCTCCCAGAATTTCCCCTGATTTTGTCCATTTCTCAGGTTCAGGGACAGAAACTGCTGAATCTTTGATTTTACAGATTTCTTCGAGTACAATTCTGAAATCTTCTCCGCTGTTTGAGGAGAAAGCTCCTGTAACGTTTTCCCACACTGCGAATCTCGGATATTTTCCATTTGTTGCAAACCTCATTTCTTTGATAATTCTGACTGCCTGAAAGAATAATCCCGAACGTTCGGCGTTTAATCCGGCTCTTTTTCCCGCAATGCTTAAATCAGTGCAGGGACTTCCGAAAGTAATGATATCAACAGGCTCAATTTCCGAACCGTTGATTTTGTTGATGTCACCAAGGTGCTTTACAAAAGGAAGTCGCTTTGAAGTTACTCTTATCGGGAAAGGTTCAATTTCAGATGCCCAGACAGGAACAATTCCTGACAGCAGTCCCGCCATAGGAAACGAACCCGAGCCGTCAAATAAGCTTCCGAGAGTCATTCTGCACATAACTCTGTATACGGTAACTTCTGACCGTTGCGGATAACGTAAATATCACCTGAATTGCCGTCTTTAAGAGCAATATAGCGTTTTACTGCAACATCAACGAATTTCGGTTCAAGCTCAATTCCGTAACAGATACGGTTAAGCTGTTCGCAGGCAATAAGAGTAGAAGCACTTCCGAGAAATCCGTCAAGAACAGTTCCGTTTGTCTGTGTGCATTGTGAAATCAGATAGGCAATAAGAGGAACGGGCTTACTTGACGGATGTCCGCAACCGTCCTCTTTTGAATTTCTGATACGGTCAAATTCAAATACAGTTTTCTGTTTCTGGTCACCGTACCATATATGCTTGCCGTCTTTTCTCCAGCCCCATATAATCGGCTCGTGAATGTATTTCCAGTCGGTTCGTGTGAGAACAAGACGGTCTTTTTTCCATACAAGACCTGCACCGACTTTAAAGCCGGCATCTTCATAGGCATCGTGGAATACACGGGCTTTTGAAGTAGCATAAAATACATAAATGCTTGCATCTTTTGACATTGAATCCCTGAAACGTTCAAAAGCTGATTTCAGAAACTCATAGCCTTTTTTGTCGTCAAGGTCATCGTTTCTGATTTTTCCCGATGTACTTTCAAGATTAACTAAATAAGGCGGGTCGGTGCATACGAGATTTACTTTTTTATCGCCGAGAAGTACGGTATACGTTTCCGGCAGAGTAGAATCACCGCAGATAACTGTATGCTTTCCGATATGCCATATATCTCCCGATTCCGAAAAACAAGGCTTTTCAAGTTCGGAATCAACATCGAAATCATCTTCTTTGACTTCATCGCTGTCAACATCAAATAAATCGGCAATTTCGGATTCATCAAAACCTGTCAGATTAAGGTCAAATCCGAGATTATGCAGTTCTTCCATTTCGATTGCGAGAAGTTCTTCGTCCCATTCAGAATCAAGTGCCATACGGTTATCAGCAAGAATGTATGCTTTTTTCTGTGCTTCCGTAAGATGTTCAGCCATAACACAGGGGACTTTTTCAAAATGCTCCTCTTTTGCCGATATGAGTCTTCCGTGACCTGCAATTACATTGAAATCCTTATCGATTATAATCGGATTTATAAATCCGAACTCCCTTAGAGAAGAACGCAGTTTCAGAATCTGCTCTTTACTGTGAGTGCGTGCGTTGTTTGCATAAGGTATGAGCTTGTCAGTATCGACAAGCTGAAATTTTGTTGTTGTTTTCATTTTTGACATTTCTCCTGTTTTGATTAATCAGTGATTATTTCAGCAGTTTCGATTTCAGCAGTTTCAATTTCATCGTCATACGGCTGTAAATCGGCTGTTTCAAGTTCAACGTCAAAGATGTCGTCCACGGCTAACCGCCTTTCCTGATATTAAGGAGAAGCTCCATTGTATCATCGTTCGGCGTGTGCGAATAGTCGCCTGTGGAATTTTCTTTGACAATCTGAAAAATCTGATACCATACCTGTTGTGCCTGTTTCATATAAGTCTGCGAAACACTTATATAAGGCGATGCGATAGCGTTTCCGGTAGTCGGGTGCTTTGCAAGGAATCCCGTTGCAGAAATAAGTTCCTCTGCTTGAATCCATCGGGCTACATTCATCGCATACTGTTCAACCAACTGCGAATATACTGCCTTTTCGCAACCCTGTTCCTTAAGCCAGCTGTATGTTTTCATATAGATTTCTTCGGCTATAAGGTCTTTTCCCTTAGCCTGAGGAGTTTTGAGATATTCTCTTACAGGCGGAACGTCTTCGCCCTGCAAATCTGTCGTATTATTGAGAATTTTAGCGGATTTCCCCTCGCTGATTTTATCGTTGAGGGATTTTGACTTGCGTCCCGCCCCGATTCTCGCACCGCCCCTGTTTGTACCGTCCTTAGCCATTTTATCACCTCTTTTTTTGTAATATATAAGGGGTCAATACCCCGTTTGAAAAACGGTTTTTGTTTATGAGAGGGTTCGGCGGTCTTTGGAACGTTTCGTTTTCAGAGATTTTTATACCCCCGCCCCCGTATCAATAGCTGTAAACCGGATTGCTGTCCTCGTTCCGTGTTTTTTTATCGTGGCACGGCTTACAAAGAGCTTGCCAGTTACTTTCACTCCACATCAGTGCATAGTTATTTCTGTGCGGAATAATATGGTCAACTACTGTTGCGGTTACAAATTTTCCGTTCTTCATACACTTAACGCATAACGGGTGCTTACGGAGATACGCTTTACTGACTCTCTGCCACTTACTCCCGTATCCTCGCTTGCTTGCTGACGGTCTTTCAGGATATAAAGCTTTATGTTTCTCGCAGTATCTGCCGTCAGTAAGGTTCGGGCAGTCCGGATAACCGCAAGGGTGTTTTGCTTTAAAAGGCATTTATATCATTCCTTCCATAGCAAAAGGACTGCTACATATAAACGCAACAGTCCTTTTATTCTCATTCATTCGCATTAAGCTACTATAATCATATCATACTTTTATAGTGTCTTTCAATGTCTTTTAGTGTCTTTTAGTGTCTTTTTTCTTCCGGAACAGAAATTTTCTGCAAAGCTCTGCCGTGAATCTTGTGCGTGTATCGTAAATCATATCCGAGTTTAACCGCTATCTGTTCCCATGTCATCTGGCTTAAGTATCTCATTTCGAGCAGAGTCCTGAACTTTACGTTTTTTACTTCGCCGATTACGTCCTTAATTTCTTTTTTGAGAGTTACAAATCTGTCTATATCCTCATCGATTTCGTTTTCCAAATCGGCAATGCTTGTCAGAATCTTTTCAAGTCTGTGATTGTCGGGCGTTGTCGTATGCGGTGTATCACTGTATGTTGCTGTAACTTTAGTTGCAAGACTCCTGAGCGATTCGGCTTCCATAAACTTGCTGTCAATCATTTGGTCAAGATATCTTGCCTGTTCCAGATACTCTTTTGCTGTCATCGATTTCCTCCTCTAAGAAGTATTATTTTTTGAAGTCCTCATTATCTTTACGCAAACGCTCAGTGATAGCTTTCTTCTTTTCGTAAAATTCTTTGAGTTTTTCCGATAATATATCATCATCTTTCAGAAGTTCCGGATTGTCGTAAATGTTGCCAACGATTTCAAATTCTTCGCCATAAAATACAGTAAAATCTGAATCATATTCACCCAAATACGTATATTCACTCATCAGTACAAACATACAGCAATCAGTATTCCATTTTACAGCATAACGCATTACTTCCTGTTTTTTGCTGTTAAAACGTCTGACAATATCACCTTCAAAAATTTTTTTACCTTTTTTGTCAAGCAAGCCTGTGAACTGTCCGACTGTTTCGGAGCGAACACATATTCCATCGTCAAATCCGTAATTTGACATTATATAACTATATGAGCTTAACGGATACTGGATTAAATTGCCCTCAATCCATTCGCCGTTATCAACTCTTTTTCCTCTGAATAAAATTTCCCTCATAATTTTTTCCCTTTCGTCTCATCTGCTTCACTTCCACAACACGGGCATTTTGAATAGTATCTGTAATCAAAATACCAATCTTTTCCCCAATATTCGCCTTTATCCGCTTTAAATACACAACCGCATATTCTACACTTAAACTGTTTTGTTTGCTTCCTCTTCTTTTCTGCAAGCTCTTTGTCACCGGCTTTAACAATAAACATTATGTTTCCTCCTGTGTAATTCGTTCATTTTTGTGTAATTTGTTTTCTCTGTACAACAGTTTTGCTTTTTTGGAGCAGAATTCACATCTGACGAAGCCTGCAAGAGTTCTTTCATCTTGCGTTCCGCAGTGTTGACATCTTTTCAAAGTTTTCATTTTTTGTTGGTATCGCTTTTTGTATTCGGCAGTAGTCAAAATTTTTCACTTCCCTTTTTGTTGTCGGGTGAAGGGTGGTGAATAGGGTGCATAGTATTTCCGAGAGCTTTATATATTTTTATATATGGTATACAGACCTAAAAAATTTTCACACGATAATATAGGAAAAACCCTTCACCCTATTCACCACCCTTCACCCTGAAAATTTATTCCTGTAACGAAATACCTTTATATATTATTCCATATTTGGTTTTATCTTTTTCAAAACGCTTAGCCATTTCCATTCCGAATTTTGTATTCGGCATTCTGTATTCGTTATTTGTTTCCGCCCATTTTATATAAGCTCCGTAAATCTCGGAAGCTTTTGTCTGACCGTTCCCGACTGTACAGCATTCATCTATAAATGACGAAATAACGTCCATTTCGTGCCTGTATTCAGTTGTAGCGTCAAGAACGGATTTCGGTTTTGAGAGTCCCTCGCTACGCCATAACAGACAGCCCTCTACCGCCCATTTGAAAATACCTTCGGCTTCCTTTACGAGTTTGTACTTCAGATTTTTGTCTTTCTTCTCCTCGGGAATCTTTACTTCAAACGGAATCAGATGTATTCTTCGCCATATACCGTCATCAGTTCCGCGGATTCGGGGTTTATGATTTGTCGCCATCCATATTTTGAACTCGGGTTTGAACTCAAATTCCTCTGCGAACATCTTTCTTGCGGTAACCATATCATCGCCCGTCAACTGCTTGACGAGTCCCTCATCGAGGAATACTCCCTCATTCGGTTCAACACTGGTAACAAGTCTCGCACCCTTTAATCTTGCAATATCGCTGTTCGGAGCGTTTCCGGTTCTCTGACTTGTCATAATGGTCTGAGGCTGGATATTTGTCGCATAGTCGCCCATAATGTAGCGTATGATGTCAAGAAATACCGATTTTCCGTTTCCTCCCGTACCGTGCAGGAAGAATATACACTGTTCGACGGTCAGACCTGTAAGGGAATACCCTACACACTTCTGAATATAGCGGATAAGTTCGGTATTACCGCCGAAAATGTCATTCAGAAACGACAGCCAGAGTTTTGGTTCGGGAGCATTCGGATTGTAATTCAGCGGTACTTGTTTCGTAATAAATGCGTTCCTGTCGTGCGGGTAAAGTTTACCGTCCTTAAGGTCTAAAATACCGTTTTTACAGCCCATAACCGACTTGTTTCTGTCAAGCATTTTCGGAATTACGGGCGAATAATGTTCGTATTCTTTCAGCATATTCGTCTTTCCGTTATAGTCACGGGTCTTTTTGAGATGTTTCTGAAATGCCTTTTCAAGCTTTTCGTCACCCTGATAAAGCGGATAGTCATTTTCAAGCATTACCGCAACAGTATCGGCTATTTTGCGATGAAATCCGATATTATCATAGTTCCACTTGCCGTCCGCATAGTAAAGCCATTTTTTGTCGGTATAGCAGTAACGGAGTATATCTCCGAACGAGTCAAACATTCTTTCAGCGTTGCCTGTATCGTCAAAACGGTACATCTTTCCGGCAGTTTTTTCTCTTACCTGTTCGGCAGTGTTATGTATGCTTACGGAATAGCTGTTCTGACCGTAAAACTGCTGACAGCCTGATACAGCCTTTTGAAGAGTCAGTTTTCCGTATGTACTGTTAGCGGTTTTTCTGTCCCACTTGTCACGCATAAGTCCCGAACTGCGAAAAATTTCGTCCATTTTCTGAACGTCTCCTCCGCACCAGAACGCAAGCAGATTACAGAATGCAAAATCCGCCTCCGACTGCGAAGAATAATCGGAAAAATCGCCGTTATAAAGCTTTCGAAATTTCTCTCCGTTAGCGGATTTCATAGCTTTATCGATAATATCCTGACTGCTGATACTTGCGGGAGTGCATACTGTCGGAATTGATTTGCTTTGTACAGTCTGTCCGAAATACTTCTGATGAAGTGATTTTATAGTTTCCGTACCGTCCGAAATCATACTGAATTTACCGCATATTTTTCCCGTCATTACGAAAAATCTACCGCTGTCGTACATTTCAACGTTATATTTACTGCTTTTCCGTCCGCCTGACGGCAATTTTCCTCTGCAAATCAGATGAGTTCCCGTACCGCTCTGCGAGAGTTCCATATAAGTCTTAAGCTGATTGGAAAATTCTCCGAAAATATTGTTTTCGTCTCCGTCAAGATACTGCTTTAAAATATCCTGTCTGTCGTCAATATCTACTCCGAAATATCCCGAACCGCTGAACATAAATCCTATACCCGCAAAGTCCGATGATACTCTTACGGCGGTATCAAAATCGCTCCAGCTTTCAGGATTATTACTCTGGGCAGGCTTGTAAGTCAGCGGATTTATCGGGATTTTGCTTATTCCGGAATGGGCTTTAGGGTCGGGAACTGCTTTCCAGCATACCCAGTTTTTAAGCGTTCTGAGTTCATCGGGGATTAATTCATACATCTTTTTTTTACTCCTTTTCAAAAATATTTTTTTAAAACAAACCTCCTTTCAATAACAGTTCCAAAACAGCCCTTTTTTAACCTGAAGCGTTTAAAATTCACAGAAATTTTAAATTTCAGAACGGAATATCATCAGGACTGATAACTTCTTCAAAATCGTCAAGCGGATTATTCTGCGATACAAATGTTTCAGCAGGTTTCTGCACAAAATTATCCGATGTCTGAACGCCTTTAAACTGGTGCTTACATTCGGGGAATTTTGTATCCGAAAGTCCGTAAAGCTGGTCTATTTTTACCGAAGTTTTTCCTTTGTATTCCTCGTGATGAACCGTCACACGCATACACTTGTTTACAAGCTCCTTGCAAAGCTCCGCAACGGATTCAAACTCCTTTCCGTCAGGTATTCCGCAATGCTTGACTACGTTCATAAGATGAGAAAAATTATAGTTGCTTACCTGTATATCCATATCGTTCGGATTTTTCTTTTTCCATATTTCAAGAAATAAAGTACGGTTTTTGCAGTTCTGTTCCACGTCATTTCGTACTGCAAGACAAAAATTAAGCTTTGTATTTGTACCGTTGTAAGATGATTTTTCATCAATTTTAGCGATTATAACTTCATAGTCGCCCTCGGGTATGAGTTCATAGTCGTTGATTGCCTTTGAATCTGTTCTGAATGCCATTTTTATTTACCTCCTATAAGTTTGAGTGCGTCATCTGCACTTCTGCATATTCCGGCAACAGCTCCGCATAAAATCATCTGATTTATAAAATGTTTCTGTTCCTTTGAAGCTCTGCCGGATTTTGTTTTTACCTCGATAAATACCGCTTTACCGTCAGATTTGCGGAATCCGAACAAGTCTGAAAAGCCTTTCGGTACTCCGGTTGAAAAATATCTGCCGTCCTGAGTATATCCCTTACCTACATTCATTCGGAAAATTACGCAGTACGGTGATAAAGCGACTCTGATTTCGTTCTGAATCCTATGTTCTTCTGTCATAACATACCTCTGTTTCTTGCCTGATAGTACGCCCAGCCCGTTTTGTATCCGTGACTTTTGGCATAGTCAAGCAGTTCCTTATAATTTTTGCAGTCGTCGGGAGTTTTCAGATTAATTCTGAATCCCTCAATTTTCTGAATTTCTGTTTCCGTATCGGACTGGATTTCCTTACGGACTTTCTTTGCAACAGGTTCACCGCAATGCGGACACATTTCAGCCTTTATGCCGTTCTTAATCAGCGGAAATACCGAATAGCAGTTTTTACAAGTATAAAAGCGTTCTTCTTCTTCCTCATCGGGAATGATTTTTTCGGATTTTTTTCTGCCCTCAAGACTCCATTCACGGTCATCATCAGGCATTCCGAAACGGGCATAGTTCCCGACGTGGTCGAGAATTACCGCACGTTTGTCCTCTCTGTACCGCATACATCTCATTGACTGCTGAATGTAAAGCGTAAGGGATTTTGTAGGACGGAGCATTATAACGCAATTGCAGTCGGGAACGTCGAACCCCTCGGAAATCAAATCGACGTTGCAGAGAATATCAATTGCACCTCTGCGGAATTTTTCGATAATTTTATCTCTTTCGGATTTCGGAGTTTTTCCGTCTATATGTACCGCCTCAATGCCCGATTCCGAAAACTTTTCCGCCATTTGTCTTGAATGTTTAACTGTTGTACAGTAACATACAGCCTGTAAGCCGTCCGCATATTTTTTGTAATAGCTGATTACATCTCCGAAAACCTTTCTTTCAATCATAACCGATTCAGCTGATTTAACGTCATATTCGCCGTTTCTGACCTTGATATCCGATATATCCGCAACATTCGGAGCATAGTAGTCATACGGTGCAAGACAGTGATTTTCAATAAGCCATTTCGCCGATACACCGACTATTAATTCATCGTTTACATCTTTAAGCCCCGAACCGTCAAGCCGGACGGGAGTTGCAGTAACTCCCACCCGATAGCTTGCCGAAAAATAATCATATATTTTCTTGTAGCTTGTAGCTTTACTGTGATGATTTTCGTCCGTAATAATCAATGACGGATACGGAATTTTGTTAAGTCTGCGACAAGCCGTCTGCACCATCATTATTCTGCAATAACGCATATCGACTCCCCACCAGCGAAAAGTCTTGTCAATCTGGTCGCAGAGTTCCTTTCGGTGAACGATAAAGAGAACCTGTTTTCCGTTCAGAGTAGCTTTCCTTGCCATTTCCGCAACTATAACCGACTTTCCGCCACCGCAAGGAAGTACGATACACGGAGCTTTTCTGCCTTTATGCCACGCAACACTGACTTTGTTTACAAGGTCAGCCTGATACGCTCTCAACGGCATTGTTTTCCGCCTCCCTGCGTTGTTTTATTTCTTTTGCAAGACATTTTCCGCAAAGCTTTCTGCCGTAGTTTCTGAGAGTTCCCTCGGCTATCTGCTGAATCGTTTTCCCCTTGAAAGGAAGAATACGCTGTCCGCAATCCTGACATATTTCGGGTTCAACACCCATATCAAGCCACTCTTTCAGAGATTTACCAAGTTCCGGAGTTATCACGCCCTGCCACTGGTCAAGAAAAGTAGTATCCTTTGAAGCTGTTGCAATATGATTTCTTGCGATATTCAGAACTATATCAAATTCATATTCGGTATTTTCACGCTGTACGGGTGCAAGTCCGATTTTTACGGGAACGGTCTTTCCCTTATCGTTGATTTCCATAGCATAAGCCATTTTTGTTCTTAAAGTTACGATTGTATGGCAGTTTACCGAAAGTATCGTATTTACGAGATTATTCTGAATTTTTCCCGCTTCGTCCCACGCTGAATAGCTTGTTTTGTCTGTCCTCTTTGCGATTTCCGACTTTATGTCAAGGACTCCGCCCTCATTGTCCCAGGCGTGCGAAAAGCTGTCAATAATAACTACTCCGTCAGAACCTACTGTTTCAGCACCCTCCTGAACCATTTGTATATACTTTTCGGGCGAAAACGGTGCTGACATCTCCTGATAGAGAAATTCTCCTGTTCCGAGGTCTGAACGGTTTGCATAGAATCTGGCTCTGCCGTGTTCGGTATCGATAAGAGCGATTTTTTCCCAGTCCTCCGTAATTCCATAGGCAATCAGAAGTGCGGAAAGAGTTTTCCCCGAACCGCTTGAACCTGCAAGAGCAAGCCTTAATTTCGATTTTTCTCTTGTAACTTTTGAGTATGGCATTTTATTCCTCCTCACTTAATCTGAATGTTCATTTTTTCAACGATTCTTACGCCCTCGAACTTCTGACCCGAATCAATAGCTGATTTCAGCAATGATTTTTTAGGTTCAGGGGATTTATATGTAAGAAATTCATCGGGGAGCCTGTAAACGTCATCGACTTCAACCGATGAAGATTTACGATAGCTTATTGCAACCTTTGCAGTTTTGAATTTTTCACCGTCAAGGACATCTGAAATATATCTTTTCAGATTTTCGGCAAGCTTTTCATCACGTTCCTTTCTTGCTTTGAGATTTGAAATTTCAGCCTTTATTGCCTCTGCCTCGGCAACGGTATTTTTATACCAGCAGGCAACCGATTCAATCTTATTGTTTTTGTCCTGTATAAGCTTTTCAAGACGTTCTACGTCAAGTATTTCGCCCGTTTCTTCATCGATACACGAAAGTATCTGACTGTCAATTTCATAGATATTCATTACAGTTCCTCCATAATTCTGCTGTAAAAATCCTTTGCTTTGCTGATGTAAAATTCATCGGGATTATCCCTGATGAAATCCATAAGCCTTTTTGCACTGTCAATCGCATTTGAAAGATAAGCCTTGAATATTGCCTTTGTATCGGTAACCGGAACAGATTTCAGCTTGTTTTCGTATTCAGATTTAAGCTTTTCAATCTCTGCATTATGCTTACGGTTCAGATTCAGAACTTCTCTTTCGTTGTCGTCCTGTAATTTGTCGTAACGTTCCGCAAAATCGTTGCTTAGCTTTTCCATAGCCTTTTCCATATTTTTGATTTCCCTTGACTCTTCGGTAGCTATAACAACGTCACGGGGCTGATTTTCAAGCTCCTCAATCTGCTGTTGCAGTGAGAAACTTTCTTCTTCGGCTTTCTGGAGTTCCTTTTTTGCTTTTTCGACTTCCTCGATATACTTTTCCTCTGTCTGACGGAGTTTGTCGTTTTCGCCTTTAAGTTCCTTGATTTGCCTTTCCAGTTCCTTTACGGAAGTGCCTGAAACGTCCGTATTCTTAACTATTTCGTTTCTTGTAACCTCATCAAGCCGTGAAAGAAGATAAAGTTTTTGTGTTCCGATTTGTTCAGTCGACTGAACAAAATCTTCTGACAAGTTATCAGCAATAGTTATGTAGGTGTATGCCTGAGTACGTTTCATTCCGACTTCGTTTTCACAGTATTCCGCAAAATTCTGATAGCCTAATTCTTTATAAAGCTTTCCGTCACGCATTTCAAGCAGACTCTTGCCAAGCTCGAAAATAGTGTCCTGAAGTATCTGTGCATTAGCCTTGATTTTCTTGTCAAGGCTGTATGCACGTGTGTAATTATCAGATATTATAATATCACTCACGCTGATTTCTTCTCCTTTTTACTGAATATTTCTGCAAGATGTACCCTGTAAAGCTCCGTAAATTCGGAAACTTCTTTCGTTGGCGGAGCATTTCTCACACCTCTGACCTGTACAATCTGCCCGTCTGTACTGATTTCCATAGTATAGTACGGAATATCAGGTTTATCCCTTGCACGTATGAACATAATATGCAGTTTACCCATTGAATGACGTTCCGCATATCCGCCGACACAGTGATGAAGTATTTTTCCCTCTGCAATGATTTCCTCATAGCTTTCCGGCTGACGTATAAAGAGATTACCGGAACTGTATTCAAAAATTCTGCGTCCGTTGTAATGTTCCGCAAAAGAAATTCTTGATTTTTCGGTTGCCCTGAAATTTATCAAATCGGCTAATCTTTCGTGCATTGCCTGAAAATTACGGGGCATCGATATAGCCGTATCGTGCATATCATAGCCAAGCTCTTTGCACTGGTCTATATAATCACTGTAATCGTAAATACTTATGCTGTTTTCGTTTATATATCGTGCAATTCTCTGCGGTTTCAGTCCTGTTTCGTCACAGAAATTTTTCAGAGTTCCATGTTCAAATCGGAATACCTTTGCCATTGCAAGAAGTTCATCAGGCTTACACTTCGGAAATCTTTCACGCCAATGTATGTATTCTTCGTAATATCCCTCACTGCCTTTCAGCGTAAAAAATTCAGTACGGTTCAGGTTCAGCATTTTCAGCAGATTATTGCTTTTCCAGTTGATTTCAGAAGATACTGAAAGAGTTCCTCTTCCGCCCCAGAATCCGTGAGCAAATTCGATAATCGGATAATATCCCGATTTCAGGAGATATTCGATATTCGGGTGTTTGCAGTACAATCTCAGATACTCAATAAGAAGATTTCCCGCATATTTTTCCGCAAGCGAATATTTCATACACGATTTAGAAATTGCCTGCATATTCAACGCTGTATAGCTGTTGTCAAAACAGCCTCCGTATGAAGTACTGCAGAATACAGGTTCTCGGAACTCGGAACGGATACTCCACTTTCCGTTGTAATCTGTTCCATACCTTACAAAACCGTCTTTTGCAAATACATATCTCTGTCTTTCAACCAGTTCGCCGTTCGTGTAGCGGTGATACCCACGTGCAAAGAGTTCATTTCCATTGGTCAGAAATACTATGAAATTCTTCGCTTTCTTTCCTTTCATCATCTCGCTTATATCTGACGGAACAGCAGGAAAACTGCAAAGCAAATCCTGTTTGCGTTCGGTTCTCATATCCTCACCGCCTTAAAAATCAAGCAGACTGTCAAACGACAGATTCAAAGCAGATTTCTTTCCGCCTTTTCTGACAGTTATCGGCGGTTCTTCTGAATTTCCGCACAGATTAATCTTCATTATGAACTGCACTTCTGCACCCTCAAAGTAAAACTGTACAGCTTTTCTGTATACATCGATATCGGAAATACTTCTGCCGATACCCTTTACAACAGTATCAAGACATTCCTGAAACGTCTTTTCCGACTGTTCTATTGCCTGTTCAAATTCCTTTTCCTGACTGCAAAATTCTTTAAGTGCCTTTGCGGTCTCCGGAGCTATTGCCTGCTGATACTTTCCCTTGATGTCCGAAACATCAAAATATTTTTCCAAATCCATTGACATTCCCTCCTGATAATGCTATAATAGCATTGTTATAAAACTTTTTTTCTTTCTTTATTTATTCCTTTTTTTCCGTGCCTTTATGGTACGGTTTTTTATTCAAAAAACGACATCTGACCATTATGCCTGAAATCTATCATATCAGCACGTTCGGATTGAGAAATCCAAGCCTTTTCTCCTGGAATGAAAGGCTGTCTCCATTTGAAACCTATCCAGTCGAAAACATCTCCAAAACCGACAGTTTTCAGCCAGAAATCCCATTCTTTAGGATTATTTGCATAAAGCATATCAAAGCGGTGTGGTCGAAAGTGTTCTTTTTGAATCCCGAAACCACACATCGAACAGCCCGTCCTCTGTGCCTTAGTCGTATAAAGCAAGCCGTTTTCATCACGTTTGATTTCGCCGTATATCTCCGGAACAGGAACTTTTAAGTCAACAGCAAGCTGTAACAAGTCCTGACGGCTGAATATTGCAAACGGTGCGGAACGTATTGTTGAAGCTCCGAAGTAGTTACAGCCGTTTATCATAAGCGATTTTTGTCTGCGTCCGCCCTCTGATGCCATAAGCCCCAGATACGGAACAGAGTTATTTTCTTTTGCCCAGTTATCACAGGGCTTTTCTTTCAGATAATAACAGCATTTGTCTGATACTTTGAAATCAGGCTTGAGATAGTCAACATGTTCTGTTTCGTTCTCATATCCTCCGAACAGTTCAAGCCATATCTGTGACATTTTCATTCTGCTGTTTTTACGGTTTCCGCCGTATTCTCCGGTTTCACCTGTTATTATTGCGTGCCTTACAGTTTTATTGTCCTCCGAAGGCCTTTGCAGAAGGCTGATTTTACTTGCTGTTTCTTTGGATATTATCGGAAATCCGTATTCCCTGATTACATCAACTTTTGATTTAAGAGGCTTTAAGCAAATCAATCCAATCTGTTTATGAACTTTTTGAATTGATTTATCTTCAAGACAGGAAACGCTTACTCCCGGAACATCAATTCCGATTGATTTCAGGAACATATACAAAGTTATGCTGTCCAGTCCGCCAACTGATACATGACAGTTCAATCCACGATTTGAACACTCTTTGTAAAATTCCCAGGCACGTATTTCAGCATAGCTTACTTTAAACTCATAGGATTGCTGCTGTTTTACTCTGAAATCAGCGATTTTCTTGTCTGCTCCTATTTTTTCCATTCTTTCAAGCACGTTCAATTTATTTATCCTCCCTTGACTTGATAATCCTCTGCCTGATGAGTTCGTTTTCCTCCTCAAGTATAGCTACTCTTTCACGCATAAGCTCAAGCTCCTTGTCACGGAACTTGTCCTTTTGTCTCTTGCGTTCCCGAAGTTTCGCTACTCTGATAGCAGTCTTTTCACGGTCGGACTGCTTACGGCAAGCGTCACAGTACTGGATTCTGATATGCGAATACCAGTCCGAAGAGTTAATATCGGAAATAATTTTTCCGCAACGTTTACAGCGTTTTATATCGGTCATCTTACTCCTCCCCTTTCGTTTTTTGCATAGATTTCGTTACAGTTTCCGTTACACCGTACCCCCATTTTCTGAATTTCCTCCGATAGGGAAGTGCGTAGTTTTTTGCGTTCGGCATACAGTGTTTTTAATAAATTTTGCGTGGTCTGATTCTCTCCGTCTATGTGCAGTTCAACTTCACGTGTACCGGAAGCAACTGTTATAAACGTCTGATGTTTTTCGGGAGAACAGCACTCAATATCTGTAATCATATTCTCGACCTGTTCCAGACGGTCTTTTAATATATTCAGATTGTCTATATGCTTTTTGGTTTCAGCAAAATCAATGTTCTTCCTGTCCGAAGAATTATCATCATTTTTCCCGAATCCTTTATGTATCGCAAAAGCGAAAACTGCAATGTAGAATACAGCAAGCAATATTTCCATAAAAGCTCACCTCTTACCATAAGCCATAAGGTCTGTTCATATAATCCCAGATACAGGCTTTCATAAATGGTTTTTTATATCTGATTTCTTCGCCGTTCTGTTCCTTTTCCTTGAGAATTTTTTTCCAGAAGATAGGGAAGGTGTTTATCCAGTCTTCAAGCCCTCTTCCGTCCTGATTGATTTCGTTAAGGCGGTCAATTACATCACAGTACTTTACAGGCTGTCCTTTGATTTTAGTCGTTTCAGATGCAAGCTCCGCCATACAGGATATTATCATATCAGCATTGTCACAGTAGTGTATTTTATCCCCTTGGTCAATATTGTAGCTGTAACAGGTCATATATTTCAGAGCAGTTTCAATTGCCTTTTTGTTTCCCTTAAAGCTGTAAGGAATAGTGCAGGTTTCTCCCTCTCTTACAAGCTGACTCATGTTCTTTATGTCCTTTTCACTGTTAAGCTTGAAAAGGCTTATGCGACTTTCACTGATACCGATTTCTTTCAGCACTTCCTGATAAGACATCTTTTTTGTTAATTCTTTTTCTTCTTTCTTCTCTTCATACTTTACAGTTTCAGAAAGATTTGAAGGAGAAGAAATATTATCAAAATTATTATTATATATATTAGTATTATTAGCGGAAATTTTTTCATTGGTACGTATGCAATTTTTTCCTGCGTCCTCTGAAATTTTTTCATTGTAGGAAGTAAAATTTTCAGGCTTTTCAGCCTTTTTGTTATTATCTTCAGTTGTCATAATTCCCTTGTCAGCAAGTATCTGATAATTTATCCTGTAAATGTTTCTGTTTCTTCCGTCACGTCCGCGAACCAATACTTTGGATATAAGTCCTTTCTTTCCCAGTCCGCTTAAAACAGTTGAAACGGTTCTTTCCGAGCAATGCATTACATCTGCAAAGTACTTGAGACTTGCATTTGTTTCTGCACCCGAACGGTAATAGCTGTATATCATAGCATAAGCTATCATCTCTTTGCTATCAAGTTCAAGTTCGTTTATCATCCAGCCGTGAATGTAAAAATACTGACTATTTTTCATAGTATTTCCCCCTTTATTGATATGATTTTGTCCAGTCGACTGGACATTTTTATTCAGCTTTTTTCTCTGCGACTTCTTTCATCAGGCTTTCCTTGTGTTCGGGATTTTCAAGCCATTTAAGAATCAGGTCACAGAGAAGCTTAGCCGTTATTGTCGGCACTTCGATTTCATGTGCTTTGTCCATAGTTATCATTCCTTTCGGTTAAATTATCGGCTACAAGTTCTTCACAGGTTGTCTTCATAATTCTGGCAAGCTTTACAGCCTTGTACATATCGGGAATCGCAAGCCCGTTTTCGTATCTTGATATGCTTGCACGGTCTGTTCCGACAAGTTTTGCGATTTCTTCCTGTGTGTATGCGTTCTGCAGTCTGAATTTTTTCAGTTTTTCGGAAAAGTTCATTATATTTAGCTACCTCTTTCAAAAGTTCAAAAAACTATTGACAAAACCCTTGATTTAGTGTAAAATTAAATAAACAGAAATTTTTTTTGCTTATTCGTGTGATTTTCTGCACACTAAAAATTCAAAAAATAATACGTTTTTCGCAGAACGTATTACTTTTTGGGAATGTCAAAAATAAACAACACGTGTTCCGGTCACTTCGCACTTTGCCCTGAACACAAGTATATGTTATCACACAATTGATTGAAAGTCAATATTAAATCCTACAATTGATAAATTTCTGTTTACTTGCACAAATAGGACGGTGATTTTATGTATAAAACTACTGAAACTGTTACAAGAATTAAGGAAACGGCAAAGAAAAAGGATATTAAAATATCTGATATGTTATCTGAATGTGGTTTAAGCATAAACACTTTATCTTCGATGAACAGTCGTGGTTCTTGGATACAAGCTAATAGTCTCGCAAAAATTGCGGATTATCTTGAAGTATCTGTTGATTATCTTTTAGGGAGAACCGAAAAACCTGAAAATGACCCTGCAAACAAGTTACAGGCTGAATTTTTTAAGATTTTTCAGAAACTGCCATTCGAGGAACAGGTAAATTTAATGAACATCGCTATACAAAAAGCGGGTTAAAAACATAAAGTTATGAGCTTAATATAGAAATTAAGTGAAAATAAAAATTAAAGGGAAGAGGATTTTTAATAATGAAAAAATTTATTGCAATTTTATGTACTATTTCAATGCTTACGACACTTGGAGCTTGCGGAGAAATTGAAACAAGCTCAGATATTTCTGAAAGTTCGGTTTCAACATCTGAATCTGAAACAGAAGAAACAACTGCTGAACAAACAACAGAAGCAATAGCTGTTAATACCGAAGATTCAAAAGAAAATAATGAAAAAGAGACAACAGAAGCTCCTGAACCTGTAACGGAAAAGCCAACTGAAGCTCCGACTGAAAAACCAACAGAAGCAGAAACAATCGAAGAAGCTGTTCCGAAAGAATATTCTAATGCACTCAAAAAAGCAAAAAGTTATGCTGATTCAATGCATATGTCAAAAGCGGGAGTATATAACCAGCTTACTTCAGAATATGGAGAATCTTTCTCTGTTGAAGCAGCTCAATACGCAATTGACAATCTTGTCGCAGACTTTAATGCCAATGCACTTGCTAAGGCTCAAAATTACAGTGACAGTATGCATATGTCAAAAGCAGGAATATATGACCAACTTGTTTCAGAATACGGGGAACAGTTCACGCCAGAAGAAGCACAGTATGCAGTTGATAACCTTGTTGCAGACTATAACTATAATGCTTTGCAAAAAGCAATTTCTTATCAGGACAGTATGGCAATGTCCCCTGATATGATATATGAACAGTTAACTTCTGAATATGGAGAAAAATTTACTCCTGAAGAAGCACAATATGCAATAGACAATTTAAATTAAGTCATTTAAAGTCTCCATAAAAATTACAACTACATAAATTTTCTTAAAAAAACAGGCACAACCCGTATGAAACGGGTCATACCTGTTGAAAATAAGGAGTATTTTAACGTGTGTGAGTTTGCCGGAAATTTCTTAAAAACTTCCGAGCAAACTCCAATACAATAGAAAGGGATTCTTCAGCACCTTAAACAATGCAAGAATCTGGGTGCGGAGACCGGACTCGAACCAGCGACTTTCAGGTTATGAGCCTGACGAGCTACCACTGCTCTACTCCGCAGAATATCCGAAGCCCTGCGAACGTCGGGGGACGGCAGAACTTCGGAAAAGAAAAGCTGTGACACCTTTCACACTCTGACCCTATCAAAGTACGAGTGCAAAATTATTATACCTCATTTTTTTAAGATTGTCAATGTTTAATCGTAAAAATTTCAGATTTTGTAAACAGTTACAAAAATTAAGGAGCAATGTTATGTACACTGCACAAACTACAATTGAACGTATTCAAAAAATCATAAAAACGCGGGGATTAGTGCAAAAAGATGTTTTAACCGACTGCGGTCTTAATGAAAATACGCTCAAACGCATGACCGACATCAGAGGAATGGCATCTTTCAGTCTCGCAAAAATCGCAGATTATCTCGATGTTTCTGTAGATTATCTTTTAGGAAGAACTGACGACCCAGGAACAAAAGGTATTTCAAACGTTATCAGTATTCATGGCAACAATGCACATAATATCAGCAACATCAATATGGGAAAGGCTTCGACAGAAGATATTGATGAAATAGTCGAAATGCTAAAAAGCCTTACTCTCGTACAGCGTTCTGAAGTCGTCCTGATGATAAACAAAATGAAAAATCAGGAGGAACAGAAATGAAATTCAACAAAATATTGTCTTTTGCTGTATCTTTTGTTTGCTTAGTATCATCAGCAGTTCCGCCAGCTTTTGCATCGGGAGTCTATGCACTCGGAGATTTGAACGAGGACGGATACGTAAACGCTTCCGACGCTTCGTTAGCTTTAAGCGATTATGCAAGTTTTTCGGCAGGAAACGGTCATATTCTTGAGGATATACTTCTTGTAGCAGGTGACGCTAACTTTGACGGGGTTTTAAATGCTTCCGATTCTTCGCTCATTTTAAGCTACTACGCTTATACTTCTTCCGGCAACAACGAAAGTTTCCCGTCTTATGCCAACAGAAATTCCGGAAATTTAACGCAAACAGAAACTACTACAAGCACAACAACAACTATTACTACAGAAACTACTTTTGAAACAGACATTGATTTGTCAATGACTGTATACTATACTAAAACAGGAAGCAAATATCACTATGAAAATCCTTGCGGTCGAGGAACGTACTATCCATGCACTCTTGATGAAGCACTAAACGAAAAAGGTCTTGAACCATGTGAAAAATGCGTGTTGCATTAATGATGATATTTAAGTAAAAAAGGCGGTGAAAAATTGAAAAAAGCAGTTATTTATGCCCGGTACAGTTCGGACAGGCAGACCGAACAATCAATTGAAGGACAGCTCAGAGTATGTCATGAGTTTGCAGAAAAAAATGATATATCAATTATCGATGAATACATTGACAGAGCTTTATCCGGTACAACAGATAAACGTCCGGCTTTTCAAAAAATGATATCTGACAGCAGTAGCCAGCATTTTGAGTATGTCATAGTCTATAAGCTGGACAGATTTGCACGCAATCGCTTCGACTCCGCTATATATAAATCAAAATTAAAGCAAAACGGTGTACGTGTTTTATCAGCTATGGAAGGTATAACCGATACTCCGGAAGGTATCATTATGGAAGGCATCATCGAAGCGATGAACGAGTACTACTCGGCAGAACTGTCACAAAAGATTAAGCGTGGTATGCGTGAGAACGTAATCAAAGGCAAGGTTACCGGAGGAAATGTCGCATTAGGATATAAAGTCGGTGCAAACAAACATCTGGAAATCGATGAGAGCCAAGCTGTTACAGTACGAAAGATTTTTGATGCTTATGCTTCCGGAAAAACTTATGCCGAAATCATTAAAGAGCTGAACGAACAGGGGCTGAAAACCAGTAGGGGAAATGATTTTAACAAAAATTCATTAACCCGAATTTTAACTAACGAAAGATATATAGGCAAGTACACTATCGAGGGTGTTACAGAACAGTCGGACTGTCCACGTATCATCTCTGATGAGCTGTTTTACAACGTTCAGGAGAAAGTAAAGGCATCTCAGCAAAAAAATCGCAAACGCAGTAGTCACATCTATATACTTTCAGGTCTGCTATACTGTGAAAAATGCGGATGTAAGATGACTTCAACAGGCGGAACATCTAAAACTTCTAAAAGATATCATTACTATTACTGCCCGAATAAATGCACGGGTAGAGTTAGTGCCGAGTACCTTGAAAATACTGTACTTGATATGCTTCACGAGTACTTAACCGGTGATAATCTTGATGTTATAGCAAATGCTGCATATAAAGAGTATAAAAAGAATATCGCAGATGACTCTGAACTTAAAGAGGCTAAAAAACAGTTACAAAAGATTGAAAAAGGTATCCAAAATGGTATAGATGCTATTTTGAATGGATTTGCCAACGAAACTCTGAAACATACACTTGAGAACCTGGAATCACAGAAAGAAAACTTACAAGCTAAAATAGAAGACCTGTCAATGGCAGTTCCAAAACTTACAATTGAACATTTTAAAGTCGTAATACGTAGACTCGTGGATGATTGTGCTAAAAATTTGGTTGATGTAATCGTGTCAAAAATTACATATTCTTCTGAACGCATTATAGTGTATATTAACATAACTAATCCGGATAATGACCCTCCTTTAGACAAAATTGCGTTTAATGTTACGTCGCCTCCACCAGTTGAAAATGCGTATTTTCAAATGTTGCGAAAAAGCCGTATTTACGTTAATAGGTGTAAATACGGCTTTTTTCATATCAGAAAAATATGCACTTTTGTTAAATGAGGGGTCAGAATCAGGCATATCTGCTGAATTTTTTGTCGCACAATTCTGGAATGCTCTTGTTAAAAAACAGTGCGACAGTGCGACAGAAAAAGTTTCCTGTTTTTCGGTTTTACTGTAATTTCCTGTTTTATGTGGCATTTTCCTGTAAATTGTAGTAGTTTCCGGTTGATTTTTTTGATTTTACAAGTCTGGATTTCTCTTTTTCCCAATGAAACAGTGCGACAATGCGACAGCTGTTTTAACCTGTGGAATCAGCAAAAATAAAAATACGCAGGTACAATGAGAGGTAATCTGAAAATAAGGTAATAAAA
>CAMDZD010000020.1 GCA_945910815.1 uncultured Clostridia bacterium
TCTTCATTATATCACTTTTGTCAATATCAGGTGATATTTTTGGGGATTGCTATAGCGTCAATTACTTCTTCAGAATATCAGATGGAAAAGATGAATACTTGACAACAGTTCAGGCTGTATTTGATTACGAGCGCTGTATGCATACAAGAGCTGAGGAAAGGAAAGAAAAAGAAAAGCAAAAAGCCGCGAAAAATATAAGCAAATGGCAGTTGCTAAGAATTCTTCACAACCTGCATTACCCCTACCTATGCAATCTTCTAACGATTATCAATACGAAGAAGAATACACACAGAATTTCGGCGATAATGTGCCTGTTTGTCCTTCATCCAATTATTGTCCTGATGACGATTTCTATTCGTCTGGTAATTGTCATAATTCAGGCTGCGACTCATGGGACAATAACAATGTCGATAATGAGTTTGATTCATTCTCATCAGATATTATTTTTTAATGAAGGGGGGGGATACAGTGTCACAATTAATAACTCGCAAACGCGGCACAAAATGGGAATACAGATTTCAGATTGCATCCGTTGGTGGAAAACGTCAATACAAGAGCAAGTCGGGGTTTAGAACAAAAGCAGAAGCTCTTGAAGCAGGAATAAAGGCTCTCAATGAGTATAATTTGACGGGTTTTGCTTTTACTCCGTCAGAAATCAGTTTTGCTGATTATCTTGACTTATGGCTTGATACTTATTGCAAAACAAATCACAAAGCAACTACTGTAAAAAATTACGAAAAGAAGATACGTTTATACATAAAACCTGTTCTCGGCAACTACAAGCTGAAAAACCTGAATGCAGCTGTATTACAGAATTTTGTAAATGACAAATTTAATGAAGGATTAAGTCGCAATACTTTATCGGTCGTAAAAGGAATACTTTCAAGTAGCATGAGCTATGCTGTGCAGCCGTTGCAGTTTATACAATATAGTCCTATGCTTTATGTTAAGCTCCCCAGCACAAGAGCAATACCAGAAAAGCCCAGCAGGTCAGCAGAACATTTTTTAATCAGTGAAGTTGATATGAAAAAAATATTTATCAGGTTTCCAAAAAACTCATCAGCCTATCTTCCGCTTCTGCTTGGCTATAAATGCGGACTGCGTCTTGGCGAGGCATTCGGGCTTACATGGGACTGTATAGATTTTGAGAAAAAGGAATTGACAGTCAACAAGCAAGTCCAGTGGCATGAAAAGCTTAACGGAAAATCAGATGATTCTTATTGGTATATAACCCCGCCGAAATATGGTTCATCAAGAACTATTGATATTGATGATGAGCTTGTTGATTTTCTGCAAAATCTCAAAATAGAGCAGGAAGAAAATAAGCAAAAGTATGCGGAGTTTCACGTTGTCAACTATGTTGATGACGTGAAAAAGAAAGTTAATCAATCGAAAGACGGTGCTCAAATTGATTTTGTAAATGTTAGGGAAAGCGGAGAATTTATTCAGCCTCGTATAATGCAGCATACATCTCATGTTATCCATGATGAACTCAAAATTAATTTTACTTTTCACTCTTTACGTCATACCCATTGCTCCATGCTGCTTTCGGCAGGAGCAAGCGTAAAATATGTTCAGCAGCGCCTTGGTCATAAAAATGTGCAAATAACGATGCAGGTCTATCAGCATCTTACCAAGGATATGAATACCAAGGGAAATGCTGTTTTAAATACAATATTTAAGAAAGAGGAGGAATAACAACATGGAAAATAAAGCTATTCTTTACACAGTTTCAGAGGTGGCAAAGCTTTTGCACACTAACAAATCTTATGTTTATGAACTTATCAATGCCAACAAGCTGCCTGCTCTCAAACTTGGCAGCAAAAAGGTACGTGCAGAAGCACTTGATACGTTTCTCAGGAAATACGAAGGTATGGATTTAACAAATCCTTACGATGTAAAAAGTATGTCCGAAAAGGATTGTGCTTAACGCATTAACAACGCAGCGCAGACAAAGTTACTTTTCATTTGTAATTTAACACATACATATTTCAAATTACCTTCCCGTGAGCATTGCTTGCGGGCTTTATTATGCTTGTTTTTTAAAACGTGTAAATCAAATCATAAAACCTTTGAAAAATGTGTAAAACACTATTGATATATCTCTCAAAAAGTGGTATAATACTACTTATAAGGAGCGTGATTATGTGAAACGTAACGCAATAGAACAGCTATTAGCTTGGAAAAACAGTGCTGACCGCAAGCCTCTCGTGCTTAAAGGTGCAAGACAGGTCGGAAAAACCTGGCTTATGGAGGAATTCGGCAGGCTGTATTATGAAGATACATTTTATTTCAACTTTGATGAAGAGGACGAATTGAAATCTATCTTTGAAACGAACAAAAATCCACATCGAATTATTGAACTACTGGGACTTATCAAGAGCAAAAAGATTCTTCCTGAAAAGCATCTGATTATATTTGATGAAGTGCAGGAATGCTCCGAGGCTTTGAACTCTCTTAAATACTTCTGCGAAAAGGCAAACGAGTATCACATTATTTCAGCAGGAAGTTTGCTTGGCACTTTACTTGCAAAGCCTAAGTCATACCCCGTGGGCAAAGTAAATCTTCTGAATATCAGCCCTATGACATTTGATGAGTTTCTTGCCGCTACGGATGAGGGGCTGTATTTTTACTATAACAGCATTGAAAAAGGACAGCAGATTGAGGAAATTTTTCACCAAAAACTGCTTGACGCATATAATTATTATCTGATAATAGGTGGTATGCCTGAATGTGTGCAGTCGTGGATTACACATAAAGACCCTGCCGAAATCTCCCGTATTCAGCAGGAATTGATTGAACTATATGAAAATGACTTCTCCAAGCACAACGGAAAAGTCAACAGCGGACGTATTCTGATGGTATTCAGAAGCCTTGTAACCCAACTTTCAAAAGATAACGAGAAATTCGTCTATGGCTGTGTTCGTGAGGGGGCAAGAGCAAGGGAGTTTGAGGAGGCTATTGAGTGGCTTGTTTCAACAGGTATGGTTCTGCGTATATATAATGTAAGCAAGCCTGAGCATCCTCTCAAAGCATATGAGCAGTTAAATCACTTCAAGCTGTTTATGTTTGATGTAGGCTTGATGAAACACATGGCAGCAATCAGCAACGAGGCAATTCTGCTCAAATCTGATTATCAGTTCAAAGGTGCGTTGACAGAAAACTATGTATTACAGCAGATAAAATCACTGTATGACACCGAACCTAAGTATTACGCTCCTACTGCTACGAATGAGATTGACTTTATTGTGCAGAACGGAATGGATATTATTCCGATTGAGGTCAAGGCAGGAGAAAGTGTAACCTCTGCAAGCTTTAAAAGCTACCTCAAGGAGCATAAACCTGCAAAGGCTGTGCGTTTCTCTAAGCTTGGATATGAGAGCAACGACAGCTTTGTGAATATGCCGCTTTATCTTGCTAATAAAATGAATAAACTCATCTAATACCACTTGTTTTATTGCCCGTTGTCCACCGCTTGAAAATCCGTGGACAAATGGTGGACAAAACACAAAAATCCCGCTGAAATCCGATTTTCACGAATATCAGCGGGATTTTATAATTATTCGTTAAATGCCGTAGTTAAGCCGTTTAAAGCTTACTTCATAGCCTCTTCAACAGCAACCGCACAAGCAACAGTAGCACCAACCATCGGGTTGTTACCCATACCGATAAGACCCATCATTTCAACGTGAGCCGGAACTGATGAAGAACCTGCAAACTGAGCATCAGAATGCATTCTTCCGAGAGTATCAGTCATACCATATGAAGCAGGGCCGGCAGCCATGTTATCGGGGTGAAGTGTACGACCTGTACCGCCACCTGAAGCTACTGAGAAATACTTCTTGCCTTTTTCGATACATTCTTTCTTGTATGTACCTGCAACAGGGTGCTGGAATCTTGTAGGGTTAGTTGAGTTACCAGTAATAGAAACGTCAACGCCTTCCTTCCACATGATTGCAACGCCTTCTCTTACGTCATTAGCACCGTAGCAGTTTACCTTTGCACGAAGACCATTTGAATATGACTTACGGAAAACTTCCTTAACTTCGCCGGTGTAGTAATCCATTTCAGTTTCAACGAAAGTAAAGCCGTTAATTCTTGAGATAATCTGAGCAGCATCTTTTCCGAGACCGTTAAGAATTACACGGAGGGGCTTTTTTCTAACCTTGTTAGCCTTTTCAGCGATACCGATAGCACCTTCAGCAGCAGCAAATGATTCGTGTCCTGCGAGGAAACAGAAACAATCTGTTTCTTCTTCGAGAAGCATTTTGCCGAGATTTCCGTGACCGAGACCAACCTTACGCTGGTCAGCAACTGAACCCGGAATACAGAAAGCCTGAAGTCCTTCACCGATAGCGGCAGCAGCGTCAGCAGCTCTTGTACAGCCTTTCTTTATTGCAATAGCACAGCCTACTGTATAAGCCCACTTTGCATTTTCAAAGCAGATAGGCTGGATACCCTCTGTAATCTTGTAAGGGTCAAAACCTTTTTCCTTGCATATGTCAGCACATTCTTCGATAGAATTGATACCGTATTCAGCGAGCTTTGCAAGAATCTGCTTTTCTCTTCTTTCATATGATTCAAATAAAGCCATTTCTATGTACCTCCCTAATTATTCAGCTCTTGGGTCGATAATCTTTACAGCGTCAGCAACTCTGCCGTACTGACCCTTAGCTTTTTCCCATGCAGTATTGGGGTCATCGCCCTTCTTGATGAAGTCTGTGAACTTGCCGAGGCTTACGAACTGATAGCCGATAACGTGGTCTTCTTCGTCAAGAGCGATACCTGTAACATAGCCTTCAGCCATTTCGAGGTAACGAACACCCTTCTTGAGAGTACCGTACATGGTACCAACCTGTGAACGGAGACCCTTACCGAGGTCTTCAAGACCTGCACCAATCGGAAGACCTTCTTCTGAGAAAGCACTCTGAGTTCTTCCGTAAACAATCTGGAGGAAGAGTTCTCTCATAGCAGTGTTGATAGCATCGCAAACGAGGTCAGTATTAAGAGCTTCGAGAACAGTTCTGCCGGGAAGGATTTCAGCAGCCATAGCAGCTGAATGAGTCATACCTGAACAGCCGATAGTTTCAACGAGAGCTTCCTGAATAATACCCTCTTTAACGTTGAGAGTAAGCTTACAGGCACCCTGCTGAGGAGCACACCAGCCTACACCGTGAGTAAGACCTGAGATGTCGGAAACTTCCTTAGCTTTAACCCACTTAGCTTCTTCCGGAATCGGAGCAGCACCATGAGCAACGCCCTGTCTGACGGTACACATTTTTTCTACTTCGTTAGAATAAATCATAGTAACAAAATACTCCTTTCATGTTTAAGAGCTGATACAAATAAAACGTACAGCCTTATCATACGATATTAATTATACAATACTTTCACGAAAAAATCAAGTATTTGGAGAAATATTTCCTATTATACAGTTTTTACAATATTTTGTGATTTTTTTTGTACATAACAGAGATTTTTCGGATTCTGCCTGATATCTTCAGAAAATCACTTTAAAGTATGTTATAATATTCAGACAAAATCAATTCTGAAAGGAATATATTTTTATGAATACTACATTTTTACCGGAAGAAATTATTTACAAAGCCGAGGAACAGCGGATTGCCGAAAAAATTGATGAACTTTCCGGAGGAAAGTTTAAAGTTCCCAAAAGCCGGAAAAAATCTTATCACAAGGAATTTCTCCATATCATTGAAAAGAACGACTGGAACAAAATCAACTTTCACTTTGAGCTTTACTGGTATAACGGAAAACCACTCTCAAAAGCTGATAAAATAAACGTGTTTGCACATCTTGAAACACAGTTCATAGACAAGGAATTAAATAAAAAGGTCAGAAAAAAATTCAATTTTTATGACGGAAACACACTCGAAAAGGAAATTATCTTTCCTGATTTCAGCTCCGAGGAAAAAGCAACAGAAACAATAAAGCATATTGTTGAAATACTTAATACAGAAAAATTTCAGAAGTATGCCGGAATTGCTGATGAATGTCTGAAAGAATTATTTTAGCGAAAGGAACAATACACTATGAACGTAAAAATTTATTCAAGAAAGGAAATCGAAAAACTACTGCAAGGAGATTTCCCCGAAAATACTGCCGTTATCAGCTTTTATGACCCAGCTATAAAAAGAATTGACAAGGATTATACACACGTTGACTATTCCGGAAAGTGTGAACGTGTATTTTACAGTGAAGTTGATGACCTTGATATAGGATACCTTGGCGAAAAAGGTCTGACTTATGATACATATTTTACAGAAGCTGATGAAATTGCAAAATTCATCTATCAGGCATATAATGACGGACTGGATATCATATGTCAGTGCGAATACGGTCAGAGCAGAAGTGCGGGCTGTGCGGCTGCAATACTTGAACATTTCTATAAATCAGGAATATGGGTATTTGCTGATTACAGATATTATCCGAATCAGATAATATTTCACAAAATATTTGATGCTCTGGAAAATTACCGTGATTCAATCTGATATGCCGTATCAAGTGCAACTTCCATCATATCCCTGAAAGATGTCTGACGTTCTTCGGCAGTCGTTGAAAGATTTCTGAAAGGACAATCGGATACTGTAAGTATGCAGAGAGCATTTTTTCCCGAACGTACAGCATTCATGTATAATGATGCTGTTTCCATTTCGACTGCAAGAACGCCCATTTTTTTCCATTCCGAAAGACTTCCGCTTTCGTCATAGAAAGTATCGCTTGAAAGAACATTTCCGACATGATAATTAAGATTAAGCGATTCGGAAAATTTTACCGCCTCGGATAAAAGCTTATATGATGCAGTCGGGGCATAAGTTCCCGAAAGTCCGTACTGATTCGCATAATTTGAATTGGTGCTTGCCGACATTGCTATTACAATATCACGCAGATTTACATTGTCGGACAAAGCACCTGCCGTTCCGATTCTGATTATATTTTCAACATCGTATTCGTTGAAAAGCTCATGGGAATATATTCCCATTGACGGCATACCCATTCCGCTACCCTGAACTGATATTCTTACTCCCCTGTAAGTACCTGTATATCCGAGCATTCCCCTGACCTGATTATAGCATACGGGATTTTCAAGATAGTTTTCAGCAATAAACTTAGCTCTCAAAGGGTCACCGGGCATAAGTACTGTTTTAGCAATATCGCCCTTTTCTGCACTGTTATGAGGTGTAGCCATAAATTAACACTCCTTTTATTTTATAATTCTTGCCTCTCCGGAATTGACTGTTATTTCTGAACCGTCATCAAGCTTTACTATAAGATTTGCATTGTCATCGATTCCGGTAGCTGTACCCTGCATCAATTTTCCGTTTTTTGCAATTTCAACCTGTTTTCCGAATATAAATGAACGTCTGCGGTATTCGTCCATAAACTCACGGCTTTCGATATTCAGAATATGCCTTTCAAGACTGTTAATCACTTCACCGCAGAGAGCATTTCTGTCAATCGTTTTTCCTGTTTCTTCTTCAATTGAAGTCATTATATTTTTAAGCTCACATGGGGTATTTTCAGAAGTACGGATATTTATACCTATTCCTATTACAGCATAGGCAAGCTTTTTTTCTTCAAAATTCATAGATGCTTCAGTAAGTATTCCGCAAATCTTTCTGCCATTAAGAAACAAGTCGTTTACCCATTTTATTTTAACTTCAGCACCGCAAAGTTGTTCAATAGCTTCTGCAACTGCAACGGCTGTACATGAAGTTATAAGCTGTGCGGAAAGTATATCCATATCAGGTCTTATAATCAGGCTGACATAAAGACCTGTTCCTTTCGGAGAAAAAAAGCTCCTTCCCATTCGACCCTTTCCGGCGGTCTGACATTCCGATATTACTGCCGTACCGTTTTCCGCACCGTCAACGGCAAGGGTTCTGGCGTAATTATTAGTTGAATCGATTTCATCAAGAACAATAATATTTCTGCCGTATTCCTGTGTTTTAAGATGAATTTTTATTTCTTCTGCTGAAAGGATTTTATATTTATTGTTTAATCTGTAACCCTTATTGTTTACTGCATCTATAATATATCCGTCACTTTCGAGTGATTTAACGGCTTTCCATATGGCATTTCTGCTTACATTCAGAGATTCTGCAAGCTCCTGCCCTGATATGAATGTTGCAGATTCAATAAGCTTTTTCAGAACATTTTCCTTTATGGACATAAAAGTCACCTCTTTTTCAACTGCCGACAAATTCCTGTATAAGAGAATTTTCAGAAAGATATATGCTTTCTGCCGGCTTTACATCTTCAAGTATTTTCAGAAGGTCTGATGTCATAGGACTGTTTTTGATTGCCATTCCGTTCGATTCAAGAAAATTCCTGTATATACTGAGTTCATACGGCAGAAATGTATCTATATTACAGTTTGAACGGCTCTTATATGGCATAATATATTTGTGTTCACCCTCCTGTACCGATTCAAAAAGCTGTAAAGTTTCATCGGCAGAACGTCCTCTGTGAATATGGTCACGGATAATTCTTCTTAAAAGTCTGATTTTTGACGGGTGAAGAATAATTTCGCCGTTCTGAACTCTTGTTCTGACACTTACATATATTCTGAATGTATTATCATCATCAATTCTTATTACATCGCTGTTAAGGGCATGTATTCCCTCAAATATAATTATTTCATTCTTTTTACGCTGAATGAAATTTCCGTTATAGCTCCTGCCCGAAACTTTGAAATCATATACCGGAATTTCAACTTTTTCACCTTTTATAATCATTTCAATCTGTGAGCTTAAAAGCTCGCTGTCTATTCTTGCAGGCGATTCCAAATCAATTTTACCCTCTGCAAGGAGCTTGCGTTCTTCCGGAGTAAAAGGCTTGAAATAGTTATCCATCGATACTGAATGTGAACTTATTCCCATATCACAGAGAATACCACTTAAAATATGGGCAGAAGTCGTTTTGCCAGAACCGGATGGCCCTGAAATCAGTACAGCCGGTATATGATTTTTACACAGTATTTTTGCCGTTTCCTCAATCTGATTTAAAAGATGTCTGTCGGAATTTTCCATAAACTGCCTTATATTTCCTTCAAGCATAGTATTTATGGATTTTACTGATATAGTCATAAAAATCTCCCTTTAGCTGTCAAACTCACTTATTATATTTGCAAGATACTGCTGTATTGCAAGAGCGTCATTGGCATTCAGACCGTTTCCGTTTCCCTGAACATCGCCGTTTAACATTCCCTGTGCGGAAAGTTTATTTTTAACGCTGTCGCCTACATATGATGCTGTTGCTACCGCATCGGCAATATCAACAGAACCGTCACAGTTTGCATCGCCTTTGAGATTAGCCGAATCTGTTGTCGGCGGTACTGTTGTTGACGGAGTTTCGGAATAATATTCGCCTAATGATATACCATTTCCGGCTTCTCCGAGAGCAATTTTGTGGTCAAGGCTTATAAACTTTCCGGATTCATTCTGCCACAGTGCAGGCTTTACAAGTGCATACTTATCTTCGTCCCACTTTCCGAAATTATCGTATACAAGTCCGCCCGTATCTCCCGAATTTTCATTAAAGCACCAGAATGTATGATGAATACGGTTTTCAATCATCAAATCCCTGAGACACAAAAGCCATTTTGTATTGTCTCCTGTGGGGTCATGTTCTTCATCTATAAAGCCTCCCCATTCTCCCATAAGGAGCGGAGCTGTTTTATCTTCGATAAGGAAAAACCAGTTGTCACGCCATACATCTTCCATAAGAGTTTCGCTGTTGAAATCCTTTTTGAACCATTCCTGTTCAAATACAAGCGGGCCATAGTCATGCGGAGAATATACAAGCTGACTCTGATGTTCTCCCAAATCAAGCGGATAATCCTTAACTCCTCTGAAATTTCCTCCCCACCATGTATGATGATAGTAGCTGTATGGATAGCGTGAATAGTCTATATTCTGCGATGTCCAGTCTGCACCCTCCTCAAATTTCGGATATACTTCAACGCCCTCGACCATTACAAGAAGATTCGGATTAGCTTTCATTACAGCCTCCGCACCTCTTTCGGCAGCGTATTTCCAGTTATTCAAATCGGTTGAATTATCCCACTTCGCCATTAAATTCGGAGTATCAGCAGTACCATGGGGTTCGTTTTTAATATCCATTGCAATTATTGTGTCATCATCTTTGTAATAATCCGATACCCATTCAAGAGCCTCCAACCAGTCCTCTGTACTGTATTTATCAGTATACCAGAGGCTTACCTGATGACCTGCCGATGCAGTTTCCGCACAGTGAATATCAATCATGATTTTAATTCCGAGTTCTCTGCACCATGCAACAGCCTGATTCCATATATCAAAACTGTACATAATAGTTCCGCCCTGTATTCCCTCAAAAGTAAGCTCCGGATTTGAATATTCGTTTACTTTCGGAGTTGCGGGGTCGGGGTCACCATTCTTCCACTGAAGCAAAAGCTCCGTTGACATCGGAACTCTGAGGAGATTAAATCCATGGTCAGCAATCTGTCTTAACATATCATGCATATTCTGTGACCATACTCCGTCAAAAACCTGACTTCCGACATTATAGCCGAACCAGTTACAGCCCGTAAGCCATACCGGATTGCCATACATATCAACAATTTCTGCATTTTCGTTTACATGAAGCCAGTCATCATGATATTCATCGGGAACACTTTCCGCTGTTGCATATACCGGAACTGCCGTTGAAAGTCCCGTTAAAAGGACTGCCGAACATACAGCAAGAGCTTTTTTGATATTTATCATAAAAAAATCCTCCATTATTTACTATTTATATATATTTTAATGCACTATCACAAAATTGTCAATGCTTTCAATGTAAAAAAATCTCACAGACGTTAATATAATGCATAATATGATAATGGGGTGATATTGTGAATCCGCTTGGAACTACTTTTTCCGTGACAGCTCTCGCAAATGCAATAGCGTGTAAATTAAATGATGATGAAGTAGGCTTGGCTTGCCGTAATTTTTACACAGCTCGGGGATACTCTTGAAACTATTGCAGTTCAGAGAGCATTATGCGAAAAAAATACAAATAAGGATTAATTCATCAGGGCGACCAGATACGGTCGCCCTTAAAGATTTAACGGAATTTTTTTATTACTTCACATGTATATTCTATATCTTCATCAGTATGTGCATCTGATACAAACATAGCCTCAAACTGTGAGGGTGCAGTATATATATTGTTTTCAAGAAGATACCTGAAATATTCCGCATATCTTTTTGTATCGGATTTCTTTGCGGTATCGTAATCAGTTACTTTTTCATCATTGAAAAATACTGTTATAAGCGAACCGGCACGATTTACATTAAGACCTACCGATTTCATTGCGGATTCAATTAATGCGGATTTTCTTTCAAGTCCGGAATATATTTCCGGATTGCTTTCAAGTGCCTTAATAGTTGCAATTCCTGCCGATACCGCAACGGGATTTCCCGAAAGAGTTCCCGCCTGATAAACTGAACCAAGAGGTGCTACACATTCCATTATTTCACGTTTTCCGCCGTATACTGCCAGAGGCATTCCTCCTCCGACTATTTTTCCGAGCGTAATCAAATCGGGAGTTATTCCGTAATATTCACAAGCTCCGCCGATTCCGAGTCGGAAACCTGTTATAACTTCGTCAAAAATCAGAATAGAATTGTATTTCAAAGTTATTTCACGCAGAAATTCAAGAAAATTTTTCTTTGGTGGTACTACTCCCATATTTGCGGAACACGGTTCAACGATTATGCATGCGATTTCGTTCCCGTATTTTTCAAAAAGCTTTTCAACGGATTCCTCATCATTATATTTTGCAAGAAGTGTATTTTTTGTATATCCCTCGGGTACGCCCGCACTGTCGGGTATTGAATTTGTAAGAAGTCCCGAACCGCCTTTCACAAGAAGTCCGTCCGAATGTCCGTGATAACAGCCTTCAAATTTTACTATTTTATCCCTGTGAGTATATCCTCTTGACGCTCTGACCGCACTCATAACGGCTTCCGTTCCCGAATTTACAAGACGTAGCATTTCCATCGCCGGAAAATGCTTTTTTATAAGTTCTGCAAGCTCAATTTCTCCCCTGTGACAGGCTCCGAACGTGAGACCGGATTCACATGCCTTTTTTACTGATTCTATTACAGCAGGATACGCATGACCTAATATGCAAGGTCCCCATGAGCATACATAATCAATATATTGATTTCCGTCAGCATCATATATTTTACTGCCCTCCGCACGTTCTATAAAAATCGGTGACATTCCGACATTTTTAAAGGCTCTTACCGGACTGTTGACTCCGGCAGGCATAAATCCGAGAGCTTTTTTATAGAGATTTTCAGATTTTTCGTGATTCATAATTTATTACTCTCCTAACCATTCCGCAACATCAAGTGCATGATATGTTATTATTATATCAGCTCCGGCACGTTTCATTGCTGTAATATTTTCCATAACTATACGCTTTTCATCAATCCAGCCTTTCTGCGATGCCGATTTTACCATTGAATATTCTCCGCTTACGTTGTAAACTGCTATCGGAAAGTCAAAACGTTCCCTTGCTGACTTTACTATATCAAGATACGCAAGTGCAGGCTTTACCATTACTATATCCGCACCCTCCTCAATATCGTCTGCAATTTCACGGAGTGCCTCACGTCCGTTTGCAAAATCCATCTGATACGTTTTCCTGTCTCCGAAACATGGGGCGGATTGTCCTGCCTCACGGAATGGCGAATAATATCCCGATGCAAATTTTGCACTGTATGACATTATCGGAATATCCTTAAAGCCGTTTAAATCGAGTGATTCTCTTATAGCTTTGACTCTGCCGTCCATCATATCGGACGGAGCTATTATATCAGCTCCCGATTCCGCAAGACTTACTGCCATTTTAGATAACAGCGGAAGTGTTTCGTCATTGAGAATTTTTTCTCCCGATACGATTCCGCAATGACCGTGTGACATATATTCACAAAGACATACATCTGCAATGACAAGCAGTTCCGGATATTTTGATTTTATATACCTTACTGCATTCTGCGTTACTCCGTCAGGGTCATAAGCGGAAGTTGCCTTTTCGTCCTTGTGTGAGGGTATTCCGAATATAAGAAGTCCGGATATTCCGCTTTTGCTTATTTTTTCAAGAATTTCGTCAAGCATATCTACGGAATACTGATAAACTTCCGGCATAGATTCAACGGGATTTTTTATATTATTTCCCTCTATAACGAATATCGGATAAATAAGGTCTTTCTTGTTCACTGATGTTTCACGCACCAGTCCTCTTATTCTTTCATCTGAACGCAATCTTCTGAATCTTTTCATTTTTTATTCTCCTCTTTCAGAATTGTATTTACTATTCCCTGTATATCGTAAGTTTCGGCAGTAAGAACAGTATTTTTTATATTTTCGGGAACTGCCTTTGCAGTAGTTTTTCCTATGCAGACTATTTTTGTCTTATCTGACAAACTGCACTGATTTTCAAAAAATTCCTTTGCTCCCGATGAACTTCCGAATATAATATAATCCGTATAAATATATAATTTATCTGTCTGAAATTCCGTATCATATATTTTTATATCATCATATATGATATTATTTTCATCAAGAATATCCGTAAGAATTTCTGAACCCTTTTCGGCTCTTAAAATCAGAACATTATCGGGATTGCTTTTTACGACAGCCTTTGCAAGTTCGGAAGATGTATATATTTCGGGAACTATATCGGCATATATTCCACGCTCCGCAAGAAAATCAGATGTATTTTTCCCGATTACCGCAAATTTAATATTTCCAAGCTGACGAATATCAATTTTAAGCTTTCTCAGACGACTGAAAAAGATTTCTGCTCCGTTTATGCTTGTCAGAATGATAAGACTGTATTTTTTTATATTTTGCAAAGCTTTATCAAAATATTGATTATTTTCATATTCTGATATTTTAAGGGTATTTATTCTTTTAACATATGCTCCGAGAGCTGAAAATTCAGAAAATAATTTTCCCGTAAATCTTTCTGTACCTGTAACGGTAACGCTTACATTTTCAAGAGGATTTTTCAGAGTCGGTGAAAAATCAAATTCCGCTGTCTTTCCGATTACTATTACTGCCGGAGCCGGTATGTTTTCACGTTCTGCCATATCAGCAATATTTTCAAGAGTATCTGTAACTTTTCTTTTACCTGATATGACAGCAGAGGGAGTATCTCCCGACATTCCGCCGTCAATAAGTCCTTCCGCAATTTTACGCAGATTTTTAAGTCCCATTAAAAATACAAGTGTACCTTCAGATTTTGCATAATATTCAAGATTTCCGGGTATCGGGTGACCTGTGATTACATGAAAGCTCCTGCATAATTTTCGGTGAGTTACAGGTATTCCCACAAGCTCCGGAACTGCTATGCATGAAGATACTGCCGGAATAACACTGTATGGAATATCATGTTTTTTAAGTTCGGTGATTTCCTCTCCGCCCCTGCCGAATACAAAAGGGTCACCGCCTTTAAGACGTACAACAATTTTACTGTCAAGAGCCTTTTCGACAAGAAGTTTATTTATATTTTCCTGTGATTCGCTGTGATGTCCCGAACGCTTTCCGACACATATTTTTTCGGAATCTTCCGGTGCAAAATCAATAAGATTTATATCAATCAGGCTGTCATATACAAGCACTTCGCACTTTTTAAGAATATTCATTCCACGTAAAGTTATTAAATCATATTCTCCGCAACCTGCTCCGACAAGATACACCTTTCCGCAGTTTCTCATAACTGTTTCACCAGCCTTTCCGCAAGCTCAAAGCGTTCTGATATATCAGACGTTCCCGAAAGAATTTTTTTAAAGTCCGTTGATACTGTCAGATTTATTCTGTTTTTCTGTATTTTCGAATATGCTCCGACTGCCGTTGTACAGTCTGCGTTGAGAAGTTCAAGAATATATCTTTCTGTTTCAAACTGCATAAAAGTTTCATCATCACTTATATTTTTTATAATTCCGGAAAAATCCTTACGGCTTTCTATCGCAATAATCCCCTGACACGCTGACGGAAGAAATTCATTATAATCAAAGGGCTGTATATTTTCGGAAAGTCCAAGACGCTCCAGACCTGCAACCGCAAGTATTAACGCATCATATTCACCGTTTTTAAGCTTTTCAAGACGTGTATCAACATTTCCGCGGATATTTTTAAAACTCACATCAGGATATTTTTTCTGCATATTCAGTATACGCCTTTTGCTTCCGGTTCCTACAATAAAATCCCGACTGTTGGATATGCTTTCACCTTTTCTTAATACTACGCAGTCACGGTAATCGCCACGCTTCAGGACTCCTGATATTTCAAGACCGTCTGCAAGATTAAGCGGTAAATCCTTTGCACTGTGTACAGCTATATCTGTTTTGTTTTCAAGAAGTGATTTTTCTATCTCCGATACAAAAACACCCTTTCCGCCGATAGATTCAAGCGGTCTGTCAAGTATTTTGTCGCCCTTTGTGCTTATGTGTACAATTTCCGTCTGTATATCGGGATATGTTTTTTTAAGCAAATCAATAACAATATCAGTCTGTGCAAGTGCAAGTCTGCTTTTACGGGTTCCGATTCTGATTTTCATAGCCTGCTTTTACCTTTCAAGAATAGTTTTTATTTCATCGTCATCAGGAATATTTTCATCTGAAAGACATATTTCAAAAACTGTTTCCATAGCTTCCTTACGCTGTTTTTCATTATCAAAATGTTCCCTGACATACGGACGGAATCTGCTCAGGGTTTCAAAAATTTTCATATGATAATCATCAAGCATATCCTCAATATTCAAACGGAGAAATTTTGCATATACAGGACTTTTCCCCGATGTTGAAATTCCTACCGTAATATCACCCTCGTGGACAAGTGACGGAAAAATAAATCCGCATTTTTCAATATCGTCTACTGTATTTACAAGTATATTCTTCTGTTGACAGATATTAAATATTTCTTCATTGAGTTTTTTATTATCCGTTGCAGTTATTACCATAAAAGCGTTATCAATATCGCCTTTTCTGTATTCACGATGAATTATTTCGATATCCGGAATTTCTGAAAATTCGGGAAGTATTTCGGGTGATATTACTGTTATATGCGGTTCAAAATCAATAAGCTTTTTTATCTTGCGGAATGCTGTTTTTCCTCCGCCTATAACTACGCATTTTTTGTCTTTTATATCAATATAAAAAGGAAAATATCCCATTTTTCAGACTCCTTTGTAATTTTTCAAAAAATCAAGAATTTTTGAAAAGCTTTCGGAATCAAGCACCGATTTCATTTTGTAAAGAACTTTTTCAAGTGATTCCCCAGAAAGATTTTTCTTTACTCTTTCAATATCCGGCATAAAGTCATGCATTGCAAGACGCTTTTCAAGATTTTCAATTTCCTCTGATATTATCTGTTTTGAACGTTCAACGCTGTCAAGCTTGATATTATTATTTATTTCCGCAAGCTTTTCAAAATAATCGATTCCGATAAGCTTTACATTATCATATCTGCTGATATTTTCATCAATATCGGGAGGCACTGCCAAATCTATGAAAAGACGTTTTTTCCCGTCATCAATAAAATCAGTCATTCTGTCAAGAGTTACAGTATAGTGCGGACTCGATGTTGCACTTATTATGCAGTCTGATTCCCTGATATATTTATATCTTTCATGATAATCAACTGTTTCTGCTCCGCAGTCTGAAAAGTTTCTGAAATCATTATCTTTATTACGCTGTGTAACCCTTATATTAACATTTTTATGCGACAGAAGATTTTTAAATACTGATGAACCTATTTTTCCCGTTGCACCTATTATAAGAACGTTTACCGTTTCAAGAAATTTTGATGCCTCATTAGATGCAAGGGTAGCTGTTGAAACTGATGTTTTTGAAAGTTCCGTATCAGTTTTTACTTTCTTTGCACATGTTACTGCCGACTGAAAAATTATATTCAGCATGTGAGATACTGTTTTATTTTCATATGCAAGACCGTATGCCTTTTTCAGCTGTCCGAGAATTTCGTCCTCGCCTATAACCATTGATTCTATACCGCATGTAACTCTGAAAAGATGACTTACAGCATTTTTTCCGCTGAAAAATCTTATATATCTGATAAAATCAGATTCAGATATTCCCGAATATTCGGAAAGCAATTTTTTAACGTCACCGGCTGATTTCTCATTTCCGCAGAAATATACTTCAGTTCTGTTGCATGTGCAGAGAATTACACATTCCCGAACGTTTCCGCAGTATATAAGCTTTTCTGAAAAGGCTTTCTGAATATCTTCCGGAAACGCAAACTTTTTTCTTATGTCAATATCTGCATTTTTATAGCTTATACTCAAGCAATTCAATATTTATCCCCGCTTTCTTAAATGTCCATTATTTATTATACAATTGCAACTGAAAAAAGTCAAATAAATATTTGACTTTCAGATTAATATATGCTATAATATATTTATCATATATGAATAATAGGAGGTACAGTAAAATATGAAAATTTCTACAAAAGGCAGATATGCACTCCGTCTGATGTGCGATATTGCTATGAATCAGAATGGAAACCCGATTCCGCTTAAAGAAATTGCTGAACGTCAGAATATAAGCGTTAAATATCTCGAACAGATTGTTATTATTCTAAGCCGTGCCGGATTTCTCAAAAGCATAAGAGGAGCTCAGGGCGGTTATAAGCTTGTAAATTCTCCTGATTACTATACTGTCGGAATGGTTCTCCGCCTTACAGAAGGAAGTATCGCCCCTGTATCATGTCTTGACGATGAAATAAATAATTGTCCCCGTGTAAATGAATGTCAGACACTTTTCGTGTGGGAAAATATTTATAAGGCTATATGCGACGTTGTGGATAATATCACTATTCAGGACATCATCAGCCACCAGACAAGCAATTACTCCATATAAAACAGTAAGGGGGAAATTTTTTCCCCCCTTAAAGATTATGCTTTCTTTTTTCGGTTTGAAATATATTCATATGTCAGAATTACAAAGAATACTGCTCCTATAAGCATATCCGGAATCATTGACAGCACACATAATTTAAAGTTGTTTTTCTGATATACTTCCAGAAATTCCGGATTATTTCCTGCCATAACCGATAATATTCTTATTGTATCAACGCATGAATGACATATTGATGCCGGATATATGGATTTTGTCTTTTTTGTCAGATATGTAAGTGTACAGCCGTAAAATATACAGCTAAGACACATCACTAAAAATCCCGTATAAGGTTCGCCACGGTATCCCTTACCGAAGTTAAGGCCGTTCATTATCGGAACAGCATGCCACATTCCCCATACAATTCCGCTTACTATTAATGCAACAGGTTCGGGCATAAGGCTTTCAAGCTTTGGAGTAAGATATGCTCTCCAGCCAAATTCCTCACCAATGTATATATAAAATCCGACTATTCCTGCTGCTGTTAAAAACATCAGAAATGCAAATTCCTTTTTTCCGAAATTCAGAGAAATGTCATATTCCGATAAAAATATTAAAACCTCACAAACTGATATTATAATTGCGTATACTATCCCCATAAGATAGTATTTTCTATTGCCCTTGAAATTTATCCTGAGATAAATAGGAGATTTGTCCTTTGTGATGATTCTCGTGATTATATGTGCTATTGCCGGAGAATACGCTGCTATATATGCTATAAATGAATATGCTTTACTTTCCGATTCAAAAAGTATTCCTCCGATAAACATTGGCAGATTCGCAAGTACTATAAATATTATTACTCTTAAAATATCCTTTTTCTTATCTGTCAAAGTTGTCAGCTCCTTTCAGATACATTCTGCAAGAAATTCTGTAAGAGAGATAATACAGTATCATTGACAGCAAAGGCATACAGCACAGTAAAAGCAACATATTATCCGAAAATCCCTTACCGCTTAAAATATTAAGCATTTTTTCATAAAATGTGTCTACCGAATCGAAAAGCGATAAATCGCCGAAAAGAAAATATACAAGCAGAATAAATATAAACAGAAAGAATACTCCAGTTTTATATACTGCACCAGCCTTGCTCCCGAATCTTACCATAAAGGGATATTCAAACGACCTCAGAAAAAATTGCACGAAAAGCATTATAACAGGTAACTGAATTACTATCGCAACAGTATTGCTTCCATAAATTAAGGAAATTATATTATTCAGAATATCACACCACACAACTGCTCCTAATGACATAAGCATTCCGAATATATATTTCGCTCCGATTTGTCCCTCCGACATCTCCGGAGTTGACGTTACAAAGCAAGCCCATTTTTTAGTTTCATCAACAGCAAAAATATTCGGCTGAAACATTCCGACAAAAAAGAATATAACTACATACAGCAATATCAGTATCATAGAAAATGACATATCATCAGAGCTTATAACTGAATCTTCTGTCATAGGCATAAATGCAAATACCGACGACATAAAAATAATTACTGCTGAAAGCATCAGAATTGCTTTTCTGTTCAGAATCCACTCCTTATATATCAAGCCTGCCATTACCTCTCCCTCCCTTTAAGTATTCTTACCGACGCATAATATCCCGATGAAAGTACAGCTATTATCACTATTGGTACAAAAAGAAATACTTTGTCACGGAAATTAATTATTCCTTGTATAAAATTTCTTAAAAGCTCCCATACTTCCGATTCGGTCATATTTTCAATATCAGAAAATTCCGAAAAAATTTTTGTGAAAATTTCCTTGATAAATTTTGAAAATACAAATAACAGAATCGCAAATGCAATTGTAAAAACCATATCACTTTTAGCCTTTGACCTTAATTTCATAAGCAAAGGTATATTTATTGCCTGATTTATCAGTATGCACATCATAATTATTAATATGTTCTTTACAATTCCGAATGTAAAAGGTCTGTCACTGATACCGCATATAATCAATGCATTTAATATACTTAATATAAATCCCACAAGCATTGAACACACAAGTATAAGATACTTTACAAAGACCGTTCTTTCCTCCCTTACGGGAAAAGTATAAGCAAAGGTATTCCATTTCGATTTGAAGTCTGCAATAATTACTCCATGTTCAGCCATCATTGCAAAAAATATTACTGCTGACGGAACATACAAGGATTCATAATATGTAATTATATCAACAGTCCGGAATACATCTCCCTCAAACTTTGCAAGACTTGCAAGATTTCCGTATTCAGTGCTGAGACGAAAAAGAAGTCCAATCAGAAAAATCATCAGAAAAGTTACAAAACCTGATATATATGATTTTTTTGAAAGATATAATTCACGGTATATCAGACCTTTCATCAGTGCCACTCCCCTTTTTTACGGTTGACATAGAAAAGCATAATTTCTTCGAGAGTTGTATTATCCATTACAAGACCGCTGTATTTTTTCATACATTCGGATTTGTTGCCTGTCATGACTTCTGCTCCGAAATCTGTAATGCGTGTGCTTATAATATCTGATTTTTCAATGCAAGCATAATCCGATTTACTGCATTTTATTACCCCATGATTTTCAAGTATATCGTCCTTATAGCCTGTGAGAAGTATATTTCCGTGGTCTATGAATGTTACGCTGTCGGCAATTTTTTCAAGGTCGGAAGTAATATGCGATGACATTAGAATACTGTTGTTTTCGTCCTGCAGATATTCAAGGAATATGTCAAGTATTTCGTTTCTTACAACAGGGTCAAGTCCGGTTGTTGCCTCGTCCATAATAAGAAGTTTTGCATTATGCGAAAGTGCCGATGCTATCTGCAGTTTCATTTTCATTCCCTTTGAGAACTGACCTATTTTACGCTTTTCCGGAAGTTCAAATCGTTCGAGATATTCCTTGTATTTTGCATTGTCCCATTCAGAATATATCTCGCTCATAATAAATCCGACCTGCTTTGCGTTAAAGGCATCATCAAACGGTATTTCATCAAATATTGCGGATATCTGCTTTTTTATTTCGATTTCATTTTTTGGATTACTTTCCATTCCGAGAATATTTATACTTCCTGAATCGGGTTTTATTATGTTTAAAAGTGCTTTTATTGTTGTGGTCTTTCCTGCTCCGTTCTGACCGATAAATCCCATTATACTGCCTTTTGGTACGCTGAAAGAAACGTTTTCAAGCGTAAAGCCATCATATTTTTTTTTGAGATTCTTTATCTCAATTGCATTTTCAAAATCATTCATCTGTATTTTCGCCCCCGTAAATTATTTTCAGAATTTCCTGAAGTTCATCAAGTCCTATTCCGCACATCTTAGCCTTTTCACAAGCCTGTGCAATAAGGTTTTCAGCTTCACGAAGATTCTGTTCACGAAAAAGTTCCGTATTCTGTGCTTTTACAAAACTTCCTTTTCCCGTATAGGATTCTATAAATCCGTCACGCTCCAGTTCTTCATATGCACGCTTTGTAGTTATAATGCTTATTCTCATCTGCTGGGCAAGTGTACGCATTGACGGAAGGGCGTCCCCCTCCTTTAATGTGCCGTTAAGAATCATATTTTTTATCTGAGAATAAATCTGCTGATAAATAGGTTCACCTGATGAATTTGTGATTATAATATCCATTGAAGTACTCCTGTAAAATTGTATATATACGATATATACATTATATCACATATGTATATATTTGTCAAGGGCATTTCATAATTTTTTCAACAACAAAAAAACGGCTCTTTATCAGAGCCGTTAATTTTTTTATTATTCCATAAAAAGTGGAGTTGAATAATATCTGTCTCCGCTGTCAGGAAGAAGAATTACTATATTTTTGCCTTTGTTTTCGGGTCTCTTTGCAATTTCCACACCTGCATGGAATGCTGCTCCGGAAGAAATTCCGACAAGTATTCCTTCGTGCTTTGCAATGAGCTTAGCACCTGCAAAAGCGTCATCGTTTTCAACGGGGAAAATTTCATCATAAATTTTTGTATTGAGAACACTCGGAACGAAGTTCGCACCTATGCCCTGTATCTTGTGAGCTCCTGCCTTGCCCTGTGAAAGTACCGGAGATGTTGCAGGTTCAATTGCTACAATCTTTACATCTGGATTTTTTGCTTTGAGATATTCCCCTACACCTGTAACTGTACCGCCAGTGCCTACGCCTGCAACGAAAATATCAACTTTGCCGTCAGTATCGTTCCATATTTCGGGAGCAGTAGTTTTTCTGTGAGCCTCCGGATTTGCCGGATTGTCAAACTGTGCAGGAATAAAACTGTCCGGAAATTCCTTTGCAAGCTCCTCAGCTTTTTCGATAGCTCCTGACATACCCTTTGAACCCTCTGTGAGAACAATTTCAGCACCGTATGCTTTAAGAATATTTCTGCGTTCTATACTCATAGTTTCGGGCATTGTGAGAATTACTCTGTAACCCTTTGAAGCTGATATTGATGCAAGACCTATACCAGTATTTCCGGAAGTAGGTTCAATAATTACGGTATTTTTTGTAATAAGACCTTTTTTTTCTGCATCTTCAAGCATTTCTCTTGCAACTCTGTCCTTAACGCTTCCAGCCGGATTGAAATATTCAAGCTTGAGAAGTATTTTTGCATCAAGTCCGAGTTCCTTTTCAATATTGACTGCCTCAACCAGAGGTGTATTTCCGATAAGTCCTGATGTACCCTTGTAAATGTTTGACATAATAAATTCCTCCTGCGGATTATTTATTTCATACTGTTTTGATATGATTACTATGCTTAATATGATATACCAAAAATTCAGTTTTGTCAATACATTCTGAATATTTTTGTATATATAACAAATTTATTGCTGAATATTCAAAAGATTTTTATCAAAATATACAAAAATTATTGGATTGTATTGATTTATTCCTGAATATGTGATACAATAATCAGGTAATATTTTTTGGAGAGTTGTCCGAGTGGTCGAAGGTGCGAAACTCGAAATTTCGTGTTCTCTGATAAAGAACCCAGGGTTCAAATCCCTGACTCTCCGCTTTATACAAAAAATCCGGGTATTTTTTATCCGGATTTTTTTGCTATATGATAAATTCATAAATAAACAAACCAATTAAAAATAATATTTAGATATCCTCGTTGAAAAAGTCCATATCAATACGTTTTAAATCATAAGTTTTATAAACAGAAACACCAAGATTATATCGAATCATAAAAGAAGTTAGTGTTTTTCCGTCAACAAGAACGATTTTATGATTAAGTTGCTTATTTACATATGAAATCGCTTCAGATGAAAAGCGTGATGTTGTAATAAACAAACCTCTTGTTGCACCTTGACCAGCAAGAGCTCCGAGAAATTTCTGAATCTCCGGTCTGCCAACAATACTGTCCTGTTTCCACTGTTTTGCCTGAATATATATTGAATCAAAACCTAATTTATCTTGTGTTACAATTCCATCTATGCCTTCGTCATTTGATTTTTTTGTTAGAATTTTATCAACTGACTGCATATTTCCATAACCCATTTTAATAAGCAGTTTTACAACAAGTGATTCAAATTCATAAGGAGATATTTTCATAATTTCAGTCATCAAATCATTTGCTAATTGTTCATTCAGTTCTGAAAAAGCAATCTCTATATTTTCTGTTGGACTATTTATTTCTTTTTCAACGGAATGTGATATTGATTCATTATCTTTTAAATTCTTACAAAAAAATTTTTTGAAAGAATCAAATTTTTTTAAATACTCAAGCGTTATGTTTTCTGCTCCGCAAGAAAATGATTCTATACCAATGGCTGTCAATTGATAATTCGCTCTTGAAGGGCTTTCAATTAATCCTGCCTTTTGAAGATAAGTTTTTGCCCATCCCACTCTATCTGTAAACATATTCTTTCCACATGGTAAAACCTGCTGTCTGTCCTCATCAGACAAATTAAAAGCTTTCACACAAAATTCACGAATTTCTTTTATATTATGTACTTTTTCATCTCCAAGACATTTGATAAAATAAGGCATAATTTCATTATATTTTGGTACAGCCATTTTATAATCCTCCCTCTGTTCTATTGGGTGTATCTATATTGCTTTAAAATTCACTTTTCCTACAAGTTATTATTCAACAGTTTTAAAAATTTCATTGAAATTCTTTTTGATTTTCTGTTTGTTGATACAGTCATTTCCAAAACAACAGAAAAAACATCTTTTTTTCTTTGGAGGAAAATTCGATTTTTCAACTTTATTATAATAATAAATATAATCATTTGAGCAATGATTTTATTATTATTCTTCACCGCAAAATCTTATTAAAAGATGATTTGGCAGGCATACTATCGGCAGATTTCCGGATTTTAATTTTCCCATATTAACGCATGTTTTATCGGGACATTCAGCCGATGAAATAAAAATTTCACCGTTTTCAATAGTCACGGTATTACTTCTGCCATTCGGAGATTTTATAACTATACTGCGGTCAGGTTCAGTATTCAAATCAAATGTATATATAATTTCACCGTCCTGCACTATTTCAACCGTACGCTTTTCCGATGGTCTCAGAATAATGACGGAAAATATTATGCTTATAATAAATAAGACTGATACAGCTGATATAATTATTTTAATCTTTTTGTTCAATTTTTATAATCTCCGAATCGGTTTTGCTTTCAAAATTAATATTTTCCGTGACATATATTTTTTTATTGCTGTCAATAAGTATCATATCAAAATTCTTATAATGCTTTTTCCAGTATTCAATTGATTTTTCTTTTCCCATTACAAAAAGAGCTGTTGAAAGGGCATCGCAGTACATTCCGCTGTCTCCGGTTACTGTAACCGATACAAGACCATTGTCGGCAGGATAACCCGTTTCAGGGTCTATGATATGACAGTAATTTTTACCGTCACTGCCTGTAAAGTATCTTTCATAGCTACCCGATGTTACAACGGCTTTATCCGATACTTTAAGAGTTCCCGCAATTTCATCGGGCGAAAAAGGATTTCTCACTGAAACTGCACGTTCAGAACCGTATATATAAACATTTCCTCCAAGATTTATTATTCCGGATTCAATATTATTTTCTCTGAATATTTCAGCAATGCGGTCGCTTGCATATCCTTTTGCAACTGCTCCCAAATCAACTGCACAGTCAGGCGGAACTGATACGGAATTTCCGGAAATGCTTATATTATTGCAGTCAACATTTTTCAGACAGTTTTCAATTTCACGTTTTTCCGGTATTTTGTATTCGCCTGTTGTAAATCCCCAGAGCTTTACAAGAGGGTATACTGTAATATCAAGACTTCCGCCTGTGCTTTTGCATATTTCAAGGGATTCTGATAATATTTTCAGCGTATCACTGTTGACTTCAGCGGATTCTGAATTGTTTATTCTGTATATATCGCTTCCCGATTCAACAGCTGAAAAAATACTTTCAAGCCTTTTTATTTCATTTGCAGACTGACTGACGGCGTTTTCAGAATTTTTTCCGTATGCCTTTATATTCATATATGTGTCCATAGCAAAAATATCTTTTGAGGAGCTTTGAATTTTATTTTCGGAACAGCCCGAAAATATAAGCATAATAAGAACCGGAAGAATATATATTTTTTTCATAGCTGTATTTTTATTCTATTCCTGCCTGCTGTTTTGAGGCTGTAAGAGTATTTTTCATAAGCATTGCAATAGTCATAGGGCCTACTCCTCCCGGAACAGGTGTTATAAATGATGCTTTCCTTTCAGCAGATTCAAACTCAACGTCTCCGCAGAGCTTGCCGTTTTCAAGTCTGTTCATACCTACATCAATTACAACTGCACCCTCCTTAATCATATCGCCTGTAACGAAATTCGGTCTGCCGACTGCAACAACAAGTATATCCGCACTTCTTGTCACATCAGCGAGATTTTTTGTTTTTGAATGGCATATTGTAACTGTTCCGTTTTTATGTAACAGCAACATTGCCATAGGCTTTCCGACTATATTGCTCCTTCCGACTACAACGCAGTTTTTGCCTGTTATATCAGTTCCCGTGCTTGCAATAAGCTCCATAACGCCTGCGGGAGTGCATGGGAGGAATGAATATTCACCTATCATAATTTTTCCGACGTTAAAGGGGTGGAATGCATCAACGTCCTTTTCAGGTGAAATAGCGTTGATGATTGCAGTTTCGTCAATATGCTTAGGAAGCGGAAGCTGTACAAGTATACCATTTACCTTGCTGTCACGGTTGAGAACGTCCACAAGGTCGAGGAGCTGTTCCTGTGTTGTGGATTCGTCAAGAGCGTATTCATATGACTGGAATCCTACTTCCTCGCAAGCCTTTTTCTTTGAATTTACATATACTCTTGATGCGGGGTTATTGCCGACAATTACGACTGCAAGTCCTACTTTAAGACCTTTTTCATCTTTAAGAAATGCTGTTTCCTTAGCAACCTCTGCTTTAACTGATGATGATACTTCCTTACCGTTAATTATCTGTGCCATGATTTTCATTCTCCTTATTATTTTTATTATATTTTTCTTCACTTTCTCTGATAAGTTCCTTTGATTCACTTGTATTGCAGTAAAGCAAAAAGGTTTCTCCCTTATATTTTGCCCTCATAAGTATTGCTATATGAACTGCGGTTGCAGTTATAAAGCAAAGAAGTGCGAGGAGCTGTGATGCTCTTATATTTCCAAGCATAAGGCTGTCTGTTCTGAATCCCTCTATAATAAATCTTCCTGCCCCATACCATGCAAGATACATCAGAAAAAGCTGTCCGTCAAATTTTCTGTGCTTTGAATACAATGCAAGTATTATAAAACCTGCTATGCACCATAATGATTCATAAAGAAAACACGGGTGTACTCCGTAAAGCTCCGACATTGACGTTCCGTACATTGAGCTTTCCGGATTTGAAACTTCATGTATAATAGTATTCTGTATAGTTCCGCCTGTCATAGCAAAAAGGCAGTCTGTATTAGTTCCGAAAGCCTCCTGATTTACAAAATTTCCCCATCTTCCTATTCCCTGACCTATAAGAAATCCCATTCCGGCTATATCGAGCATAGGAGCAAGCTTTACTTTTCTTATTCTGCACATTATTCCGCCTATAAGAACTGCTCCTATAATTCCGCCGTATATTGCAAGTCCGCCGTTTCTGAAATTTAAAATTTCCTTTATATTTCCTGCATAGTATTCCCATCGGAATGCTACATAGTAAATTCTTGCACCAATCATTCCGCCGAGTATTCCGGCTATAACAGCATCAATTGCACGGTCGGGGTCTATTCCGAATTTTTTCATTCTCGGAAAGCAGTATGCCATTGCCAGAAGCAAGCCGAATGATATTATAACAGCATACCACTTTATTTCAAAACCGAATATTGAAAAGGCTGTGCTGTCAATAGTTACATCTATTCCGAGATTAGGAAAAACTATGCGGTCAGGATTTGTAATTCTTTCGACTTCAGTCATTCATTTTCACCGTTCTTTACAACAGATATTGCAAGCTTTTCGGGAAGAAGTTCAGTTTTTATGAAGTCAAGCACATCTCCGCTTGTTACTTCTGCAAGGATTTCCGCCTCTGCATAAGGAGATACGCCGTCCATATGTGAGTTAATCATAATATTTGCGACTTCCTCAACATTATTCAGCTCTCTTATGAGTTTTCCGTAACTGAGTTTCTTTATATTGCGGAAAAGGTTTTCATCTATTCCCTCTGATTTGATTCTTTCAAATTCTGCAAGAATTTCATCTCTTACCCTGAAAGGATTTTTCACTTCTCCGCTGAATATAAGTGAAAAATATCCGTCACCGCAGAAACATTCAAAATCAAAGCTTGAATTTATAATGCCGTCAGAAATAAGTCTCTGATAAAATTCAGATGAACTGTCAGCAAGAAGACTTCCTGCCAAATCAGCTTTTACTGTTGCTTTCAGTCTTTCGTAGCCGTTTTCCGGAGTGCATTTGTAGCCTATATTGAAAAGAGGATTTCCGACAGGTTGATTTTCAACTATTTCATTTTTAACAATACTGTCGGGTTCATCGGGGAATACAGTTTCAAGTCCCTTGTCCTCACATGGCTTAAGATACTTGTCGCAGATTTCAAGAACTTCATCAGCCTTTATATTTCCTGCTATTGACAATACCATATTGTTGAGATTATAGAATGTATTATAGCATTTATAAAGCAAGTCGGAATCTATTTCCGCAATACTTTCAACAGTTCCGGCAATATCAATCTTTACAGGGTGATTATGGTAAAGGCAGTTAAGAAGATTGAAAAATACTCTCCAGTTCGGATTGTCGTCACACATTTTTATTTCCTGACCGATAATCCCCTGTTCCTTTGCAACGCTTTCGGGAGTGAAATATGGTTTCTGAACGAAATCAAGAAGTATTGCGAGTGATTCCTTATAATTCTTTGAACAGCTGAAAAGGTAGCATGTCTTGTCAAATGATGTAAACGCATTTGCATTTGCTCCGGTTTTTGCGTAAAGGTCGAATACGTCGCAGTCCTCATTTTCAAAGAGCTTGTGTTCAAGAAAATGTGCTATTCCCTCCGGAACTGTTGTATATTCCTTGTCAGCTTTTGTTTTGAACATTGTATTTACTGAACCGTATTTTGTACCGAAAAGAGCCTCAACAGTGCTGAATCCTTCCATTTCGCATATATAGATGTCAAGACCGCTCGGATGCTTTACATGTATACAGCTGTCATCGGTTCTGCTTTTTAAAATTTCCTTTTCCATTATGGATTATTCCTCCTTGCTTTTCATAACATAGACTGTATCAAGCACAAGTGATTTTGCACACTCAATAATTCTATCTCTTGTAACATTTCTGTATTTTTCAAGAGTCTGTTCAGGTGTGAGATATTCTCCCTCATATACCGCTGATTTATACCAGTTTATATATGAGCCGGCTGTATCTCCTATTCCGCTGAAGCTGTTTTCAAGTGCAAGAAGAACATTCTGCATATCCTCATCGGAGAAATTTCCGCTGATAATTTCGTCAAGCTGTCCGATAATTGCATTTCTGGCAGTTTCAATATTTTTTGTTTCAACTCCGCAGTCAACAAATATGCAGTTTTTAGCTCTTGAAAAACTGCTTGAACAGTAATAGCAAAGGCTCATTTTTTCACGGACATTCGCAAAAAGCTTTGAAAAAGGAGTTTCTCCGTAAAGTGCAGAAAGCATTTTCATAGCATACTTGTCATCTTTTTTTGTTTTGAAAACAAGCACCATTTTTGACTGATTAACGTCAAGAGTTTCCGTAAATTCTTCGGGAGACGGCTTTATCGGGCTGAAGCTGATGAATTTATAAGTATTGCCGTTTCTTTTAAGCTTTCCGAATACATCTGACAGAATTTTTCTGATTTTATCATTTTTCTGTGCTGATACATATGAAATCTCTATCTGTGAATTTATGACGAGATTCTGCAAGGCACTGTAAGCTGATTCTGATGTTACTTCCTTTAAGGTTTCGGAAGTTCCGTATGAATTATTTTCAGCAGGTTCGCCTCTGAATGCAATTTTGGAAGCCTGTCTTACGGCGTATCCTCTTTTGTTGTTTATTTCGGAATCTATTTTCGCCTGAATATCCTTTTTAGCTATCTCAAATACATTCTGATTAAATGCATTGTCTTTGATGTCAGGAGAAAATATGCAGTCAAGCAATATTTTTACCGTTTCCGTTTCAATATCTTCACCCTCAAGAGCGTATTTGCTGTCAAGCCATGATGCTCCTATGCTGTTAATCTGAAAGTCACTGATTCGGTTCACTTTTGAAAAAATATTTGAACCATAAAGGCTGTTGAGCTTTGAGGAAAATTCCGTGATTGACGGATATTTGCTGTTTGTCATATTTATTGAACAAATTGCTGATGCATTCTGAGAAGCTTTTTCGGAGCTGAGAGGTGTAATAAAATCTATCTCAAGAACGCCGGTTTTAAACTTGCTGTCGATAATTTCAGAAAGTCCGATATTTTCAGCAAGTCTGATTCTTTCATATGTCATTTTTGAATCTCCTTAAAAAAATTTTTGGTACTGCTTTTTTATTATACCATATTATTCTGAATATTTCCATAGTTTCAGGAAATTTTTTTTGTTGAAATAATATTCCCGATGTGATATAATATAATAAAAAAACCGGAAGGAGATTTTCAGAATGAAAAAATCTTTTTGCATTTCTGTCGTATTAATTGCATTTTCGCTGATTATCAATATTACTGCAAGGTTGTGGACGGGTTTTGCGGATTTTTATGTAAGGAATATTTTTCCCTTTTTAAGCAATATTTTCTCGTTTATAAGCGGTATATTTAAATTTTCTGTCGGAGAAATTTTTCTGATTGTCCTTGCAATTTTCATTATAATCGGTATTCCCGTTATTATAATTTTATTAATCAGAAAGAAAAAATCAAGAGTTAAAATTCTGAAAATATATCTTGCCGTTGCCCTTTGCATACTTTCATTTGCGGTAACTACGGAAACTTTTAATTGTTTCATAATGTATCAGGCTACACCGTTTTCAAAGGTTTATTTCAATGAATCCGAACGTTCAAGGCAACAGCTTGCAGAGCTTTATGAAATACTTGTTGACGAATCAAACAGGCTTGCCGAAACGGTCGAAAGAGATTCGGACGGAAATTTTAAGATTACATGCGATATGTACGGCGAGGCTAAAAAGGCTATGAAGAAAATGGGCGGAAAATATCCGCAGTTCAGAGGATATTATCCGAATCCGAAACCGATTAAATCCTCCTACATAATGAGTCAGACACGCACATTAGGAATTTATTTTCCTTTCACTATGGAGGCAAATTATAATCCGAGTGTTTATGACTGCAATCTCCCGAATACCATATGCCACGAATTTTCACATCTCAAGGGAGCTATTCTTGAAGATGAAGCCGGATTCTTTGCATTTGTTGCATGCGTTCAGAGTGATAATAATGAATTTCAGTACAGCGGTTATCTGAACGCTCTTGAATATGTAAACAATGAAATTTACAAAAACAATATTTCCGTGGCTTTTGAGATTTCTCAGAAAATTTCATCAAAAGTTTCAAATGATATGTATAAATTTGTTCCGGAGGAGTTCTGGGAGGATAATAAGGATAAAGAAATCGTTTCAAGTGAAACGGTCGGGAAGGTCTCCGATACCTTTACTGACGCCAATCTTAAAATTAACGGCGTTGATGATGGTATACAAAGTTACAGCAGAATTGTAAATCTTCTGCTTGACTATTATTTCGGTGATGAAAAATAAAAACGGGCGACTATTGGTCGCCCCTTCTGTTTTATGAAGTTATTGTTGTTTCGGTTACCGTTGGCGGAGATGTTGTTTCTTCTGCCGGAGCTTGTGAACCTATTTCGGAAATTTCTCCGAATTCCATTACAAGTTTCATATTGGGCATTTCAAAGCGTTTAAGATTGCCTGATTTATCGGCAGTAAGAATATATTCCCCGCTTTCAAGATTTCCGCTTATTTTAATTTCACCGTTTTCGCTTTCTCCGGAAAGCTCCTCCTGACGTGCAAGCTCATCGGTGACGGAAATCAGATTCGACATCATCGATTTAATCGGAAGTGCCGACTGCGGAACTGAAAAGCTTAAGCCCTTGTATGATGCTGTTGATGTTCCGTCTGTAAATTCAAGCTTTACTCCGCTTAAAGTATTCGGGGAATCAAATTCTATTTCCCACATACCCTCACCAAAACGGCAGAGCGTTCCGCTTGCCTTCATCTGGTCAAGAGTAATTTCGGTTTCAGTCTGGAATGCCGTATTAAGACCGTTTTCAGCAGTTTCCGTTGAAGATGAAGGCGATTTACAGCCTGTCACTGTTAAAAGCATTATTCCTGTAAAAGCCAATGTAACAAGTCTTTTCATAAATAAAAATCTCCTGTCTTTATGTTCTGACTTTTTACATCTTTTGATTTTTACTTTTTTATTTTATACTCATAAATGAGGCTGACAGATTTTTTATTATATCTGTCGGGAGCATTGCCTCATATCCCATTTTTTCAGCGGTTATGTCTCCTGCAAGACCATGTATGTACACGCCGTATACGCATGAATCAAATGCTGAATATCCCTGTGCCGAAAGAGATGCTATTATTCCTGCAAGAACGTCTCCGCTTCCTCCCCTGCTCATTCCGGGATTTCCGTTGATATTTACCATACACTGCTTTGAATCCGCTGTAACCGTTCCCGCACCCTTGAGTACAAGTGTTACACCATATTTTTCCGCAAAATTCATTGCAGTTTCTATCCTGTTTTTCTGTATTCCCTCTGTAACAGTACCGCAAAGGCGTGACATTTCCCTCGGGTGAGGAGTAAGTATAATATCTGTTTTACTCTCTGATAATATATCTATGCATGATGCTATACAGTTTATGCCGTCTGCATCGATAATTACGGGACATTCTGCATTTCTGATTATAAATTCAGTAAGATTTCTTGTCGATTCCGTAACGCCCATTCCGCAACCTATAAGTATTGAATCATATGATTTAAGAACTTTCTGAAGTATATCCCTGTTTTCCTCAAATAATATATATCCCTCGCTGTCGGTGGCAAGCGGAAGCGTTATTGCCTCCGGAATCTGATATGATATATTGTTTATGCATGTCCATGATGATGCGACTGTAAGAAGTCCGACTCCTGAACGCAGTGCCGACATTGAGGACATTATAGATGCTCCTCTCATTCGGTCACTTCCTGTTATCGAAAGCATTTTTCCGAAATCTCCCTTGTGGGAATCGGGTTTCCTGTACTGTTTAAGTGATTTCACAATGCTTGAATCTATAACGTTCATATCCTTTGAAAGCACTGAAAGACTTCCCTCATGCAGTCCTATGTCAAATACCTGAACTTCTCCGCAGAACTGTCTTAAAGGATATTGTGTCATTCCGCTTTTAAGATAACCAAATACCGCCGTATAGTCTGCTATAAATGTTCCGTTTGAAACTTCACCTGTAAGGCAGTTTCCACCACTTGGAACGTCTACTGCTATTTTGATTTTTGATTCCGATGCTTTGAAATATTCTGTTATTTCCCTGTCAAGAACTCCATGAAAACCTGTTCCGAAAACACCGTCAACGATTACTTCATTATCTTCGATAGCTTTCATTATTGAAGAAATTCTTGATTCCTCCTGACGCTTTGTTTTTCTTGCGGAATCCTTATAAAGTTCGCCCGTCATAAAGGCAAGTTCTTCCGATTCAACTGTACTTTTAATGCCTTTGTCACGGTATCCGTTGAAGAATTTCGCTCTTGACTTAGGAATTTTTGAAAAAGCATTTTTAGCTATATCTGTTGAAGGATTTCCGCAGAGATGTACAAATGTAACATCATATCCGCTGTATATAAGTTCACGCCCCGCAACAAAACAATCTCCGCCGTTGTTACCCTTTCCGCATAAAAATAATATTTTTCTTGCATTTTTCTTATGGCTTATTTCTGATATGAATTTTGCAAGCTTGATTCCTGCATTTTCCATAAGAACTGCACGGCTTGTTCCGAGTTTTTCTGATAAAATCTCCATTTTTCCCATTTCTTCAGGTGTTACAATTTTCATAAAAATCTCCTTAAAAATAAGGGCAGATAATTTCTTGCCCTTATTTTTTGTATTCTTCAAAAATTTTATTTGATTTTTCAACAACATCCCGAAATTTCTTCTTTCTTTTCAGAATAATATCAAAATCGGGTTTTCTTGATGTCATATTATGGCAGTCACTGCCGAATATAAGTGGATAACCGCCTTTTATTAACGCTATTACAAAATTTCTTTCACGAAAATTTTTAAAAGCATTATTATTTATCTGAAACACTGCATCAAGGCTTAGTATTTCTTCTATTTCAGATTTCTCATATAGTCTGATATATCTGTGTATATGTGCAATGACAGGCTTAAGCTTGTAATCGTATGCTATACTGTATATTTCCCCTGCGAGATTCTTCGGACAGCCGAAATACGGCGGTTCAAGAAGTATCAGATTAGTTCCCTCAACTGCAAGCTTTTCGATTCCGTTATATTCGCTTATTCCGTTTTCGATTGATACTTCTGCTCCGAGACGGATTTCCTTAACAGGAATATTTTCTCCCGAAAGCTTTTCATATGATTTTTTACGCTTTTCAAGAAAGCTTTCAACGGATTCCTCTCTGTGTGCATAAAAGTGCGGTGTCGCTATAACACGTTCCAAACCCTGACCTGCAAGAAGTTCAAGCATTTTCAGTGATTCTTCAGTACTCTTTGAACCGTCATCAATTTCCGGAAGTATATGGCTGTGATAATCTGTAAGCATTTTATTTTTCCTTTACAGCAGTGCTTTCATAGCTGTTATAGTAATATTTGTTGCCGTATTTGCTGTAATATGAGCCGTCATTCTTATGCTGAATATCATTTATAATCATTCCGAGCAAATCACCGTTTGCAAGCTGTACTGTTTTAACTGCTCTTTCAATATCATCAGTAGTTGTTGAAGCATGCTTTAAAATCATTATCATTCCGGCAATATCACTGCTTATATTCAAGGCGTCGGTCACAACATTAATCGGCGGTGTATCTATAATTATATAATCATATATTTTTGAAAGTCCCTTAAGCAATTCATATGTATGCATTGAACCAATAAGTTCAGACGGATTCGGGGGCTTTATTCCGGAAGTAAGCAAATCAAGATTTTCAACAATGTTTTTCTGAACTGCCTCCTCAAAGCTGTTAATATTTCCGATAATTCCCGAAAATCCAAGTTTGTTATTAACCTGGAATATTTTATGCTGTACGGGCTTTCTTAAATCGGCATCTATAAGAAGAACTTTCTTTCCAGCTTCTGCAAGAGACAGAGAAATATTTGAAGCTGTCGTTGATTTGCCCTCACCCGGATTCGCACTTGACACTGTTATAATTTTTTTATTAGATGCTGAAAGTGCAAATATTATATTTGTTCTCATAGATTTATATGATTCTTTCATAACAAAAGAAGTATTTTTATCAGATATAAGCTTATAATTTCCGTTTGAAGATTTCTTTTTATTGTTGCCTGATGAGAACTGCTGAATTTCACCGAGTATAGGCTTGTTGAATCTTCTTTCGATTTCCTCCGGAGACTTGACCGTATTGTCAAAAAAGTATATCAGGAAAACTATTCCAAAAGCAACCACAAAACCAACTAAAGCTCCCATCATAGTAATTTTTGGTATATTCGGAGATGATGGAACATTTGAAATTTTTGCCGGCCCTATAACTTCAACAGAACCTGCTCCGACTACTCTTACAAGAACGGTCTGTGCCTTTTCAGCAATAATATTGCATACTGATGCGGAAATTTCGGGAGATTTGGTTTCCGATGTAACACGAAGCACTTCCGTTGAATTTACTGATGACATCGACAGCGAATTTCTTATATCAGATACTGAAACACTTGACTGACCGTTTTCATCATAATTTATTCTGAAACATTTTGAAATTTCATCAAGAGGGTGTTTTTTTATAAGTTCATTTCCAACCTGTTCCATAACAGTATCGTCCTGAAGAACTACTATATAGGTACTTACAAGCGACCTTGCAACGTTCAAATCCCCCTGATTTACAGAATCATTTGCTGACGTTGTTTTATTGCTGTTCTTTACATACATTGAAATATGTGACTGATATTTCAAAGGCATTTTGAATTTTGCAACACAAAATGCGGACATTCCTCCCAAAATAACAAGAATTATTGCTATCCAAATTTTGCTTATGAAAAATTTCAAAAGCTGAAGCAGGTCAATACTGTTATCATTAAGATTTTTTTCATTCATATTTGTTCCCTTTCTTAAATTCATTATTCAAAACAAATATTATTTTATCATAATTTTCATTAAGTGTCAATATAAAAATGAATTTTTTAAAATAAAAAAGCCGGATTTTTTAAAATCCGGCTCAAATTTTATTTATATATCTTTTGACTTTGTGTAATTCGGGAGGAGTTTCGGTGAAACCT
>CAMDZD010000021.1 GCA_945910815.1 uncultured Clostridia bacterium
CTACAAACACAAATTTATCTGTTTGCTTTTCCTTTCATAATATTTTGTGATTACAGATTCAGCATTTTTTCAAGTTCGCTGAATTCTGTTTCAATCTGCTTGTTGAGTTCCTTGATTTCTGCCATAATCTCGCTTGTCGGCGGATACTCAACAGCTATATATTCTGTTTTCTTATACTTATTGATTGAAAGGTCATAATCATTATCAACGATTTCCTTCTTAGGAACAAAAAAGCTCTGTTCTGTACGCTGTCTGTCCTTTTCTCCCTCGGGATTGTGAAAACGTGCGATAATATCGGGAATATCATTCTCCGCAACCTCTGAACGCTTATCATCAAGGGAAAATCCGTCGGCTTTCATATCATAGAACCACACGTTTTCGGTTCCGCCTGCATCGGTCTTTACAAACACAAGCACAGCCGTTGAAACTCCTGCATACGGCTTGAAAACTCCGCTCGGCATTGATATAACCGCCTTAAGCTGATGATTTTCAATAAGTTCTTTTCTGATTGATTTATGAGCCTTGCTTGAACCGAACAGCACTCCGTCAGGAACGATACAGGCACATCGACCGCCCTTTTTCATTAACCGCAGAAATAACGCAAGGAAAAGAAGTTCCGTCTTTTTTGTATTTGTTACAGCTTTTAAATTATCGTTTATGCTTTCAGCGTCAACAGTTCCTTTAAATGGTGGATTTGCAAAGCATACTGTGAATTTATCACTGACATTATTCTGCTTTGAAATGCTGTCCTTATAGTCAATATCAGGATTTGTGATTGAATGGAGCATAAGATTCATTGCAGAAAGTCGGAGCATTGTGTAGTCTGTGTCATAGCCTGAAAAAGTTCTGTTTGCAAAGTTTTCCCACTGCTCATCGGTCATAGTAGATTCATAATTTTTTCGGATATATTCAGCAGAAGAAACCAGAAATCCGGCTGTACCGCAAGCGGGGTCACAGATAATATCGTCAGCAGTCGGTGCAACAAGTTCCACCATCATATCACGGATATGCTTAGGAGTACGGAACTGACCATTCTGTCCGGCAGTGCTGAGTTTACCGAGCATATATTCATATAAATCCCCCTGCATATCAAGTTCGGAAATATCGTGTATATATAAATCATCAAGTCCTGTAATAATTTTCTGCAATACCTGCGGATTTGGTATAAGAAAAACCGCACTGTCCATATATTTTGAAAATGCGGTCTGAATCTGTTCCCTGTCTTCGCTGTCGGAAATCTCAATAAGTTCGCCGTTTTCATCAAAATCAGGAAGTCTGCCGTATTTCATTTTTTTAATAGCCGGAAATACACGCTGTGAAATAATATCGAATATTTCTCGTGAATCCTTGTTTTTGAATTTACTCCATCTCATAGCCTGACCCGTTGCAGACTTGGGGAAAATCAGTTCGGATTCGTCAGCTTCAATTCCCATTGAGTTGGCAAATTCTTCTGTTTCAAGTTCTTTTTCATCAAGTGAACGTATGAACATAAGATATGTAAGCTGTTCGATTACAGTGAGCGGATTTGTAATTCCGCCAGCCCAGATATCAGTCCATATCTTATCTATTTTATTCTTTATAACTCCTGTTATCATTATAAGCCTCCATATATATGTAAAAATATATTATTTATGATTATAGCTATAAAGTTGTTTATCACATTATTTTTATTTTAGAAATCCCATAAAATAAGTGATTACAAAAGCCATAATGAGATATATTACAGCAATAATAACTATAACTGTTATTGTTGTTTTTCTGCCATCTTTTTTATACTCTTTACTGCACTGCGGTGTAATATTTTTCTTATATCCGCAGTCAGTACAGACAGCAATAGTATGATTATCCACATGTTTGCGTGTAATAAGATGTACAAGTATGAAAATATCAACAATTGGAACAAAGAGAAGTAATATTAAACAGAAAGTACCAAAACACGAATAATGTATCGGAACAAGCTGATTTTCATAATTGATAAATCTACTACCGCATTTTTCACACTGTGAATAGTTATTATTATTCATTTTATATCTTGCCTTTCATATATTGATATTTAATTATATCACAAAAATTTCCATTTTTCAACCATTTCAGAGTAATATTTTTTATTGACTGCTTTTCTTTTTTATTTCGTTGTAAAGTGTACTCCTGCTTATGCCGGTTCTTGCACATATTTCTTTTACAGAGTATTCTTTTGAATTATAGAGTGTTAAAGCAGTTTCAAGATTTTGTTTATTGACGTGAGGTCTTCCGCCTTTTCTGCCTCTTGCACGAGCTGATGAAAGACCCTCCCGTGTTCTCTGAACTATAATGTCACGTTCAAACTGTGCAATAGCCGACAGAACAGTTATAAGGAGCTTTCCTGTTGGTGTATTCATATCAATATTTTCTTTCAGGCTGATTAAAGTGATTCCATTGTCTTGAAATTCATCGAGAAGTTCAAGAAGATTTTTTGTACTTCTTCCAAGCCTTGAAAGACTTTCAATTACAAGTGTATCACCATTGCGAAGAACTTTCCGGAGATTATCAAGTTCCGGACGATTTTTTAAAGTTCCTGTTATTTTTTCCTGATAGATATTTTTTTCGGGAACACCATATTTGATTAAAGCATCTGTCTGACGGTCAGAGCATTGCTCCTCTTTACTGCATCTTATATATCCGAATATCATATTAAACTCCCTTCAGAAAAACGATAGTTTTTCGGACACTGAATTTCCGGCTGTATATTGTCAGGATTTTTGATGTTTTTTGTCCTGAAACTTTTCCGAAAATCAATGTCCGAAAAAAATACGTTTTTTATATAAAAAATGTGCTATTGTAGCACAAATTATCTTTTAATGTTCTGTGATGTCTTACATACTGAATTTTTTTCATGCTGATTGATTTTGACTATATCCTTTTCGGCATCATTCTCAAGAATTTTAGTAAGTTTGTCAAGACGTGCAGACTGTTCATGCAGTTCTTTTTCATGCGGAAAAGAAATATTCAGCTGATTTTTTGCATCGTCAAGCTGTTTCTGTAAATCTGCAAGCGTATTTTCAGCTTTTTTCAGTTCACCGTCCATAGAATTGAGAACATTGTCAAGTCGGGTAATATTTCCTGATTCGCTTGAACCAAATTCAATTTTATGTGATGTATTTCCTTTCAGTTCTCCGACAAATTTTTTATATACAACGTCAAATACGGCAGTAAGTTTAAATCCCTGATACTGACCTATTTCTGTATAATCTGATGAACCGTTAAGAGCTGTATTGCGTACTGCTTCAAGCAAAGCCTTTCCGGCTGTTTCTTTGTCGCTGTAATTCTGACCTTTTACTGTTATTGATGAGAATTTATCTTCCTCAACAGGAATTTCAGAATAAATCTGAATATCCTTTTTGATACCGTCAATTTTTTCCTTAAGCTGTGCAATTTGCTTTGGAAGAATCTTTAATACTTTGTCTTCAAGCTGATACTGTGTATTCTGATGACCTGCTTTAAGCCTTTTTAATTTTGCAACGGAAACTTCCAAATCCATTTTTTCCTTAATCATTGGATTGCCGACTGAAAGAGCCTTGATTTCTGCAAATGAAAGACTTACATTGTCAACGTCCTGACAGGAACGCACCGGAGATTTGCTTGTCATAATCTGACTTATAAATTTCTGCTTGTTTTCCAGTGTCTGATAAAGATAGGCATCAAAAGTTCCTTCTGTAACATATCGGTACAAATGAACCTTTTTGTTTTCATTTCCTTGTCGTACCATACGTCCACGTCTTTGTTCCATATCTGCCGGCTTCCACGGAGCATCAAGGTCATGGCTTGCAATAAGTTTGTCCTGCACATTTGTGCCAGCTCCCATTTTTTGCGTAGAACCTATAAGCACACGAATTTCACCGTTTCTGACTTTAGCAAATAATTTGTCCTTTTCATCTTCTGTTTTTGCATCATGTATAAAAGCAATTTGATTTTCAGGAATACCTTTTTTTATGAGTTTTTCTTTTATATCATCGTATACGCAGAAACATTTTCCTTTTTTATTAATATCGGCTTTTGTCTGAGGTACTCCTAAATCGCTGAAAATAAGTTGAGTTGATTTGTTTTCTTTGGTATCGTTCCATATTTTAAAAACATTATCAACGCAGAGATTAATTTTTGTATCTGGTTCATCGGGAAGATTGGGATTTATAAGCCTCTGGTCAAGACCTATCTTTTTGCCGTCTGTTGTAATCATGGGCATATTGTCGTCTTTGGCATTAACCATTTTCATACGCACACGGTTAGCACGTTCACCCAGAGTAAACATAAGGTCTTTTTGAGTTTGTGTAGGCTGTGCAACTATGGTAGTCGTTTCACATTCAGGAACTTTGAGATTAAGAGTATCTATTGTCTTTATATCGGCACATTCTTTAAACATACTCATAAGTTCCGGAAGATTGTTGAAGTTTGCAAAGCGTGTTTTCATCTGATAGCCGTTTCCCTCCGGAAGAAGTTGGCTTTCAGTAACTGTTTCAGCAAAATTGGAAGCCCATGCATCAAAATGTTTCAATCCTCTTTGTTCAAGCAAGTCAGACTGAAGATATTTCATCATTGAATATATTTCAGAAATTGAATTTGATACCGGTGTACCTGTTGCAAAAACTATACCCTTACCACCGGTCAGTTCATCAAGGTATTGGCATTTCAGATAAAGGTCAGCAGTTTTCTGAACATCATCATTTGTTGATATTCCGGAAACGTTACGCATTTTAGTCGACAGAAAAAGATTCTTAAAAAGATGGGCTTCGTCCACAAAAATTTTATCTATACCGAGCTGTTCAAAGTCTATAACATCGTCACGTTTTGGAGCGTTCAGAAGTTTTTCAAGTTTTGTTTCAAGAGTTTTACGGCTTTTCTCCATTTGTTTAATTTTAAATGATTCGTTGTTTGAATCCTTTAAATCTTTTATACCTTCAATTATTTCATCAATTTGCTTTCTGATATATTTTTCCTGTCTTTCGACTGATACCGGAATTTTTGTAAGCTGTGAATGACCAATAATAATTGCATCGAAATCACCGGTAGCAATTTTTGAGAACAGTTTTTTTCTGTTTGTAGCTTTGAAGTCGTCAGCTGTTGCAACAAGTATATTTGCATTCGGATACAACTTTATAAAATCATTTCCAATCTGTTCTGTAAGGTGATTCGGTACTGCAAATAAAGATTTGCTGTGAAGTCCCAGACGTTTTCCCTCCATAGCAGTGGCAATCATTTCAAAGGTTTTTCCTGCACCTACTTCATGTGCAAATAAAGTATTACCGCCATACAGTGCATGAGCAACGGCATTTTTCTGATGTTCCATAAGCTTTATTTCGGAATTCATTCCGACAAATTCAAGATGTGAACCGTCATATTCACGTGGCTTTGAACTGTTAAATATGACGTTGTACTGATTAACAATTTCCTCACGTCTTTGGGGGTCTTTGAAAATCCATTCTTTAAAGGCAGACTGCAAATCTTTTTGTTTTTCCTGAGCGAGTTCTGTGGCTTCTGTATCTGTAACAGTTACTTCTTTTCCGTCACGAGTAACTTTTTTGGTAATTTTTGCGGAACGCATATTCAGACATTCTTCGATGAGATGATAGGCATTGCGTTTTTCAGTTCCGAAAGATGAATTGGCAATAATATTATTTCTGTCAGCATTTTTATTGGAGATGTTCCATTCTGCATTTATAGGGGAAAATTCTACTTTTATTGAATTTTCTGAATTATATCTTCTGTCCTGAAGATAGCTGGGAGTGTTGAGAGTTTCATATATAAACTGCTGTATAATTTTAGGAGAAATCCATGTTGCACCAAGTTTTATATCAATATCTCCGGCTTCAAGAGGTTTTGGCATAGCTATTTCAAGAGCATTGATATTAAGTGAATATTTCGGGTCATTTGAAAAATTTTCTTTCATATATTCAAGCTTTTGGCGGATATTTCCAGAAAGGTATTCATCAGAAGTTTCAAGATGAGGATTGCCGTTTTTGTCCGTAATAATTGGATTTTCAAAAACAACTCCTTTAAGGTCATCGAGTATTTTTTCTTTTGTAAAGCCTGTAATATTCATCATAAAATCAATATCAACGCATGCTTTTTGTGAAATTGAAATTCCAAGAGCCTCTGAAGAAGTATCGGCATGAGTTTTGACTGTGTTCGGCTTTATGGTACGTTTTTCAAAAATGGGAGCTTTCCCTATAAATTTTCCGTTTTTTATATTTTCAAGTGACAGAATAAGCGGAAGTGAAGTATCTTCTCTGAATAATTTTCGGTTTTTTTCGCTGTTTATAAGACCATATTTTTCAGTAAAGCTATCATAAAGGCTGTTCAGCTTTTGCTGATACTGTTTTACAGAGTCGTCATCACTGTTATTTAACTGACAGTCAATCAGATTGCGGAGACAGTCACGTATTTCAGTTAAACCCTTTATTCTGATTTCGTTGTCCTTTGTTCCGGAGAATAATTTCATTTCATCATTCTCACGGAAATACAGTTTATCATTAATAACTGCATAGCTGAAATTTTTAAGATTTTGCGGAATTTCGACGGTTTTCTGAATAATATTTTCCGGTTCGGACAAATCTGCTTTTTCTGATGATATTTCAAAGTGAATATTTGATACAGCTTTATTCAGAAGTTCTTTCAAATCGGAGTTTTCAAACGGTATGCACATAGTATCATCATCATTGTGACCGTAAAGTTTATTTCCTGAAACAATTTTTCCGAGTACCATTTGAGGATTATCAACAAAATACTGATTTACTGTAAGACCGCTTTCAGTTTTTCCAAGATATACCCAGTCAGGAGTATTTTCCTGTGTCAGTTCAATAGGATTTTCACGTTTCTTAAGAAAAATTATATCGGTAGTTACTTCTGTACCGGCATTTGCCTTAAAAGCATTGTTCGGAAGTCTGATTGCTCCTGCAAGTTCTGCACGTTCTGCAAGATATTTTCTTACATCAGGATTCTTCTTGTCCAGTGTACCTTTGGAAGAAATAAATGCAATAATACCGCCGGATTTTACTTTATCAAGAGATTTTGCAAAAAAGTGGTCATGGATATTGAAATTGTATTTATCATAACGCTTTTCAGATAATTTATAACTGCCGAACGGTACATTGCCTATTGCAAGGTCAAAGTAATTGTCACGGAAATCCGTTGTTTCAAAGCCTTTAATCTGAATATCCGCATTTTGATATAATTGTTTTGCGATACGTCCTGTAATGCTGTCAAGTTCAACGCCTGTTAAACGTGAATTTTTTAAAATTGTGTCAGGCATTTTCCCGAAAAAGTTTCCTGTTCCGACTGCCGGTTCAAGTATGCGACCGCCTTTAAATCCGTTATTTTCCAGAGCTTTATATATGGATTCAATAACAATAGGGGAGGTATAGTGTGCATTTTGCGTAGATGCTCTTGCGTTGCGATATTCTTCCGGAGTAAGCAGTTCTTTAAGCTGTAAGTATTCATCATTCCATTTCTGATTACTTTCATCGAAAGCCTGAGGAAGTCCTCCCCAGCCGACATACTTTGAAAGTATCTGCTGTTCATCGGGAGATGCGGAACGATTTTCAGATTCAATAAGCTTCAACGTTTTAATGGCTTCAATATTTGCTTTGAATTTGGTTTTTGCACCACCTGTTCCGAGTTCATCATCAGTAATATGAAAATCATTGGCTTTTGTGTCAGAAATATCATCAAATGAAAGCTGTTTTTCGGAAGTAAATGAAACAGCGGAAGTATTTTTATTACTTTCCGCTGTTTGCTGATTTTCTGATGTATGTTTTTTAAGGGATTCGGAAATTTCTTTTTCAAGTGAACGGAGTTGTCCTGCAAAAACAGAATGACTTAGATTTTTCACACTTCCATATCTGTTTTGAAAAGCCGTCAGCTTTGATATTTCATCAATTATGTTTTCTGTAATATGCCTTTTTGCAACAAATTTTTCGAGATGTTCAATAAATCCCTGCTGTTTTGCTGTATATTTGTGATTTTCTGCAACTTCTGCAAAAGCAGAGTGAACCTTTTCGGAGAAATTATCATCAGATGATTTCGTTAAATGTAAATCAGTTCCTTGCAGACTATTTCCTCCGCTGTCTGAATGTAATTGTTCATTCTTCCCACCCATTCCAGCTGATTGGATATTTTCAGTTGTTCGTCCGTTCCGTCTGCTTCCGCCAGTTCCCTGACTATCTGTTCTTCTCTCTGATGTGCCAGTTCGTTTATTTCTGTCAGATGCTTGTTCAGAGTGTTCATCAGCAACATCTGACTGTATCTTGCTCCGTAATTCTCCTTGAGAAATTTCTCCCTCATTGCTCCGTATTTGCCCGTCATTACTGGTTCGTCCTCCTTGAAGTTCGGGAGATATGTTTCTGTTTCCTCGTCCAGAATGTACTCTATTCCATTCTCTGTTATTGTTTTCGGAAGTGGTTCGTAATTGTTCATTTTCATTACTCCTTTTTTGGTTTATCGGCAAGCCGACAGTTTTCTCAATTTGTCTTATAGAATTTTTTGCAATATCTGTTGTGCATTTGCCTATAAGTGCTGAAAAGTTTGCATCAAACTTGTCAAGATGCCTGAAAGCATTCTCCTTGATTATGCTTTTAGGATTATACCCGCAACGTTCCAAGGTCATATAGGCAACACTTTCAGAAACAGTTTCCCAAAAAGCCTGTATCATTTCGCTTTTAGGAATATCATTTCTTGAAAAATTTTCAAATGCCTTTTCAAATTCTGCTGAATATTTTGAAATTTGTTGTCTGACTTCCGCATTTGACATCAGAACAATGCTTTTGATGATATTTTCGGAAGATATGCCGTAATTCTGATTAATCATATTTTTAACATCAGATTCGTTTTCCGGATTGATTTTCCATATGTAGTCCTCCGGATTTTTTGATTTTCCGTCAGCTCTGCTTTCAGTATCTTCAACAGCATAAACATAATACAGCTTTTTTGTTTCATGATTCAGCAATGCAATTCCTTTAGAACCTCTTTTTACATGCCTGTTCATTTTTTTGTCAGCCGTCCAGAAGTCAAAGCTTGCACATGCTTTTGTATCTGGTCTCTGTGCGTGAATGAGAATCTGTTCATCAAAGCTGTACTTGTACATTTTTGAGGCAGTTCCAAGAAAATTTATCCAGTTATTTTTTGAAAAAGTAAGATTTTCAAGAGTTTTTTCTGAAAGCTGTTCATAGCGTTCAAATTTTGATGACTGCAAATTTCTTCCTCCTCTGTTATGATAGCACTTTAAAGCTTTAAAGTCAAGAACTTTATACAAGATTTTTTGAAAATTTTCCGGCAAAATATTTTTTACATTTGGAAAAAGAAAAGCAGGCAGATTCAGCAAGGCGAGAAGCGAGCCGAAAAGCTTGTTCAGGACAAGCAACTCTGCTGTTTAAAGCTCAGGCAATGCAGTCGCATGAAACATTCCGCATCTTTTACTTCATAAAAGCCGGCTGTCTTTAATTTCAAAAAAATCAAAATCAAAATCTTTTCTGAAATCCGAAAGCAAATAAATTAAAAAATTTTTTCAACCGCCTTATATATATTAATACTTTACTTTAAGTATAAAAACATGAAATCTATTCTTTTTTCTAAATGTAATTAAAGTTGGGTCTAAGTATTGAGTTTAATTTCAGGGACTACCCCTTATTGAAAAAGAAAAGCAAAAAGAGTCTTGACAATTTAAAAGCTTTGTGCTAAGATTATTTACATAGAGTTGGCTATTTATACTCTTTATGCGGTTGTTCTTCTGGGTTGAGGACAGCCGTAATTTTTTTGTTTTTCTCTTGATTTTAAGATGAACGAACGGAACAATACTATAATGATTGTCAACAAATACTTTTTTATTATCTCTGGACTTGTGACGGCTTCTGATAATGAAATGTGCCTTTACAAGTTCATTGATAGCTTTTATGACTGTTTCACGTTTCATTCCGGTTTGCTTTGAGATGTCATTATAGCTGTTCCAGCAGTAGCCGAGCTTTATGCTGTAAGCCTTGCTGATGAAAAGATATATCATCATCTGATTAGGAGTTAATTTTCCAAAAATATGACGGTCAACAGAAAAAAATCTGTTTTTTACTGACAGCTTTTTTACTTTATACAGATATGTACCTTTTTGATAATTGTCTTTTATAATTCGTGTATAAGGCTCTGCAAGACCTTTTTCTTTAAGACGTGTAATTACCTTTGAAACAGTCTGAACAGCTTTTATACCGCAGTTCTTTGCAATTGTAGCCTGCTTTACCTTTATAATATCTCCGTCAATCATAGGAGTATCTGACGGCAGACTGCAAAGGTAAGTATACACTGATATTTCCTGTGCATTAAGACCAAGATTGAATATATTATTGCTGATTTTAAACATATTCATTACTTTTCCTCCTTTCCAAAATATATTTATTTGATTAAAGTTTTCTATCTTTTCATACTGGTTTTTTGTGTTGGCGTGAACTGAAGCGGAACTGATGCAAGAAGGTCTTCATTGACATCTTTATTTTTAGGGCAGTGATTAAAGACTATATATCCAAGTTCTGAATATTTTTTGCAGTGCTTTTCTGATGCAGTACGTCCTGACAAATCATTATCCAAGCAGAAGTGTAGTTCTTTTATATCGGGGTGTGATTTTAAATAATGGTCAAGGGCAACGTCAGATGTTCCGGAAAGGCACAGACGGCAGTGAACAGTCCAAGCCTTTGCACGCTGTACAAGCTTATTCGTCATAGTAGCATGGCTTAAAAGGTCAATAGGAGCTTCAAATATAAAGAGTTTGGTTTTATTTGTGCCATCAATTGAAAATGCATATTTTTTGTCACTGCCTTCACAGTCACCTCTGAAAGATTTGTTTGTACTTGTACCTCTTACACACGCAAAAGCCGGCTTGTTCTGTTCGTTATATCCTACAAATACAACATTGTTATGTATGTCCTGATATATTTTATTGTCTTTTACAAGCTGATTTATAATGCAGGAATCAATTTTTCTTATCTCATTAAGATAATTAAAAAGGAGCGAAGTGTCTCCGGATTTCTGTGGAAGTTCAAAAGCCTTTTTGTATTTAGGTTTGCTGATTTTTGGATTTGCAGGTTTTGCTGTATCCTGAATATATAAATAAGAATCCTGACTTGTAAGTTCAAGAACAGCTTCCTGAAAACTCATTTCCATATTCTGTTGCAGAAAGGAAATTGCATCTCCTCCGCTTTCTCCGGTACTCCAGCGTTTCCAGCCTTTACGATTTGAAAATATTGATACGCTTGACATATCTCCGGCATGTTTCTGACGTACTTTTATTTTGTAGCTTGTTCCGTATTGCTCTATTTCAAATCCTTTGCTTATAAGGTAATCTACAAGGTCAGTTTCGCTTGCTCTTTTTCTCTGTTCGTTTGTGACATGCATATAAAATCCTCCTTCTGATTAAAAAAAGAAAAAGCAGAAATTTTACATTCTGCTTTTTAAATCATTATTTTTTATCTGCAAATTTAAATTCGATTGTTCCTTTTTCTTTATTCAGCACAAGACAGGCATCAAATTCATTTCCGGATTTGCTTTTAAATCCTTTGATGAGATTTGTTTCACCTTTTTTTGAAATCATAGCAATGTGATTTTCGCTGATTTTTTTACCGCAGATACTTTTTGAAACTCTGAATTTACAGCCTTCCTTGTATCCTGAACAGCCATAGCCCCAGTCAAATGTATTTATTTTCTTTCTGCAAATGGGACATATCATGTTTTTATCATTTTCCGAGATAAAAGCACTTTTTTCAGATTTTACAATAATATCATACCATTCTTTTGTAATCTTTTTTATATGCTCTATAAATGCATTGTAATCACTTTTCCCGAGTGCAATATCATTTAATGTCTTTTCAAGTTCTCCGGTCATATCCGCAGATTTAAGGTCATCGACAGGCAAAGTATTAATCAAGAATATTCCTTTTTCAGTTGGATATATAGATTTTCCCTTTCTGGCTATATATTCCTTGTCGAACAGTGATTTTATAATAGGAACTCTTGTAGCATCTGTGCCGAGACCTTTTTTCTGCAATTTCATAAGTGTGCGTGTTTCTTCATCATCGATTTTTTGTCCGGCAAGTTCCATAGCATTAAGCAGTTCTGCTTCCGTATAGCGTTTCGGAGGTTCAGTTTCACCCTTTTTAAGTTTATATTCTCCGTTAAGTTCCTGACCTTGTGAAATTTGCGGAAGTACTTTTTTCTTGTCAGGAACGGCATCAACAGCATACCAGCCCTGATTTGTGACAATACTGCCGGAGGCTTTGAAATTATTACCGTTTACGTTTATAATTGCTGTTGTATCATCAATTTCAGCTTTTGGATAAATTATTCTTATGATTGATTTTGCAAGCAAATCATAAAGTGTTTTTTCATCGTCAGAAAGATTATTAAAATTGTCCGGAACGTTTACCGTCGGAATTATTGCAGGGTGACTTCCTACTTTTTTATCATCAAAGTGACGTTTTGTGAAATCTTCCCATTTCTGAATATTATACTGTGAATATTCGGGAAGTTTCAGCAATTTCTGAATAGTAAGTGTTACTTCGGGAATCATTGCTTCGGTAAGATGTTCTGAAGATGTTCGGGGATATGACATAAGCTTTTTTTCGTAAAGTGACTGCATAATTTTTGTTGTTTTGTCAGCGTCCCAGCTTAATTTTCTGTTTGCCGTAACTTGTAGCTGTGTTGCATTAAACAGCAGGGGAGCAGATTCCTGTCGGTGTTTTGTTTCAAGAGAGACTACAATTCCTTTTTGATTTTCGCATTGATTCAGAATAGATTTTGCTTCATTTTCGTCTTTGAAAGTTCCTTTTTCGTATTCAGCTTCAAAGCTGTTTACATTTGAAAAAGAAAAATTTGCTGAAAGTCTCCAGAATGGTGTTTTAACGTGGTTTAAAATATCCTTTTCACGGTTAACAACAAGAGCAAGCGTAGGAGTCTGAACACGTCCGACAGACAGAAGATTATTATATCCTCCGAATTTTTTTGTTACAGCAACAGTAAGATTATTTCCAATAAGCCAGTCGGAAATATCTCTTGCACGTCCGGCAAGCTGTAAATCATTTGCATTTCCCTGAACCTGTTCAGAAAGTCTTTCATCAGGCTTTTTCAGATTATTAAATGCTTTTTTTATTTTCTGGTCTGTTAAATCTTCAATCCATACACGCTTAAACGGTTTTTGGCACTTGCATACTTCATAAACGTATGTAAAAATCAGTTCGCCTTCACGGTCAGGGTCTGTTGCATTAATAAGCCAGTCTGCTTTATCAAAGAAACTTTTAACAAGTTTAATACAATTTATTGTTGCGGATTTTGGTGCAGTTCTGAATTTATCGGGAATACATGGAAATACTTCCAAATCCCATTTTGCGAAATTTTCATCATACGATTTTGCCGGAACGAGCTGTGCAAGATGTCCGACACCGTGGCATAATACTGCATCTTCACCATTGAACTTAAATTCATAATAACCGACTGTCGGTTCTTCTTTGAGAGCAATTCTTTTTCCTGCTCCCAGAGCCTTTGCGATTTCTTTTGCAAGACTGCTTTTTTCAGCGTAAATTACTACCATTTTTATTTTTCTCCTTAAATTTAATATAAGATGATTGTTGTCATATTGCAAGCACCTTTTCCAATTCTCTGTACATTATTCGGAACATCAAGATTTGAAAGGCATTTGCAACCTTTAAATGCATAATCTCCTATGCTTTTAACAGAATCCGGAATGACAAGGCTTGTCAGCTTTCTGCAACCGCTGAAAGCGTAATGTCCTATTGAGTTAATTCCTTCGGGAAATGTTACACTTATAAGGTTTTTGTTGTTTTTAAATGCTCCGTCACCAATTGATGTTACTGTATCAGGTATCATCACATGAAGTTCAGTGCCGTTGTATTTTTTTAAAATGCCCTTATCATCAATAAGAAATTCCGGTATTTCTGTATTCTGACCGTCTGTTTTTTTCTTTTTCATAAAATTTCTCCTTTTGTGCTATTGTAGCACATTTTTATTTTGCCTTAATAAGTTTTCGCTTTTGCTTTGGAGCAGTATTCTGAATAGTAAAAGGACTTAAAATGTCCTTATAAGCAATAATATTATCAGAATGAGGACAAGACCAGCTGGAACTGTTTTGCAGTCTGTAAGCATTGCACCCCGATTTTATAAGCTGTTTGTTGTATTTAACAAACCTTGAAAGCGATACTCTTGAAAAGCAATAATTTATATCATGAATATAATTTTCCTTTGAAAAGTTAATATAATTCATAATAACGCTCATATCCCATTCAGCAGAGGAACACATCATTATTTTAATATGACAGCTTGAAAAAGATTTTTTATATTTTTCTCTCATATAGCCGAAATCAATTATTACAGCATTATAGAATGATTTTATTTCACTGTACATATTATATGGATAAACATCTATTCCCTGAATATTAAGCCCTTTACGTGCTTTAACAGGATTGATTTCATAAAATCTTGTGAGATTGTCATATGTATCACTGTCTGCAATTATAACAGCAACACTGTTTTTCTTTGACAGCATCGATGCAATTTCAAACGCAGTATGAGTACAGCCGTTGTGATGCTGAAGCTGTACGAGTCCAATTATAACGGTTCGTACATCTTCACTAATATTTCTTGATATTGTTTCAATGTTTTCAATATCAAATTCATCAAGAGCTGAAACAGCAGGGAAGTCAAGTGCAAGAGATTCAAATATTCGGTCAGGATTTTTAAATTTCTCCGGAATATCCTGAATGTTTTCTTGTTCTGAATTAGATATTTCATCTATAATTGATTGAACATCTTCTGCCGTCATAGGATTTTCAATGATTTTTATTATTTCAGATAAATCATTTGTTAAGGCAATATCAAAAACACTGTTTTCCATAAGGAATTTTGCTGTTTCTATAAATTCTGCTGTATCGTTTACCATTTGCCCGAAAACATAGATTATACGAAGATGAGGCTTTTTTATCCGGAGAAAAGAAATAGTGTCTTTAACAGTCATACCGTCCTTTTCAGGGACATTTTTGTATATTACAACAGCATGTGGATTATGGTGTTCTGTAATTCTGCTTATTGTATTTCCTCTGATAACCATTTCAGTTCCGAGCAGGGTAATATTAGGATTTTTCTTTACGGCAGATTCAAAAGTCTTTCTTACCTTTTTATCAGCAAGCAAAACTATATTCATCTGACTTCACCAAGCTTTCTTTTTAAAATTAGTATCTGATTTATAATGTATTGTGATTCTATGCCGTCAAAAGCTTCCGGAGAATTTGATGCAAGAACAATAATATATAATTTTTCGTCTGTTTTTATGTGTGATACCATACTGCTTTTTTCATTATCCTTGAAAATCGTTGTACGGCTAAGCGAAAGATAACGTTCAAGCATTAAGCTGTTAAGCGGACTGCCATAAATTTTATTAAGACTGTCATATACAATAACCTCTCTCACATTATATTCCGTAGTCATTTGATTGGCAAAATCCTGTATAACGGCAATTATTTCATTCATAATTACAATCTCCGTTTAAATTGATTTTTTCTTTTGGTATTCTTTGAAATCAGTGCTTATAATTTCATAGATTTTTCCAGTAGGTGATATTTTTTTATCAAAAGGAATGATTTTTTTACCGCATATTATAAGACCTGTTCCTTTGTCACCGCTTTTGAGAAAAGCTTCCTGTGACGGTGACAGTTCAAATAATCTTGAAATTTCTTTCAGATTGTCGGCTTTTTGTGGTAAAATAACTTTGAACTCCGCATTGTTAAGCATTGAACGTGCTTCAGGAGATGCAAGAACGTCAATAATATTCTGTGTAATTCCGGTAGCAACTCCGCCATGTTTACGGATACGGGAATATACTTTTACGAAAAACTTTCCGGACTGTGATGTTTCTCTGCCTCCGCCATCATTGAACATTATTGAAAATTCATCAACCCAAAGCCATGTTCTTATGCCTTTTTTCTTGTTTTGAATAACTCTTTGCCATACATATTCAAGGATAATTTGCAGACCAACTGCACGGAGCTGTTCACCCATATCAAATATATCAAATACCAGAAATTTTTTGCTTATGTTGATATTGGTATGTTCAGCAAAGCTTCTGAATGAACCAGTAACATAAAGTTCAAGAATCAGTGATAACTGTTTTGCCTCAGGTTCTTGCTGGCTTTTCAGCAGATTATAAAAAGTAGTAAGTGTAGGGAGCTTGCTCATATCTTTGCCGTCAGATTTCTGAAAATCATAATAAACTTCTCTTACACAACGGTCAATTATTGATTTCTCAATAGCATCAAGAGGTATTCCTTTTGCAGTTTCAATTATAGTCATAACAAATTCTGATTTTATTGAAATAGCGTCCCTTCCTTCTTCTACAAATGATAAATCAATATCAAAAATATTGAACTTTGTAGGAGAATTAGGTGAAAGCTTAAGCACTTCACCGTCAAAGTTTTCTTTCTGAATTAATGCTCCGTATTCATTGTCAGGGTCAATTACAATAATTTCATCATTTGGATATTTAAAAAGGACATCAATTAACTCAAGCTTTACAAAAACTGACTTTCCTGAACCAGAAGGACCAAGTACAAAGCCATTTGAGTTCATTTCTTCAGTTCGGTCAAGAGTAATTGCCGAATTGGTTACTTTGTTAATACCATAAAAAACTCCGCTTTTGTTGAAATAAGTACGATATGAGAAAGGAATCAGAACCGCAGTAGCATCAGTCAGCAGATATGTACTTACAGCACTTCCAAGATGATTTACCGCAAAAGGAAGTACACTGTTCATTCCTTTTTCCTGTTGTCTTGTGAGATAGTTTATTGTTACCTGATGCTTGCTTGCTTTTGTTTTAATATGCTTTGTAAGTTCTTCCAGTTCTTCTTTAGTTTCAGCTGAAAGTGATATGAATATGCTAAGTTCAAAAAGTTCAATATTGCTTCCTGCAAGGCGTTCCTGTAAATCCTCAAGTTCCTTTAGCTTATCAGTAAGGCGGAACGGTACAAAATTACCGCCTTTTTTATGGTTATCTTCCATTCGCTTCTGAATTTGTCCCTGTACATTGAAAATCTCCTGACGTACCTTTTCCAATGCATCTCCTTTGTCAACTCTTATGATGTGTTTTGATACTGCTACTTTAAAGTTATTATCAAGCAGTTCCGAAATGAAAGTATCATCAAGGTCACGGTCATAACGGTGTACATACATAATTCTTGTTAAAGCAGTTCCAACTTCTGTTTCCTTTGATTTGAACGCAAATACAGACGGTGCAATGTAGTCTTTAAGTCTACCGCCTCTTGCAAATAAGTTGGACGGAATAAGAAACTCAATATCGTCGAAAGGGTGATAATATTCATGCAGAACCTTAAAAACTTCTTCCGGCATAAGCTGATGAACTTCTGAATTTAAGTGATTGAAATATGTTTGTAATTCACGGAAGTATTTAAACAGTACATTTACATTGTCAACCTTTGTCTGTGGTTTATATGATAATGCAATAAGCATTATTTTATCTGCACATGCAAGTTCTGATTTCTTTATGCTCTTTTCCATTATGTCGCAGTAATCGTCATAAAGCTCACCGTATCTTTTTTCTTTTGGAATCATAACTTTTCGCATTTTATCTGCATTAATGGAGGAATTCATAATAAATTCCTGATATGTTATATCAGTCGGCAAAGCGTTGAGTAGCTTTTGATAATCATTGTATGTGTCTATCTGTTCCGTTTCACGAAGAAGGGAATAATCAAGATTTTCAAAAGAAAATATAAGTGTATATCTGTTCTCTCCGACAAGGAACAAGCCATTTTCATAACATTCTATAAATGGGATTGTATCCTGTGCGGATTTTGGTATTTTCATACCTTTTGAAAAAAGATTGTTATTTTTTGTTTTTTTCTGAAAAAACATCATTGCTGAAAACTCCTTTTGAATCATAAGGGCGAATATCTACTCCCTTGAATATTTTTATTATGTACTGCATTAAACTCTGACCTTGAATATTTACAACTCCGAACATTATTATTGATGCCATTTCAATAAATATAATCCACATCAAAGCAGAAAGTGAAACAGTATTTCTTAGAGATACATATAATATTATTCCCAAGAAAACAGCAATAAGGGCAATTATTATCTGTTTCATACTTAATCCGAGAGTGTTTTTTGTTTTTCTTATGATATTTTTTGTAACCTTAACTTTTATCATGTCAATTGCTCCTTATCTTACAAGACTTGTAAGCACTCTTGGCGGTTTTATCATCATAATACACATTGCAACTATAATCAATGTATTGGGTATAGTTCGCTGAAACCATATTACCAAATCAGATATGCCGTTTATATCAACTGCCTGACCTGTTATTTTGTCAGCTCCTATGTAGTAAACAACAGCCATAAAGACAATTTGTGCTGAAACCTGTATAAATGTGAGTATAAAGTTTCTGAAATATGGTTTTGTTACTTCTGATGAATAACAGGCAAAAAATGCAGGAGATACTGTAACAAGCATAGCCATTTCAAATGAACGGAATATCAGCTTTATAATTACTAAAGAACTTACAACAAGAATGACCAGCAGATTGATTATTATAGGAAGTCCTATTATTATTGCCAATATAAAATCTACAATAGGACCTACTGCCCATATTTTGCTTGTTTCTAAGTTTATATGCGGTGCATTCAGATTTATATTTCTTATATTATCTCCTAATATTTGTGATGTAAGATGAGAATTAGCCTTTATAATAGCTACACAGACCTTTCCGCTCATATCAATTATAATTTTTGATACAATCAATCGACCGAAAATATTTACAGCTCCTCTAAGAGTAAATATTTCATATTTTATTGTTGTTTCTATAAGATTTACAGCAAAAAAGACCAGAACCAAACTGTAGCCGAATATTTTAAAAATATCAAATAAAGAACCTCTTGAGTAACTTGTTGCATCAATATTATATCCGAAAAGATTTCCGGTTTTAAATGCAATTGTCAATGTTTCCCATACGGTATTAGAGGCTTTTTGAACACCTTCGGAAATATTATTCACACTGTTTTTAGCGGTTTCCTTTTCGTCTTTGCTTTCTTCATCTTTTTTCTTGAAGTAGCTTTCAACACCTTTTTCAGATTCATCAGCCATTGAATTTTTTACATCATTTATATCATCTTTAGTAGCGTTGTTAGCTCCTCCGCTGTTTTGTATTGCAGGCATAAGAGCGTTATTTATATAATTCCATATATCATAAACAGTACTATTGTTATCCTCAACAGTACTCTTTATTGATTCTGTATCAGATTTTACATCATCAATAGTAACTGCAAGCGAACTCATAGGCACAATTGCACTAAAGATTGAGATTAAAACAGTGAATACAGCAATTATCTTTTTCATTCATATTAACCTCCTAACTGAAAATTTTTTGAATTGCAAATGTAGCTCCGAATATTGCTCCAGAACCAACTAATATTGTAAGCCCTTCCTGAAAATCACGTGGATTTTCGTCTGCTCTGCCTTTTACAATTTTTATAAGACCAACACCGCTTCCGGCAGTTAAGATTACTATACGTGCAATCCAGAATAAAATATTTATGAGTTCTGACATAAATTCTCCTTTTTGCTATAATAGCAATTATATATCCTCTCCCCGAGAAAAATCGGGGATTGGATAAAAGACCTATGGTTTAGATTATAAAATTCTTAACTGCAAATGTAGCTCCGAAAGCAGCACCGGTAATTACAAGAAGAACAAGTCCGTTATTTCTGTCACGAGGGTTTTCATCAGCTTGACCCTGAACGATTTTCATAATTCCGGGAGCACCACCAGCTATAAGGATAAATATTCTTACAACCCAAAAAACAATATCTACCATTGATGACATTGTTCCGGTCTGAACATCAGCAGGAGCTTCTTCAGCAGCGAAAGCAGTTATGCACATACCATTCATAAGCATTGCAATTGTGCAGAGCATAGAAGCGAGTTTTGTAAGCATAAGTTTAATATTGGTTGTTTTTTTGATTTTCTTCATGATTAAAAATACCTCCGAATTTTGTTGTTTTTAAGTACATTAAAAAAATAAAAATGTGTTTTCAGGACACTTTTCAGTTGATTTGATTACCTTCTTTCTTTATGGAATATCTATATAAAACCCTTTAGGGGTGCTGGCTTATCGAGTATTTAATGAATTTTGGACAATGTTCTGAACAGCAGAATTTAATAATTTTTTGGTAACTATGAAAATTTTTCCGGAAACTCCTCCTAAATTGGAAATCAGCTTTTCAGTAGCTCCTTTAGTTGCAAGTTTAAACATATCGCTGTTAATAATTTCTTTTCCCTTATCAGTAATTCTGATAAAAGAATTTTCCATTTTTATAAATCCCGATTTTTCCATTTCAGCGAGATTACCCATTATTTTCTGAACTGCTGATGTATCCGGATTTTTAATTATTTCAGTTAAATCAAGCTTTTCAGAAAAATTGAAGAAATTCAAATCCTGAATAGAACCGTCAAGTTCAAATCCTAAAATCTGTTCCTGCATTTGCTGTGAAATCATATTATATGTATTTTGCTGTAAAGCCTCCTGAAATTTTGGCTTGTTTATAAATTTTCTGCCTTTGTTTGTAATCTTTACTATGCCTTTGCGAGTATCAATTTCAAGCTTGCCGTCAAGAACTGCCTTGTTAAACTCATCTTTGACTGCATTTTTCAGAGTTTCATTGGGGATTTTTTCAATAAGTTCTATTGGCATTTCATTGAAATTATAAAAATAGCTTAAATCGGTTGACTGCCCTGTAAAAACAAAGTCCGAATTAACGCCTGTAAGAGTTTCCGGTGTGTCTGCATTTATTTTTTCCATAAAGTCATATATCGTTTTTGCATTGGAAACAGTCGATTTTATAGTATTGCCGACTTCATTGTAAAGGTCATTTTCATCATACATTATTCATCATCTCCAAAATTAAATTTGTCCATAATGGGATTGACTTCTTCATCAAACTGTGTTTCAAAATCTTCTTCGCTTATTTCGTCATCATCGTCACAAGGTTCATAATCATCAGTCATATCATTGATTCCCAATTCTTCTTCAAGCTGTTTTTGTTCTTCTGCTTTTTTCATTTCAGCTGATTTTGCAAAGAAATCAGTTAAAGTTTGTTTATGATTTTTACTTCGTTCCGCCTTTATTTCTCCGTATATTTCTTCAATATTTGTATTATTATGAATATCTTTTTTAAATGAACTTCCGGTTACTTCAATGAGAGGGTGGGAGAGTGTATCGTATTTTGGAAGAAAAAACGGTTTAAATTCATCAACAAAAATTATACATGAACCGCCATAACGTTTAGTTTTTCCTTTTGGCTTAATAGCCTGAAGAATTTCATCAGGTGAAAGCAAATCACGCTGAATATAGCTTTCGCTTTCTGAACTTCCACCGCCTCCCTGACTTGTCCCACGATTATATGAACGTGAATCAACTCTGACTGTTGTTTTTCCGAGCTTTTTGGAAACATATTCACGTGAATCAAGGTCATTTGTTCCGAGAAAAGTAAATATTGAACAGTTGCCGATAATGCTTTCCCAAGTTTTTTCGTACAAAGCTTTTAACTGTGAAAGTCCTTGCAGAACCATACAGATTCTGATGTTATGGGAACGCACAACTGCAAGAGTTTCATTGAAGTTCGGTATTTTACCGATATTGGCAAATTCGTCAAGTTCACAAGAGACAAGATAGGGAAGACGTCCGTTGCAGTCTCGGTTGGCTATAAGCATAAGACGTTCAAATAATTGAGAGTAAAATATATTGGCTATTACTTTGTAAGTCTGACGTGAAGCCGGTATAATTAAAAATACAGCAGTTTTTTCTTTTCCTATGTTGTCAAAATCCATTTCATCAGTAGCTGTAAGTTCGTCAACGTCCTCTACTGCCCAGAGCCTTAAACGTGTTGAAAGTGTTTTACATATTGAACCAAGTGTTTCCTGTGGAGTTCCCTGAATACTTGCCCAGTTTACTGATGCAACATCATTAGGATATTCAATAGCATGGTTTTTCAGACAACGAGCAAGTTCGCATAAATTATCAATTTTGCCGTCTTTATACTGTACAGAGTTTACTAATCTTACAACTCGACCAAAGGATTTCAGTTCATAAGGAGTTTTCCATAGATATACCATTATTGCAACAAGCATATCTTGTGCAGAACCACTCCAGAAATCTTCTTTTTCACCCTCACCGGCTGAATTTTTCATAAACAGGTCAGCAACGTTCAGAACGTCTTGTTCTTCTGTCATATATGCAAATGGATTGTATGAATTTGAAAGATTTATGTTGATTAAATTCAGAACTCTGATTTTATATCCGTTAGCAGTTAAAAATTTAGCGGTATCTCGATAAAGTTCGCCTTTAGGGTCAGTGACAACATAACTTCCGAACATTTGCATAATATCAGGCTTAATTTTTCTGAATGATTTACCAGCTCCTGAACCACCTATTACCACTTCATTTAAATTGTGTGGTTTGTAAGATTTTCCGTTTTTGTTTTCGACTGTAACATATGTATTAAATGCAACAGGGATTCCAGTATTGTCTTTGAACTCCTTTTCGGCATATTTATCTGCCCAAGAAGCTGAACCGTGTTCCATTCCGTGAAATTCGTCCTTTGTATTTGAAGTTGCCATAATGAATACTCCGAAAATTGCTGTTGCATAAAGCCACCATAATTTTGTTATCTGATATTTAAAGCATGTCAGAACTGTTGATAAATTTAAAGGAACTTCCATTTTTGGAGCTGAAATATAATTTACAAATTTCATCAGATTATTTATTTCAAACTTATCTAAGCTGTTGACTGCCATAAAATCCAAGAGCATATATGCTATATAAAGTCCGATGCAGAGTAGAAAGAAAAATCCGATAATTCCCATATAAACAAGCATTTTTACATTTTTTTCACGTCGGAGTTTATTTTTGTTCAAAATTTATTCCCTCCGTTTTTTTCAGAATGAAGTTTTTTCCGTTCTGAATTATTTCAATAGTATCATTTGCGTTAATGTTATAAAGATAACGTATTCTTTTGGGAATCTTTATTCGGAAATCTTTGATTTTCTTGTCCTTATTATCATTTTGCAAAATATCAACGCAGATTTCCTTGTTGCTTGACTCGTATATTCTGAAAGAGCTTTTTCTACGTTCTTCCGGTGATATAAAGAAAAATTCTGGAATAATTATTCTGTATAAATTATCAACTATCAGAAAAAATTTCCCGTTCAGTGCAAAAAAGCGTCTTTTCGTTTTTCTTGAAGTTCTTGACATATTTTATCTCCTTGTATTTTTTGCTTTTATTGTTTCATTATTGCTTCCTGCTGATTTTGAGTTTGCCTTAAAATTTTGCATATGGCTGATTAATTCCTGATTAAGTGATTTGTCATAACCAATTGTTATAACATTACCTTCTTTTATAAATTTTCCGTTATCATCACGTTTTTTATACTTTGAAAATGGAAAATTAACGCTTTTTAAATAATCTGCCTGTTCTTTTGTGACTTCACATTTAGCAATATTGTTAGATTTTTCTTTATTAAGTTCTTCAGGCGGAGTAAATGTACTGTCAATTCTGTCCGGAATTAAATCCATATCCTTATCTTCATATTCTTTATTTATTTTTTCTGGATTAGGATTTTGTATTTCGGAAATATTTTCAGCAATACTCTCAATAGGTGTTCCTGTTTGTATGCATTTATCAATGGCTTTTTCAGTTTTTTCTACTTTCTGAGACTGTATATTTTCAGATTTGCTAATCATATCAGAATACTGAATCTGTGCAGAATTAAGCCGTTCCATTTTTGAGGAAAGAGAAATTTTTTGCTTTTTTAACTTGTTATATTCCAGATTTGCCTTTTCTTTATCTTTTGTACTTAAATCAGGGAATGATTTCTGAATCTGTTCCATACGGTCAATACATGTTTCGAGCTTATTAGAATTGATTTTCTGCATATGTCTGTTCAGATTTGTCATTGCACTAAAGAATTGCTGATTACGCTGTGACTTGTCTGTTATTCCAAAACTTTTTATCAAAGTATTTAAATGTTGACAAAACTGCATTTTATCACTGCAAATTCCGGATTTTTTATATAGAATGTTAATGGAGTTATTGTGATGTGCAATTTGCTTTTTTAGATTAGGAATAGTTTTGCTTCTAAGATTGTATATTTTCTTTTCATTTCTTGAAATTACAGCGTTTATGGGATTTCTGATGAAAGAAAAGGTATTTGCAATATTATTAAGCATTATATTGCTGTTTTTTAATTTATCGGCTTTCAGTTCAAGTTCTGATAAACTATTTCTGATTAAATTAATATGTTCCTGATGGGCAATAGCTTTCTGGTTCAGACGATTTATGTTCTTTTTCTGAACATTTGAAATGACATCTAAAAAGGGAAGTACAGCTTCTTTCTTTTCAGATTTTGGAAGTTCAACATCGGGTGATATTTTATTTGCAAATGATTTTAAAATATCTCCGAATTTTTGTGAATCTTCAGCCGAATAGGTAAGCGAAATTTTATTTTCGTCATATTTTGCTGAAAATTTAAGGTCATTTTCTTTTAATCTTTCGATTAAGTTTTGCGAATCAGATATTGGTATAACAGCCGTGACTGCAAATTTAATATCATTTTCGTCAATATTTTTAAATTCCTGCATAAATTCTCCTTATAATTTTTTTACATTTGGAAAAGAAAAATTAGCGTTTAATCTGATTTTCTTCCATAAGCATTTTGATTTTTTCTTCATTCTGCTTTTCAAAAGCAATATTGAAAAGGGATTTGTTATCAGCGTTCTGAAAATAAGCAAATGTTATTCCGGATTCCTTCAGAATTGCAATTTCAGCAGAAGTAAGATTTTTTCTGTATTTTAATTTTTCTCCGCTTTGTGCCGATGCTTGCTTTAACTGATTATAAATACACATATTTCTTTGCTTTTCTGTTTCTTCTGATTTTTTCGGAAATATAAGTTTTTGAATAACATTCAGTTTTTCCGGCAAAAATGCAATATTAAAATTATTATCCTTTTCAAAATAGGCAAATTCAATGAAGTTGTCTTTCAAATTTTGCAACTGATTTGGAGTGATAATAAGATATTGCAGTTTTTCTCCCTGAAGTTCTGCATACTGCTTTAGTTTCTTATAAGCAATCTGATTTGATAACTTTTCATTTTGAGTTTCAAGCTGATTCTGAATTTTGTCCAGTTCAAGAATCTGTGCAAGAAATTCTTTATCCTTTGCTTTAACGGTAATCGTTGCTGATGCAGAATCTCTGTCAAGACTTGCGGAGTAAAGTATCGGTTGATTTACAAGCTTAAGAATATATTTCATATCCAGTTTTATTATAAAATTATCTCCGGCACTTTGTGTAAGCCGTTTGTAATCAATATTTCCATATGAAATATTTTTCTGAACCGGCTTGCTAATTTTAATCTTTTGAATAACTTTATATCTTTCCTGTTCTTTTTTTCTGTGAATATGTGCAGTCATCAGAAGAAGAAATCTGATTATAAAATCAAAAGTGTTTTTGGAATAAAAAACAGAGCGTTCTGCTGATTTGATAATCCAGTCCGTCTGACTGTTTCGGTAAATATGATTTGGTTTGGAGGGATAATAATTTTTTTGTTTAAAAGTCCACTGTTCAAAATATTCCCAGTTGCTTTTTGTCTTTGCAGTTTCTTTTGATTTGGGTTTAGGATTATACTTTTCGGCTATATCGTTCGGAGGAGGTTTATAATATCCCATAGCTTTTTCAAGGTTTTCTTTTTTAAATTTTTCTCCGAACTGTTTTGCAAGAGTATCAACACGGATACCTTTCTTCTCTCCGTTCTTAGTAATTGTGATATGAATATCTTTGTAGCGGACATTATAGTCACGCTTATTAAGAAATTCTATAAACTCCTCTTTGGAACGGCAGATTTTTATAGCATCCTCAAGGTCTTTGACAAGATTTATTTTCCATGACTTGCCTTTAATTCCAAGCTGATATGTCGTTCTGTCAATGCCCTTGTACTTTGAATTTTTATCTATAATATTTAAGCCGTTCTGTAAGCAAAGCCTGTCACTTTCCTTGCGAATATCAGAAAGAGATTTCTTATTGCTGTACCATTTTTGACCTGTAAGCATATTGCAGGAGTTTACTATAATGTGGTTATGAATGTGTTCACGGTCAATGTGAGTAGCTACAACAGTTTGAAAATCCGGAAACATTTTCCTTGCAAGTTCTGTTCCAATTTTGTGTGCCAGTTCCGGAGTAATGTCATCATCTTTTTGAAATGACTGAAAGTAATGATGTGCAATAACTCCTTTATCCTGTCCGAAAGCTTTCCGCATATTTTCAAAATCCTTATAAGTGTTTTCTGATGAACAGTTAATGCATGTTGTATGTTCTCCGATACTGGAATTAATTCCCTGAAGATGTTCAAGGCGGTTTTGAAGTTCCTTTTTAAATTCATTAAGATTCAAAGCCTTTTCCTCTTTGCTGATATAGTCAATAGCGTTTTCCATATGGGAATTGTTTTTGATTGATACTTGTCCTATGTATGCCATTACACTTCAATGTTATCCTCCGAATTATGTATAGTATCAATTACCTTGCCCAGCAGATTCTGTATCTTTATCAGGTTTTCATTTACAATATCAATTTGTCTGTCCGACACTGATTTATTGCGGTTTGCAACCATTACAATCTGATTTACATTTGTACCGATTTTTATTATCTGCCGGCATAGTTCAGGAAGTTCATTTGCAACTATAATTTTCTTTTGTTCTGAAAGAGCAAGTATATACTGTGTCATATTCATTCTCGCTTCTTTTGATTTTTCAAGCAGTTTTTCTTTTTCCGCTGGAGTAATTCTTAAATTTAATTGCTCAGTCTTAATTCTGCCCAAAATATAATTATCTCCTTTCATAGTATGGAGTTTTATAACATTGGTTTACTAAAAAGTCACCTATGATTTTCGCAGAAAATCATAGGTTGGCAAGCATAGAATATGTATAGACACGTCTATACATATTCAGCTTGTTAGGGGACACCCCTAAGACCCCAAAAAGCAGTTTTGGAAAACTGCTTTTTAAAATCGCTTTGCTCACAGTGAACTTTTTGGACTATCATTTTTATTTTCCTCAGAAGTCTTTTTTTCATCATTTGGAGAAGAAAAATCAGAGCTTTCATTTTCGGGAATTGTTTTAAGTTCCGAAAGAAATTTATCCTGATTGATACCTTTTGCTTTCAGAAGTTTAATCACCTCATTGGCAAATGATTTTTCCTTTTCGGCTTGCAGTGTTTTAAGCTCTGATTTCAAAGACTTGACTTTTTCTTTGCTTTCTTCAATCAGAATTTCTTCTTTGATAATAGCTTCTTCTGTTTTTGCAATTCTCTGGTCAATACTAAGTTTAGCCATTATTTATTTCCCCCTTTATGTTTTCTAATTGTAACTGCATAAAAATAACCGCCTTGTTTATATCAGAATGTGAAACGGCTTCTGCAACTTTTTCAGCAAAAGTGTTCTGAATTTCTATTAAACGCTGGCGGTAATTTTCAATATCTTTTTCATCTTCTGATGTATCATCAGGAACTTCAGGGTCTGAATCAATTTCACTTTTATCGGATTCAAATTCATCAGGTTTTGAAAAATTGTCATTATCCTTGATATTTTTATTTTTCATTTTCTTTTCAGAAGTTGCTTCTGATTTTTTGCTTTCTGCATCTTTTGAAGTAATTTCACAAACATTTTTTTCTGAAATAAGTTCTTTCTGTTTCTGTTCGGGAAGTCTGGCAACGCTGTTTGCAGTCGCAATTGAAATGTCTCCGCTTTCAACTGCATTTTTAATTTCATCAACAGCGTTATGCTTTATGTTTTCAATTTTTCCAATTTGTGCCGGAGACACATTAAGAAATTTTGCAATATTTTCTCTTAATCTGCCGGAAACTTTTTTCCCTTCTGATTTCAAATTTTCAAGTACATTTTTGAGAATTTCATACTGCCGGAATATTTCAGAATCGTTCATCACTCTTGTTGTAGCATTAAGCATAATAAGGTCAAGCATATTTTCTGATTCGGTTTTATTTCCATCAATCAGGCACGGAACATAATTGGAATTATATCTGTTATTGTCTATCAGATATTTAATTGCTGTAAATCTTCTGTGACCGCTTTTCAAAAAATAGCTGTCAGGATTTTCTTTGTCCTCACATACAACAAGATTATGTTTGAGTCCCTGGCGTTCTATATCATCAGCTAAAAGTTCAATTTCATTTATAGAATAAAAATTTTCAGCAAGGGGTTTTATCTTTTTTATCTCAATCATTTTTACGTTGTCTTTGAAACTGTCGCAGGCAACAGCTTTAATATCAGCAGTAATTGAACTGTCAAACTGAAAATTCTTTGCCATATCAGTTCACCTTTCTAATTATTTCATCTGTAAGTTCTTCATATTTCTTTGAAGGACTCATCCATTTCATATATTCGCAGGCAGTAATTCTGTAATTTACACTATTGCGGATAATATTACTGTAAGGAATGACAGTATTAAAAACTTTATTTCCAAGAGTGCTGTCAAGAATTTCTTTCAATTGATAATCTGATTTGTTATGACGGTCGAATTTTGAAATGAAACAACCTGTAAAAGATGAACCGACTTTGTTTATAGTATCAGTTACTTTTGCAATTCCTTGTATTGCAAACATTCCAAGTTCAACCGGAACAATAACTCCGTCTGCTATTCCAAGAATATTTTCTGTAAGGTGATTCAGAGCTGGAGGCATATCAAGCAGAATGTAATCATAGCTGTTTGTATTTGCTCCGTTCCAATACTCACGCAACCTCCTGACGTTTTCTTTCTGTTTATTTTCTGAAAGCCTGTCAAATTCTTTAAAACAATCATTTATTTTTGGAGTTGATACAAGTACATCAATATTTTCATAGCGTGTACTTGTAAGCGAAGATACCGGAGACACAGCCGGATTGATGATTGATTCTTCAACTCCGAACTTTTTAATATCATCAGCTAAAAACCTTGATATGTTTTGCTGTCCGTCACAGTCAATAACCAATACTTTTTTATTTTTGACTTGTGCGAGAATATATGCAATATTAATTGTGGCTGTTGTCTTTCCGACTCCACCCTTGTTGTTGTAAAGTGCTATTGTTTTCATTTATAAGCCCTCTTTCTGAATTGTTTTGTCCTCTTTATATATAACATAGAAATTCGGGGCGGGAGGACTTTTTCCGCCCCTTTACGTTTGCAACCGTTTTTTCTATGTGTTATTTAAATCTCTGATTCATCATCAGGAATAATAACCGATAATATATTTTTCATTGCTGAACGTTTTTGGTCTTCAAGAACATGAGCATAACGGTTCATTGTTGTATAGACATCTGCATGACCAAGTAATACGCTTAATGTTTTGAAATCAACTCCGGCTTCCAAAGCTCTTGTAGCAAATGTATGGCGAAGTGCATGGAAATTGGCTTTCTGTATTCCGGCATGATTTATAATTCTCTTGAATATATCCTGCATAGTACGGGGTTCAATTGGAGTATCATGCTTGCAGGTAATCAGGAACTCTTTTGGAGCAGTAATGCTTTCACCGAAAAATTTATTCATTTTCTCCTTGTGCCTGAGAATTTCCTTAATTATTTCCGGTTCAAGCGGTATATCTCTTACAGATGCCCTGCTTTTCGGAGAGCCAATAACGATTTCAGTCTTTTTGCCTGTTCCGTCATCTTTCAGCTTCTCAAGTCTTTGTACAGTCTTTCGAATTTTAAGGATTCCGTGATTAAGGTCTATGTTTTCCCACTGTAATCCGCACAGTTCTCCTACCCTTATGCCTGTTGTAAGACATAAAAAAATACCGAAGGCATACTGCTCATCGGTATATTTTAATGCCACCATTAATTTTTGCTGTTCCTGTCTTGTGAATACACGCATTTCCTTTTTTTCAACCGTTGCTATCTGTACAAACTCAACATAGTTCTTAGGAATAAGGTCATTCATAAGAGCCGTTTTAAATGCGGAATGCATCATCATTCTGATGTTTGATACAGTTTTCGGTGAATGTGTTCCTCTTTTGTCGTTAAAGAACTTCTGAAGAACGTTTACATTAAGTTCTGACAGTGGAATGTTGCCAATTGCAGGTACGACGTGATTACGTATGTATCCCTCGTAACTTACAGCAGTAGACTGTTTTACGTTGGGTTTTGCATAGAGGTCATACCATTCATTCAGCCATTCTTCAAGTGTCATTTTGCGTTTGCTTTTTCTTGACATATAAATGCCTCCTTTAAATAAGATACATTTATTGTACCATTTAAAGGGAAAATATTGAATTTCGTATTTCTCATAACCCGAAGGTCGTTGGTTCAAATCCAGCCGCCGCAACCAATTATGAATAGCCGGTCAGAAAGTGCATATGATGTACCCTCTGACCGATTATCATATAAAGACAAAATTAAATTTGTGTAAAACTTAAAACGTTTGACAGCTTATCAAATCCATAGGTTGTTAAACCTCTCGTAACAGAGCCGTCCCCATTGCTTGAGTCTGTGGCTGGACGGAAGTATCATTATCATCTCACATTTCATCGCTGACTCCGGAAGCTGTCCGGAGGTTGAATAAGTATTTATCGCTCGTGCCTTTACTTCACCGGTATGGCATTAATGAGGGTGTACCGGTTCATCATTTACAAAAAAGTATGTGGGAATACTTTTCAGGCAGTCATGGCGTACATTTATGGTTTTCTTCAGTAGCTGTCGAGATTTTATACCGACAGTGAGAATAATGTATTTTAAGTTTACTATGAAATTTTCAAGGTTAATAAAAAAATCAAGCCTATCAGATGTCGCTAAACAAAACTGAAAGGCTTGACAAGTTCTATTTAAAGTGGTACAATTAAAAGTACACACACAAATAGCATTCTCACTAAGTCATTCAGATGCTGGAGACATCTGGTGATTACGGGGCATAAAATGTTTACTAGACATTTTATGCTCTGTGGGGGTGCTTTATTTTTTTACCTTTATATTATATCATATCAAAATCCTTTTGTCAACCCTTTGCAGAAAAAATACCATGGTTTTTGAATGAGTTAAATACTTATGAATATTTTAAGGTATATATTGGGTTTTATAAAGTAAAAAGGTTGCTGAAAATATATTCAGCAACCTTTCTTTTTTAGTTTAATTAGTTCAGTGCTTTAATGATTTCGACAATGTATTGCTGAATCATAAGGATATCGCCAGATGTAAGACCATCGCCGACATATGAAGATAAAACGACTACATCAGCAATATCAACAGTTCCGTCAAGATTTGTATCACCAGCAACTGTCGTTTTCCAAAAGGTTGCTTCTACACTGTATTCGACAGATACATTTCACTTACAATTCTGATACATTTTGTTATGTCACAACCTGTAAAGCATTATTCTTTATACTCTCAATAGTTTGTAGTAATGCTGTCCTTGTTTTTAAATCAAACATCTTAATAAAACTGAATGGCTTGTCAAACGGCGGTTTCATCAGTATTTTCACATTTTCTATGTAACCATTATTTTCAATATGATTAATGATTTTCAAAATGAATTCAATTTGTCTCTGGTTAAGAGAACTGTCATTAATGAATGAAGAAAACGCTTTCATAGCACTTTCATGGTCAAGTTTTGCTATTTTTCTTACAAGCAGACCGAAGGGAATATCTCCATATTCACGCTTGTAATCTTCACTGTCACCAAGTTCATGAGTAAGTATTCTTTCAAGCTCTTTATAGTCACCTTGCATAAGAGGCAAATTATGATTAAGTTTGTAAATTGCAGGATTATCTCTGTGTTCCTCAACATAGCGATTAACTTTCTTGCGGTAATCTTCAAAATCATATGCTACATCAAGTATTTTTCCTTCATCTGAATCTATTATAGGGTCATCAAGCTTTGTAAAGATTTTCGGACGATGTTCACCGCTGTCATTAAGAAATTGTATAAGGTTACGCAGTTCCTTTCGTACATTTTCAAGTGTCAGAATACTGATATTCTGCCAGAAAACATCTGTCTGAACATCTTTTATAAGTGTCAGTTTCTGCTGAATCTGTGGAATTGACGTTTTCTTTTCCAGTGCTTCTGCTGTAAGGCAAAGCTGATTTTTAAGATAAGTCATTGTTGGCAGTTTATCAATATTTGCAAGCATTATTCCATACATGAAATTATCAAAACGCTTTGCAAATTCATCAGTATCATTGTTTCTGACAAGTGTTGCTATGTTCTTTTCAAGTTCATATACATTAACATCAGAGAGTAGTTTCCAACTTTCAGCTTTCTTGTATTTCTCTACATATTCCATTTTAAGACGTACTGATATTATGTCATAGGATAAATCATACACTGCCTTGTTGCATATATTTGCAAGCTCCGAACGGAATGACTGATATTCTGTATCTGCAAAAGCACTATGTTGCAATGCACAAACAAGCCTTGTCTGCTTACAGAATATATTTTCTGTAAGTGATTTTGTTTCTGCTGATTCAAATCCATTTTTATGTTCTCTGAAATACTCAAAATTACCACAGTAATCAAATATCAGAAATCGGCGTTTATTTGTATATTCTCCATCTATGCTGTCCATACAGGTAAGGCCTTTACAAAGTCTTGTACCTCTGCCTATCATTTGCCAGAATTTTGTCTTTGAACGTACTTTCTTGAAAAATACCAGATTCACACAATTTGGAACATCAACACCCGTATCCATCATATCAACCGATACAGCAATAACAGGCATCTCCTTATGCTTGAAATCATCTATAACCGTCTGAGAATAGCTGTCATCACATGTGATACGCTGTGCAAATTTACCTTTATAATTCGGATACAACTTATTGAAACGCTGTACAATATATTCAGCGTGTTCTTTATTCTGAGCGAAAATAATAGTTTTACCCAGTTTGTCACCGCCTTCAACTTTAATTCCACGTTCCATTAAATCCTGCAATACTGTATAAACTGTTTTCTCATTGAATACGAATTTATTAAGCTGTGCAGACGGTATGAAATCAGGAATATATCCGTCTTCAGCAAAATCGTCTTCATAACGTTCCTTATCTTCATCAGAAAGGTCGTTATAGGTTATTCCTTCTTCAAGGAATTTTGTTTTGACTTCATAATTGTAATAAGGCACAAGAACATGGTCTGTGTATACAGCCGTTTCATAGTCATATGCATAAGTCGGGACACCGTTTTCAACTTCAAAGAAATCATATGTGTTTCTGTCAACATCAGTTTTAGGTGTAGCTGTAAGTCCTATCATAAGGGCATCGAAATAATCAAAAATAGCACGATATTTCTTAAAAATACTTCTATGGCTTTCGTCTATGATAATCAAATCAAAATGTGCAGGAGAAAATAATGGTATTCCGTCTTTTGTCTTTGTATTATCTATTGCGTTTAGTATAGTCGGATAAGTAGAAAATACTATACGAGCGTTTTTATCATCTTTATTACTGCAAAGATTACAGAGTGACATATCAGGCAGATAATTCTTGAAATCGTCCTTTGCCTGTTTTACCAGTGCTGTTCTGTCAGCGAGGAAAAGTATATTTGTAACATAACCGCCACGGCTTAGAACATCTGTCAGACTTGAAGCTGTTCTTGTTTTGCCTGTACCTGTTGCCATAACAAGCAAAGCCTTTCTGAATCCCTGTTCGATATGTTCACATACGGCACGGATAGCTTCTTTCTGATAATAGCGGTCTGTGATTTTATCATCAATATTAATACTGTTCAGCTTTTTGCGTGTATCACGGCGGTTTATCAGTTTTTCAAGGTCGTCTTTTGTGAAAAATCCGCTGACTTTTCTCTGTGGTGATGTTTTATCGTCCCAGAAATATGTTTCAAATCCGTTTGATGTAAACATAACAGGTCTTCTGCCGAATTTACGTTCAAGGCAGTCAGCATATAAAACAGCCTGTTTTCTGCCGATGTTAGGGTCTTTGCTTGAACGCTTTGCCTCAATTACTGCAAGAGGAAGTCCATCCTTTCCGAAAAGAACATAATCAGCATAACCTTTTTGTCCGATAACTCCGTTCATATCATTAACTTCGTATTCTTCCCATACATCTGCATCATTTCCGCCGAATTTCCAACCCATTAATTTAAGTTCAACATCAATATATATTTTTCTTGTCTTGAATTCTGAAATATCAGCAGATTTAAATGAACGTACCTGCTGATTTTCTTTTTTATTTGCTGTCAGAGTGTCTGACATAGCTTTTATTTTAGCCTGCAAAGCTTTTATTTCGCTGTCTTTCTGTATAAGTAATGATTCTTGCTCTTTGATTTTCTTTGTGTCAATAATCACTTTTTCTGTCGGAATCAAAGCAGAATCAAAATGTCTTTCCTGATAATCTGCACCATAGCAGTAATCAATCCACTCAATGAATTCAAAAAGGTTTTCAAGTGAAAGAAGTGCATCAGCATTGCTGACGGATTTTTCAGTATGTACAGATAGATTTCCAAGATTTATGATATACGGCAGTTTTCCCCATGTTTTTGAATCAAGTGCAAAGCGAAAAGACGACTCATGTATAAGCGACTGGAGATTGTCCTTGTATGGCATTGTAATGGAACTATCTGCAGAATATACCCATTTCACAGCAAGTTCAAGAGCCTTTCGGCAACCCACTGCACACATTGCCGGAGAGGAAGCATACACCTTTTCGGCTTCGATTGCCGCTGCTGAGAACAATGTATAATCAGATATTTTACTTAAAAATTCAAAATTGGTCATTAGTTTTCACTCTCCTTATTTTTCCCTTTATTTTTAAAGCGATAAATTTTGATTTGTCGACCTGTTTTACAAAGTCGGC
>CAMDZD010000022.1 GCA_945910815.1 uncultured Clostridia bacterium
GATGAAAATACTTGGCTGGCGACGGCCTGGGAAGATAATTCTATGCCGGTACTTTTTAAGCCTCTCTTATTTAAGAGAGGTTTTTTGTTTAATATTTAACTCCTGTGATAAAAAATCATGGGAGTTTTTTTATTTTTATGCACGGAAAAGCCTTTCTGATTCGTTTATATCATTGATTTGACTGAATATATAATTATAGGGCGACCAATGGTCGCCCTTGTTTTTGTTATAATTTCCATTCATCGCAAAGTTTGTTGATAGCTTCAGTAAGTTCACGCATATCCTTATTTGCACGACCGCTGTTTGATTTGATGAGATTGTAAAGGCGTTCAGAAGCTGAAATAAGTTCATTGTATACAGCTGATGGTTCAGTGTGTTCCTTATGTGGTATTGCAACAGGCGGAGCGTCAAAAGTAATCTGACCGCTTGCAAGGTCAAATTCCGCACCGCTGTACGGAGCGTAAACATCAAGACCAAGATTTTCACGGATTTCCTTTGCGAGAGCTTCAACAGCTATTTCCTCTCCGTGATTTACGAAAACTTTTTTCGGAGATTTAATTGCTTTAATCCAGTTCATAAGACCAGTATAATCAGCGTGACCGCTTATGCCGGCGAGTCGGCGTATTTCTGCATTGACCTGAACAGTTTCACCGAAAAGCTTTACTTTTCTTGCTCCTTCAAGGAGACTTCTTCCGAGTGTATTTGATGCCTGATAGCCTACGAAAAGGATAGTATTTTCTTTTTTCCACAGATTATGTTTGAGGTGATGTTTAATTCTTCCTGCCTCGCACATACCGCTTGCGGAAATTATTACCTTAGGACGGTTATCATCATTGATTGCACGGGAATCATCACTTGAAACGGCTGTTATAAGACCCTCAAAGCCAATAGGATTAATTCCTTTTCTTACAAATGACAGAGCTTCTTCATCATAACAGCTTTCACGGTTATTTATAAAGATATTTGTAGCCTCAATAGCAAGGGGGCTGTCAACATATACAGGAAATCCGTCATGATTTTTTACGAGGTTATCAGCTTTTATTTGTCTGATAAAATATAGCATTTCCTGAGTTCTTCCGACTGCGAATGACGGAATTATAACACTTCCGCCCCTGTCGAAAGTTTTCTGAAGAATTTCAGTAAGGGAAGTGACATAATCAATAGGAAGTTCGTGGTTGCGGTTTCCGTAAGTGGATTCCATAACAACATAATCTGCATTTGAAATATAATGCGGGTCACGTATAAGAGGCTGATTTATATTTCCTATATCGCCCGAAAATACAATTTTTCGGGAAATATTATTTTCAGTCAGTGTAATTTCAATGCTTGATGAACCGAGAAGATGACCTGCATCAATAAATTTTACCATTATACCTTCAGAAATTTCAGATTCCTTTTCATATTCGTGGGGAACGAAAAGCGAAACAGCACCAATAGCATCGTCCATAGTGTAGAGTGGAATATATTCATCATCGCCCTTTCTCTTTCCCTTACGGTTACGCCATTCGGCTTCAAATTCCTGAATGTGGGCACTGTCACGGAGCATAACGTCGCAGAGATGAGATGTAGCTATTGTTGCGTGGATTTCTCCCGTAAATCCTCCGGCATAGAGCAATGGAAGAAGTCCGGAGTGGTCTATATGTGCATGTGTAAGCAGTACAAAGTCGATATTTGATGGAGATACAGGAATCTGAACATTTTCAAAGCAGTCCTCTCCCTGTTCCATACCAAAATCAACAAGGAATTTTTTACCGCATGCATCAATATAAGTACAACTGCCGGTGACTTCATGAGTAGCACCTATAAAAGTCATTTTCATAAAAAACACTTCCTTTCACTTGTATTATATATAAATTGTATCATATTTATTTTGTTTTGTCCAGTGAATATAATAAAATTAGCTGAATAATGTTAATTTTTAATAGGTTTTTTAGATATTTTGTGAGTTTTCGGAATTTTTGTTTTTTTCCTCTTGACTTTATTATTTGAGATGTTATAATAATATTCGGAATTAAAAAGACTGATGATAAAGATATGATTCGGATACGGCTTCAGAATTATATCCTTGTTATCGAAATGTTTTAAAAGGAGGAATAATTTTATGAAAGAAGCTATGAGTGAGTATGGTTATCTGCTTTCGATAGCGATTATTCTGCTCAGTACGAAAGTTCTCGGACTGACTACACAGAAATTCAAACTTCCGCAGGTAGTAGGAGCTTTGTTTGCAGGACTTTTAATAGGCCCTGCCGTACTGAATATAATCCCGCAGGAATCTATGAATCTGCTGAATCATATTTCAGAAATCGGTGTTATAGTTCTGATGTTTGAGGCGGGACTTGAAACTGATATTAAGGAGCTTAAAAAAACAGGTCTTGCATCATTTATAATTGCACTTATAGGTGTTATAGTTCCTCTGCTCGGAGGATTCGGGCTTGCATATGTATACAATAAGGAAAATACGCTTGATACGCCTATATATTTACAGAATCTCTTTATAGGAATAATTCTGACTGCTACATCAGTCAGTATCACGGTTGAGACTTTAAAGGAACTCGGAAAGCTTTCAACAAAATCAGGAAATGCAATTCTCGGTGCAGCTATTATAGATGATATTCTCGGAATTATTGCTCTTACTATTGTAACAAGCCTTGCATCACCAAATTCAGGAGGTTCAGGCGGAGTCGGAATAGTTCTTCTTAAAATTCTGGGATTCCTTATATTTGCCGGGATAGTATGTGTAGCTTTCCATTTGTTTATGAATAAGTGGTGTGCTACCGAAAGCGGTAAGGATTTGAGAAGATATGTAATAATAAGCTTTGTATTCTGTCTGCTTGTATCATATTGTGCAGAAGTATTCTTCGGAGTTGCCGATATTACAGGTGCATTCTTTGCAGGTGTTGCAATTGCACATACTCCAAAATCAGAATATATTACATCGAGATTCAATACTCTTTCATATTTATTGCTTTCGCCGGTATTCTTTGCAAGCATAGGTCTTAAAGTTGACTTGTCTGGATTCAGCAGTAATATACTTGTATTTACAATTCTTATGCTTATTATAGCACTTCTTTCAAAAGTAATAGGCTGTGGTCTCGGAGCTAAAATGTGCGGATTCAGCATGTCTGATTCCGTAAAAATAGGCGTGGGAATGATTTCAAGAGGCGAAGTAGCCCTCATAGTAGCGAATAAGGGCGATGCAATCGGACTTATGCATGAGGAATATTTTGCACCTATAATTATAATGGTAGTATTCACAACTATTATAACTCCTATTCTTCTGAAAGTAGTTTACAAGGATAAAAATACTCCCGAACCTTCCAAAACTTAATTAACTGAAAGGACATATTTTATATATGGATATTAAGCAGAAAATTGAAGAAATCATAAATAAAATTAAAAATGACAGGAATTTTGAAAGGGAATTTAAAAATAATCCTGTAAAGGCTGTTGAGGGTATTCTCGGAGTAGACCTCCCCGATGACAAGATTATGCAGATTGTTGACGGAATAAAGGCAAAAATTTCCGTTGATGATGTCAAGGATAAAATCGGCGATATATTCGGAAAATTCAAGAAGTAAGAAAAAAGGCTGAACGGATTTTTAATTTCCGTTCAGCCTTTTTTAAGAGGAATTTATATGAAAAAGAGAGAGTTTGAAAAAATCTTTTTAAGTCAGCTGTTCATTGCTGAATCCGCTTGGCATTTCCGGCATTTCACCGTTCATAGGATTTCTTTTGTTAAATCCATCAGGAGGTGTCATATTTTCGGGGTCAAAATCTTCCCGAGGAGTTTTATTGAAACCGCCTCTGCCTCCTCCGAATCCTCCTCCTGCCGGAACTTCATTCACTTTGTATGAGCCGGATTCGTTATCATCTATATATAAAGTATATTCGTTGTTTTCTGCCAAATTCGGAGTACTTACTATTATTGATACGTTTCCGGAATAGTTTTTCTGCGGTTTATATTCTGTTATTTCAGAATTTTCAAGACATACTTTAAAAGTAAATTCAGAATTTACATCAGCGGTCATAGCAAGAAATTTCTGCTTTGAATCCGTATCAGGATATTCAACCATACCGGAACTTCCCACAGCTATAAGAGTACCGCCTTCAAGAGATATTCCGCTATTGGAATCGAGTGAACAGTTTCCGCTTTTTGAAGGGCCGTCAACAGTTACGGTTCCTCCTGATATGGTCATAGTTCCGTTTGAATCCAGACCGTCACCCTCTGCGTTTACATATACAGTACCACCGGATATTTTTACTGCGACTCCGCTTGTATTCTGCCCCATAGCACCCTGCGTTGAGCCGTCACTTGCATTGAATCCGTCATCATCAGAGATTATGGATATATTGCCACCTGATACATCTATAACGGAGGCTTCAAGACCTTCATATGATTTCAGTATATCTATACTGCCGTTTTTTATGGAAAGGGTATTGTCGGCGTGAATTGTCTGTGAACCGCTTGAAAGTTCAAGATTTCCGCCCGATATTGTTATATCAGAATTTGAATGTATTGAATCTGATGAACAGTCAGCGGTAATGTTCCCGCCGTTTATATACATATTTGTACCCGATTTTATACCTTTACGGCTTATTGTTGTCTCCGCTTCTGTTTCTGTATTTTGCGGAGTGAATCCTCCGAAACCGTGACCGCCCGTCATAGAATCCGTATGCTGTTTTACATATTCCGAAGAACTTCCCTCACCGGATATAATATTTATATTTCCTCCGTCAATAATAAATTCCTGTTCGGACTGAAAAGCATCTTCCATTGAATTTATATTGAAAGTTCCTCCTGATATAAATATAAAGCCCTTGCCCTTTTCGTCGGCATTGCTTGATTTTATACCGTCAGCCTGTGAAGTTATATTTATTTCCGCTGATGAAACTGCAACGCAGTCTTTACCTTTTATACCGTTTCCGACAGAATTTATATTTATAGTACCGCCTGTTATAGTGAGGTCATCTTTTGAGGTTATACCTTCATTGAAATTTGCGTTTATATTCAGAGTTCCTGTACCGTTTACTGTAAGATTATCCTTGCTGAAAATTACAGCATCGGGTTCGTTTTCGTTTTCGGAAGTATATGAATATTCCTTGCCGTCAGAAAGAGTATTTTCCGAATCAGGAGCAAGAGTGATAAAAGTCTTGTCGGATTTTTCTATATAGACAGGTGAGGAATCTGAACAGCTTATATTGGCATTGTCAAGAATCAGCCATACTTTTTCATCAGAATTTACAATAATCTGACCGTCATCAAGAGTACCTGTTATTTTGTAAGCTCCGCCCTCTGTAATCATTACATCGGAATTATTAACATTTCCCTTTCCCTTTAGTTCTATTGAGTCATTTTTCAGAATAATCTGATTTTCTGCCGAATAATTGGGATTGAGGTCATTTTCTGAGAATATATCAGTAAGGTTACATTCATATCCTGAAGAATTTACCGAAAGCTGTACCGCCTTTGTTTCTTTGTCATCTTCTGATGAATCCTCTGAAGATTCTTCATCTGTTGTAGCTGTTATTGACGTGTCTGCCGTTGACTGAATAATTTCTGAAGATTCTGAATTGTTTCCGTTGTCCGAACAGCCGGAAGCCAGTACTGAAAAAATCATAGCCGATGCAAAAAAGCTTTTATAATTCTTATCCATAATACCACCAATTTTCTTATTATTTTACCCCGTTCGGTTTCCTTTAATCTGATTATAATCATAAAGCATTATTATGAAAATTCTGTGACAGATAAATATTAAGAAGTAAAAATCTGGGAGAATATTTTTTTGTTTTTACGTGAAATTTACTTGTAAAACAAGAGAATTTCTGATATAATGAATATGTATTGAATTTTCAGGAGGTGTATTTTCTATGAATACCGACCCCTTTGGGCATACGGTAATTTTTTTTGAAAGCTCAGGCGGAAACGGATTCTTTATTTCTTTTCGCTGAAAGCTTTCAGTGAAAGGAGTATTTATGATAAAATTTTATAAAACCTTTGAAAATAAAATAAGCGAAATAAACTCACCTGTTACAGGCTGTTGGGTATCCGTAACTGACCCTACACCGCAGGAAATTAAAGAGCTTATTGATGATTATGGTCTTGACAGCGGATTTGTAAAATCTTCTCTTGATGATGAGGAAACTTCCCGTATAGAGCGTGAAGATAATCAGACTCTTATAATAGTCGATTCTCCGGTATCTGAAGTTGATGAGGAAAAAACACTTCTTTTCTACACAATCCCGATAGGCATTATTATTACGGAAGATTATGTGTTTACAATATCAGTCAAGGCAAGCCGTATTATTGAAGAAGCTACCGGCGGTATTATAAAAAATTTAAGCACAAATCTTAAAACAAGATTTGTTTTGCAGTTGCTTTTGAGAATAATAACGCTTTTTCTCATATATCTTAAACAGATTGACAAGATTTCTTCAAGAGCCGAACAGGAACTTCATGACGCTATGAAAAATAAACTTATAATGCAGTTGCTTGAGCTTGAAAAATCACTTGTATATTTTTCAACTTCTCTCAAGGCGAATGAAGTCACTATTGAAAAAATTTACAGGGGCAGAGTTATAAAGCTTTACGATGAAGACCAGGATTTGCTTGAGGACGTTTTAATCGAGATAAAACAGGCTATTGATATGTCAAATATATATTCAAGTATTCTTTCAAGTATGATGGAGGCTTTTTCTTCCGTAATTTCAAACAATCTTAACTTCGTCATGTGGAGACTGACCGTTATAACCGTAATAATGGCTATTCCTACTATGGTTTACAGCTTTTACGGTATGAATACAACGGGTCTGCCTATGGCAGTTACATGGTTTCCGAGTGCCATTTCAGTAGTTCTTACGCTTATAGTAGCCTTTCTGCTTTTAAAAATGAAGAAAAAATAAATCCTGTCAATATGCCTTAAAATTCAGAATGAATATTGTGCATAATGTGGATTTTTTACAGTTTCATAAATAATTCCCGAAAAGATATTGATTTTTATGGAAAATATGTTATAATAATATCAGATAATAAATACAGTTCTTAATTGTTATGGGGGATATGCTTATAATGAAAAAAAGAATTATCACTATCGAAAGACAGTACGGAAGCGGTGGCAGTGTTATCGGCAAACTCGTTGCCGAAAAGCTTAATATACAGTGCTATAACCGTCAGATACTTGAAATGACTGCCCAGAAATGCGGATTGTCTATGGAATCCATTGAAAATGCTGAAGAAAATGTTCCTACAAGCTTTTTGTATTCACTTCTTCTTGCTTCAAATACCACAAAAGCCTATGAGGATAATCTCCCTCTTTCCGACAAGATTTTTATTATGGAAAGTGATATAATAAGAAATCTCGCCAAACAGGAAGAAAGTTTCGTTCTTGTCGGCAGATGCGGTAACTATATACTCGAAAATGAAGGCTGTTTCAGAGTCTTTATATACGGAAACAAAGAGGAAAGAATTAAACGTGCTGTTGAACAATACGGCGTTGATTCCAAAAAAGCAGAATCATTCCTTAGAAAAATCGATAAAAGACGTGAAACTTTCTATAATACCAATTCCGGCAGACTCTGGCAGGATAAAGAACAATATGAACTTTGTCTTAACAGTTCCGAACTCGGTGACGAACTCTGTGCGGAAATTATCGTTGAAACTTTCAGAAAATTCAACGGTCTTAAATAATTATTCTGAAACTTTCTAATTTTTTATATTTTATCTCTCTTTAACGATACCTGTCCGGCTGTGAAGCCTTGCAGGTATCGTTTTTTTATGTATAAATTTCCGCTGTTGAGGAAAAATAAACATAAAATCAAAGTGGGGGAATATTAAAAGTGAGCATAGTTCTTATACGTTCGGCAATACTTTATATTACTGTTATATTTGCAGTAAGGCTTATGGGAAAGCGTCAGCTCGGAGAACTTCAGCCATCGGAGCTTGTAATAACTATTCTTGTATCAAATATTGCAACTCTTGTCCTTGAAGATTTAAATATACCTCTTGCTGTCGGAATTGCTCCTGTGCTTTCGCTTGTATGTTTTGAAGTCATTATGTCATGGGTTACTCTGAAATTTCCGAAAGTACGCTGTATAGTATCCGGCAGACCTAAAATTATCATCAGTGACGGAAAAATTGACCGTGAAGTTATGAACTCTCTGCGTTATTCAATCGATGACCTTATGACTTCTTTAAGGGGAAACGATATTTTTTCCCTTGAAGAAGTTCAGTATGCTATTGTTGAAACTACGGGAAGCCTTTCTGTAATGAAAAAACCGGCATATGATACGCCGGTAAGAAGTGATTTGAATCTTAATCCGAAAGCCGTTGACCCTCCTCAGGTAATTATTTCAGACGGCAGACTTCTTGAAAAATCCCTTGAAACTATGAATCTTACAAAATACTGGCTCGACCGTATTCTTAAGAAAAAACAGATTAAAATTCAGGATATATTTATAATGACTGCTGATAAAACAGGAAGCTATTATATAGTGGAAAACAATCTCAAAGGAAAGGAAAAGCCAAGATAATATGAAAAGAGTAATAATCAGTATATGCATACTTTCTGCAATGATAGGACTTGGAATATTTTTTAATATAAAAGTATCGTCTGAATGTAAAAAGCTTATCGGACTTGTGGAACTTGCTCAGCAAAGTATGGATTCCGGCAATACCGAAGAAGCTATTAAATATATCGGGGATTTTAAAGCCGAATGGGATTCTTTTTATAACATAGCTTTGTGTATAGTAAGGGGTGACAAGCTATCCGAAATTGATAACTGCTATATAAGAATAGTCCCTCTTATCGAATCAGATAATGATGAGTTTTCAGCGGAACTTTCCGAACTCAAAAATATGCTGATTCGGACAAGAGAGAGTGAATTTCCTACAATATTAAATATATTATAAAGAATGTTTTTTCTGAACTTCTGAAAATTCTTCTGCAAGCTGTACAGCCTGTGCATAGGATTCAAGCGAATAGCATTTCGCTCTGAATTTTGCCGAACCATAATATCCATTCATATACCATGCCGAAATTTTTCTTGCCTCACGTATTGCAATATTTTCCGGCTTTTCGCTGAATTTCAGTATAAGCCGTATATGTTCAAGCATTATCTGCATTTTGTATTCAGGAGAGGGCGGAATATATTCTCTGCCCTCAGAATATGCTTTTATTTCATCGAATATAAAAGGATTTCCATAGCTTGCACGTCCTGTCATAACAAGGTCACAGCCAGTTTTTTCGTACATATCAAGACAGGATTGCAAATCCTTTACATCTCCGTTGCCTATAACCGGAATTGATACGTTTTTTTTGACTTCCGAAATTATATTCCAGTCGGCTTCACCGCTGTAAAACTGTTCACGTGTTCTTCCGTGGACAGCTATTGCGGAAACTCCTGCGGATTCCATAGCCTTTGCAAATTCGACCGCATTTTTTGAATTATTATCCCACCCACTGCGGAATTTTACCGTAACAGGAATTTTTGATGTTTTAACAGCAGATTCCGCAACCGAAAATGCAGTTTTAATATCTTTCATCAGTGCCGAACCGCAACCGATATTTACTACTTTCGGTACGGGACAGCCCATATTTATATCGATTATATCGGGATTAAATCCGCTTACGATTTCGACTGCACGTGATATAAATTCGGGTTCAGAACCAAAGATTTGTATTGCCATAGGTCTTTCAGAATCCGTGACTGTGCAAAGCTCCTTGGTTTTGCGGTCGCTGTAACACAGACCTTTTGCGGATACCATTTCACTGACAACATAAGAAGCTCCGAATCTTCTGCAAATCGTTCTGTATGCACGGTCTGCAACGCTTGCCATAGGAGCTAAAGCACAGGTTTTTTCAATACTTACGTTTCCTATTTTAATATACTGCATATTTATTTCTTTTCCTTAAATACAAATATCTTGCTTATTATGTAATTAAGTATAAGCACTACTACATTTGCGGTTATTTTTGTAACCCAGTAGTTTATACCAATAAGTGAATATCCGAGCCACATCATTACAGCTTCAACTATAAGAGTGAAAACTCGTCCGCCATAGAATGATACAGCCTCCGCAAAAATTTCCTTTGCATTTTCCGCATGTGATTCAAATACCCATATTCTGTTTGTGACATATGCAAATGTTACGGCACAAATCCACGATACAACTGTACTTCCCGTACTTACTATTCCGTCACCGAATCCGGCATTTTCAAGCAATGCTTTTGAAATTCCCGCTGTCACAAAGCTTACTGCGGTGGTAAGAACACCGAATATAAGATACAGCCATTTTTCTTCGTATTTATAGTAGATATCCTGCAAGGGCTTGGGAAGAATACCTACGCACATTTTTATAAATTTATCCATTTTAAAAATCCTTTCAGAAAGTTATATTGTCAATCGGCATAGTAGCATAAGCATTAAGGGATTCATCGGCAGTAATTCCGGCAATATAGTTGTAATATCCCTGACTTGCAATCATAGCTCCGTTGTCTCCGCAGAGATTTAATTTAGGCATATAGAATTTATATCCCCTTTTAGTACATTCGGATTCAAATGCGGAACGTACTCCCGAATTTGCCGAAACTCCTCCGGCAAGAGCAATTTTTTTATATCCGAAATCTTCAGATGCTTTCATAGTTTTCTGAACCAGAATTTCCGCAATAGTATGCTGTATGCTTGCAGAGAGATTATTTTTGTTTATCTCAATGCCTTTTTGCTTTGCGTTGTGTACAAGATTTACAACGGAAGTTTTAAGCCCCGAAAAGCTGAAATCGTATTCACTTCCTGCAACTTTCGGGTGTGGTAATTTGTAGGCATTGAAATTGCCGTTCTGTGATGCGTGGTCAATATGTATTCCGCCGGGGTATGGAAATCCCATAGCTCTTGCACATTTATCAAAACATTCTCCGGAAGCGTCATCACGTGTTCTTCCTATGACTTTAAATTCCGTATATGATTTTACTTCAATAATATGGCTGTGACCTCCGCTTGCCACAAGACATAAATAAGGCGGTTCAAGTTCGGGATATGTGAGATAATTGGTCGCAATATGTCCCGATATGTGATGTACCGGAACTAATGGTTTTCCTGTGGACATTGCAAGACCTTTTGCAAAGCTTACTCCGACAAGTAATGCTCCTATAAGTCCGGGGGAATATGTAACAGCTATTGCGTCCATATCTCCGAGAGATTTTCCGGAATCCTCAAGAGCTTTTTCGAGTACGGGAAGTATGTTTTCACAGTGACGGCGTGACGCAATTTCCGGAACTACTCCGCCATATTTTTTATGTTCTTCAATCTGCGTTGAAACTACGGACGAAAGAATTTCCCGTCCGTCTCTTACTACGCTTATTGCTGTTTCATCGCATGAGCTTTCAATTCCAAGTATAAGCATTATTTATTGATACCAGCTTTCTTTTTCATTATTACAGCGTTTTCAGTCGGATTTGAATAGAATCGTTTTCTGACCGAAATTTTTTCAAATCCTGATTTAATATAAAGATTTATTGCACTCTGATTTGATTCCCTTACTTCAAGGAAAATATCCTCTGTATCTTCGGGAATCATTTTTTCAAATTCGGATATAAGTAATGTTGCGTATCCTTTTCGGCGGTATTCGGGAAGTACTGCAACATTTGTAATATCAGCCTCCCCGATTGCTGTATAAGCCGTGAGAAGTGCGGAAACTGTTCCGTTATCCTCCTGAATATAAAGAACTATTCCGTTATCTTTCAGTGATTCCGATTTGAAACTTTCGGCAGACCAGCCGTCCGGAATGCATATTTTTTCAGTATCGGCAAGCCTTGTATATATATATTCGGGAGTATTTTTATCAGCCCTTAGCATCATACCAGCTTGCCCCCCTGTTTACATCTGCTATAAGCGGAACTCTCATTTTATATACATCAGTCATTTCATCGTGGAGAATTTCCGATGCACGTTTGCTGTCCTTTTCATCGGATTCAACTATAAGCTCATCGTGAACCTGTAATATAAGATGTGCATTGAGATTTTCTTCCTTGAATTTTCTGTATACATTAATCATAGCCATTTTAATCAAATCGGCGGAAGTTCCCTGTATCGGAGTATTCATGGCGATTCTTTTTCCGTCAGCCTTGATTTTCTTGTTTGATGATTTAAGCTCCGGAATATGTCTTTTTCTTCCGAACATTGTTGAAACTGTTCCCGATTTTTCTGCATTTTCAACGGTTCTTGTCATAAATTCCTTTACTTTGGGGTATTTTTTCATATACTGGTCAATATATTCCTGAGCCTTTTCAAGAGTTGTATTTATATCCTTTGAAAGCGAAAAAGCTCCGATTCCATAAATGATTCCGAAATTTACCGCTTTTGCGGAGCTTCTCATTTCGGGAGTAACCATTATTGGCGGAACGTCAAAAACCTGCGATGCCGTTGCAGTGTGAATATCTTCACCGCTTTTAAATGCTTTTATCATATTTTCGTCATTGCAGAGATGTGCCGTAACACGTAATTCAATCTGACTGTAATCAGCGTCAAGGAGTATTTTTCCAGAATCCGCTACAAAGAATTTTCTCATATTTCTGCCGAGTTCGGTTCTTACGGGAATATTCTGCATATTTGGTTCAGTCGATGAAATTCTTCCTGTACGTGTTTCAGTCTGTTTAAAACATGTGTGGATTCTTCCGTCAGCCGATACAGTTTTTAAAAGCCCGTCAACATATGTTGATTTTAATTTTGTGTATTGTCTGTATTTAAGAACATTTCCGATAATAGGATTACTGCTTTTTAGTTCCTCTAAAACATCGGCATTTGTGGAATATCCTGTTTTAGTTTTCTTGATTGGAGGGAGTTTAAGCTCATCAAAGAGAACTGTTCCGAGCTGTTTCGGAGAAAGTATATTGAATTTATGACCTGCATCGTCATAAATCATCTGACCTGTTTCTTCTATAAGTTCATCAAGCGTTATTCCGAAATCCTTAATTCCCTGCTGATTGACCTTTACTCCGTAATATTCCATAGAGGCAAGAACTTCTGTAAGCGGGAGTTCTATATCATTCAGCAGAGATGTCATATTTTCCTTTTCAATAAGATTATTCAGCTTTTCGGAAAGATTTTTGAGTGAGAGCAGATTTCCGTTTTCACCGTCATAATAGTGAACATTGTATTTTCTGCAAAGAGTTTCCGTATTGTAATCTGAAAGTGATGAATCAAGCAGATAACCGCATATTTCAGTATCGCATATAATATTCCTGCATGTTTTTCCGTGACTGAAAGCGTATTTATAATGCGGTTTTGCTCCTGATGTGATTTTTTTACATTCTCCCGAAAGAAATTCAAGAATTGTATCAGTATTTTCAGTGATATATATTTTGTTGCCGTCACGGATTTTCAGTGTTTTTCCGTCAAATATATACGAACATTCGCCGATATTTTTTATTAATGAAAAATCACTGATATTTACTGTTTCGGAAATTATTTCTTCATATTCGGGAGTTTCTGAATCTGATTCAGTAAGATTTAGCTTTTCAATAAGCTTTTGCATTTCAAGTTCATTCAGAAATTTATACAGTTCGGAGCTGTTCATATTTCCGATTTTGTAGTTTTCGGGATTTTCGTCAATCGGTACATCGCATTTGACAGTAGCAAGCCACTTGCTTTCCAGTGCCGAATTTTTACCGTTTTCAAGTTTTGTTTTTACGCTTTTTGAAATATCCGCATTGTCGAGATTTGCATACAGATTTTCAACTGTTGAAAATTCTTTTATAAGCGTTGTTGCAGTTTTTTCGCCTATCCCTGCAACTCCCTTTATATTATCCGAACTGTCTCCCATAAGTGCCTTTAAATCAATCATATTTATGGGTTCAAAGCCGTAATCTTCAAGAAATTTTTCACGGTTATATATTATTGCATCTTTATTTGTTGCAAGCCTTACAGTTGTTTTATCATTGATAAGCTGAAGGCTGTCACGGTCTCCCGTAAGGATATGACATTCATGATTGTTTTTTGAAAATATCTTTGAAAGCGTTCCGAGAATATCATCAGCTTCAAAGCCTTCACATTCAAGAATTTTTATTCCCATAAGCGTAAGGAGATTTTTTATAAGTGGCATTTGCTGAAACAATTCGTCAGGCATACCTTTTCTGTTAGCTTTGTATGTTGATACAGCTTTATGTCTGAATGTCGGTGCATGCATATCAAACGCTACCGCTACACAGTCAGGTTTTATGACATCAAAATTCTTGAAATATACATTCATAAATCCGAATACCGCATTTGTAGGTACTCCGTCTTTATTCGATAATGCCCTTATAGCATAAAATGCACGGTTAAGTATACTGTTTCCGTCAATTGCAAGCAGTTTCAATAAAATCACTTCCTTTATGATTATTAATGATATTATATCACATGAAAGCAAAAAAATCAACTTATATGCTTTACTTGAAGAAAAATATATGATATAATATTGTTCAGGGAGGCGATGTTTTTTGAACGAAAATATTTCCGCAGAACAGTATATTTCTGAAATACAGGCTCTTAATCAGAAGCTTAATACTGCTGAACAGCAGATTATGGAATCAGCATTTATTGATAAAAAAAATCCTTTTGAAAATCCTACTGAATACCGCCATTATAATTCCGATTACGGAAAAATTGAGCCGGAAATAAAAAAGCCTTTTTATAAATTTCCGCTTGACCCTGATTATTCTGAAAGGCGAAATATAAAAAGATTTTATAATATAACAGGCATGCAGTTAATACTTCATATTGTAACATCGCAGATTATGATGTATCTGCTGAGTTTTATATTAATGACGTTTTTGCAGTTCCTTAATCCGGAAAAGTCATATTCTGATTTGTCGGAATATTTTTATGCAACGGTTTCTGCTCCTGCAAATATGCTTGTATTTCTTATATGCAATGTAGCTTTTGCATGTCTTGGACTGAAAATGTCGGGGACTTCTCCGTCATCGCTTGTAAAAACACAGGATTTTACACTTTTCAAGGCTGTTGCATATCTTTTTATAGTTTTCTTTCTGAATGATATTTCATCAGTAATAACATCTTTTATATCAGATATTATGAATCAGTGCGGACTTCAGATGTATAACATCAATGATTATACGAATTATCAAAGTACTCCTGCAAAAATTTCCGATTTTATATATGGAGTTCTTGTTGCTCCCGTAACCGAAGAATTTTTTTACAGAGGAATGGTTCTTAAAAATCTCTCAAAGGCAAGCCAGAGATGCGGTATATTTATGAGTGCATTGATTTTCGGTCTTATGCATATGACTGTTCCTCAGATTGTACTCGGATTTATTATGGGAATATTCCTTGCACATATCACTATAAAGCATAATTCAATAATTCCTGCAATAATTGCACATTCCTTTAATAATTCACTTGGATATATATTAAGTCTGCTCGGAAATGCAACTTCTGATTTTGGAATAATTATTGCCAATTCAGTTTATTATGTAATGTTAATGTTCGGACTCTTTGCATTGATTGGCTTTAAAATGACAAATAAACTTCCCCATGATACTCCTCACCAGTCAAGGAGAGGGATTCAGCTTGTATTCCTTTCAGTTCCTGTGATTATTGCAGTAGTATATTACATACTGAAAACAATAAGCTATATTCTTAGAATATCCTGAACTGTCCTCCGCCTATATGCGGAGGATTTTTTGTCCGGCTTATAAAAAATCCCCGTTTCTGAAACGGGGGGAAAACTTCTTTTATTATCGTCTTTCCTTGATAGCGGTCTTAGCTTTTGCAACAATAGTTTTGTCATTTTCATAGGTAAGGAGATTTACAGCATGGGCGAGGTCTACCCATCTTATTTCAGCAATTTCTCCTTCCTGAGGGACAAAATTCACATTTCTTGCCTTTGCGAGAAAATAGACAACAACCTTGACAGTATCACGTCTTGGAGAGTAGGTAACAGTTTCACGGAAAGTCGGGTCAATCATAACATCAATAGAAGTTTCCTCTTTTATTTCACGCTTAGCCGTTTCAGTTTCAGTTTCATCAGGTTCAACATGCCCTTTAGGAAAAGACCAGTGACCGCTGTTAATATGCTTAATAAGAAGTATCTCAATATTTCCATGAAATCTTCTGTATACTATTGCACCGCATGATTTTTCATGAAGCATAAAAGGACTCCTTTCTCAAAGAATAAGTATTATCATCAGAAATATTATATCATATTTTGTTGAATTTGTCCATAACTTTTTGAATTTTCTTTGCAGTGTTGGTAAAAAGTGTTAAGAAAAACAGCGGAAGAAACGGTATTTCACAAAAAAAGCCCGCCAGAAGGCGGGCAGATGATTTTAAATTAACAGAAATTAACCGAGTTTCTTTTCAATCTTGTCAAGTTCGTTCATAAGAGCTTCAGGAACTCTTCCGCCCTTAGCTGAAATATCTTCTGTGTAGTATCTTCTCATTTCAGCGATTTCTTTCTTCCAGAGGTCAGTATCAACAGCAAGGAGCTTGTCCAGAACTTCAGGAGTAACTTCATCTTCAATACCCTTAAGGTTGATGTCTTCAGCCTTAGGGAGATAACCGATAGGAGTTTCAACAGCATCAACAGTGCCTTCACATCTCTTGATAATCCAGTCGAGAACTCTCATGTTATCGCCGAAACCAGGCCACATGAAGTTGCCGTTTTCGTCCTGCTTGAACCAGTTGACGTTGAAAATCTTAGGAGCCTTGTCGCCGAGCTTTTCGCCCATTTCGAGCCAGTGAGCCCAGTAGTCGCCTACATTGTAGCCGATGAACGGTTTCATAGCCATAGGGTCGTGACGGAGTACGCCTACTGCACCGGTAGCGGCAGCAGTTGTTTCAGAGGAAACAGCTGAACCCATATAAGTTCCGTGAACCCAGTCAAATGACTGATATACAAGAGGAGTTGTTGATGCACGTCTTCCGCCGAAGATAATAGCAGAAATCGGAACGCCTTCCGGATTATTGAATTCAGGTGAAATGCATGGGCAGTTTTCAGCCGGAGCAGTAAATCTTGAGTTCGGGTGAGCAAGAGTCTTGTTCTTGCCTGTCTTTTCATCGATCTCAGCGGTATATTCAACACCGTTTACCTTAGCACCCTTCCATTCTGTTGCATCAACAGGAGGATTCTTAGTAAGCTTTTCCCACCAAACAGTGTTATCTGAATTATCAATAGCAACGTTTGTGAAGATAGCATTCCTCTTAGTAGTAGCAAGAGCGTTGTAGTTTGATTTTTCGTTAGTACCGGGAGCAACTCCGAAGAAACCGTTTTCAGGGTTGATAGCATAAAGTCTGCCGTCCTTGCCGGGTTTCATCCAGGCAATATCATCGCCGACAGTGAATACTTCATAGCCGTCCTTCTTGTAGCCTTCCGGAGGAATAAGCATAGCAAGGTTGGTTTTACCGCATGCAGACGGGAAAGCAGCTGTAATATACTTAACTTCGCCGTCAGGTTTCTTAACGCCGAGGATAAGCATGTGTTCAGCCATCCAGCCTTCGTTCTTGCCCTGGAATGATGCGATACGGAGAGCAAAGCACTTTTTGCCGAGGAGAACGTTTCCGCCGTAAGCAGAGTTGATTGACCAGATAGTATTGTCTTCAGGGAACTGAACGATATATCTCTTTTCGGGGTCAACATCAGCCTTTGAGTGGAGACCTCTGACGAAATCGTTTGATTCATCGCCGAGGTTTTCAAAAGCCTGAACGCCCATTCTTGTCATAATAGCCATATTGAGAACTACATAGATAGAATCAGTAACTTCAACGCCTACCTTAGCGAGAGGTGAACCGATAGGACCCATTGAATAGGGGATAACATACATAGTTCTGCCCTTCATAACACCGTCATACATAGGTGTAAGCATAGCATACATTTCCTGAGGGTCTTTCCAGTTATTAGTCGGACCTGCATCTTCTTTTCTTCTTGTGCAGATAAAAGTTCTGTCCTCAACACGGGCAACATCGTTAGGCTTGGTTCTGTGATAGAGACAACCGGGGAGTTTTTCCTGATTAAGTTCAATCATTTCGCCGGTAGAGATTGCTTCTTTTCTGAGAGCATTGAGCTGTTCTTCAGAACCGTCAATCCATACAACCTTATCAGGCTTAGTAAGAGCTTCCATCTCTGAAACCCATTTTAAAACATTAGGATTTTTTGTCAGTGACATTTTCAAAGTACCTCCTGTATTTTATACCTGAAAACATTCAGGCTTGAGAAAGGTCTGACTTTCTCTTAAGGTATATTATATCTTTTTTTTCTCTTTATGTCAATACCAAAAAAAGAAATACTTTGTAAATTTTATCTGACAGTGAGAAAAGAGTTATTATATTAAATGGTGTATAGAAGAAGAAAGAATATTCCATGTATTATTATTTATGATACCGGTTTGCGGAAAGCCGGCAAGTTTCTGCAAAAATATTACAGCCTCTGCCGTGGAATTATCATATATACCGTTTATGACTATATCGGGGAAGTTATCATATTTCAGACCCATTTCATGAAGAAGTACCTGAATGACGTATACGATAATTCCGGAATCGCCCTTTCTTAATGAATAATTTTCAGATGGAAATATATCAAGCGGAATCGGTATGGAATCCGCAAAATATCTGTATACTGAAACTATTGCGTTCCATGTTTCATGCGTAACAGTGCCTGTTTCGGGAATTTTGTATTCTCTCTGAAAGGCTCTTACAGCAGTAGAAGTTTCCTTTCCGAAATATCCGTCAGGAATTATAAGGGGTATTTTATCATTATAGTAGGAAATACCCTGAAGATAACACTGAATTTCCCTGACATGTTTTTTTTTCTGTTTAGGAGTATAAGGCATAGAAAAAGACCTCCTTATTAAGTTTCAGCAGAAATTGTATATCCCGGTGACTGATATGGTCTTTTATCAGTTCCGAAACGCAAATCCGAATATAAACCGGCAATATCATTCCATACAGCACCGCCTACAACACCTGTCTGCGGAAGTCCGAAACGTTTCTGAAATGCAAGAACTGACTGACGTGTAAGAGGGCCGAAATATCCTGTATTGTTTACGGCGGGAATTTCCGGATAAGACTGATTTATATAAGTGAGATATTCCTGAAGAACTCTTACATAGTCACCTGATGACCCCTCTTTGAAAACTGTTCCGGGGTAAAGCACAACGCTTGATTCAATATCAAACGGAACAGATTCCGCAATACCGGCATAAGCTCTGTAAAGGTCATTCCATGTCTGACGGTCAACGACACCTGTCTGCGGAAGTCCGAAAACCTGCTGGAATGATTTAACGGATTTTTCTGTTTCCTCTCCGAAATATCCGGTAATGTCAACGGGAAGTACAGCATCATAATATGCACCTACTACTGCAAGATAATACTGAATTTCCCTGACAGGAAATCCCTGAGAACCTATTTTCTGTTCATTTGCAAACTGCTTTTCAGTTTCCTCGAAGGAAAGTCCCTCCGAACTGAGTTCCGCAAGACGCTTTACACTTGTATAGATATATGCAATTTTATACCATGTTGCTTCATTTACAGTTCCGGTAGGCTGAAGGTCAAAAATTTCCTGAAATTTCTGTACAGCCTCTCTTGTATCAGCATCAAATATTCCGTCCGTCTGAGCGATTTTAGGTATTGCGGGATAGTTCCTTGAAATTCTGTTGAGCTGTACCTGAATAGTTTTAACTTCATTTCCTGCCATACCCTCGCTAAGCTCAACATTCGGATATGACGGTGTACGTGTTCTTACAGGTGCATTTCTGACAATTTCAATATCATCGCCATAATAATATTTAAGTATCTCATAGGGAGTATATCCCTGTTCGGCAAGCGAAACCGTTCCCCATTGTGAAAGACCGTCGCATGTAACAGTAGTACCGTTGCAGAATGCAGTAAAAAGAGGTTCAACAGTTCCCTGTCTCCTTACATAGTCGGTAAATATTTCATCAGCTGTATTGCTTATTGAATCGAATATTTCACGTCCGTTAATAAATTTCTGGTCATACTGGGTTGACGATGTTATATCAAAATCATATCCCCTCGACCTGTACCATTCAGTATATATTCTGTTAAGGGCAAAGCTTATTATAACATATATATTTGCTCTTATCGAAGAATCAGGCCATGTCGGATATATTTCGCTTGATGCGACATTTTTGATATAAGTCATAAAATCAACAGTGACATTCTGTGCATCTGAATTAGGAGTTCCGAGATGTACCGTTATTGTTTCGGGAATAAAGGGTTCTCCTGTAAGCATTAAAAATCCTCCTTCTGAATTTTACTGAAGTTCCGGCTCCTGATTATAGTAATTTATAGTTTCATCATTTTCCGTCATATAAAGAGGCAGTGGAACCATATTGAACTGCTGAACGGAAGTTATTCCGGCAAATACGGGAACATCTATGCTTCTCTCTCTGAAAAATCCGTCAGCATATACACTTATATCATATACAGAATAAGGCTTTATCAGATTTGCCGAATCCAGTGAAAGATTTACAGACGGTGCGGGTAAAGCCATTTTTTTTATCTGACCGCTCTCGTCAGTAATTCCCGTTGCCTTGAAAATAAGGTTACCGTCAGCCATTGATGTAATTATGACTGATGCTCCCTCTACCGGAGAGGCATTTTCTCCTGTTCTTACATTTACCGAAATCCAGCCGATACTGTCATAATTATTTCGTTTGTTATATTCATCGTCATTGAATTTTGTATGAGGATTATTCATAATTTCATCAAGAACGGGGTCGGGGTATCGTTCGTCAATGCTTGATTTCCGGGGTTCAGGTTCAGCAGAAACTTCCTGAACAGTCTGCGGAGGTTCGGGAGTTTCCACGGGCTGAAAATCCTGATTTGCTTCACGGGCTTCATGGAAAGTTTCCGGAATAATTTTTTCTTCTTCCGTAACAATATTTTCTTTCTGACGGATTTCCGAAACATTTACATTCACCGGAACAGAATCATTTCTGCTTGTGCTTTTACCATAAAGTTTCATCATTTCCTGACGGTATTTTTCCATAGCATTTTTATCCAAATAGAATCACCCTTTCTTATTCTGGAGAGCTTTTTTAAATCTATATGTTTCAGATATTAAAAAAATGCTTGACATATTTTGTTAAATATGATATAATTCTTTTGACTTACAGGAAAGGATTTTGAAATATGAAAATTAAAAGACCGGATATGTTCACACAAGCCGAATCAGCAAGAGTAAATAATATTTTTTTGCAGATAATTATATTTTATACAGTATTTTTAGTTATAGCAATTGCTGAATCAATAGTGCCGTCATTTATGATGATTCCCGAACTTATGAATTATATAATGAGTGATAAGTTTACGGGAGTAAATCATGAATACATGAATTTCGTTATGGAGGTTCAGGCAAGACCGCAAAATATGCTTGCAACGCTTTTTTCAACGGTATTCGGCACAATTCTTTCAATAGTATATTGCAGATTCATTGAAAAAAGACCGCTTGTTTCAATGGGTATGCGTAAGGATAAAGCAGTTTCGGGTTATCTTAAAGGTATGCTTACAGGACTTGCAATGTTTTCGGGAGTAGTTCTTATTAATATAATTTTGGGAGCTATGAGCTTTCAGGGACTTAATACAAATCTTAATATCGGCTTGCTTGTGATTTATCTTTTTGCATGGCTTGTACAGGGAATGAGTGAGGAATTTATATTCAGAGGATTTCTTATGAACAGCATAGGCGGAAAACACAGTATGTTTTCAGCAGTTGTTATAAGTGCCGGAGCTTTTTCGCTTGCACATATATTAAATTCCGGAGTAACAGTGCTTGCACTTGTAAATATATTTTTCTTCGGAGCGTTTATATCATTATATATGATATGCTTTGACAATATATGGGGAGTATCCGCTATACATGCTATATGGAATTTCTCACAGGGAAACCTTTTCGGAATCAGTGTCAGCGGTACAGGTTCGGGCGAAACGCTTTTTCTGACAAGTTCATCAGAAAGCAAAGCTATTGTAAACGGAGGAGCTTTCGGAGCAGAGGGCGGAATTGCAACAACAATTATATTAATAATTGCATTTGCAGTACTTTTCGCATATATGTTTAAGAAAAATAAAATTGACCTGACATAATTTAAATATAAGGGCGACCATTGGTCGCCCCTTTTTTATCTGGATATGATTATACTTTCAAAATCTCCGTCAGAATTAATTGCAGGAATTTCACTCTGATTATTTTTCAGAAGTGAGCTTAAAATAGTTATAATATCACTTTTGGGAATTTTATTCTGCTTTACGGCAGTTCTTATTGAATCGGCAAGCTGTCCCGAATCTGAATTTTCTATAATATTTCCGGAATTGTTTCCGCCGTATACTATAAGGCATGAAGGTGAAACTTTCCATTCCTCAAGCATAAATCTTAAAGTTTCGGTATAGTCACATTCGCCGAGAACTATTAATTCCGTATGACCTGTAAATATTGCTTTTCCGCTTTTTACTTCCGAATTTTCAAGTATTCCGTCAAAGCTGTTATTCTGAACATTTGTAGGCTTGGAATCCTTATTGTAGAAATTCATTGATACTGTTTTCGGATTATTTCCCGATACGGACATTCCACGCAGATAGGCTCTTTCATGTACTTCCTGATGAGTACAGCCACACAATAATGATGGAATGAGAGATATTAATAAAAGCTTTTTATTCATTTTCTTTCAGCTCCTTTTTTAAAAAATATCAGTATTGCCGTTAAAACCGGTGAAATCATAAATATTACTGCATATGCGGAGCTGTATATATCCGTATTGCCAAGAACCAGTGAAAGCAGAATCATTATAATAATTATTGCTGTACTTTTGAATCTTTGGAATTTTGGAAAAAGCATTTCAGTAATCTGTGATGCCGTAACAGTCTGGACGGAAATTCCCATTACTGCAAGTATTACCAGTATTATTATAAACAGAGCGTCTATTCTCTGACTGCTGAAAGGCTGACAGAGTTCAACTGCTCTCATCACGGGAAATTCCGTAATCTGCATTATTCCGCCTGTGACCAGAAGCGTAAGAATTATTACTGCCGTACAGAAAACACTTCTGCATGCAAAATAAAAAAACGTTGATTTGATTTTGTTTCCTTTCAGCTGACTTAAAAGAAAGGGAAGTATGCAGAAACTTCCTCCGACTGCAAATCCCGAGATTATCTGTCCCGGTATTTTTGAATTATCATCAATAAAAAGATTTGATGTATCTATGTTTTTAAAGCTTCCAAATATAATTGTTATAAAACAGAATACTCCGAATCCGGCTGTCATTACGGACGCTCTCGAAACTGCTTTTATTCCGGGGGAGGAGGCATAAAGGCATACAACAGCTATAAGTCCGGATATTATAAGATTTTCGGGGAGAAATTTTATTTCTGGAACAGGTATATATATTGCTTTTGATATATTCCATACACGTATAAATAAAAGTGTTCCCCATATCAATGCGGAAAAAAGATAAATCCACAGCAGAAATTTATTGTCTGACGGAATACTGCGTTTTGTCAGAATCAGAGATATTATAAACTGTATTGATACTGAAATCAGAAATCCCCAGAGCGTTGCAAGTGAAATTTTATTTGAATAGCATATAAGTGCAAATGCGTCCGATGCAAGAAGAAGTGATGCGAACTGTCCGAATGATATTTTATTCATGAAGTTCCTCCACTGTAAATCCGCCGTTCTGCATTTTCCGGAAACTCTGGCGGAATGTCGTATCTCTCATAGATTTTAAATTAAAGGGCGAAATTGGTGCAGTAAACGGAAAGCCGTAATCCTCCGTTGCACATATATTGAATAATACAGCACTGCCGAGTAAGCTTATCCCGAAAAGTCCGAGAAGTCCGCCCGATATTAAAAAAAGAAGTCTTAGTATAGTTATACTCTGATTAAGTTCGGGAACTACAAATCCGCTTGTTACTGCAAGTGCTATTATAGTTAGCATAGGAGTGCTGACAAGTCCCGAATTTACTGCGGAATCACCTATAATAAGCCCCCCCACTATGCTTACTGCTCCGCCTACCGCTTTAGGAAGTCTTAAACCTGCCTCACGTATTATTTCATACATAATCAGTACGCCGAACCCCTCCGCAAGAAGTGCTATGGGAGCTTTTTTTTCGGCGTCAACAAGAATCATCAGCAGTGTACTGTTCAGAAGTTCGGGGTGATGAAGTGCTATTGATACATAAAGTGCCGGAAGAAGTATTGATATAAAAAATGCTACATATTTTATCCAGCGTATAAAAAATGCATAATACGGCTTGAATGAGTAATCGTCAAGTGTCTGAAAGCTTTCCGTGAAGAATTTCGGAATAACTATTGCAAAAGGTACACCGTCTATTAATAAGGCAACTCTGCCCTCAATCAGCTTTGAACATAAAACATCAGGTCTTTCAGTAGTTCCCGTTGAACTGAATATTTCAAAGCTTTTGCTTTCGAGAAAAGGCCTTACATATCCCGTTGAAAGTATGCTTTCAAGATTTATTTTGTCAAGAGAATTTTTAATCTGTTTCAGAAGTCTTTCGGGAACTCTGTCCTGCATATAGCAAAGGCATATATCAGTCTGACTTTTATCGCCCATAACCATAAGTTCCATTTTGAATACGGGACTTTTCAGCCTTCTTCTTAAAAGTGACATATTAGTTCTTACCACTTCGGAAAATCCTTCATGAGCTCCCATTATATTTGCTTCTCCGGAGGGTTCGTCTATTCCTCTGACGGCATATCCCTGTACTCCGAATGCAAGTGCGGAATCCATTCCGTCTGCAATAAGCACTGCAAATCCGGAATTTACCGTTCTGAAAAGTTCCCCGTAATTCTTTACGGTTACACGGTCAACCGAAAGCAGAAGATTATTCTGTATATGATTGAAGAGTGCCTGTCCGCTTGGTTCACGGAGATTTATTTTTGTTATCGGGTGCAGTACAAGCTCCGTTATAGTTGATGTGGAAAGCATTCCCTCACAGCACAGCAGAACACAGTTCACACCGCCTGTCACAAATTCATTTATAAGCAGGTCAGAGGAATTTCCGGATATTTTTTTTATTTTCTCAAGATTTTCATTGATTGACGGAATAATTCTGTCATAGTAAAAATTTTCGGTTCGCATTTTAAAACACCTCTGAAATATTATTTGCACTTATCAGAAAAATAATTCATCAGTTGTTTTAAAAAACAATTATAGTATCATTTTTAGCTATAATAATAGTAGAAAAGATAATTTTCAAGTGCTATAATATCACTTGCAAATTGAATTAAATCTTATTTAAGGGGGTTTTTAATATGACAAAGGATATGACAAGCGGAAATTCACTTAAGCTTATTATTTCTTTCTGTATTCCGATGATTATCGGAAATCTTCTTCAGCAGTTATACAGTATGGTTGATGCTGTAATAGTCGGAAAATGCATTGACCTTAATGCTCTCGCAGCTGTAGGTGCAACGGGTTCGATATGCTTTCTTGTAATCGGCTTTGCTACCGGAATATGCAGTGGTTTCTGTATACTTGTTTCTCAGGAATACGGTGCAAACAATTACAGCAAAATGAGAAAGTATGTTGCAAATTCATTCTGGCTCAGTTTTATTATTGCCATAATTCTGACAGTTCTTACACTTGTTTTTATACGTCCTCTCCTTGAGCTTATGAAAACTCCTGATGATATTATACAGCAGGCTGATGAATACTTGTTTATGATTTTTGCAGGACTTTCAGTAACAATTTTCTATAATCTTCTTGCCTCAATACTCCGTGCATTGGGCGACAGCCGTTCTCCGCTGATATTCCTCGGAATTGCATCGGTAATCAATATAATTCTGGACTATGTTTTTATAGAATTCTGTAATATGGGCGTATCGGGTGCAGGTCTTGCAACTGTTATAGCACAGGGCATTTCGACTGTTTTATGCTTTATATACATGCGTAAGAAGTTTGACATACTTTCATTTGACAAGTCAGAGCTTGCCTTTGACATCAAGGCTTCCGGAAATCTTATGTCAATAGGAGTTCCGATGGCTTTGCAGTATTCAATTACTGCTATCGGTTCAATAACTTTGCAGACAGCTATAAATAATCTTGGTACTGTATACGTTGCAGCTGTTACGGCAGCACAGAAAATTCAGATGATTGCACAGGGACCTATGGAGTGTCTCGGTACGGCTATGGCTACTTACTGCGGACAGAACAGAGGTGCAAGAAAATATGAACGCATTACAAAGGGATTAAAGCAGAGTATGATTGTTTCTGTAATATACTGCGTTGTTGCATGCATTGTACTTATTGCTTTCGGTCAGTATATTTCACTTCTTTTCATAGATAAAAATGATGTTGATGTTATAAATTATGCTATGTACTATATTAAAATAAATACTGTTACATTCCCGCTTCTTGGAGTACTCTTTATAATAAGAAACTCACTTCAGGGTCTGGGATACAGCCTTCTCCCTATGATGGCAGGCTTTACGGAACTTATTGCAAGAGTCGGAGTAGTTGTTCTTCTGGTAGGAACATATGGATATACTGGAATATGTGTTGCAAGTCCTGTCGCATGGCTTATGGCTGATATACTTCTTTTCATAATTGCATTCTGCAAATTCCCTGAGCTTAAAAGAGAACTTAACGGTGAATCAAATTCATATATTCCTGTATCAGATAAATGCAAGAGATGTTCATAATTCGGGCGGAGCTTTGACTCCGCCCTTGTTTTTTACATAAAATTTTCATTTGTTTCAAAAAACGGTCTTGATTATTTTTCCTTAATATGCTATTATATTAGCATATATTTTTTTAGGAAAGGTTTAATATGGATATTGGTAAATTAATTGCAATTATTTTTCTGCTGATTGGTTCAGCATTATTTTCAGGTACGGAAACGGCTTTTTCCGGTGTAAATAAAATCAGGCTTAAAAACTATGCCTCACAGGGAAACAAAAAAGCCGAAAGAGCTTTGAAAATTGCTAATTCATTTGATGATGCACTTACGGCTGTACTTATTGGAAACAACATTGTCAATATTGCTATGGCATCGCTTTCGACCGTCTTTTTTACTGATATTTTCGGTGATAAAGGTGTCGGAATTTCAACAGCTGTCAGTACTGTAATAGTTCTTATTTTCGGTGAAATTCTTCCGAAATCATATGCAAAGGAAAATGCCGAAAAGCTTGCTCTGATTTTTGCGGCTCCTCTTTCTGCACTTATATTTATACTAAAGCCGTTTGTAATTATTTTCAATAAACTTTCAGGTCTGCTTAAAAGCAATAAGACTGAACCAAGCGTTACAGAAGATGAGCTTAAATGCATTATCGAGGAAATCGAAGAACAGGGAGTTCTCGAAGAACAGGAAAGTGACCTTGTTAAAAGTGCTTTGGAATTTGATGAGATTACTGTCAATGAAATACTTATCCCAAGAGTTCAGGTTGTCGGAGTCGAAAAAAATGAATCCGTTGAGGATATAAAAAATAAATTCCTTAATGAAATGTATTCAAGATTGCCCGTTTATGACAAGACTCTTGACAATATTATCGGAATAATTACTAACAAGAGCTTTTTTAAAATGCTTAATGACGGAAAGTCAAATATATCCGAAATAATGCAGAGCGTCGCACATATATCCGACCTTAAACTTATAAGTGAAGCTCTCAAGGAAATGCAGTATAATAAAACTCATCTCGCTGTTGTAATGGATCAGTACGGAGGCACTAAGGGTATAATCACTATGGAGGATATTATTGAGGAGCTTGTCGGTGAAATCTATGATGAAAACGATGAAGTTTCCCATGATATAGTCAGAATAAGCAGTGATGTTTATGAAGTGTCAGGATTTTTAAGTATAAGTGATATGCTTGAGGGTATGGGGCTTGATGATGATATGATTGAAAGTACATATAATTCTGTCGGAGGCTGGATTACCGAAATTCTGGAGCATATTCCCGAAAAAGGCGAAACTGCTAAAAGCGGTATATTCAGCGTTACTGTTCTTGAGGTCAAGGAACAGACCGTTAAAAAGGTAAGAATAAAAATCTGTACTGACGAAACTAATAGTTAAATATTTATTTGTTTAATATAACCAAAAAAATGAAGTTTTTTTTGTGAGAAATATTTTTCAAATATAATTGAAAAATAAATTTGTTTATGATATAATAAATATATAATTTGTGAACCGGTAAGTTATGAGATTTTTTTATGCATAATTTTGCAATAAAGTTAAATTTAATAGTTTATTAACAGAATTTACATATTTTATGCCGTGCTTTTGATTTCCCTTTTATCTTTATTGGTGAATTTGCTTAAAAAAATAAATTCTGTTTATCTAAATTAACAAAAAATTCAAAAAGCTATTTACTTTTGTGTTTCCTTATTATATAATATGGTTGCAGATATGCAATCAGTATTTGTTAAATTAAGTACAAGGTTATAGCGGTTCTATTTTATATTAAGGGAGATGATAGCAATGAAACTGAAAAAAATGGCTTCCGGATTGGTTTCTGTTCTCGTCCTTTCCTGCTCCGCTCTTTCTGTTATGTCTGCAAGCGGTGCTGAAGGTACTGTTAAAATATCCGCAAGCCAGGAAACTGCTTTTGCCGGTGGACAGTTTACTGTTGAAGTTTCGCTTTCCGATATACCCGAAACCGGTATTCAGGGAGCGGATTTTGCTGTGGCTTATGACAGCTCAATCGTTTCAATCGATAAGGTTGAAATAGGTTCTCTTGCTCAGACAGGTGCTGACGAAGTCGATAATATTCCGGAACTTCCCGCTTTTATGAGCAGTATTTCTAAAGAAAAAAGTGCTGTTCTGGTATCCTTTGCCGTTGCTGACAGCGATTCAAAATACTATATGCAGGGCGAAGGCGTTATGTTTACTATAACAGGTACTGTTCTTGAAAATGCTCCTGACGGCTCTGTCGCAGAATTCAACATCGTTCCGAATCCAAGAAAAATTAACGGAAGCGGTACTGCTGAGGATAATAATAAAATCTGGCTCGGATATGATGCCGATACAAATCCTGATGACGATGTAACAAATTATATTTATTATGATTCATCGGTTTCAAATGGTTCTGTAACCGTTTCCGGAGGTGCTTCTGACGGATTAAGAGGCGATGCTAATCTTGACGGTTCAGTTGATATCGCTGACGTTGTTGCAATTGCTTCGTATGTAAGCGACAGTGTACAGAATCCTCTCAAATCTCAGGGAATGATTAATGCGGACGTTCAGGGCGAAGGAAACGGTATTAATGCCAATGACGCTCTTGCTGTTCAGCAGTATCTCGCCAACATAATCACAGTACTATGATTTTTTTAATTTGGTTTGTCCCTTAAAATGCAGAAAAGCTTTTAAGGATAAATAAATTTTTATTAATGTTATTAATGGGCGAAAAGCCTAAAGAAAGGAATTTAAACTGATATGAAAAAATTTGTTTCAACACTTACATCACTTTGCATGAGTGTTTCACTCACAGCAGGCACACTCGCTGCTTTCAGCACATCAGCAGCCGACATTTCTAATGTTCCGGTTCAGAAAACTCTTAAGCTCCTCGCTGACGGCAAGGCTAACTACACTGTTTCAGCTGAAGATATCGCTAAGGGCGACGTTGTAATCGAAGTTGGCGTATATATCGAAGAAGATGAAGCTACAACAGGTACAGTTACTGCTAAGATGGGTATCTCTTCTGCTCCTGATGAAAGTGCTATCAAAATCACAAAGATGGGCGATATTTACAAGGATACTGTTGATTCATATGATTACACATTCAAGGGCGGTGCTAATGACGGTATAACAGTTACATCAACTAAGAGACTTGCTTTCTATGGTTCATACAAGAAGGCTTCAAAGAAGGTTTCAAACATCGGTTCAATCCTTGCTTCAAACGTATTTGAAAGCGAAAACAGAGCTAACTTCATCTATTCAGCAGGTGCTACTAAACCGGCATGGCTTGGTGCTACATCTGACGAATTCCCTGTTAATACATTTGAAGTAACTCTCAAGCAGAATGCTGCTCCTGGTGAATACAAGGTTGATTTCGTAAATGAATCCGAAGATGCCGGCAACGGTGCTCTCCGTAACATGACTCAGGTTGGTTTCTGGGACGTTTCAATCAAGAATCCTCTTGACAACCTCCTCGTAGGCGGTCTTGGTCTTGAAGGTCTTACAATCACTGTTGAAGGAGATACTCCTGCTACAACAACTACAACAGCTCCTGCTGCTACAACAACTACAACTGCTACAACTACAAAGCCGGCAGCAACTACAACAGTTACAACAGGCGGAAGTGTTACTCCAATGCCTGACGGTCTTGTATGGAAGGTTGACGATGTAAAGCTTACACGTGAAGAACTCGTTGCAAATGACGGTCTTGTATTAGTTCCTGTTCGTGTTGCTCAGGTTTCTGACCAGATGATTGCCGGTGCTGCATTCACATTCAAGCTCGCTGACGAACTTACATGGGAAGGCGCTGAAATGGATACAACCAACTACGCTTATGACAACTGCACAAACGTTCTTAACGAAACAGAGCCTAAGGTAAACTTTGCTTGTCCTCAGAAGAACCCGAACGGCGGTCGTGATATCGGTTATGTCTGCACAGAAGAGGGTGCAGTAATCATCGAACTCGTAGTTTCACTTCCGACAGATGTTGCTGACGGCAAGTATGACATCGATATGTTATTTGAAGGCGTTGACAGAGCTGTTGCTGATAATGACAACACAACTGCTGAAGTAACACTTATGGGCGGTTCAGTTACAATCGGTGACGTTACAGAACCTACAACAGCATCTACAACTGCTACAACTGCTACATCTACAACAAAGGCTACAACAACTACAACAAAGGCTGGTTCTACTACAACAACAAGCAAGGTAGACCCAACAACAGGCAATGTTCTTTACGGTGACTCAAATGTTGACGGCAAGGTAAATATCGCTGACGTTGTATGCCTCAACCAGTACCTCGTTGACAATGCTAAATATGACCTCTCTGCACAGGGCAAGATTAATGCTGAAGTTAATCTCGACGGCAAGCTCACAGCAGCAGACTCAACAAGCATCATCAAGTCACTCGTTAAACTCGTAACACTTCCTGACAAGGCTTAATAAAAAAAATAAAATTTATTTTCCGAAATAAATATAATGCAGTTTGAGTATTGACTCGGAAAGGAAATGCTAATGAAGAAATTTCTTTCAGCAGTTACGTCCGTGTGTATGGGTATTTCGGTACTCGCAAGCTCATTTGCTGTTCCGCTTAGTACATTGGCTGCCGGTGGGGAATACCCCGCCGGTCAGTCTAATGTTGCTTTAAACGGTGCAGGAGGCGTGACTGCTAATAAACAGGCTGAAAGCGGTCTTACCTGGAAGGTTGACGATGTAAGTCTTACACGTGAAGAACTCGTTGCAAATGACGGTTTTGTATTAGTTCCTGTTCGTGTTGCTCAGGTATCAGACCAGATGATTGCCGGTGCAGCATTTACATTCAGCTATGCTGACGAACTGACATGGGAAGGCGGAGAAGTAGACCCTATTAACGTTGCTTATGCAAACTGCACGAATGTTCTGAATGAGACTAAACCAAAGGTAAACTTTGCATGTCCGCAGAAAAATCCGAACGGCGGGCGTGATATAGGTTATGTCTGCACGGAACAGGGTGCAGTTATTATTGAACTCGTTTTCTCTCTCCCCACAGATGTTCCCGACGGCAAATATGATATAGACATGTTTTTTGAAGGTAATGACAGAGCTGTTGCTGACAACAACAATACAACCGCAGAAGTAACACTTCTCGGAGGTTCAGTTACCATCGGAGACCCCGCTGAGACTACAACAACATCAGCCACCACTACAACAACAACAACTAAGGATACCACAACTACAACTAAGGATACAACAGCCACAACAAAGGCTACTTCAGCTACAACTAAGGATACAACAGCTACAACTAAGGCTACTTCGGCTACAAATGCAACAGAAACATCATTAGTAACTACTGTTCCTGTTGCTCAGGACGGCGAAATTGCCTGGATTATCCCTGATGTCAAGGCTAAGCCCGGCGATACTGTTACTATGGACGTTGCTGTTCAGGGCGAGGATATTGCTGTTGCAGGTATGGAGGGTTCTGTAAACGTTGACAAGAGTGCAGGTATTGCCCTTTCAAAGGTCAGCGATGAAAGTGCCGGATATTCCGCAAGAATTGCATATAATGTTGCTGAAGAACTTATCGCTTTTGATACAAAGTCAGCATTTAACGTTAAAGCGTCTGACGGTTCAACTGTATTCTCACTTACATATACTGTTCCTACTGACTGCAAGTCAGGCAAGTACCCTGTAACATGGGGAAGCAATATGATGATTGTTGATGAAAACGGTCTTGATGTTACTAAGAATGTTAAGCTCGTTGACGGTTCAATAACAATCGAAGCTCCTCAGGCTCAGGAGGGAGAAATCTCATGGATTATTCCCGACGTCGAAGCTGAGCCCGGCGATACAGTAAACATGAATGTTACTGTTTCCGGCGATGTTATCGGTGTTGCTGGTATGGAAGGTGCAGTTAATGTTGACGGCAGTGCGGGAATTGCACTTGCGGACGTAAGCACTGAAAGTGCCGGATATTCTGCAAGAGTCGTTTCAAATGTTGCCGAAGAACTTATCGCTTTTGATACAAAGTCCGCATTCAATGTTAAGGCTGCTGACGGTTCAGAAGTATTCACACTTATATATACAGTTCCCGATGACTGTAAGGCTGGCGTTTACCCTGTAGCATGGGGCGACGTTATGATTGTTGACGAAAACGGTCTTGATGTTACCAAGAATGTTAAGCTCGTTGACGGTTCAATCACAATTAAATCAGTTTCAACAATAGAACCTCAGGCAGGCGAAATCTCATGGGTTATTCCTGATGTTGAAGCTGAACCCGGTGATACAGTAAATATGAGCGTTACTGTTGAGGGCGATGTTATCGGCGTTGCCGGTATGGAAGGTGCAATCAATGTTGACGGAAGTGCCGGAATAGCTCTTTCAAAGGTTAGTGACGAAAGCACAGGCTATTCAGCAAGAGTTGTATATAATGTTGCCGAAGAACTTATCGCATTCGATACAAAGTCTGCATTCAACGTTAAGGCTGCTGACGGTTCAGAAGTATTCACACTTACATACACAGTTCCCGAAGATTGTAAAGCCGGCAAGTATCCTGTAACATGGGGCGACATCATGGTTGTTGACGAAAACGGTCTTGATGTTACAAAAAATATCAAGCTCGTTGACGGTTCAATCACAATCAAGGCTGAATCAACTACAACAATTCCTGCTCAGGAAGGCGAAATTTCATGGATTATTCCTGATGTTGAGGCTGAACCTGGTGATACAGTAAACATGAGTGTTACTGTTAAGGGCGATGTTATCGGTGTTGCAGGTATGGACGGTGCAGTTAATGTTGACGGCAGTGCAGGTATAGCTCTTTCAAAGGTAAGCGATGAAAGCACAGGCTATTCAGCAAGAGTCGTATATAATGTTGCTGAAGAACTTATCGCATTTGATACTAAGTCAGCATTCAACGTTAAGGCTGCTGACGGTTCAGAAGTATTTACACTTACATACACAGTTCCCGAAGACTGCAAGGCAGGCAAGTACCCTGTAACATGGGGCGATATTATGGTTGTTGACGAAAATGGTCTTGATGTTACAAAGAATATCAAGCTCGTTGACGGTTCAATCACAATCAAGGCTGAAACAACTACAACCCTTCCTGTACAGACCGGCGAAATTTCATGGGTTATTCCTGAAGTTCAGGCTAAGGCAGGCGACACTGTAAACATGAGTGTTACTGTTGAAGGCGATGTTATTGGTGTTGCAGGTATGGACGGTGCAGTCAATGTTGACGGCAGTCAGGGAATCAAGCTTTCAGCAGTAAGTGATGAAAGTACCGGCTATTCAGCAAGAGTCGTATATAATGTTGCTGAAGAACTTATCGCATTTGATACTAAGTCCGCATTCAACGTTAAGGCAGCTGACGGTTCAGAAGTATTCACACTTACATACACAGTTCCCGAAGACTGCAAGGCAGGCAAGTATCCTGTAACCTGGGGCGACATTATGGTTGTTGATGAAAACGGTCTTGATGTTACAAAGAATATCAAGCTCGTTGACGGTTTCATTGAAATCGTTGATGAAACAACAACAACTACAACAACAACAACAAACACAACAACTACTACGACAACTACAACAACACTTCCGGCTGGAGAAATCAACTGGGACATTTCAGAAGTAACTGCTAAACCCGGTGATACAGTACAGCTTCCTGTAATCGTAA
>CAMDZD010000023.1 GCA_945910815.1 uncultured Clostridia bacterium
CTTCTCCGTTTTCAAGTACGCAGTTGCAGTTTATGCACATTCTCTGCTGTTCTTCAATGGCTTTTTTAATTCTGTCCATTTTTTAATCCTCCTGTATAAATAAAATTTCCGGATAAGGTATGGAAGAACCTTATCCGGAATTATAATATACATTTGAATTTTCAGTTTATTTCGTTCTCAATTTCTCACAGAAAAAGAGAAAGGAAGAATGGCAGGGCAGTAACTGAACCGCCAATTGCTTCATTCTTCCTTTATTGTTTATTTAATTTTTGTATGTTTGGATGGTGCAGAATCCCGTTACCTATTTAATCTGCATCTCATTTTCTCAAAGTCACAGAAAAAGAGAAAGAATTATTTTGAATACTCAATATAGTATTGCGTTTGTTTAATATTTTTATATTTACTGCCAACTTCTCCCATACCAAGAAGAATTATTCTGCCACCTATTTCAAAACTGCTATTAACATTAATTACACTCTGAAATGTTGAGGCACCATTTTTAACAGCACTTTTTAACATCGGGAACTCATCAATCCAATAATGTGTTTCTCTTTTATTTGTTTTACTAATTCCACCAATACTATAAGAAAAATTCTTATTGATAATTTTCGAAATATCTGTTTCTGCTGAAACGCCTTTATATCCTACTTTCCCAGATAAAGATTTTTCGTCTGATTTGAGGAGTGAAAATTTCAGGTACTTGACAGACATATTCTCGGAAATATAGTTGACAATGTCACCAAATTGCTCCTCTATAATAAATCTTTCAAATATTTTATCCGGAATAAAACAATTCTCTTTTTTAGGGTGAGCATAATAATAACCCTCACGCCAATGATTATCACCACAAAGTCTTAACTTGTTGTTGTTTTTTGTAATATCATTAAGAGATATTCTCAAAGCTCCATCGCCCTCACGTGGAATTCTAAAAAAATTCACATCATTCGGCATAACCTCAGTATAATTTTTCCCTATTCTTAAAGCAAGTAATTTCATCATTAACTCCTTTATTAAAGTTTAATTTTATGGCAATGCCAATTACAGTTCATCTTCATCAAGTATTGATGAAATCAAGCTTTTTGCTCCCTCGGCTATTCCTGACACAATCGGGTTGCCAGTTACAGAACCTATTACACCCAATGCGTTTGCTCCAGCCTTTAACCCTTTTTTCAGATTATCTTTGGTGAAAAAATGATTATTCTCCAAATCGTCATATTCATCATCATATGGGTTATAAACCATTTCTGATAAACGTTCTTCACATTTTTCTGAGCCTAATTCAACACCTGCTTCATATATTTCCTGTGCTTTATCAGCATCGCCGATTTCTTTTTCATAATATAAACCTAAATGATAATAGGCATCAGGATAATCATGTTCAGCGGATTTGTAAAAACAATGTGCAGCTTTTTCAGGATTTTCAGATGTTCCAATACCGCATAAATAGCAAAATCCGAGCCAATCCTGAGCAAGATAATTTTCTTCATCATATAAAACTGCTGATTCCAAAGATTTAAACTGATTTTTTTCATCTTCAAGTTCTGAGTAGCACTCCGCTATACTTAAATATATTATGCTAACTTTTGTATTATAGACATAAATAAGACTTTGCCAGAATTCTATATCATCCTCATCTGCATCTGGGTCATTTTTATTTTCTTCACAATAATCTGTATAAAGTCCATAATTGTAAATAGCATCATTATATTTCTCTAATGCTGAATCATATTCGTCTAATATAAATAATATTTCAGCGATTTTTTCATAACAATCTGCAATAAAGACCTTATCAGCACCGCTTAAATCATCCATCTTCTCATAGAATTCCAAAGCCTTCTCATAATTAGGAGAACAAAACTCACTTCCATAATAGAACATATTAGCAAAATCATATTCACATGAAAAATCAATATCATCTTCTGCCCTTGGAGTTTGATTTCCTAATGATATATCCAATGCATAAGAAAGTCGGAAAAGTCTCTGTGCTTTTTTATCTTTGCCTCTTATATCACGATAATATAGTCCTCGAACATAGAAATTTTGTGCATTTTCTTCAGATGTCAAGTGTTTCCCATTATTTCTCCACTCATATCCGTATTTTTCACAAAATTCTCTTTCTGCTCTTATTTCTTCACATTCATCATATTCTTCTATTGAATCATTATGTATCTCTGAAACATAAGATTTTAAATTTATTTTTTTCTTGCTACGAGCATCTTTATTTTTAATAACAGAAATAGTATCAGGACACTCCTCCATAAGTTCCATCATCGCAGAATTGCTTCCTGAGAACTGAATGGTATATTCTTCTGAACCAACAGCCTTTGATAACTCTTCAAAAATCCCATTCCATTTAACCTTGCGAATCATAAAAGGATATACCCAGTCTGCTATTTCTCTTCCATCAATTCTTGATGTATCAAAAGCCTGTCCGTTTATAGTAATTGTTGTTTTAAGATTATCCTCATCATACTCGATAAGAACAGTATTTTCACCATTCTCATCGGAAATAATGGTTACAGGTGCATCTTCCCATGCTTCTTTTAATTCTGCAAGAGCATCTTCCGAACCCTCAAAAACAAGATTAAATTCTTTATCTCCGCCAAGAGCTTCAACAATTTCATCGTAAAAGCCATTCCAGCGTAATTTACGTATCATGAACGGATATGCCCAGTCTTCAATTTCCTTGCCATTAATTCTTGATGTGTCAAATTCTCTGCCGTCAACTGTAATTACAGTTTCCAGTGTATCTGAGTTGTACAAAACCTTAACTGTTTTTGCCATTTTAATTAACTCCTTTATTTATATCTTGCTTCAAAGTTCCCACAAGTACTCCAGGAGGGCATTTGTACACATTTCTTGAAGCACTGTTGTTTTTCATCATGTTCATATTCAAAAACACCGCCCATTTTTGGCATTATTGTTGTACTTCCGACTGAACCATTCCAATGTTTGCAAAGCACACATTTACGGTCAGTTTTTCTGATTATGCTCTTACTCATTTTTATTCAACCTGCTTTCATATTAAATTTCAAATTTATCCCTGCCATTCTTTGATAGTATTATATCATATTGCAATTAAATTTGCAAGTTATTTTTACGCATTATTTTGATTGTATTTTAAAGTTATATTTTGGTGTAGAATAGTAGTATAAAATAATACGCAAGGAGTGACTGCATTGTTTGAAATTAAAAAGCCTACCTCTTCCAATAAAACTATTCGTATGCCTGATACACTTATTGAAAAACTGGAAAAGCTTGCTGTACAGCATGACATTTCCTTTAATCAGCTTGTAATCCAATGCTGTGAGTATGCTATGGAACATCTGAACAAACCTGAAGATAAAAATAATTCCTGACATTCTCTGTTTTTTATTATAATGATTACAGCAGACATACGGGTGTCCGTTCATAAATAATTTACAATTTGATTTTCTCAATGAAAAAGGAAGAATAGCAAGGCAATAACTACCAGTTGCTTTATTCTTACTTCATTTTTTATTCCGTTTTGGTATATTTGGTTGGTGTATAGACCTGTTACTGACTCAATATCTATATGAATAAAACCGCAGTTTATTTTTCATAATACATAAATCAAAAATATTAATTATATCATCATCACATAAATCTGCCGATTTCCAGTTATTGATTTTTACATCAGATACACCCAAAAGCCATTTATTTAAAAGAACAACATCGTTAATATTGAAAATTCCATCCGAATTTATATCACCATATATTTCAGATGAAAGTTTTATATCATTAACTTTCAAATCATCAATAACCTTCCATTCGTTTGCACTATCCTGAACAAATACACGGATAAAATCAAGCTCATCATTATGATTTAAATTCATAGTTTCATCAATTGGTATTTTCCATTCCACGATACCGCCATTAAATCGGCAGGTCACTCCGCTGTAATCATTACCGCTGAAATATACAAATCCATTGCTTGCATAATAAATCCATGTCTGATTTTCTGCGGTTTTGCTTTTCCACTGCAGATTATAAACAGGAGCTTTTGCAGTATCTGGAATGTCAGCACATATGTATATATAATCCTTGTCAGACTTCATATATACCTTGCTTTTGTCTGATTCCGCTATTAAATCTTTATCCTGCCATTCTCTTTCGCCGATAAATCCGTCAATAGAAATTTTGCCGTTATAATCGTAAATTACACCATTTGAAGCCGTGTTTCCCGATTCATAAAAATTCTGATTTTCAGCATTTAAATCTTCTTTTACTGTAACAGTACCAAGATAATTCGCTCCGAGTGAACTGTTATAAACGTTGTTATTGGCAAATTGTACTGTTCTTTTGGTATCTTCGGCATCAGTTTTTCCGGCTGTGAGTTTGAGATAAATATTCCAATCCCCTGCCTCAATATCTGACGGCAGTTTTAAATTCAATTCTTCTGAGACTGTTTCCGTCGAAAACCATTCTCTGTCATCAATATCAGTATCGCAAATCATATATTTTCCGTCTTTTTCAAGAATTACCTCAGAATTCTGAGATTTTATCGGATTTGCAAAACCTGTATTTTCAATTTTGAAATTTACTGTAACGTCTCCGCCCTGTTTCGTTTCAGATGTCAGATTACTGTCACGCAAAACAAATCTGTAACCAATATGGTCACGCATAAACTGATACACAGTTTCACCATAATATGCTGAATTATCGCAATTCTGTATATTCAAATCAGCTGTATAAATATACTCTTTATATAAATTCCAGATATTTGAATTAATATAGCTCAAATGTGTGTCATACATTTCTGCAATAGACTTCTGTGGCAAATATGTATCATATTTCTGGGCAAATTCAATATTTCCTGAAAATTCACCGCCATAATAAGCGTGTGTCATCTGCTTTTTCATAAATTGTACAGATTCTTTTCTTGTTGGATTAATATATGTTCCCAAATCAGTATCAGAACCCATATATCCATCATTATATAAACCAATCCTCGCAGCATCTGAACCGATTTCAGTTATATATTCAGCTATTTCATCTGTTTCAATTCCAGCCCATTCGCAAATAATATTCGGAGTTCTGACAGTAACAGAAATTCTTTCAGGAACAATTTTCAAAAGCTCATCAAGAAGCCTTGCTTTATATTCAGTCGATGTAAATTTACCGCTGTGCTGTTCTCCCCATGCACCGACAAATCCGCTTTCGACATACATAATAATATCTTCATAGTCATTCAGAAATCCATCATCACTAATCTGATGAATGTGGTCAAGAATTTTTTCAAATGTTTCAGGTTCGGGGTTTGATATACCATTTGCATCATAACGGAAACGCAGTCCGACTGTACACCCGTTATTCCTGCAATTTTCTAAAGTTCCACGAATACCGCTGAAAAAGCTTTCATCAAGGTCATAATCTTTTTCGCCGTTTATACTGCCTGAAAATGCCCCTATATCCACAAACAAAACGACTAAATTTCCATTCGGATTTTTTACAGGAGTATCATTCGGCTTGCATTCATACCATACAGCCGAAGTATATCCTGCACCGGGATTATTTATTGTTGATACTGTTTCAGTATAGTCAATTCCTGAATCCTTTAATATTTCTGTTTCAGCATTTACGCTTACCGGCATTATGCATATACCGATTGCAATTGCTGATAAAAATGTAAGTTTTCTTTTCATTAATTATATTTCTCCATGATAATAGTATACTGACTTTTTTATATTCAAAAAAGTCAACAGATAATATTTCACCTCATTTGCCACACCATCTCAATATTATAGAATAAAAGAAATTATTTTTTATATATTTTTAATCTGTTATGAAATATTATATACCCCATACATAATCAAAAACTATTTTTTCATTGGTTATTAAATTTATTATTAAATAATTTTAACTGCGAATATATTCACATTAAATTGAATCAAATATTTTCTGAACAGCATATGGTTTGGCATATTTTATATATGCATCGCTTATAAATATAGTTCTTTCATTGTGAGGCTCCTTCCACATAGCAGGATATACTTCTATTGATTTCTTCTTATTATTATGCTCTACATATATATTATCACTAAATGAAACAATGAATCCTGATTCTTTCAATATATCTGATAATGACATAATCATATCATATTGTTTTTCCATTTTAATTGGAGGCACTTTTATGCCTTGTATCCCCCAGTCAAGCAGCTCATTTGCTGAAAATCTGTCCAACAATCCATGTACATATTGATTTCTGTAGTGTTTTAAACATTTAGAACATGCTGAACCGCATGTACATGAAGCTAACATAGTTTTCATTTCTTTAAATAATTCCTCAATATTCTCAGCTACACTTACTGCATATCCTGCTCCGCTTGAAAGACTGTCATACAAATAAATATCAACAAATGATGATTCAGAACCTCGTCTTAAACGGTACCCTGTAACAAGTTCAGTAAATTCAACATCAAGTTGTTTGCTTGCTGCAAGTCGTAAAGTTTCCGCAAGCGATTGAGCAGCTCTGTTAAGCCATAAATTATCTTTATTATATGAATCAATAATATTATCATCAATCGCAAATTCCAGCACTAACATATCTGTTACAAAATCATATCCAAGATTTATATTAATCGAACTTGAATGTCTGCATCTTGTTTTAGCATATTTTGATTTATATGGTCTTTGAATGTCTTTAAGAACTTTTATATCATTACCGGGCATAGCAGCACCACAATCTTTACAAACCATAAATCCCCTATCATCAATTCCCTTATTCATCATTATAATTCGCTGATTAGTTCTTGATGCAATTCTTATATTCTTATATCCCGGTATTACTTTCATTTCTTCTGCTTCTGGTAATGTAGAATATAATGGCTGTTGTACAGCAGTGTATTCTTCAGATAATTGTGCATCAGGAATTGACTCTGCATTTCTTGGAGCAAATCCCCATGGACGCAACATATCTCTGTTCAATAATAATTCCTTATTACCGCAGAAAGGGCATTTTTTTGTATTTTCTTCTTTAAGGCCGAACCATCCGCATTTTGAACAAGACAAAATCTGTTTAATATAATTTGGGTCTTCTGTATATGCACGAGCCGGAGTTTGAGACTGACCATGTTTCCTCTCACTGCCTGGATAATACAAACCACCAATTTGATATGTTTGTTTATCAACAACAATTGCCCTTCCAGGAGCATATTCACCAATTGCAACATCAAGTCCACGGTCAACTTCATATTGTATTTTTCCATTATAATCTGATATATATGTGCTTACAACATTCTTAGGGAATGAATATGTAGGAATTATTCCTTCTTCGTAAAGTGAATCAAGAAGGCATTTTTCTTCTCCTTCCTTAGCCTCGTCATTAACTCCAAACAATTCCGGATGTGTATCACATTTAACAGATAAAGCCTTAAGAATTGAATATAAATCATTTGCAAATGATTTTAAATCAAAATTTACTCCAATTGGAAGCAACGCTTTTGAGGAATTCAACTTATAATCTAAAATATAAGTATGGAACTGTTCTACATGATTCTTTAAAAATGTTGCTGCTGATACAGTATCCAGACTCATTCCATTAATATGAAGATATTCTTGTAAAATAACCATCGCTAAATGACGCTGTAATAATTTTTCACTATGTATATCAATCCATGGTCTGCGAGGGTCTCCTCTGAACATAGGTACAGGATTATTAAAATATAATGTATCATGCGGACCATCTTCACAAAATGTTACTATTGTCGATAAACTTGAACCACGTCTGCCTGCACGTCCCGCTCTTTGCTGGTAATTTTCTCGCATAGGTGGAATATTTCTTAATCCAACAGCAACAAGAGAACCAATATCAATGCCAACTTCCATTGTTGTGGTGCTGCTTAATATATCAACTGGTGTTTCTCCCTCTTGTATCATATCCTGAAACCGAAGTTCATATTGTTCTGTTTTACTCCAAAGTTCATCTCTCTGGTCTTTATGCGAAAGCTGTGCAGTATGTTCTTCAGTATCAATAACATGAATTGGCTCACCTTTGAGTGCATCTTCAATAGGTTTTCTCCAGAAATCAAGTGCATCATATTCTGATTCAGTCATTTTATGAATACGACCACACCCACAGCTTGGACATCTGTTTTTAAGCATATATGGTGTAATCTCAGAACATTGTTCACATTTAAACCATGAATGATTGTTATCAAATCTTGGTTTTATACGAGATAAGTCAACATATAATTTGCCATTATCAGTTTGAGCAGAATCAAGAAAAGTTTCTTTTAAAACTCTTTTCCATATAAGCTCTTGTTCAGAACCATCTTTCCACTCCATAATTTCCTTTATAACCCCGGAAAATTTCCATTCCTTATCTAATCCATATCCGCCATAATTTGGTCGCACTTCTAATCGTATTTTATCATCTATTGTATGCCCGATAGCCGTTCCGATATCGCAAATATACATAATCCATGCATTAAATACTTCAATAAATTCTTCATCACTTACTGGAATATTATTTTCTTCAAGGGAATCAACTGCATCAAATAATGCCTGTTCTGTAGGTTCTATCCAGCTTGTAGCAGAATCATACAACGTATTATATCCACCTGCAAATAATCGTAAAAGATACTTTTGCATTTGACGTGGAGCATTGGCAATAGTAAATCTTGGTGTATATTCTCGTCCTCTTCTGCTGCATCTTTGATAATTATTTAATGCTGTAGAACAATCCTCTGAAAATTTACTTCGTTCAGATTTATTGAAAATCTGAATATGTACTTTTGCAGCAGCAAGGCAGAAAAAATCATAAAGGCTGTTCATTGACTGTTCAATTGTTTGCTTTTCCATTTCATAGATAGCAAGTGCAAATAACTGTCTTGCAACTTCTATATCTGAGGCATCTGACATATCTTTGGCTAATTTTGCAGCTCTTTGACGACTGTCTGAGAACAACAGTACCTTTCTTCCTTCATTCGGAAATTTAGCAGGCTCTTTATCTTTTCCTGATACCGCAGGCTGTACCTGAAATTGAGATTTAATAAGACTAAAGAAAGATTGATTTCCTCTTGTACTAAAAGAGGTTAATTGTGCTGATGAAAGAATATGCCAACAATGAGGACAAGTATGAAATGTAATGATTTGTGGTCGACCTTCTGTTGAATATTTACAATAATACAGCTTTCGAATATTTTTGTTGCCTTCACTGGAATCGTCTTTAAAATTCACAAATCCACTCTTAATATCCAGATAACATGGCTTTATTACATTTTTTCCTTGCTTTTTAGGCAATTGAAAATCGTTTTCAGGAATAAACAAATGAATCTCCTTCATTCTGCGGTCCAGCAGCTGTCCTGAATATCGCCATAGATATACATTGCTATGTAAACCTGCTTCTTCTTCAAGAATATATCCTTTAAAGAATAACGCTCCGCATCTGCGGTCATTAAACAATTCATATACAACACTTCCACAATGAGGACAAATCAAATTACTGTCCGATAAGAAAATTTCGCCGAGTGACAATGTATCATCTGAATGAGAATGAGGACATTCTGGATTTGTACAAGCAAATACTCCATTTATTCCTTTAAAAAGCATATGCATTCTTGCCGGAAACAGTACAGAACCTTTTGAATTTCTGGCTAATGGAGCAATTGCCAACAATACACTTACTGCACTTAAAGCATCTTCATTTGAGTTATCTGGAAATATTTCATTTGCCAATTCACCAAGAGAAACTGCATTTCCTCTGCAAAGCTTAATTAACATATGGAATGGCTTATAATGTACAAGATTATCATACATCCATTCATATATTTGCTCTAAGGTATCGAGTTTTTTATTATATCCCTCAATATTCATCCAGAACTTTTGCAAAGCAGAAAATTTTATTTCTTCTTTATCTTCAAAATCACCCGGATTTGAGGATAACAAATGTTTCATAGGAATATCATACTTTAACAGACCTTCTATTGATTCTCTTTCACCAGTAAGATAACAAAATTCTGTTTTTGTATCTGATGCGGTTAAATCATTAGCAAAACTCATAACAGCATCATAATCAGCCTTATCTTTATTTGGCATACTTGCTGTTGTAAGAATAAACTGAACTCTGTCACGGCTTATTCCAAGCTTATGAAATAATCTTCTTATCAGCAAAGCAACTTCTCCGCCTGCTGAACCTCTGTACATATGAGCTTCATCAATAACAAACAGCATCTTATTATACGGATTTGAATCAAGCCATGCTTTAGTATCATCCCATATTTTCTTTTCACGAGGTCTGAGTAACATATATTCAAGCATAGAATAGTTGGTAATAAGAATATCAGGACAGAATTGCTGCATTTCAAATCTTGTTATCAGCTCTGCATCTTCATCATCAGGAATATGGCGACTGTTATGAAGTCTGTTTAAAAATTCATTCATATTTGCTTTTGCAGGAATTTTTCCATCATGAAGCAGTTTTTCAAAAAACTCCTTTTCAGAATCTGTCTGCGGAAAAGAAATTCTTGATAACGTTTTCTCTAATGCTCTATCCTGATTTGTAATTGGTTCTTTCCCAGGATAAGGGGTACGTCCGGTATACATACCAAACTGAGGTCTTCTGACTTCATTTCCGCATGTATCTCTAAAAATAGAAATAAATTTATTATCCGGGTCACCAATCATTCTGCGAAGTCTGCCAACCTGGTCAGATACAAGAGCATTCATAGGATACATAATAATAGTTCTGACACCACGCATTGCCCATGATTCCTTATAATTTCTTGCTTCATCAGCCATTTTGGCAAGAAGAGGCCACATAAAGCATTCTGTTTTACCTGAACCAGTACCTGTTGATACAAATAAATCTTTTCCTGAAACAGCAGACTCCAAAGCACTAATCTGATGTGCAAAAGGAGATATAAAAACACCTATGCCTGCATTCGCCAATTCAATAAAGTATTTTTTTAACCAATCTTCAATTCTGGCATTCTGTAAACCATCTGGTATAGTAAGATATGCCGGTGAAGATTCTATGAATGGCTTTTGGTATAAAAGACCTTCATCATCTATATGCTTATTCAATGCTGAAAGTAATATCGGAGTTTTTCCAAAATACTGAGATTTTATGTAATTTTCCAGTTCAGTTCTAAGATGCTTATGAACAGAATTTGCACCATCAGGCATATTTATCACCTCTCATTAAATATATATCCTTTTTCTGATAATACTTTTTTGAAAGCATTAAATACTTTCAATGAACATTTACGATAGAAATCACTTGGCAATACATTACACTTCTCCGGCCAGCTGTAAAGTTTAATCCAATACAACTCCTGCGGTGGCAACAGGTAATTCATATGTAAATGTACAAGTTGGCCGTCAACAGAATAATCAATTGCAGGCAATGAATTATAAAAATGCAGACAGGCACAAGCAATTGTTCTGTATTGATGTTTAGAGATTTGCCAAGATGATTGCCAGGCTGAAAGAGGACTAACTTCAAAAAGATTGTCATTATACCGGTACAAGTAATATAACTGATAACCTTTCATTCCTGTTCTCAATAAGGATACTTGTTCAGTTCTGTATGGTTTGTTTGTCCAGTATCCTTTTGTAAAAGGCTGCTTCATTTTTAAAAATTCAGTATCAGAATTAAATTCATCACTTACAGACCAATGAGCTTTAGTAATTAAATCGTTCCAATAATCTGAAAGATTTTGTGTATTCAACTGAAACATTTCCTGAACATCGATAGAATTATTATCTTCTTCTCCTACACTATAAAAACCGATTCCTGACATACATTTAATATTATCGACACCAATACCACGCTTAAAACAAACATCATCAACAAATGAACAACATTTTTTTGAAGGAGAAACCCTGTTAGGTCTATGATATATCATACCGCTTTTAATAAAAATTTCTGTTATTTCTTTTTCTAATGCTTCTTTTTCATATGGGAAATACCCCGATATTTCAGAATACAATTCCAAATAGCTATCATAAATTGAGCGAATACGATATTCTAAATGAGTTATTGATATTGAACCTTCGCTTGTTTCATCCCAAAGTGATGTGTATGCCATCAATCCGCATACAGAGTAAATTATTCTTACTTTCCATTCATCTGTTGATTCATTATCCCCCTGAAAAATGCTGTACTTATTCGCAATCTTCAATAACAAATTTTTGTATTTATTCATTCAATATCTCCTAATATACATTTAAGTTCATTTTTTAATCTTTTAGATATAGGGGGATTGTTGTCTTTTATTACATTTTTTATAAAATCATAATCAAGGATGGCATAAGCATATTGTAAAACTCCGAAAACAAAGTCATCATCGCTTTTTAAATCCGGATTTATAGAATGCATAATTGCCAGTATCTGATTAATTTTTGTTTTAATAAGATTATTCGCAGATAAAGCAGACACTCTTTTATTTTTTTCAGGCAAAGGGATTTTACCTTGTTTAAAATCGCTGGAAAAATATCCTCCGCAAAACTTATTTGTAGATTTGCTGTCTACAAAAAATTCAGTAAACAATGGCAACACATAATTATACAGACTCTTAGGCTCTACCTGAATATCTTCTGAATATGGATGAGTAAGGAAACAATACGGATTTGGTTCGCTATAAGTTAATAACTCTGGCAAATATTCTATCCATCTGCTTGAAATAATATTCTTAATCATAACAACAGGTTTACTATAATATTCTGAATTATCAAGGAAAGACTTTGTAAAAGTTCCACCACAATTTAGTACTGAAAGATTGGCACCGAACAAAGATATTGTGAAAGCCTCGGCGATAACATCTGTATTTGGTCCTATCAAAAACAGAGGTTCCCTTGCAATAAATGATGCACATAAATATGTTGCAAGACTTCTTGAATATTCTGAACAAACACCGGCTTCACCGAGTTCAAAATCTAAAGTATCTACAATTTCTCTCCAATTATGATGTTCATCGGCTTCACTTTTGTCAAATGGCATCTCTATTACTTCAAGTGATACAGTTGACGTTATTTCTGATGATTTAGCAGGCTTAATCATGGATGGTGATACAAAAGCCATATTTGCAATAAAATCAGCTACTTTTAACTTAGCACTATTAATTTTATTTTCAACAGCCGTTTCAACATCAAGTGCAAGTTTTTCTTTTTCCGCTAATAATGATGAAAACGAGTCTGTTTCTTCCTTAAGCTTTGTATGTGTGCTTTGAATAGTTTTCAGCTCCTCATATGCTTCATTTTTTTCTTTAATAATCTCATTAAGCTTTGCTTCAGCATCAGAAATCAATTCATTGTTTTCTGATTTCCAATCCTCAGTAATCAGCATTTTGGCACGATTCATCAATGATTCATTACTTTTTAAAGCCGATTCTATAATTTTATCTTCCAGACATTCTTCATTAATATAATCAGAGATTTGTGAAATAAACTGTTCTAATAATTCTTCAGCTATTGCAGTATTACAATTACATTCTGAAGCTATTGTATTAATTATATTTTCGGAAGAAACAGAAGCTATCAATTCCTTAAAACATCTGTATTCTGATTTTGCAATGCCTCTTGTTTTATAATTATTCCAAGAAATATTATCAAGAACTATATTTTTTACAATATCAATAGAATTTTTTACACGATATAATTTAGATGGCTTTCCTGCATATACTTTTCGATAAAATAATGTAGTATCGTCTTTAAGTATATCATTCTTGACAAACACGTATACAGGTAATTGAATTACAGACTCTGATAATGTAAATAAGTCTTTTTGATTTACCATATCATTAGCTCGACATAGAATACCTTCATAGATTCCTTTAGTTTTGTAAAAAGAAAATAATATTTTTTTACTATGTATTTCAATTTTTAATCCTTCTTTCAAAGAAGAAATTACTGACCCAATCGAATCACAATCATTCATCAAGATTATTTCAATTGGTACAATATTAGGATTATAACTTGAATTAATATGAACTTTATCAGGATTGCTCCAACTTTTAGTTGTAGTCCAATCCCATACAGCATAACCACCAAAGGCAGTCGGTATTTCTTTAGAATATAGTATATTTATATTATCTGACGAACTATATTTTTGATGTAAAGATAGTAATCCATTACAGTCAATATCAGCAAATCTTTTAAGATAAGGTTTACCACTGTAACTCGGCATCACTTTACAAAGTGATACTGTTTCTTCTAAATATTGCTTTGGAAGTGTTTCTGGTGCTTTATCTTCATACTGAAGCAATTGTTGTTCTGAACTTATTACATCTGAATTCAGTTCTTTTTTAGTTTCAGCATTTTGTATTTGTTCAGACATTTCTTCAATCTGCCTCTTGAGTTCAGATATAATTTCTTCATATTCAGATGTTTCCTGTTCCTTTTCAGACAAAAATTTTCTGTAAGAATTGTTTACTGTTTTCAATTCGTTCTCTAAATCTCCGATTTTTTGTTCTAATTTGGTAATTTTATCAGATGCAGCGTTAATGTCTGAACGTTCATTTTTAATTCTGTTTATTTCTTTTTCTATGTAATTTATTTTTTCATCCGGAATTTCTTTATCACATAATTTGAAATAAAGATGAATATTATCATCAAAGAATGAATCAACCAATGCAAGCGAAATAGCTTCTGCGTATGTCTTTCCATTGTGTTCAAGTTCATCTACATATTCTTCTATTTCTTTTAAAATGTGAAAAATCCATCCATTCACATCATCATGTATAATTCCAGCTTTATTAACATTTTTTATTACTATATCTAATATTTGAGTATCTGTAAGCTTGTTTGCACGGAATCCAGGTTTTATTTTATTAAAAGCATTAGGAAATTTTACAAACAAATCTTTAAAATGTGAGCTTCCCATAAGATTGCATATAGTTTCCTTCTCTTCAAAAGTGATTTTTGAAATATAATCCATAATCATTCCTCCGTTCACTTGATATTTCTTCTTAAATAAGCTGTTTCTAATATTCTGAAAGCACTGCCACTTATTTTGTCAGCTTTTATACAGTTCAATATCCACTTATAGAGTTTAGAATTTGAATGGTAATGTAAAGCAATATTTTTCAGAGAATGAGGAGGCTTAATTTTAATTCCTTTTGAATTAATAACCTTACTGACAAAAACTTCATCTATATCATTTCTTCTTTTAGGCAGCTTATTGATAATAAGTTTCCAAACACAATCCAATCCAGCATACAAGTACACACTTTTTCCTACCGTCATACTATCAATTTCAATAATTCTGTCTGCTTCAATTTTTCTTTTTTCAATAATACAATCATTTTGTTTTATTATAATTTCGCCATCATAATCACTTTTGATGCGTAAAACACCATTTGCTGGAACATTAGATGTCTCTCCGGATATAACTGCTTTTCCAGTAATATCGGTTACTGAAATTTCAGGTTCAAAGTTTGTTGTAGTTATTGGTTCTTTCCAAAAGTATATGTACTTTAAAGCATTAATTCGACCAGTTGAAATGAGCTGCTGTCTCTTTTGACAGTTTACCATATACAGTTTTGAATTTGAATAAGATACTAAAGGTATTGTACTTGTTGACGGAAATGTTTTTAAAGTTGAAGTATTACCTTTAATGTGTAACCAAACATTATCTTGATTATGTTTAATTACATAACTATCTTCAACATAAGGAGGCCATATAGGCTGAATAGAAATTGCTTTTTCAGTTAGTCTATAATGGTGATTAAGGAAAAATTTTGCTGCATTTTCATTCATGCTATTGGCTGTTATAGAATAAAGATATAAATTTCCAAAACCTGATATTTGTTTGCTTGAAATCTTTTTTACTGATATATCTTTATCGCTCATATCCATAAAATAATTCCATGAACTCAGATAATAATATTCTTTTCCAATTTTAATATCAGAGTCAACAGGCAACTTTCTTCCTGATGGTGTTTCAAATATCGTTCCTGAAGAATCAATTCCTTTTATTTCTCTTGACCAATAATCATATATTTCATTTTTGCAATTCAGAACATTAATATAATATTTAGTACAAGGAATATCTCCGATAGGAACATATGAAATGCTATTGTAATTGATTCGCTCTTTTGAATACAAAAAAGGTTTACTATTAAATTCATCTGACTTTATCTCTATTTTAATATTTTCATTAAGTAAATTTTCCGGAACACGAATTAATCCAAGTTCAAAATAAAATGAATTTGAAGTTATCCCAACTATACGAATTGGCAGTTCATGTTCATTCGAATTATATTCATATCTTCCTCCTCCAGATATTCTTTCAGGACAACTTTTGCTTTTTTCATATGAACTATGCCGAAAATGACGAACTTGGTACCCTTCATCAGTTAATAGTACATACTGACCACATAATTCACACATAAACAAGCCACTATGCGATGATACTGTTCCACCAGGATGAAGAATGGCCGCTTCTTTAGCAGAGATTTTTTTCCATCCATCTTTTGACCACATACAAACATGTGTTAATGATGCCATATAGTACCTCCTTTCTATTCTCTAATAGCATTTAGGTTAATTAAATATCTGAATAATTTAAAAATATAATTTGCAAGTTTACTTTTTTCTCATCTTATTTTTATAGCAATTATTATCATTTTAATCTTCTTAACATATGATATAATAATGTATTATTTATATAATTATATCACATTTTTGTAGAAAAAGTCAATTAAAAAGAAAAAAATATATTCTGTAATGATACATGATTCTTTTAATTATACCTCACCATCCGACTATCTTTATCATTTTAACTCGTCTTATTCCAAAATCAATTAAATTCACCTCATTACCTCACTATTTTATATATAGAGAGAAATCGAAAATTAACCTGCTACTGAGCCCATGTTATAGTCAACAGCGTATCAAACCGACAAAATTTTTGATAAAAAAAGCCCAGATACCCCTGTGTTTAAAAGAATATCTGGACTTTCGCAACCTTTAAAATTTCGTGTTTTTGTTTGGTGGAGGCGATGCGTGACCTTTTGTTTCTGCGTATTTTTAAGATTTCCAAAGTGCGACACCACGCAGAATGGAGGTTTTCGGGATATCAAAATTTACAGAAATATGAAACTGGTTATTTTCGCTTCACCACTTATGCTAAGTATTTTCAATTTTCAATGAATTCTTCCGGACTATTTAGCCCAAAAGGATTTTTAAACATTTTTGCTCAAGAGATGAAATATTTTTAGAGCGTGTTAACATAAACTATTGACAAAATAAATAAGAAATAGTTTATGTTAACACGCTCTTATCACAAGATAAGAAGATTTATTATGCCAAGCACAAAATATATTATTGAGTTAAATGAGACAGAACATAGGATTCTCATGGATATTGTTAAAAAGGAAAATTCTCCTGCAAGAACCATTATGAGAGCTAATATACTTCTCGCCTCGGACAGAGGTAACAAACATATGACAATTTCAGAAATTGAATTATCTGCACCTTTACTGCACCATCAGACTTCAAAACGGGTTTTAATCTGCTGTCATATTTTAAGGTTATTCCTCCTGAACACCAGAAAAATTCATCAAGACACACTTTGGATAGTGTTTGAAAATATTGACAATTTTTGATTTTTATGTTAAAATAAATTTGCTAAAATGTGTTGATATAAATTTCCTTATTCCTATGGATTAGTATATAGTTGTAAATAAGAAGTGTATAATATATAATTTTACTAAAATGAGGTTAATAATCATGACAGACAGGCAGTCAAAGAAAATGATAATAATTGACATTCTTAATATCCTGCGGAAACACACTGACGAAAATCATAAACTTTCACAGCAGCAGATACAAAAATTGATGGAGACGGAATACGGAATGAAAATAGACCGTAAAACTGTCAGACGAAATCTTTCTAAGCTGATTGAATTGGGTTTTCCTATAAAATATCGTGGAAGTGAATATGAAGAGGATGCTATTATCCGAAATGGTAAGAATGGTGAAGAAACAATACTGACAGACTGGTATTATGAACATGAGTTCCTGAATGGCGAATTGCGTTTACTGATTGATAATGTTCTGCTGACCGACGGACTATCGAAAAAAGACCGTATCAGCCTGATTCGCAGACTTGAAAAACTATCAAGCAAGTATTTTCATTCTGAAATCTCGAAGATTGATACGGATATTTATGGCAAAATTGAAAACAGAGAGATAATCATAACGCTTGAAAATATTGGAAATGCAATAGTAACCGACCGTCAGATATCTTTTCATTACTGTGATTGCGGTATTGACGGGAAACTTCATTTCAGACTTGACAGCAGTGGAAAAAAGAAGCAGTATACAGTAAATCCGTATCAGATAATTTCCAGAAACGGTCACTCTTATTTGATATGCAATCTCCCGCAGTACAATGACCTGACACATTTTCGGATTGACAGAATCAAGGACTGTGAAGTTCTCTCCTCACCTTTAAAATCTATGCGTATGCTAAAGGGGTTTGAAACAGGCATCCGACTTTCAGAATATGTCAGGGAACATCCGAATCTTTGGAGCGGTAATTCAGTACATATCACGTTTCAATGCAAGCAGTACATGATGAATGATATTACTGACAATTTCGGTACGGATATTCGTATTGAGAAATTGTCAAATGCTATGATGAAAGTACACATTCAAGCCAGCGAATCCTCTGTGCTGCACTGGGCGATACAGTTTGCTGATGAGGTAGAAGTACTATCCCCGCAAAATTTGCGTGAACAAATAGCAGAAACGTTGAGAAATGCTCTCAGAAAATATGAATCCTGACATAGGGCGTTTTTGGTACATCATATATGCTATAATAATGACAGAAACAAAAAAACAACAGTGCATAAGTACGGGAGGTATATGCTTTATGGAAGAAATCACACTTTACACACATTATCTCAGTCCACGCAAAGGTGTTCCACCAAGAAAACTTTCCGAGAACACAAAGAAGATAATCGCTCTTGTTGAGTCGGAAGATTATCTTGAAGCAAATAAACGCATGATGTCAGATATAAATACTCTTCAGAAAATCGTCTATTCCGCACGTGCAGACGTTCGTTATAAACTGGAGCTTCTGAATGGTATCATGGAAGAATTCAAGGATACCGAGGAATGGGACAGCAAAGGAAAAAGTTTTATGGAAAATTATGATATGTTCTGTACAGCGATTGATTTTATGAAATCTGCCGATAATGTGTTTTTTACTCTGACAAAAGTTACAAGGGATAAAAATAATATTTTATATCATGATGATAATTATCCCGTGTTTTCATCTGTTGACGAAATCAGCAAATATCTTGCATCACATTTTGATATACAGAAAGACAGTGAAGATGACCCCGAATGGTATATTGCAAAGCGTCATGAAAATATAAGGGAACCGTCACTTGATGACTGTTATATAAAATTGAAAGAATATAAGTATCTTCTCAGCAAACGTGGTACAGTCTGGAAGTGTGGTATTGATGAAGACTATTGGGACGATACTATAGGAGATGAAATAAACGATGGTCAATTTGTAGCGGGATATGGTGATATTATCATTTTTGACAGACGACCATTTTTTGATATTTGCCATATGATTTATGCCAGTGACGACGGGGAAGAATGTGGTCTTTATGTGGAAAACGGGAAATTAAAAGTATTTCCTATAGAATATTTCATTACAGAATTTGAAGAATTTGCTTTTGTATTACGTACTGATGTTCAGGAGGATATCAGCAAACTGAGTGAACAGGAACATATTTTACTGCTTATTCAGCAGAAATATGATTCACTGGGCAGTGGTGATGACTATCGTATGCTGGTAGATATAGTTGGCAGAATTGCTGTTTATGAAGCAGAAAATGGCAGGGACGGAATGCCTGTTGAAATGGTGACAGAAGAATTTCTGAAATGAGAGGCATAGACTATGCGGAATTATTATTACGTTTCCGACAAAAAGTATATCATGAATCAGCTTGAACGTAATGGCATACAAGCCGATAATCTTGATATTTCCGATTATACTCATGTATGCGGCACGGCAGAATATATTGCCGGTCTGCTTGATGAAAAAGAACTTCTGCATAGAAACTGTTCAGAAATATTAAATGCTGAATTTACTGGCAGGAAGAAACCGTTTGTGTTTCTGACTCTTGAAAATATGAAATACTATTTTCTCAGCTTTGATGCAGTTGTCTTTGCAGTATCAGAATACAGGGCATATGAACGAAATTATGAATTTGTTGTTGTGATTTCAGACAAATTTACAGAAGAAATTTCTTACCGCCGGAATAAAGAAATTGTTCAGAAAAAGAAATATTTCGGCAGAATACATTTTCACCATTCTGAAATTCATGTGCTTGGAAAAATTTCATGGGACGGAGACAGGGTTTACATACAGCCGATTATAATTTATTACAAGGAGAAATGATTATGAATTTATATGATTATGCTGTTTCTTATCTTAAGGAACATACAAAGAATCTGGTTAATGATGCTGTACTTGATGATTATTTTGAAGTACACAAAGCATCATCACTGGACGAGGCTTTTAAAAGAGGTGTTGTTTCGGTCAATGATAACAACAAGCGAACTATGGCAAACCCCATTGCTTATTTCAGACCTGAACGCAAAACCGCAATAGATGCTATACTTTGCAATTTCAAACTGAATACAGTGCGTGCAAAATACGGCAATGACGTTGAAGAATTGTGGAAAGACCTGTGCAGTCAGTGCGTACCCGATTCGGAACAGTCTCCGAAAGGTGCATGGTACAAATTCGCCAGAAATATCATTACCCTTGCGACATATTTATCTGAGTTCAGTGATATTGATGAACTGTATCAGGAATTTGAAAAGGCAGAAAGTCCTGAAGAAAAAATAAAGCTTGTAAATAAAGTTTCTGCACAGGTATCACAGTGGGGGTTTGCTATGGCAAGCAACTGGATTAAAGATATGGGAATGACCGGATACTGTAAGCCTGACCAGCATATACGTGCAATTATCGACGGAATTTATCAGACGGGAGATAATATGAAAACTGTTTTTAAAAAGGTCATTGAAATTGCAAATCAATGTAATGTATCACCTTTCAAGCTGGACAGGGTGCTGTTTCTTGTAGGTTCCGGTGACTTCTATGGACAGGGACACGAAAATATCAGAAAGTTGTATAACGGCAATGAAAAGGATTTTATTAAATGTTTCAAAGCACAGATGAAATCCGGAAATTTGAAATAATGTGATATATTAAAGGAGGCATTTTAAATGGGCTTCAGAATCGAAGATGGTGTATTGAAAGCATACACAGAAGAACGTGGCATTACGGAAGTCGTGATTCCTGACGGTGTGATAAGTATCGGAGAGAAAGCATTCAAAGAATGCAGAAACCTTAATAATGTCATTATTCCTGATAGTGTGACGAATATCGGATGTTATGCATTCTACAAATGCAAAAAACTCACAGGTGTCACTATTCCTGACAGTATTACAAGTATTGAGAACGGTGCATTCTGCGGATGCGGCAGTCTCATCAACATTACAATTCCTGACGGCGTTACAAGTATTAAAAATAGTACATTTTGCGGATGCAGTAGCCTCACCGGCATAACAATTCCTGACGGTGTGACAAGTATTGAAGATAAAGCATTTTTGGGATGTAAAAACCTTACTGACCTCATCATTCCTGACAGTGTTATGAGTATCGGAGACTGTGCATTTTACATAACAAAATGGTTACAGAATTATCCTGATGATTTTGTTATTGTTGGAAAACATATTCTTATCAAATATAAGGGTAGTCATGAAAATGTAGTAATTCCTGATAGTGTAAAAATTATTGGAAGCCAGGCATTCTGTGAATGTAAAAACCTTACCAGCATAAAAATTCCCGATAGCGTAACAAGTATTGGATTGGAAGCATTCAGAGATTGCAGTAGTCTTACCAGTATCACAATTCCAAATGGCGTTACAAGTATTGAAAGGGAAACATTCAGCAGATGTATCAACCTCACCAGTGTTACTATCCCTGATAGCGTTACAAGTATTGGAGAGAAAGCATTCAGCGGATGTAGCAACCTCACCAGTGTTACTATCCCTGATAGCGTAACAAGTATTGAATGGGAAGCATTCATCAATTGTACAAGTCTTACCAGTATCACAATTCCTGATAGCATGATAAGTATTGGATGGCATGCATTTGAAAACTGCCATAGTCTTATCAATGTAACAATTCCTGATAGTGTGACAAGTATTGAATGGGGATTATTCAGTGGTTGCAGTAGTCTTACCAATATCATAATCCCTGATAGCGTGACAAGTATTGGAGGGGAAGCATTCAGAAATTGTAAAAGTCTTACCAGTATAACAATCCCTGATAGCGTGACAAGTATTGGACAGCGTGCATTTGAAAATTGCCATAGTCTTATCAATGTAACAATTCCTGATAGCGTGACAAGTATTGAATGTGAAGCATTCAGAAATTGTACAAGTCTTACCAGTATTACAATTCCTGATAGTATGACAAGTATTGGATGGCGTGCATTTGAAAATTGCCATAGTCTTATCAATGTAACAATTCCTGATAGTGTGACAAGTATTGAATGTGAAGCATTCAGAAATTGTAAAAGTCTTACCAGTATTACAATTCCTGATAGCGTGACAAGTATTAAATGTGAAGCATTCATCAATTGTACAAGTCTTACCAGTATCACAATTCCAAATGGTGTTACAAGTATTGAATGTGAAGCATTCAGCAATTGTAAAAGTCTTACCAATATCACAATCCCTGATAGCGTGACAAGTATTGAATGGGGAGCATTCAGAAATTGCAACAATCTCATAATTACTGCAAAATCAGGCAGCTATGCTGAAAAATATGCTGATGACAGTCAAATTGAAAAGAATATCATATGATGATTTTGCAAAAATATATTTATATTTGTCCTGAAAAATTTTTATTGCAGAATACAAATTCTGTTTGATGTACCCGTTCAGAATCTGACTGCAATTCAAACATTTCCTGATTATAAATACGGCTTGTCGAGTTTACTCTGTGTGCAATCTGGTTGATATTGTTTGCTACACTCGTAACTGACTGCCGTATTTTTTTTGAGTTATTCATTGTCGTATTCGAGATAAATTATAGTCAAATAACTTGAAATATAGAAAGAGAAATGATATAATATTAATCATGAGTTATAGTAAAGATTTAAGAGAAAAAGCAGTCAGATATTATATGAAAGAGCATACTCTCATAGAAACACAAAAAATTTTTGGGATATCGAAATCAACAGGAAAGAAGTTCGTTGATTATCTTGAAAATATGCTTATTCCGACACTAAAGGATGGAAATATTATTATGATGGACAATATGTATTCGCAGCATGTTAAAGAGGTCACAGAAGTGATTCAAAATCAGAAAAGCAACTGACATTGCTATAAAGATAACCGCTATATTCCGCATATTTTTAAATTTTATTTTATACACTGTATGGATTTTTTTATTTTAAAAAGACCATTCAGCTATAATAACTGAATGGTCTGTATATGATTTTATAAAGTTGAAATTCTATATATTTTTATGTAATTTTTTATTATTATAAATTATTTTTATTATCAGTATATATTTCCATAACTATTATATTTATAATATTTTTATAAAAATAATTATATTATAGTAATTTTATATAAATATTAACAAATTATAATGTTATATTACTTTTATAACAGTAACTGCATTTTAAGTTGTTTTGGTTACGCTGATAGTTGTTCATTGAACATTAGTGTAAATATGTAAAAAAATATTTGTATCTTCAAGCACAGGTGTTATAAATTTTATGGAGTGTTAATTATGCAATAAAAATATATCATAAACCTGATTATGTTATGTTTAAGTCCTTTATTTATTAAATTCGCTGTCTTCCTCATCATTCTGAGTCCCCAAATATTCTAAGAGCTTTTCAGTATCTTTTCAAAAAGAGAAAGAAGTTATATATAACATAAGTTCGCTGGAAAAAATATAGAAAAAACTGTCCAAATCTATGGATTACGATTACAGACTTATGCTCCGCCAAACGTAATGTTATTGAATCAGTTAATGACTTTCTTAAGAATATATACAACGTGGAGCATTCCAGGCACCGCAGTGTTACTGATTTTCTTGTCAATCTGCTTTTTGCTCTGGCTGCTTACTCCTTTCTCCCCAAAAAGCCCTCTATATGTTCTGCTTCTGATATGCCTCAAGGTATTTTATGCCTTACTGACTGATTTTTTTCTGTCGAACTCACGTTAATTTATTGCCTTATTAAATTTTCTTTGCTGTTTGTCAACTTTTGAAGCTTTACAAATATATTATTTGCACCTTAATTGATTATTTTGTCTTGCCTTTTATAGTACATACTTTTTTATATTTTCTTCCATTGTATACACTTATCGTATATTCTACATAACCATTTCCATTAGTATCTTCGCCAGACAGTTTTGTATCATATTTAAAAAGTGAAGAACCATTATCATCTCTGCCATATATTTTGCTTTCAGCAGTTGTTGTTTCTGTTTCTTGATTATCTTCACTTTCTATTTTATATACCTTGTTTTCATCTTTTGCAGAAAAATATAATGTTCCACTTGTTTCTGAAGCACTTGAAAAACCTACTTTACCCGCTTTACATTTATAACTGCATTTTGTTGCTTTTATCGAATTTTCTGATTTAAGTTTCGTTGTATTGCCACCGAAAAGATTAGTGACCGACAGGACGACAACGGCAGTAGCTACAGCTCCAACTATGTACTTTGATTTTTTTCCAAGCTTTTTCCAAAAACCTGTTGCTTTTTTAGCAGTATTACTGTTCATTACTTTTTGGAATTTTTCATTATTCACAACCTTATTATAAGTGTCAGAGCCTTTTATTCCCTCAACGGCATTTGTAATGTTTTCGTCCAGTTTTTTACCTGCGTTTGAAGCGACGTTCTTTGCTTTCTGGACATTTTCATTATTCATAACCTTGTTATATGTGTCAGAGCTTTTTATTCCCTCAACAGCATTTGTAATGTTTTCGTCCAATTTTTTGCCTGCGTTTGAAGCAATGTTTTTCGCTTTCTGAACATTTTCATTTTCTGATATTTTTTTTATATTCTCATTTAAATCTGCCATAATAATATCTCCTTATGTACTATGCTTTTATCATATAACACTTTTTTTCAAAAAGTCATGGTTTTTGAATGAGTAAACAAATCGTTAATAACTAGAGCGTGTTAACATTAAAGAATAGCATCAAAAATCATAGCAAGAGTAGTAACAGCAAGATAAATAATATCAAGCTTGTCATAACGGGTAAATACTTTTCTGAAACGCTTGATTCTCAGAAAAAACGTTCTATTTGATTTCTGCGTTTATACAATTCCTTATCGTACCTCCAGGGATTTTTTCGGTTTTTCTTTGGAGATACAACAGGAATAAATCCTTGTTGTACAGCTTCAATGGTTATTTCATTTACTTCTTTTTGAGATTTTCAGAGTTGGTAAATACTATTTACCACCTATAAGCTAATAATATCATATAATTAAAGAAATGTCAAGTGTCATTCACTGCTTTCTGCATTATGCACAAATTTTTACTGTTTTTATTGTTAAAATCGCAAGGAGGATTTTTTATGTTTAAACTAAAAGCAGAAAACGGAAGAAACAATATCTGCGGACAAAGACTTACACAGATACGCCATGAGAAGAATATTTCTCAAAGACAGCTTGCAAGAATGATGCAGATTGCAGGCTATGATGTAGACCATCACTTTATCCGCAGAATTGAAAATGGTGAACGCTTTGTAACGGATATTGAACTTATTGCTCTCTCAAAAGTTTTATCCGTTAAACTTACTGACCTTATTGATGATACTATACCAATAATAAAATCTGATGATTAGGATTTTCTTTTTCCGGAATTATATTTCTGAATATCATCATAACATTTTTTACAGTATCCAAGACCATGCTCCCAGAATATTTTATTGTCAGTTATAGTTTTCCCGCAGCTTTCACATCTGATGTTGTTATTTTTATCTTTCCATTCAGTATTTTTCATATACCTTACCTCCTTATATTCAAAGTATAGCATATGGATTTCTGAATTTGTAAAAATGACTTTTTATAACAAAAGAACCGGAATTCTAAAACAAGAATTTCGGTTCGCCGTTTAAATATCAGATTTTTCTATTAATTTATTGTATGCATCAATATAATACCGGGTTTCGCTATGCTCAGCACCATAGTATTTTTCAGCAATTTCACAGGCTGTCCTGCACATATTATAACCATGCTCAGTATCTCCGCTTAAAACATATGCCACACCCGTCATCATATATGCATCGATTGTATCGGAATTTTTTTCGCCCATTACATTTTCAGCCATATCAATATATTTTTCATAAAATTCAATTGATTTTTGATATTTGCCGCTGCTGTAATAAGCTCTGCCCAAATCATGATAAAGTTCTGCAATATCCTTTGAATTTTCTTCAAAATCATTTTCCGATATATATTTTTTAATATATTCGATTTCTGTTTCTGCATATTCTCTGATTTTTTCAATATCGGCTTTAAGTTCTGCAATCATTACAAAATAAGCATATGAATTATATAAATCATGGCTGTTTTCTGATAATTCCAGCAGCTGCTGTGCATATATTTCAGCAGTATTGTAATCCTGATTCTCTATGAAATTCAGACAGCATATTTCCGCATAATCCCTGTCAAAACCCATTTCTGATAATTTATTTCTGTATTTATCGGCTTTCTGATAATTTTCGGTTCTCAGCGAAATATCCATAAGAAAAAAATATGCATTAATGATTTTTGAATTTTCATCAGGATAATTTTTTTCAGCAATATCCAGTATTCTGTTACAGCACAACTCAGCATTTTTATAATTCTGCTCATGCATATAAATCAGAATCATTTTTTCAAAAAATGATATTACAGTCATATCCTCACCGCCAAGATTGAATACAGCATGATTAAGAAATCTGATATTGGCATTTCTAAGTTCAGCAGGATATATATTTATATTATCCGCAATAACTGACATATTTTCTGCAAGTGTTCTGCATTGCACGGAATCCGGCTTTAACTGTCTGCACAGAGTTTCAGCAATAAGAGTATGCATAAGCAAACTGGTTTTATTTTCAGTTTCATATTCTCCTATCCAGCCATATGCAATCGCTTCATTAAGATGTTTTATATCATTTTCATCGGATTCATTAAGCTCAATAAAATATTGCTTTTCAATAGGATTTGAACCTATCAGAGCCATATTTCTAAGAATATTCTTTATATTTTCAGATAATCCGAACACATTGAAAAGTATTTCTATATGTTCATAAGCAGTCCTGCTTTTTAATTTTCCGTCTTTAAGATTTCTGACTTTTGAATTTCCGCAGGATATGCCATATTCAATAAGCTTACTATACATATCAGACGGAGAAATTTCACTCATATTCATATGCTTTGCAACAAGTTCAACTGCCATAGTATGCCCCTGCAATGAATATATTATATTTTCTATATATTCCTCATCTGTTTCTTTGATATTATATTTATAATAATATAAGAACATATCATAAAGGTTATTATAATCTTCAATTATATCTGTTTCATACTGATTAAAAATACCGGAAAAATCCACTCTTGATGTCACAATAAACCTGCATGGCAATGAAGTAAGCTCATCAAGGTTATCACATTCATCAGTATCAAAATTATCAAGTATTATCAGATTTCTTTCAGTGCATATTTTCCGAAGAATACTTATTTTTCTTTTAAAATATTCCTCCTCGCTTTCATCTTCATCACGATAAAAATTCATTACCGGAAAGTTAACATTATCTGCAACTGTGCTGATTATACTTTCATTATATCTTATAAAAATTACTGAATCATAAAATTCTGAATATCTCATTGCATAATGCTTTGCAAGTTCGGATTTTCCTATGCCTCCTATACCGTGAAGCACAAGAAATTTTGTCTCATTCTGCAAAATATCATGTATTTCAGCCATTTCATTATTACGCCCGCAGAAATAATTATTTCCGACAGGAATAAATGTTTTAAGATATGGTTTTTCTTTCTGAAATGATATTATGAAATTATCAAGAATTTCAATAAGTTCACCGAAATTATTATAACGCTTGTTTGTATCTGCTGAAAGTGTTCTGTGAAAAATATCTGTTATCATTTTTTTAATTTCGGGGCTTTCATCTGCAATTATACTGTTATTTATATCATTCTCCCATGTTGCTGAATATCTTCTGTCTGAAAGTTCCGGACAGCGATTAAAAAGAAGATACATAAGAACTGCACCTGCTGAATAGATATCAGATTTTTCAGATATTTTACTGTATTTTCTCTGACGTACTTCCGGAGCTGACCATTTTTCAGTAAATGACAGCATTTCCGGATATTTTAATATATCCTCTTTTTTTATGGCACTGTCAAAATCAAAAAGCATTATCATTTCAGGAGTTTCAGGATATATGAATATATTTTCGGGTTTCAAATCAAGATAAACATATCCTTGATTGTGCAGATTATTCAATGATATTGCAATTGTTTTTATCAGCCTTGCTATATCATAAAATGATAAATCAGATATTTCTGAAAGGCATTTTCCGTTCTGACAGCTCATAGCTGTATATTTTGTATTGTTGCCCACATAAATTCCCTGTATATTGCTTATAGTATTCATATTTTCCTGTATATTGTGAAATGAGAGCTGTTTTTTATAGCCGTCTGAAAAATTTTCAAGAAGTATTTCAAAGCGTTTTTTATCTTCATCTGATACTTTAAGACTGTTTCCATTTCTCACTATTTCAATATTCGATGGATAAAACTCTTTGAGCCGAACCAGAAACTTATTATTTTCATTATCAGTATATGATGCCGTATAGACTATACAGCCTGAACCTGTTCCAATAATATCCTCTATAATAAAATTAAAGAATTTTTCAGTATTTATTTCCCTGAGTATTATCTGCGATTTAATCAATAATGGATATCTCATATTTTTAAAATCTCCTGATAAGATTTTCAAATCCTGATGCAACATAACTGCATAATGATTTATAAAAATTACTTTTACTCATTCGCATATATGTAGTATCTTTTAATTGAATTGGCAAGTTCAACCAAAGGGGTATAATGATTTGCACAATGCATTATCAGCCAGTCATATGGATTTCTTACATACAGTTTCGGATAACCGCACGATTCAAGCAGGTCATCTGTTTCTGCCACAAATTGTAAAAAGTCCCCTTCTTCATCTTTTATGCACGCTGAAGCAAAAAAGCAAAAAAAGTTCAGTATTATCAAGGCTTTTCTCATTGTATCATATGATACTTTTTTATTGTTACAGATATTTGACAGCTGCATTTTCAAAGGAAAATTCGACTTTATCAGTTCCGGAAACTGAGAAGTTTTTGAAAATGAATTATTTTTATTATTTTTAATCAGCATATCCGTATCAAACATTACAAATAAAAGCAAATCAATATTTTTCTTTTTATTGGTGAATTTACGTTCATCACGGTAAGTTATATCATTATTGTAAAGCTTTACCGCAAGCTCTGTACATTCATATATAAGTCTTTTTGCATGATTATAGGCTGTTTTATTTGATATAAGGAACTCATTGCTGTGCTTTTTAATATACTCGAATAATTTTTCCTCACTGTTAATCTGAAGAATTTCATTTCCTATATTATATGTAAACTTATATTCTGATTCATTATTTTCTGATATATTATTTTTTATAATTTCATCTGCTTTTTTTATTAATTCCTGAGCCTTGCTGTAATTAAGCCCTCTGTTCAGACAATAAAAATATATTGCCTCATTATGTATTCTGAAATTAAAAGGACATTCAAAATATGTATTATTAAAAAATTCAGATGCCTGTTTTAAATCCATTTTCAATGCAAAACATAATTTATATACATTTTCACGGCTTCTTTTTTCTGAAACAGGTCTTTTATCTTTAAACCATGTTTTTATTATTGCGAGATTAAGCTGAACATTATTTTCCCTGCACTTTGAAATTATATATTCAGTTTTTTCCTCAACTGAATTGATATCCCCTTTAAATCCGTATTTGTTTATACATTCAGTAAGACCATCTGAAAAGCTTTTAAAATTATACTCATTTTTCAGATATTCTTCTGTATATTCATCTGTATCTTCATCAATAAAACAATATTCATCATACATTATGTTATCAAGACCTTTTGATGTAAGATTGCCTGCATTTTCATATAACTTTTCTAACTCCATATTATCCTCCGACACAATATATTATCCGATTTAAATTATATCAGATTATTTACAAAAAAGCAATTAATATATAATTTTGTGAAATTTATTTCATTTTTTGCTAACTTTATTAAATTATAAAATTAGTATTACAGTTGTAAAATACGAGATTTAAAATGACAAACAGAAGCAGATATTTTTTATGACGTTTTATTTTCATCAAGATATCTCCGTATTTTGCTGTCTGCTCCACATACACTATTTTGCTGTCTGCTCCACATACACTATTTTGCTGTCTGCTCCACATACACTGTCTACTGTCACCCATTCAAATTGTTTGTTACTTTTCAAAAATTATCATAATTTTTTCATGCGGTTGCCTTGCAAAAATATCACTATATGCAAAAAGCAGAACAACCACACAGTCGTTCTGCTTTATTTTATTTTTTCATATAAAACTCACACTCATAGCCATCAGCACGAAGATTCAATCCGTCAGCCCATTCAGGTGTCTTTTCCATAAGACTGCATATATGTTCAACAGTTATGTCCTTATTGCATTCAACTATTACTTCATCATGTACATGACCCACTATATCCATATTCTGCATTGTTTTCATTGAATACATCAGCAGGTCTCTTGCAATTCCCTGTGTTATATTCTCAACCAGTTTAGCACCATAAGTTTCAAGCCTTGACCACTTCTTACTGCTGTCAACTCCTTCATATGTAATAATATGTCTGCCGTTATCGTCCTTTTCAACCTTTGGTCTGACATATGCAAGCCTTCGTCCTGAGGGTAACTCTATGAATAATATTCCGACTTCACAGGAAAATTTTAATCTGCTGAAAGTTATACTGTTTCTGTCTGTAATGACCTTTTCTGCAACTGACTGTACATCTCTCCAGAACTTCACAATTTTAGGAGAAGACTTTCTCCAGTCGTCAACAAGTGAGTATAATTCATCATCAGTAAGCTTTAATTCAGCACCACCCATAGCCTTGATTGCACCGATTGAACCTCCATATCCGCAGGCAAGTTCCGCAATTTTTCCTTTCTGCCTTAAATGTCCGTTAATGCCATTCTTCTCAACAGGAACACCAAACATCTTTGAGGCTGAGGCACAGTATATGTCCTCACCGTTTTCAAAAGCCTGTATTCTCCATTTCTCGTCAGCAAGCCATGCAAGAACTCTTGCTTCAATTGCCGAAAAGTCAGCGACTATATATTTCTTGTTATCAGATGGTATAAATGATGTTCGTATCAGCTGAGAAAGCACATCTGACACATCTTCATTACTTTCCTTTACAGCATCAAAATTACCTGACCTTATCAGACCTTTAAGCTCTGCAAGATTATCAAGATGATTCTGAGGAAGATTCTGTAACTGAATGAGACGTCCGGCAAATCTGCCTGTTCTGTTAGCACCGTAGAAACTGAACATTCCTCTGGCTCTGCCGTCTTCACAGACAGCATTAAGCATTGTATCATACTTTCTTACAGATGATTTTGAGAGCTGCTGATACAGTCTGAGAACCTCTTTAATATCATCAGGAGCTGTTTCAGATAGTTTCTGTACTGACTTCTTGTCAAGAGATTCAGCTGTAATTCCTCTGCACATTAGCCACTCCTTCATCTGTGCAGGAGAATTGGGATTTTCAAGTCCTGTTAATTCTGAAAGCTTTTGAAAAAGTTCTTTCCTGACTATACTGTCAAGCTCCACAGCCTTTGCCACAAAATATGTATCTACAAGAATACCCCTGTCGTTTATACGCTGGTCAATGTAAAATTCTTCCCAGATAAAATCGGGGACGGGGATTTCAGAAAGGTAACGCTGTATTTTAAGTTCAACCTCCACATCACGTCTGTTATATTCCTTGAATTGTTTCCATTTTTTAGGCGAATCGGATTTATCATAAAATAGCAGATTCCCGTTTTTATCTTCATGGAGAGTGCAGAAATATTTAATAAGCTCTTTTCCCTCAGACATCTTCTTTTCTTTTAGTCTGAGGAGCTTTCCCATATCTTCAAGAGAAGACATCATACCAAGGTATCTTCCATGAATCATATCACACTGCCATGACACAGGGTCAATATAATTACCGGCAGAATCCTCAAAATCCAGTAAATCAGGATAATTTCTGCGAAGATATACTGAAAGACATACCCTTTCAAAATTCACGTTAAACGCCTTTTTGATTATGGATTTATCTGTAAATGATTCCAGTACCTCATCAGGTAATTTTTCATCATTTGCAATATCGCAGGTTATTACAGGACTATTATCAATGGAATAGGAAACAAGCAATAAATCAAAATATTCTGATTCTGCATATCTGTAAACACCACATTCATTTAT
>CAMDZD010000024.1 GCA_945910815.1 uncultured Clostridia bacterium
CGGTCAGGGAAGAAGTTACCGCTGAACCGGTCAGGGAAGAAGTTACCGTTGAACCGGTCAGGGAAGAAGTTACCGTTGAACCGGTCAGGGAAGAAAAAGTTACTGCTGAACAGGAAAATTTTGATGACGATTCAAGCGAATATTCACTTGATAATTTTACTCTTATCGAAGATGATTCACTCCTCAATCCAAAGGCTGAAGTTGCCCGTGATTACATCATTTCTGTACTTTCTGCGATGGGTGTAAATGCAAGTGCTAAAGTATATCAGAACGATAAAGGTGCTGTTATCGAACTCGAAAGCAACACCAACGGTACTATTATCGGCAGACGTGGTGAAACTCTTGATGCTTTGCAATACCTTTCTTCTATGATTGCAAACAAGGGAGATAAAGAGTATTTCCGCATTACTATCGATTGTTTCGGATACAGGGAAAAAAGAAAGGCTACTTTACAGCAACTTGCTGTTAAGGTTGCTAAAAATGTCCTGAAAACAGGTCGTTCACAGCCTCTTGAACCAATGAATCCTTATGAAAGACGTGTTATTCATTCGGCAGTGTCCGAAATTGAGGGCGTTTCTTCAAAGTCTGTCGGTGAAGAGCCTTACAGAAAAATTATAATTTCCTCCACCAACCCTAAAAAGAAAAATTTCGACAAGTCAAAGGGCAGGGGTGGTAAGAATTTCAATGGCAAAAAAAGAATTCACCGTGAGCCTAAGGATATTGACCTTTCCACAAGCTTTGAAAAGGATTACAAAAAGCCTAAGCCCGAAGATTCCATAGAGGGCGGTCTTTATGGAAAAATTGAGTTCTGAAATTCATAAACGTATTGTAAGAGGCATAGTTCTTATAAGCATAAATATTTTATCAGTTCTGATTCAGACTATTTTTATGCCATTTAATTTTACAGAAACAAATCTGAGTATGAAAATTCCGGACGGAACTGTTCACAAAATACTTGCAGTATGCGGTCTGATTCAGCTTGTTTTAAGCTTGATTTTACTTGTGAAATATAAAAAATCCCTCGGTACTGATGTAAGCCTGCATAAAAAAGCACGGCATTTCAATTTTATTGTACTGATAATAGATTGGATTCTTGTAATGCTGATTTTTTCCGCATTTCTTATTCTTTCACTTTGTACGCTGTTTCTGACTATGGATTTATGGTTCAGACTTCTGATGCCGTCTTTTGTGGTGTGTTTTTCATCATTGGTTTTTCTTACACTCGCTCTTATGCAAAATAATATTTCAGTTTAATGCCGTCCCGTCTGCGGACGGCTTTTTTTCAGAAAAGGTGTGATTTTTATGTCTGTTATTGCAGGTATTTCCACCCCGAATGCTCCGGGGGGAATTGCTGTTATACGTATATCGGGCGATTCTGCCCTTGAAATTGCTGACAAGGTTTTTAAAACTCCAAACGGAAAAAAGGCTGTCGATATGAAAGGATATACATGTGCTTATGGTCATGTATACGATGACGGTCAGCTTATTGATGAATGTATTCTTACCGTTTTCAAAGCTCCCCACAGCTATACGGGGGAGGACGTTGCTGAAATATCCTGTCATGGCGGATTGTTTGTTACTAAAAAAATTCTCCGTGCCGTACTTAAAAACGGTGCTGAACCCTCCGGTGCAGGAGAATTTACAAAACGTGCTTTCATAAACGGCAAACTCGATTTGACTCAGGCTGATGCTGTTATGGATATAATCTCCGCTAAAGGTGATACGGAACTTAAAATGGCTGAAAGCTTACGCAAGGGGACAGTTTTCAACAAAATCACTTCCGTACGTGAAAAGCTTGTTAAAATTCTCGGTGACCTTTCCGCATGGGCAGATTATCCCGAAGAAGATATTCCCGGGGTTGAACCCGATGTTCTTCAGTCTGAATTAACTGATGTAAAATCTGAACTTGAAAGTCTTATAAAGGGTTACGATTACGGAAGAATACTAAGAAACGGTATAAATACGGTTATAGTAGGTCGACCGAATGTCGGAAAATCTACGCTTTTTAACTGTTTAAGCGGTTTTGAAAGAAGTATCGTTACTGATATTGCCGGTACTACCCGTGATGTTATTGAGGAATCCGTTAAAATAGGAGAGCTTGTTTTACGTCTTTCCGATACTGCCGGTATCCGTGAAACTTCCGATATTATTGAGGGAATCGGCGTTGATATTGCTTTCAGAAAACTTGATGAGGCTGACCTTATTATTGCTGTTTTTGACGGTAGCTGTCCGCTGTGCGAGGACGATTTCAAAATTCTTGAAAAGCTTGAAAATAAGCGTTGTATTGCTGTTATAAACAAGAGCGACAGGGAAATTGTTTCTGATGAACAGATTATTAATAAGTATATTCAAAATACTGTTCTGATTTCCGCCAAAAATAATGATGGTATCGAAAAATTACAGTCCGCTGTTGAGAATATTTTTGAGGCATCTGAAATTAATTTCGATAACGGCACTGTTTCAAATGAACGTCAGAAAAAATGTGTTGATACCGCATTATTGCAGATAAATGAATCAATATCCGCACTTGAATCCGGTGTTATGCTTGATGCCGTTACTGTTCTTATAGATGAGGCTTTACAGTCACTTCTTGAACTTACCGGCGAAAAAGCCTCTGAAACCGTTGTGAATGAAGTTTTTTCAAGATTCTGTGTCGGAAAATAATATCCGTTTCACGTGAAACGCATAATATAAAACGTTTCACGTGAAACGCTTTTCGGAGGTGTTTCTTAATGAATTATAAAATGGATTCCTTTGATGTTGCAGTTATTGGTGCCGGTCATGCCGGTGTTGAGGCTTCTCTCGCTTCCGCAAGACTTGGCTGTAAAACGGTTCTTTTTACGATTTCTCTTGACCAGATTGCTAATATGCCCTGTAATCCGTCAATAGGCGGTACTGCAAAAGGTCATCTTGTCCGTGAAATTGATGCTCTCGGCGGTGAAATGGGTAAGGGTGCTGATAAATGCTTCATTCAGAGCCGTATGCTTAATAAGGGAAAAGGCCCTGCTGTTCATAGCTTGAGAGTTCAGGCTGACCGTGTTATGTATCACAATTATATGAAAAAAGTATGCGAATCTCAGGAAAACCTTTTCATCAAACAGGCTGAAGTTGCTGAAATTATTACCGAAAACGGTAAAATATGCGGTGTCAGAACTAAGCTCGGTGCGGAATATGCCGTTAAAGCTGTTATAATTGCGACAGGTACATACCTTAAAGGTAAAATTCATATCGGTGAAACTTCTTACGAAAGCGGTCCTGATTCCGCTTTGCCGAGTACACTTTTATCCCAGAGCCTTATTGACAACGGCATAACTATAAGAAGATTTAAAACCGGTACGCCTTGCAGAGTTCATAAAAGAAGTATCGATTTTTCAGTTATGGAACGTCAGGACGGTGACGAAAATATAGTTCCGTTTTCATTTTCAACGGATTCCTCTGTGCTTGAAAACAAGGTGAGCTGTTTTGTTACATATACTAATCAAAAAACACATGAAGTTATACTTTCAAATCTTGACCGCTCTCCGCTTTATTCCGGAAAAATTCAGGGAGTAGGCCCTCGCTATTGTCCGTCTATTGAGGACAAAATTGTAAGATTTTCAGACAAGCCAAGGCATCAGCTTTTTGTTGAGCCGATGGGTCTTGAAACTGATGAATACTATTTGCAGGGTATGTCGTCATCACTGCCCGAAGATGTTCAGCTTGCTTTTCTTAAAACTATAAAGGGACTTGAAAACGTTGAAATAATGCGTCCCGCTTATGCTATCGAATATGATTGCTGTGACCCTACCGAATTACTTCCGACTCTTGAATTTAAAAAAGTAAAGGGTCTTTACGGTGCGGGACAGTTCAACGGAAGTTCAGGATATGAAGAAGCTGCTGCTCAGGGAATCGTTGCAGGTATAAATGCTGCTCTTAAAATTCTCGGCAGAGAACCTATGATTCTTGACCGTGCAAGTTCCTACATTGGTACTCTTATTGATGACCTTGTTACAAAAGGCTGTTCTGACCCTTACAGAATGATGACTTCAAGAAGTGAATACAGATTGATTCTGCGTCAGGACAATGCCGACCAGAGACTTACTCCAATCGGCTATAAAATCGGTCTTGTATCGGAAACAGTTTTCAACAATCTGAAGTTGAAATGTGAACTTATTGAGAAAGAATTGAAGCGTGTTCAGACTTTGAATATTGCTCCTTCTCAACAAATCAACAGTTTCCTTGTTGAAAACAATACAGCTCCTCTTTCAACAGGCTGTAAGCTTGCCGACTTAATTCGCCGTCCACAGCTTAATTATGCTATGCTTGCTCCTTTTGATTCCGGACGTCCGGAACTTCCTTTTGAAGTCTGTGAACAGGTTGAACTTCAGATTAAATATGCAGGATATATTGACAAACAGCTTGCACAGATTGATACTATGCGTAAGCTTGAAAAAAAATCACTTCCCGAAAATATTGATTATTCAACTATAAAGGGACTGCGTCTTGAGGCTGTTGAAAAGCTTAATAAAGTCAAGCCTGTTTCAATCGGTCAGGCATCAAGAATTTCCGGTGTATCTCCCGCTGATGTATCATTATTAATAGTATGGCTTGAACAGCACAAAAGGAGTTAAAAAATGTTTCCCGATTACCAGTATTCAAAAAATTTATTTAAAAAATATAATCTCGAACTTTCCGAAGATGCTTATAATAAATTCGCTGTCTATGCCGATTTCCTTGTCGAATATAATCAGAATGTTAATCTTACTGCTATTACTGACGGTGAGGAAATACTTGTCAAGCATTTCCTCGACTCCGTTCTTGTTTGCAGATACTGCGATATTCCGCAAAATTCATCAGTAATTGATGTTGGAACGGGTGCGGGATTTCCGTCTGTTCCCCTTAAAATTTTCCGTCCCGATATTAAAATTACTCTTCTTGACAGCCTTAACAAGCGTATAACTTTTTTACAGCTTTTATGTCAAAAGCTTGAAATTCAGGCGGATTTTATTCACGGACGTGCTGAGGATTCCGGAAAAAATCCCCTTTACCGTGAAAAATTCGACGTTGCCTGTGCGAGAGCTGTTGCGAATCTTTCCGTTTTAAGCGAATTTTGCTTGCCTTTTGTCAGAAAAGACGGAATTTTTATATCTATGAAAGGATTTTCCGAAAATATCGAAAATGCCCGCAATTCCGTGGAAATGCTTGGCGGTTCTCTTGAAACTCCCGTTGATTATTCACTCGAAAACGAAGGAAGAAGAATTGTCAGGGTAATAAAAATATCGCATACTCCGACAAAATTCCCCCGAAACAGCGGTCAGATTAAAAAGAAACCTCTCTGATTTTGTAAATATATGTCGTATAATCCGCTGTTTTGCGATAAAACGGCGGATTTTTTCAGTAGAATTTCAAAAATTTCTGTGTTAGAATTACTCTATACTTAATTGTAAAGGAGTGTTACTATGGCAGGATTTTTAAATTTTACCAAGGACAAACAGATTAATAAAGTCATTGAAATTGATGTCCGTCTTATTGTCCCTAATCCTCATCAGCCTCGTACAGAGTTTGATGATTCGGATATAAGGTCACTTGCGGAATCAATCGGTCAGAACGGCATTTTACAGCCCCTTTCCGTCAGAAAATCGGGCGAAAAATATGAACTTATTGCAGGTGAAAGACGTCTGCGTGCTGCTAAAATGTGCGGTTTGCAGGCTGTTCCATGTATAGTTCACGATATAAGCGAAAGAAATTCCGCTATTCTTGCTCTTGTTGAGAATATTCAGCGTCAGGATTTATCTTTTTTCGATGAAGCTGCCGCTATCGAAAAGCTTATTTCTTATTATGGCATGACTCAGGAGGATGCTGCTTCCAAACTCGGAAAGGCTCAGAGTACTATTGCAAACAAGCTCCGCCTTTTAAGGCTTACTCCCGAAGAACGTGAACTTATTATGAGTTTCAATCTCACCGAACGCCATGCAAGAGCTTTGCTTAAACTCGGTAGCTGTGAGGAACGTATGAATATCCTTGAAAAAGTTATTAAAAATAAACTCAATGTTGAACGTACCGAAAAACTCGTTGAAGATTATATCGGTCAGAAAAAGGTCAGGCAAAGCTATCGGACACGCTCCAAAGTCTTTCAGAATGTGAAAATTTTCGTCAATACTATCAATAAGGCTATCGAAACTATGCAGTCTGCCGGTATCGATGCCGATTCAAAAAAAATTCAGAATGAGGAATACATAGAATACAGAGTGAGGATACCTATTGACAACAGCAAGGATTCCGACTTCTTTCTCCCTGAAAATAAAAACTGAAACTGCGTTTCACGTGAAACGCCTATGAATTACGGCTGAACGTACATGTTTATTCCGTAAAAAAATATCAGTTACGCTTTTCACTTCTGCCGTTCCACGTGGAACGGCTTTTCTGTTACTCAAAAATATACTGCGTTCCACGTGAAACGCTTTTCAAAAAAATATATATATTATGCTTTACAAAGCCTGAGAAACGTGATATAATATCCATATAATATTTTATTAAAAAGGAATGATTTTATGGGCAGAATTATTGCCGTTGCCAATCAGAAAGGCGGTGTCGGCAAGACTACTACTGTTGTAAACCTTGCCTCTTATCTCGGCTCAAGGGATTTTAAGGTTCTTTGCGTTGACATAGACCCTCAGGGCAATACTACTACCGGATTTGGCATCAAAAAAAAGAATGTCGATAAATCCTCCTATGATGTTTTCATAGGCAAGGTTAAAATTCAGGACGCTGTTATTCATACTGATTATAAAAACGTTTCAATCGTTCCGGCTAATGCCAATCTTGCCGGCTGTGAAGTGGAACTGATAAATATTGAAAACCGTACTAACCGTCTTAAACTCCAGTTGCTTACATGCAAGCTTGACTATGATTTTATTCTGATTGACTGCCCTCCTGCTTTAGGTCTTATGACTATCAACGGACTTGTTGCAAGTGACAGGGTTCTTGTTCCTATGCTTGCGGAATTTTATGCTCTTGAAGGTCTTTCACAGCTTGCAAATACTCTCAGAATAGTAAGGACTAATTATAATCCCTCTCTTGACATTGAGGGTATACTTTTTACTATGTTCGATTCACGTCTTAATATTGCCAATCAGGTTGTAAAGGAAGTTGAAAAGTTCTTCCCCAATAAGATTTTTCAGACCAAAATCCCCCGCAATGTCAGACTTTCAGAAGCTCCCAGTTACGGAAAGCCTATTATGTATTATGATAAATCTTCAAAGGGTGCGGAGGCTTATGCAAATCTCGGACGTGAAATCTTAGGCGAACCTGTTGCTGTCGAAAAGAAAAAATTCGGCATTTTCTCCCGTGCAAAATAATGAAAGGATATTTTTTAAATGGCTAAAGGTGAACTTGGTTTCGGGCTTGAAAGCCTTTTTGATGATAATTCCGCCGAAGTTCAGGTTAAACGTACTCTTAGAATTTCTGAAATTGAACCCAACAGAGACCAGCCCAGAAAATTTTTCAGCGATGAGGGTATAGAGGCTCTTGCCGATTCTATTCGGGAACATGGTGTTCTTCAGCCTATTCTCGTGCGTCCTCTCCCTAATGGCTCTTATCAGATTGTTGCAGGCGAAAGACGCTGGAGAGCCTCACGTATGGCGGGTCTTGATGAAGTTCCAGTTAATATAAAGGAACTTGACGACTTTCAGACTATGCAGATTGCTATGGCGGAAAATCTTCAGCGTGAAAATCTCAATCCCATTGAGGAGGCAGAGGGATATAAATACCTGATTGATAACTTTAATATGTCCAAAGAACAGATTGCTAAAATTGCAGGTAAATCACGCTCCTATATTTCAAATTCAATAAGAATACTTTCTCTGCCCGACTTTATAATTGATGCTTTAAGGGACGGTAAAATTACATCAGGCCATGCCAAAGCTCTGCTTATGTTCGATGATGAAAAGCGTATGCTTGAAACTGCTGAAAAGGCTATAAACGGAAATCTTTCTGTAAGACAGATTGAAAAGCTTGCAAAACAGTCTGAATCTTCTTCAAAATCCGGCAAACCCTCAAAAAATTCCGACAGCTATTTTACCGAAATGGAAATCTCTTTAAGAGAACATCTCGGCAGAAAGGTTAAAGTCGATTACAGTAAAAATAAGGGTGTATTGATTCTTGAATTTTATGATAAGAACGACTTATCCGCTATTGCTGATAAACTCGTTGACAATATAAAATAAAAGCGTTTCACGTGAAACGTTGCCGAATCAAAAGTTTTCGCTCAAGCCTTTTTCAAAAGGCTTGCAGGGAAGGTTCGGAGGGGACGGAGTCCTCTCCGGAAAAGCGTTTCACGTGAAACGGATTAAAACACATAAGGAGTTTTTTAAAATGATTGATATTAAGCTTATAAGAACTAATCCCGAACTTGTTAAGGAAAATATTAAAAAGAAATTTCAGGACGAAAAGCTTGAACTTGTTGACAAGGTTGTTGAACTTGACAGGCTTTACCGTGCTACTAAAACTGAATGTGATGACCTAAGAAACAAAAGAAAATCTATGAGCAAGACTATCGGCGGTCTTATGGCTAAAGGTCAGAAAGATGAGGCTGAAAGAGTTAAGGCTGAAGTTACTGAAATCGGAAAGACTCTTGAGGAAAAAGAGGCTCTCGAAGTTAAGCTTGAAGCCGATATTCGTGAAATTATGCTTGTTATCCCTAATATTATCGATGAAAGTGTTCCGATTGGAAAGGACGACAGCGAAAATGTTGAAGTAGAAAAATTCGGTGAACCTTTCGTTCCAGATTTTGAAGTTCCTTACCATGTTGATATTATGGAAAACCTTAACGGTATCGATATTGACAGTGCAAGAAAAACAAGCGGTAACGGTTTCTATTACCTTTGCGGTGATATTGCTTTGTTACAGTCTGCTATTCTCTCTTATGCAAGGGATTTTATGGTTGACAGAGGATTTACATATTATATTCCGCCCTTTATGATTAGAAGCGATGTTGTTACAGGTGTTATGAGCTTTGCCGAAATGGAAGGTATGATGTACAAGATTGAGGGAGAAGATTTATACTTAATCGGTACAAGCGAACATTCTATGATTGGAAAATTTATTGATACTATTATCCCTGAAAATGAACTTCCAAAGACTCTTACAAGTTATTCCCCATGTTTCAGAAAAGAAGTAGGTGCTCATGGTATAGAGGAAAGGGGAGTTTATCGTATTCATCAGTTTGAAAAGCAGGAAATGATTGTTGTCTGCAAGCCCGAAGAAAGCATGGACTGGTTCAGGAAACTCTATACAAATACTGTTGATTTCTTCAGAAGTCTTGATATTCCTGTCCGCACTCTTGAATGTTGCTCCGGTGACCTTGCTGACCTTAAAGTAAAAAGCATTGACGTTGAGGCATGGTCTCCTCGTCAGAAAAAATATTTCGAGGTCGGTAGCTGTTCAAATCTTGGTGATGCTCAGGCAAGACGCCTTGGAATCAGAGTCAGAACAGAGGACGGTGCAAAATATTTCCCGCATACACTTAACAATACTGTTGTTGCTCCTCCGAGAATGCTTATTGCCTTCCTTGAAAATAATCTCAATCAGGACGGCAGTATCCGAATACCGCAGGCACTTCAGCGATATATGCGTAAAGAGGTAATCAAAAAATAAATGAGTAGTAATTTTTATCACATTGACAATCTGGGTGAAGTCTTTTCAATTACGATTGAAAGCGGTTTCAGACAGGAGCTTTTTGATAATTATGATTGTGCCAGCAATGGCGATTTGATTCAGGCTATTGTGAAATATCTTATCAGAATAAACGATTTCGACGGCTCTGAACTCGAATTTGACAGCGATACTGATATTTTTGCTGTCTACTGTGAGGACGAAGGCACTATATATGAACTTGCTGAAATCCTTGAAAATAATATGTACAATGATAAAGTTATTGATGACGCTATGCACTCTCCAGAGGTAAAAGCGGAACTTTCATAAAAAATTACGGGCGGAATATTATATTCCGCCCGTTTCACGTGAAACGCTTTTTATTTTTTTGAAAAAAATCCCGATACAAACGGTATAACTGCACTTAATCCGAGTGCCGTCAGAAGCTGTTCACGGGTAAGTGTTACCGTTTCAAATATTACCTGTAACTGCGGTACGCTTACTGCAAGTATTAAAGCTGTCATTGATACAAGTACCGCAAGTATTAATTTTATATTTGAAAAGATATTTATTCTGAAAAGTCCCTTTTCCTCCGATTTACATTCAAATACATGTATAAGCTGTGACATTACAAGCGTTATCAGTGCGGAGGTTCTTCCGGATTCGATACTTCCGCCGAGCTTTATTGCAAGGCTGAATGACATAAGCGTTGAGATTCCTATTAAAATCCCTCTGAATATAATCTTTGTCATAAGTCCGCCCGAAAAAAATCCGTCTGTCGATTTTCTCGGCGGTTTATTCATTATATTATCTTCAGGCGGTTCAAGTCCCAGTGCTATTGCAGGCAGTCCGTCTGTTACAAGATTGACAAGCAATAGCTGTACCGGCATTAATACTATCGGCATTCCCATTACTATGCCGAGAAACATTGTCAGTACTTCTCCGATATTGCATGAAAGCAGATAGCGTACGAATTTCCTTATATTTGCATATACACATCTTCCCTGTTCAACTGCATTTACAAGTGTTGCAAGATTGTCGTCAAGAAGTATCACGTCTGCTGTCTGTTTAGCTACGTCAGTTCCTGTTATGCCCATTGCAACACCGACATCAGCCTCCTTTATTGCCGGAGCGTCATTTACTCCGTCTCCTGTCATTGTAACGATTTCGCCCTTGCGTTTGAAACTCTGTACTATTCTTAATTTATGTATTGGCTCTACTCTTGCAAATACGGAATATTTATCAATTTCACGGTCAAGCTGTTCATCGGTCATATTATTTAGTTCGTCTCCCGTAATAGCCTGTTTACCTTTGAGAAGTCCCGCTTTTTTCGCTATTGCCATTGCAGTATTCTTATGGTCGCCCGTTATCATTACTGTTCTTACAGATGCATTTGCACATTTTCTTATAGCAATTTTAGCTTCCTCACGGGGAGGGTCAATCATTCCGGCAAGACCTAAAAATATTAAATTATGCTGTTCCGGATTCAGTGTGTCGGTCTGAATATATGCCATTGCAAGAACTCTTAATGCCTTATCAGACATTTCAAGAACTTTATTTTCTATCTGTTTTCTTCTGCCCGATGTAAGCGGTATTATTTCGCCTTTCTGATTCATATAGTGACTGCATTTCGGCAGAATTATTTCTTCTGCACCTTTATAATATGCCTTGTTTCCTTCGGGAGATGTGCAGAGAACTGCCATGTATCTTGTTTCGCTGTCAAAAGGTATTTCCTTTATTTTGCGATGGGATATTTCAAGACTTTTTGCGGTAATTCCACCCTTTGCCGACATAATCAGAAGTGCGGTTTCTGTGGGGTCGCCTGTGACTTCCCATTCTCCGCTGTTTCTGTTTCGTAGTTTTGAATTTATTCTTATCGTTGCTGTATTACACAGTGTACTGCATTTCAGAAACTCCGAAAGCGATTTTTCCGTATTTATTTTTATCGGAATATCTTCATTTTCGTGGCATATGTTTCCGCCTGTGCGGTATCCCATTCCGCTTATATTATATGTATTGTCTCCGGAATATATTTCCGTAACTGTCATGCGGTTTTCCGTAATAGTTCCCGTCTTGTCGGAGCATATTACCGATGTACACCCCAGAGTCTCAACGCTGTGCAGTTTATTTACAAGTGCCTTTTGCTTTAACATTCTGCTGACGGCAAGTGCAAGTGCAATTGTTACTGTTGCGGGAAGTCCCTCCGGAATCGCTGCTATTGCTATTGTTATTCCGGACATCAGCATTGTGAATGTATCTTCCCCACGCAATACCCCTGCGGTAAATACTGCTATACATACTCCTATACATATTATTGCGACTGTTTTTCCGAGTTCTGCAAGTCGTTTCTGCAATGGAGTCATACCGTTTTCGATATTCTCAAGCATTGATGATATTTTTCCTGCCTGAGTTCTTTTTCCTGTTGCAATTACTTTTGCCTGACAGTTTCCCTTTACTGCAGAAGTTCCGCAATAAACTATATTTGATTTGTTAAGGCTGTTGTCCGTATCGTTTTTTAATCCTGTATGCTTTTCAACGGGAAGTGATTCCCCTGTCAGTATTGATTCGTCTGCAAAGAATAATGCACTTTTTAATATTACGCAGTCAGCCGGTATTCTGTCGCCGGCTTCTATTTCTATAATATCATCGGTTACAAGTTCAGATGCCTTTATTTCTTTAAGTACTCCGTCACGGTAGCACTTTGCGGTCGGCGATGTCATGGATTTAAGTGCTTCAAGTGTTTTTTCCGTCCGGAATTCCTGTATGAATCCAAGTACTGCGTTAAGCAGTACTATTAATATTATTGTTACTGCGTCCGTTATTTCTCCGAGAAATACTGATATTACTGTTGCTCCCAGAAGTATCATTACCATTACATCTTTAAACTGCCCTGCAAAGATTTTAACGGGATTTGTCTTTTTATCATCTCCGAGAATGTTTTCGCCGTCTGTCTTTCGTCTTTGTACAGCTTCCTTTTCAGTAAGTCCCATTTCATCACCTTCTATTATGTATTCTTGTACATAATATGAGATGAAAGGGACAATTATTCTAATGGTTTTACTTTGAGTTGAGCATATCAAGAATTTCTCCGAAATTACAGCGGTAATTTCCGTCACCGTCTCGGCGGTAAGTTCCTGATATAATATTGTCGCCTATGTAAATCGGCTTCTGTTTCGGCAAGGCTTCAGGAACATCTATTACTATAATATGACTGCCGTTTATATTATGGATAGTAACATCTTTTTCATTCAGAATATTCAGGCTGACTTTAGAGGGATTTTCTATATTGTCCCAGAAATCCATAACAAGCCATTCTGGTTCGGGGAGGTCGACAGGGTGGAGGGATTTGTCAGGATATTCCTCAACTCCGAGAAGAATTATTCCTCCGCTTGTGTTTGCAAATGCTGAATATGTTTCCCATATGCTTTCCGGAAGTCCTCCGGTAGCCTTTTTTGCCTCTATCTGATTGTTTTCTTTATATTTTTCGATGTTCAGCAGGTCAATCATTGTGTACTGCACCTCACTTTTTTATTTAATTATACTTTATTTATAGGTGCAGTTCAATGCTTTTTACAAAAATATTACACCGTTTCACGTGAAACGCTTAAAAAATCGGGGGAAATATTAATTTTCCCCCGTAAAGCAAATATTAAATCTGCAGTCCAAAACTTATTGACAATGCAGTGTTGACCCGATTCATTGATGTATTGTCAAGTTCTCCCATTCTGTCTTTAAGACGTTTTTTGTCAATAGTGCGTATTTGCTCAAGAAGTACAACACTGTCTTTTGAAAGTCCGCATGTATCTGCTGATACTTCAATATGAGTAGGCAGTCTTGACTTGTCACGCTGACTTGTAATTGCGGCAGCTATAACAGTTGGGCTGTGTCTGTTTCCGACATCGTTCTGAACTATAAGTACCGGTCTTATTCCGCCCTGCTCCGAGCCTACAACAGGACTTAAATCAGCATAATAGATTTCTCCTCTTTTAACTGACATATTTTTTCTCCTAAAATCATATTTAACCCGATTTCATCGGGCATTAATATTATTGCCGTGTCAGTGAGCTTTTAAACATCTTATTTTATTATATGCAGTAAAAATAATTTTGCTATATGCTGAATATTTGAGCTTTGAAATTCAAATAATATGTGCAGTGATTTTTTTTCAACACCGCTTTCAACACTTTGTGGAAAAAAGTGTTGAAAACCTGACGGCAGTATTTTTTATGGAGGATTTTTATGTCTAAGCGGATTGATACGGGAGTTTTTCTGACCGAAAAGCACCCTAAAATTATAAGCTTTTCATCTGTTGTAGGTTCAAAGGAAGGACAGGGACCTCTTGGAGGCTGTTTTGATGAGGTTATAGAGGACAGCCATTTCGGCGAAGATACATGGGAAAAGGCGGAAAGTAAATTTCAGCTTGAGGCTGTCTGCAATGCCATTAAAAAAGGCAATTTTGTTAAGGAGGATTTTGATGCTGTTTTTTCGGGTGATTTGATAAATCAGTGTATAGGTTCTACATTCGGACTCCGTGAGCTTGAAATTCCTTTTCTTGGTATATATGGTGCGTGTTCAACTATGGCGGAAGGACTTCTTCTTTCGGCAATTGCAATTGAAAGCGATTCCATAAACAGAGCTGTTGCCGTAACTTCTTCCCATTTTTCAACGGCAGAAAGACAGTTCAGATTTCCCTTGTCATATGGTGGGCAGAGAACTCCCACTGCACAGTGGACATGTACCGCTTCGGGAGCTGTTACTGTTTCGGGAATTGACAGGGGAAGTATTGAAATTGCCGGAGGCTGTATAGGTAAAATTACCGATATGGGAATTAATGATGCCAATAATATGGGCGGTGCTATGGCTCCTGCCGCTGCTGAAACTATTATGCGGTATCTGAAAGCTACGGGTACAGCTCCCGGTGATTATGATTATATTATTACAGGCGATTTGGGACTTGTAGGAAGTCAGCTCCTCATCGATTTCACTATGAAACAGGGAATTGATATAAGCCGTGTGCATAAGGATTGCGGTTCTATGATGTTTGACCCTAAAAAACAGGATACGCATTGCGGTGGTTCGGGTTGCGGGTGCAGTGCAAGCATACTTTGCGGATATTTTCTCCCCAGACTTTATTCCGGAAAAATCAAGAATATTCTTTTTGCTGCAACAGGTGCTTTAATGTCTCCTATGGCATGTCAGCAGGGTGAATCCATACCCTCAATATCTCATCTTGTTCATCTCAGAAAAGGAGTCTGATTTTTTATGCTGATTGATATTTTAAAGGCTTTTATTGTAGGTGGTCTGATTTGCGTTGTCGGTCAGTTCCTCATAGACTATACTAAGCTTACCCCTGCACGTATTCTTACAGGTTATGTTGTTTCAGGCGTTATTCTGTCTGCACTCGGAATTTATCAGTATTTAGTCGATTTTGCCGGAGCAGGTGCAAGCGTTCCGCTTGTGGGATTCGGTCATCTTCTTGCTGATGGCGTTAAAAAGGCTGTTTCGGAAGACGGATTCCTTGGAATTTTCAAAGGCGGTCTGACCGCTTCCTCTGCCGGAATTACTGCTGCTATTCTCTTCGGACTTCTTGCAGCGATATGTTTCAGACAGCGTGATAAAGAGTAAATTTATATAAAAATATAATATTTTTTTGTATAAAACGCTGAAATATATCGTTTTTTCAAAAATCCCTTGACATTTCCGATTTTTTGATATATAATAATTAAGTCGTACGGTTTTAATATATTTTGTATGGCTTATGTGGCGGCATAGCTCAGTTGGCTAGAGTACTCGGTTCATACCCGATTGGTCGTCAGTTCGAATCTGACTGCCGCTACTTCTTAAAAGGCCCGTTGGTCAAGCGGTTAAGACATCGCCCTTTCACGGCGGAATCATGGGTTCGATTCCCGTACGGGTCACTTTTCAAAGCTCCGAAGAAAGTTCGGAGCTTTGTTTTTTATAACAAAAAATATTCTCCCCTGAATTTACAGGGGAGATTTTTGCGTTTCACGTGGAACGGTTTCTGAGTATTGTTTTAAGCGTTACAAGGTCAAATATATTTATTGCTCCGTCTGAATTTATATCGAAGTCATCTTCCGGAGTGATTTCATACTTGCAGAGAAGATATTCTGAAAGCCTTACCGCATCTGATATGCTGTAATTCTTTTCGGGAATTATCGGTTCTGTTGCGGTTGTTGTTTCAGTTTCAGTATCAGTAGTATTTGTTGTTGTTTCGGTGGTGGTTTCTGTTGTTTCAGTAGCAGGTGGAATTTCTCCGCTTAATTCGGATTCAATTACTTCTGACCAGTATTTTCCCATTTTTTCATATCCCTGTTCGTTAGGGTGTACTCCGTCATATAAATCTGCCTTATAGTCAACAACGCTGTGTATATCTGCAAATTTTACCGGCTTTCCTTCGCTCTGCTTTGCGTTTACCATATTATATATTGATTCGTTGTAGCTGTCTATATAATCCTGAATTATTTTTGCAAAATCTTCTGTTGTATTGTTATATTTCAGCTCACCGTATGACCAGAACCAGTCCGATACTAATTCTACATCTATGTCCGGAATCGTTGAGACATATATTATATCGTTTTCTTCCATATCCGAAAGAATTGTGTTTACAAGATTTTCGAGACGTTCCGTTATTCCGTCATTGTAGTTGCTTAGTATATCGTTGGTTCCTATCTGGAGAAGTATTATATCGGGCTTGCAGACGTTAATCATATCCGTTTCCTGAATTTTTTCAAGTATTCCCTGACGTGTTTCCGTTCCGGTCATATACTGGATTGCATATCCGCTGTATCCGGAATAGTTGTCATCATATGTGACTGTTTCTCCGTTATAGACAAAGCTTGCGTTGTCACTGCCTTTCATTCCGACCATATCTATATTATTATAGCCTTTTAATTCAAGCTCATGATAAAGATACTTTCTGTATCCTCCGGCTGTCCAGTATCCGTCTGTTATCGAATCGCCAAGTGACATGATTTTTACATCATCTGCATTTTCTTCGGCTGATACCGGCATACTGTATATTAATAATGTATTAGTCAGCATACATGCTGATGATATTACCGCTAAAAACTTTCTTTTCATTAATGTCAGCTCCGTTCATAGTTTTAATATGCTTTTATTATAGCATTTTTGTTTTTTTTAGTCAAGTTATTGACAAATGTTTTTTGTTATGATATAATAAACTTATCCTGATTTTTGAGAATATTTTGTTTATATTGCAAGGGCGGTGTTTTTATGAATAAAAAAAATAAAAAGAAAAATGGTTTTTTATGGATTGTTTTCAGCTTTATCCTTGGTTGTATGTTCTGCGAAATTATTCCCGTTGTTTCCAAATATGTTTTTAGCTTTAATTCTAAAAAATCTCATGTCAGGAAATTAAAAGACGGTTATTATGATACATGATTTAAAGGAGGATTTTTTGATGAACAGTCAGGACTTTGATATTATACAAATGGCTAAAGAAAAAATTGATGAGGAACTTAAAAAAATGGGACATTTTAATATTCTTATTTCAGGAAAAACAGGTGTCGGAAAAAGTACTCTTGTAAATGCCGTTTTTGGCAGTAAGGTGGCTGAAACCGGTGTTGGAAATCCGATTACTCAGCATATTTCAGAAATTACTGTTCCCGGAAAACCTTTGAGAATTTATGATACTGTCGGTCTGGAGCTTTCTGCTGAACGTCAGGAAATTATAAAAAAAGAAATTCTTGATACTATTGAAGATGCCAGACAGAATGACAGGGACAAGCTTATTCATTGCATATGGTATTGCATAAATGCAAATTCAAACAGAATTGAACAGGAAGAAATCGATTTTATGAACTCCCTTGCTAAAGAAACAGGAGTTTCTGTTATAATAGTTCTTACTCAGTCATACGGAAAAAATTCAAAAGAACTTAAAAGCTATATTGATAATCTTAATCTTAATGTAAAGCATACTTTCTGCATACTTGCTGAAGATTATGAGATTGATGATGATTATACTAAAAAAGCTTATGGCTGTGACAAGCTTGTTGAATTTACAGCCGAAATAATTCCCGAAGAGGCTCAGAAAGCCTTTATCGCTGCTCAGACTGCTTCACTTAAAGCAAAACATTCAAGGGCTATGGGAGTTATTGCCGGTGCTGTTACTGCCGCTTTCGGTGAAGGATTTCTGCCGATTCCATGCTCTGATGCCGCTGCTTTGGTTCCTACGCAGATGGCTATGATTGCTGGTATAACTGCTGTATACGGTGTTAATGTAAAAAAATCCGTAATGACTTCTATCGTAACATCTTTGCTCGGTACTACTACTCTTACTATTGCCGGAAAAACTATCGTTTCTAACCTTCTGAAGTTTATTCCCGGTGTCGGTACTGCTGTGGGCGGTATGATTAGCGGTGGTACTGCAGGTGCTTTGACCGGTGCTTTAGGAAGAACATATATGGTTATTATGGAAAAAATGCTTAAAGGCGAAATTACTGAAAAAGAACTTGAAAATAAAGAGACTTACAGACAATTTACAGATATGTTCAAGGAAAATCTTAAACACAGTGATAACAAATCTCTTTTAAAAATGTAAAATTATGTATGATATATTTGTGCATATTAACCTAAAAAAATATATTGACATGTATCTGATTTTGTGATATAATTGATTTCAAACAGATTATATCTGTATATTTTCAGCAAAGGAGTTTTTAATTATGGAAAATAAAGTTATCTGTCACTGCATGAATGTTTCTTATGCTGACATCGAAAAGGCTCTCCATGAACATCAGGTTTTCACAGATGTTGAAAGAGAATTTGAAGAAATTCAGAAAGTTACTCACTGTTCAACAGGCTGTGGCGGTTGCCATGACGAAATTATGGACGTTATTTCCGAAATTATGAGCAAGTAATTACATATCAGCAAAGGGAAGTTCAAATATCTGAACTTCCCTTATTTTTTTATATTCTGATATGATGTTATTATGAAATCGGTAATAATTGCCAGTACGCATATGCTTCCGGTTATGGATATTGTTTTTGCTGATGATTTTTCCGAAATTTTATGTACAAGAGGGTGTACTATTTTTATTAGAATTAAGCTTAATACCCCGAACATAAGACTGCTGTATAATGATATTCTTCCGTCAAAGAAATTAAAATCCCAGTCACGATAGCTCCAAAGTCTTTCATGTAGTATCATTTCTATTGCATATGCAGATATTAATTCAAGTGCAGTTGTTATTATGGTGCTTCCTATGAATACCACAAAAAATCCGTTGTGCTTTCTGAATATCGGTATAAGTATAAATGCAAATACTCCGTATATTGGCAGTACGGGTATATGAAGAAATCCTCTTTCTGCAAATCTTCCCCATAAATATGATGTCAGTGCCGTTTCGTATATCCACCCGCATATTCCGCAAAGCGTAAATTCTATTATATATGTACATATTTTTTTGTATGTCATACCGCTTTATTTCACCTCCGTTTCACGTGAAACGCTCTTTTATATTTATTATAGCATATAAGAAAATTTGTTTCTATAAAATATCTGTAATGTAATATTTTGTAAATTTGTTGTAATATTCAGAAATTCTGCTTGAAATCTTTGCTTTTTTGTTGTATAATATATTTTATAAGAGTAAATTTTTGCATAAAATTCAAAATATGCGTCCATATTTGCATATTAATGAAAAATATTCCGATATGCCGTGAATATTTATGCAAAAACTCTTGACATTCTGCATCGCTTTGGTGTATAATTATGTAAGCATTATTATTTAACAGGAGGTCTTTAAAATGGCTAAAAAAGAAATTAAAAAGGTCGTTCTTGCTTATTCGGGCGGTCTTGATACTTCCATTATTATTCCGTGGCTTAAGGAAAATTACAACAACTGCGAGGTTATTGCAGTTTCTGCCGATGTCGGTCAGGGTACTGAACTTGACGGTCTCGAAGAAAAGGCTAAGAAAACCGGTGCTTCAAAGCTCTATGTTGAGGATTTAAAGGACGTTTTCGTAAATGAATACGTTTTCCCGACTGTTCAGGCTGGTGCGGTTTATGAAAACAAGTATCTTCTTGGTACTTCTTTCGCTCGTCCTATTATCGCTAAGAGAATCTGCGAAATAGCTCTTGCCGAAGGTGCTGACGCTATCTGCCACGGCTGTACAGGTAAGGGTAATGACCAGGTTCGTTTTGAACTCGCTATCAAGGCTTTCGCTCCTGATATGACTATCATCGCTCCCTGGAGAGAATGGAATATAAAGTCAAGAGATGAAGAAATCGATTATGCTGAAGCTCACAATATTCCTCTCAAGATTAACCGTGAAACAAACTACTCAAAGGACAAGAATATCTGGCATCTTTCACATGAAGGTCTTGACCTCGAAAATCCTGCCAATGAACCACAGTACGAAAAGGAAGGTTTCCTTGAACTCGGCGTTTCTCCTATAATGGCTCCTGACAAGCCAACTTATGTTACTATCCATTTCGAAAAGGGTATTCCTACTGCTATTGACGGCAAGGAAATGGGCGGTGTTGAAATTGTTGAGACTCTTAACAAGCTTGGCGGTGAAAACGGTATCGGTATTGCTGACCTCGTTGAAAATCGTCTTGTTGGTATGAAGTCAAGAGGCGTTTATGAAACTCCCGGCGGTACTATCCTCTATCACGCTCATGACGTTCTCGAAACTATTACTCTTGACAAGGAAACAGCCAGAGTAAAACAGTACCTTTCAATAAAGTTTGCTGACCTTGTTTATAATGGTCAGTGGTATACTCCTCTCCGTGAAGCTCTTACTGCTTTCGTTGACAAGACTCAGGAAACTGTTACAGGCGATGTCAAGCTCAAGCTCTACAAGGGTAATATCATCAATGCAGGTGTTACTTCTCCTTATACTCTCTATGATGAAGAAGTTGCTACTTTCGATGCTGATGATGTTTACAATCAGGCTGATGCCAACGGATTTATCAACCTTTTCGGTCTCCCGATTCACGTTAAGGCTAAGCTCGACCAGAAAAGAAACAACAAGTAATTCAATATTTTTATGATAAACGGGCAGTTCGCTTTTTTTCGGGCGGACTGTCCTCTATCTAATTCGGAATGCGGAATATGGAATCGGATTTCTTATGTCATAACGTTTCACGTGAAACGCTCTCACTGATTCTGTTTTCCGAATTGCGAATTAATACAAAAGGAGTTTTTTTAATTATGGCTGATATGATGTGGGCTGGAAGATTTTCCAAAAAAATTGATGATACTGTCAACGCTTTCAATTCTTCCATTGCTTTTGACGGCAGAATGTATAAGCATGATATTCAGGGAAGTATTGCTCATGCGACTATGCTCGGTGACTGCGGAATTATTCCGAAAGAGGACAGCATTAAGATTATTGAAGGATTGAAGGGTATTCTTACTGATATAGAATCCGGAAAGCTTATGCTTGACCCTTCCGCTGAAGATATTCATATGTTTATTGAGGCTGAACTTACAAAGCGTCTCGGCGATGTCGGAAAAAGACTTCACACTGCACGTTCAAGAAATGACCAGGTTGCTGTTGATATCCGTCTTTATCTGCGTGATGAAATCGCTGAAATAAAGGCTCTTGTAAAGGAACTTGCTGTTACCATATACAATATGGCTAAGGAACATACTGAAACTGTTATGCCGGGATATACTCATCTTCAGAGAGCTCAGCCCGTTACTTTTGCTCATCACTTACTTGCTTATGTTCAGATGCTTATCCGTGATATGGAAAGGCTTGACGATACTGCTAAACGTATGAATTACTGTCCGCTCGGCAGTGGTGCTTTGGCTGGCACTACATACAAGACAAACAGAAAACAGACTTCCGATTTACTCGGCTTTACTGCTCCTATGGCTAACAGTCTTGATGGTGTTTCCGACCGTGATTTCTGTGTTGAACTCTGCTGTGCATTGTCTTTGATTATGACTCATCTTTCAAGATTTTCCGAAGAAATTGTTATGTGGTGTTCATGGGAATTCAAGTTCATCGAACTCGATGACGCTTATGCTACCGGCTCTTCTATTATGCCACAAAAGAAAAATCCTGATGTTACCGAATTAATCAGAGGTAAGATGGGCAGGGTAAACGGTGATTTGATTACTCTCCTTACTATGCTGAAAGGTCTTCCGCTTGCATATAATAAGGATATGCAGGAGGATAAGGAAGCTATATTTGATGCTGTTGACAATGTAAAGCTCTGTGTAAAGACTTTTATTCCTATGCTTGCTACTATGCGTGTGCTTAAGGATAATATGCGTAATGCTTCCGCAAAGGGATTTATTAATGCTACTGACTGTGCAGATTATCTTGTTAAAAAGGGTATGCCTTTCAGAGATGCTTATAAAATTACCGGTACTCTTGTTGCTCTCTGTATCGAAAAGGGATTGACTCTTGAGACACTTCCTCTTGATGAATACAGAAAAATGACTGAACTTTTCGATGATGATGTTTATAATGCTATCAGTCTTGATACTTGTGTGAGAGAACGTAAGTCAGAGGGTGGCCCTTCTCCCGATGCTGTCAGGTATCAGCTCGAAATTACTGCCAAGGCTCTTGGTATTTAATATATGAAAAAGAATGATTTTACTTTTATTATCGGTTTAACGCTCCTTGCCGGCATTATATGGGTTGTCGGCGAACTTGTTATGGGTATGTGGATTGCCGTATACTGGTGGGTTCCTGTTGTATGGCGTATTCTCGTAGTTGTGGGTACTCTTTCAGTAAGTGTATGGCATTCCTTTAAATATGATGAGGATTTTAAGGATTCCGATGATGAAAAACATAAAAAATAATTGCTCCGTTTCACGTGAAACGGTATAAGGGAGGTTCTCTGTTTAATGTCTGTTAAAGTTTATATAGATGGTCAGGAAGGTACTACCGGTCTTAAAATTATGGAGAGATTCGAGGGCAGAAACGATATTGAGATTATCAGAATTTCAGAGGAAAAACGTAAGGATTCTGCTGAAAGGGCAAGACTTATAAACAGTTCTGATTTTACTTTCCTTTGTCTGCCTGATTCCGCTTCAAGAGAGGCTGTTTCTTTCGTCAATAATGACCATGTCAGAATTATTGATGCTTCAACCGCTCACCGTACAAATCCCGAATGGGCATACGGTTTTCCCGAACTTTCTCCCGCTTTCCGTGAGAAAATAAGAAATTCAAACAGAGTTGCTGTTCCGGGGTGCTATGCAAGCGGATTTAATTCTATTGTTTATCCTCTTGTTGCAAATAATATCATTCCTGATGATTTTCCGGTTTTCGCTTATGCTACTTCCGGTTACAGCGGTGCAGGCAAGAAAGCTATTGCAGTTTATGAGGGCGATGAAAAGCCGGAGGAATTTAATAGTCCACGTCAGTATGCTCTTTCTCAACAGCATAAGCATTTGCCTGAAATGCAGAAAATTTCCGGTCTGAAATTCAAGCCTATGTTCAATCCTATGGTTTGTGACTATTTCAGCGGTATGGTTGTATCTGTTCCGATTCAGACAAGACTTCTTGACAGAAAAATCACTCCGGAACAGGTTCACGAAATGTATCAGAAACATTATGAGGATGCTAAGCTTGTTGAGGTTATGCCTCTTATGTCCGATGATGAACAGAAAGCTTTCTTCCTTGCTTCAAATACATTAAGCGGACTGAATAAAATGCAGATTTTTGTATTCGGCAATGATGAACAGATTCTCTTGTGTTCACGTCTTGACAATCTCGGAAAAGGTGCAAGCGGTGCAGCGGTTCAGTGCCTTAATATTATGATGGGTATTGATGAAACTACTGGTCTTGTTTAAGCGTTTCACGTGAAACGTAATTTGATTTTTTAAGGCAGGTTTTAGATATGGAACTTAAAAAAGTTGAAGGAATAAAATTTATTGATGGCGGTGTATGTGCTGCAAAGGGATTCAAAGCTAATGGTATTCAGTGCGGACTTGCTCATGCAGGTGCTTCCGTTACAAAGAAAAAAAATGATATTGCTCTGATTCTTGCTGATAATATGTGTACTGCCGCTGCTGTATATACTACTAATAAAGTAAAGGGAGCTCCTATTCAGGTTACCAAGGAACATCTTCAGAACGGTATGGCTAAGGCTGTTATAGTAAATTCAGTAAATGCTAACACCTGCAACTCGGACGGTGTTGCAAAGGCTGAAAAAATGTGCAGTCTTGTTGCCGAGGAACTCGGAATTGATGAAAATGATGTTATTGTAGCATCTACCGGTGTTATAGGTCAGGTACTCCCCATTGAACCTATTGAAAAAGGTATGAAGTCACTTTGCGAAGGTCTCACTTATGACGGAAATTCAAGAGCTGTTGAGGCTATTATGACTACTGATACTATGCCTAAGGAAGTTGCTGTTGAATTTGAAATTGACGGTAAAATCTGTACTATGGGCGGTATGCTTAAGGGAAGTGGTATGATTCACCCTAATATGGCTACTACTCTTACTTTTATCACTTCTGATGTGAATATCAGTTCAGAGCTTTTACAGCGTGCTTTAAGTGACGTTGTTAAGATAACTCTTAACCGTGTAAGCGTTGACGGCGATACCTCTACTAATGATATGGTATGCGTTATGGCTTCCGGTACTTGCGGAAATAAAATCATTGACTGTGAAGATGATGATTTTGAAAAATTCAGAAATGCTCTTTACGCTGTTATGATGAATCTTGCAAGAATGATGGCTCGTGACGGTGAAGGTGCTACAAAGTTAATTGAATGTGCATGCGTTGGGGCTTCTTCTGAAAAGACTGCTGAAACTGTTGCAAAATCCGTTATAACTTCAAGTCTTTTCAAGGCTGCAATGTTCGGTGAAGATGCCAACTGGGGACGTATTCTCTGTGCTGTCGGTTATGCTGACGCTAATTTTGATATTTCAAAGGTCGATGTAAATATCGGTTCTGACAAGGGTATAATTGCTGTATGCCGTGACGGTGCGGGTGTTGAATTTTCTGAGGAAAAGGCTAAGGAAATCCTTAAGGAAGAAGAAATTCAGATTTATATTTCTCTTAACGAGGGCGATTGCAGTGCTGTTGCGTGGGGCTGTGACCTTACGTATGATTACGTTAAAATTAACGGGGATTACAGAAGCTGAGCTCTCTTTTGGCTGGAGGTGGCTCTGCCCCCTCCAGACCTCCCCCGCAAGCCTTTTTAAAAAGGCTTGACCGAAAACTTTTTTATTTTTGGAGATGTTTATGATGAATTCTATTGACAATGGAGTGAGGGCAAAGGTGCTTAATGACGCACTTCCTTATATTCAGAAATACAATAATAAAATTGTTGTTGTTAAATACGGCGGCAACGCTATGACTAATGCGGAACTTAAACACGCTGTTATGAGTGATATTGTACTGCTTTCACTTGTGGGTATAAAAGTTGTTCTTGTTCATGGCGGTGGCCCTGAAATTAATGATATGCTTGGTAAACTCGGTATTGAGAGCAAGTTTATTAATGGTCTGAGATATACTGATGAGGCTACTGTTGATGTTGTTAAAATGGTTCTCGCAGGAAAGGTTAACAAGGAGCTTGTACAGTTGCTTGCTCATAATCACGGAAGTGCAGTAGGTTTATGCGGTATTGATGGTCAGATGCTTATGGCTGAAAAGAAAAAAGGTGCCAACGGTGAGGATTTGGGTTTTGTAGGCGATATTGTCAAGGTAAATACAAAGCCTATTCTTGATACTCTCAAAAACGGAAATATTCCCGTTATTGCTACTGTTGCAACTGATGAGTTCGGTGCTACATATAATGTCAACGCTGATACTGCGGCGGCAAGAATTGCTGCGGAACTCGGTGCGGAAAACCTTATTCTTATGACTGATATTGCCGGATTGTTAAGAGATAAAAATGACCCCTCAACACTTATTCCTTCGCTTAATGTAAGTGAAGTGCCGTTTATGAAAAGTCAGGGCATTATTTCGGGCGGTATGATTCCTAAAATAGATTGCTGTGTTGAGGCTGTAAGACGTGGTGTCAAGAAAACTGCTATCATTGACGGAAGAATCCCTCATTCGATACTTATTGAAATACTTTCAAATGAGGGAATAGGTACTCAGTTCAGATGATTTATTATCTGATTACTGTTGTTCCGGTTATTCTGGGTGCTGTTATGATTTTGTCCGGTCTGATTATCAGAAAAAGACCGAGGGGCAAAATCCGGAACGGAATTTTTACAGAGGCTCTTATTGTAGATTTTGCCGAAAAAACTGCATATATGAAAAAAGTTCCTTATAAGGCAGTATCACCTGTTGTTGAGTTCAGCACTCCTGACAGCAGAAAAATAACTGCCGTTTATCCTTATTTTATAAATGAGGATTTTGTCACTTTTAAAAGAGGAGATACTGTCAGAATCTGCTATGACAGTAAAAATACTAACCGCTTTCATATCGAAAATGACGGAAGCAAAAGCAGTTTGTCTTTTGTGCTTTTATTTTCCGGCTTATTTATGATTGTTGCTGATGTTGTAATGTTTCTGAAATATTAGAACGTTTCACGTGAAACGCATGAAAACAGAGGAGATTTTATTATGAATACTATTGAAAAATTCAATAATAATGTTATGCATACTTACGGGCGTTATCCGCTTGTTATGGAAAAGGGAAAGGACAGAAACTGCGTTGACGAGAACGGTAAAAAATATATAGACTTCGGTAGCGGTATCGGTACAAATTCCCTCGGCTACTGTAATGACAAATGGGTTGATTATGTGTGCAGTCAGGCTAAGAGCCTTCAGCATACTTCAAATTATTACTATACTAAAGTACAGGCTGATTTTGCTGAAATGCTTTGCAGTTCAACGGGATATTCAAAAGTATTCTTCGGAAACAGCGGTGCTGAAGCTAATGAATGTGCTATAAAGCTTGCAAGAAAATACAGCTTTGATAAATACGGTAAAGGCAGACATAATATTATTACTCTTGTTAATTCGTTCCACGGACGTACTTTATGCACGCTTTCTGCAACAGGTCAGGAGGTTTTTCATAACTACTTCTTCCCGTTCGTTGAGGGATTTATAAATGTAAAAGCTAATGATATTGATGACCTTAAATCCAAAATCGATAACACTGTATGTGCTGTTATGCTTGAATATGTTCAGGGTGAGGGCGGAGTCAATGCTCTTGAACAGGATTTCGTTGATGCTGTTTTTGATATATGCAATAAAAATGATATTCTTGTAATTGCTGATGAGGTTCAGACCGGTGTCGGCAGAACCGGAAAGCTTCTTGCCGGAGAGCATTTCGGAAAAAAAGCTGATATTACTACGCTTGCAAAAGGACTTGCAGGAGGCGTTCCAATAGGAGCTTGCCTTGCCGATGAAAAATGTGCTGATGTTCTTGTTGCGGGAACACATGGTTCTACATTCGGCGGAAATCCTCTTGCATGTGCCGGCGGTCTTGCTGTTCTTGAAACTGTTACGGCTGACGGTTTCCTTGATGAGGTGAACAAAAAGGCGGAATTTTTACGTTCTGAACTTCTTAAAATGAATGGTGTTGAATCTGTAAGCGGGCTTGGGCTTATGATTGGCATTACTCTTAAAAATAAAAAGGCTGGTGACGTTGTTAAATCGGCTCTTGAAAGGGGACTTCTTCTTCTGACAGCAAAGGATAAAGTAAGACTTCTTCCTCCGCTGAATATTCAGACTGACGAAATGAAAGAGGGATTGGAAATTTTTAATGCTGTACTGGAGGAATGATTATGGAATTGTTTTTAGTTCCAAAGGGAAGTAAATTTATTGTTGAAGATAAAAAAAACCGACTCCTTTATACTGTAAAGAAAAAAGCTTTTGGCGGAAAATTTCTTCTGCTTGATGCAAGCGGTTATGAACTCTATTCCTTTGTTCAGACTGTTCAGGGAAAAAAGCCCGAATTTAATATTATTCTGAATGAAAAGCTTTTTATGAACGTAAAATGTCTTTCTGTATTTCTTGACCCTTCCATAGAATTTGAACATCAGGATAATAAATTTAAAGGTATAAAATATGTACTTAAAAGTTCTGACAGAAAAAATTTTATTCTTTTAAGAAATGATGTTGAAATAGGTTTTGTACGTGCTGTTATGGCTATGGATAATGAGCTTCGCTATGAAATCAATATCGAAAATCAGTATTTTGATGATTATATACCGCTTTTTGCTCTTGCAGTTGAAAGAGCATTCGGTGACATGAATAAAAGCAAATAAGAAAGGATTTTTTTGAATATGAAACATTTATTGAAAATGTCGGACTTGTCCACAGAAGAAATTATTGAAATTCTCAATCTTGCAGACCAGCTTAAATATGAGCTGAAACATAATATTCCGCACCCTCACCTTAAAGGAAAAACTCTCGGAATGATTTTCCAGAAAGCTTCCACTCGTACCAGAGTTTCTTTTGAAACAGGTATGTATCAGCTCGGAGGTTATCCTCTTTTCCTTTCGTCAAATGATTTGCAGATTGGCAGGGGTGAACCCGTTCAGGATACTGCAAGAGTTCTTTCCCGCTATCTTGATGGTATTATGATTCGTACCTTTGAACAGAAAGAAGTCGAAAATCTTGCCGAATACGGAAATATTCCGATTATAAACGGTCTTACTGACTATGCACACCCCTGTCAGGTTCTTGCTGACCTTATGACTATAAGAGAGTATAAGAACAGTTTTGACGGTCTGAAAATGTGCTTTATCGGTGACGGAAACAATATGGCTAATTCTCTTATTGTCGGCGGTCTTAAGGTCGGAATGAATGTGTCAGTAGCTTGTCCGGAGAGTTACAGACCTGCTGATGATGTTATGGAATTTGCAAAGAAGTATGACTGCTTCACAATTACTGATTCTCCTGCCGAGGCTGCTAAAAATGCTGATGTTCTTATTACTGATGTATGGGCATCTATGGGTCAGGAATCAGAGGCTGAAAAGAGAAGAAAGGCATTCAAGGGCTATCAGATTAATGACGAAATTATGGCTCTCGCTAAACCTGATGCTATGGTTATGCATTGCCTGCCTGCTCACCGTGAAGAAGAAATCACTGCTAAGGTCTTTGAGGAACATTCAGCTGAAATTTTTGAGGAGGCTGAAAACCGTCTCCACGCTCAGAAGGCTGTTATGGTTAAGCTTATGGCTGACTGATGATAAATTGATTTTCAACTCCTGCTGTTCAGCAGGAGTTTTTTTGTTTTTCAATCTGTTTTTCAATTTCGGTTATTATATCACTCATTTTTACATCAAGGGCTTTTGAAATTCGATAAAGAGTTTCAAGAGTAGGTTTTCGTTCACCACGTTCAATTGCACTTAAATGTGTTCTGCCTATATCGGCAAATCCACTCAAAACTTCTTGTGATATGCCTTTTTTCTTTCTGAATTCGGCTACAACCTGACCAACTATAACTGGATTTAATTTTGAATCGTACAAAATAATCACCTCCTTTAGTTAAGCATATAACATTAAAAAAAAAATATTGAATACATATGTTGACATATGAATACATATGTGTTATAATATAGAAAATAATTTTTTGGGAGGTGAAAAAATGGAAATTTTATTATACATAATTATTATTTTGGTAGCTTATAGCATAATGGGTTTAATAAGCAGGAATATAAATGAAAGCAAAGGATATGATGGAGGTTTTGCTTGGGGTTTCTTGCTCGGAATTATTGGAATAATTGTTGTAGCTGTAAGAAATCCTAATATAATCAGTTATAATCAATATGATGATTTACATTACTCCGCAAATGATAATTCTAAATTGTCAATGTTAGAAAATCAGTCTGATGACGAAAGAACATTAAAAAATGGAGGTTGGAAATGTTCAAAATGCAGAAGGGTTAATGCAAGTTATGTTACAACTTGTGATTGTGGAATGAACATTAGAGATAATAACGCTGAAAATCAAATTAAAAGCATTAGTTCTGAGAATGTTAGAAATAATAAAATTGAGAAAAATATTAAAATCAATAGCTCTGACAGTGTAATGAATGAATTAAAGAAATACAAAGAAATGCTTGACAACGGTTTGATAAGCGAAGAAGATTATGATAAAAAGAAAAAGAGTTTATTAAGTATATAAAGTATTAGTCTTAGGGGGAAAGCTAAGTTTCCCCCTAATTTATTTTTGTGAATTTCATATAAATAATGCGTTAAATTTTTGTGAGTAATTTTCATTGACATTTATCGTTTTTTTGTGTATAATAATATTGTTCTCTGAAATCAAATCAGGCTTTTAAGAAATTTTGAAAAAATTCTTCAAAAATGCTTGACAAATCAAAAAGACTGTGATATAATAATCAAGTCGCTTCAAGAGAGCGAAAACAGAAATTTTGAAAAAGTTCAAAAAAGTACTTGACAAAATGAAAAAGCTGTGATATAATAAATAAGTCGTCTGAA
>CAMDZD010000025.1 GCA_945910815.1 uncultured Clostridia bacterium
GCACATTTGTCCGGGGATTTATTTTTGTGTGTGGTTAGTTATTGGGCGGATACGGTAACAACGTGAAAAAAGCAACGATAATGGTATTAATAACATCAGTAATAAGTCTTACATCATGTGGAACGAAAAATGAAGGCACACATATTGCACAAATGCCTACGTATCCTACGCAAACTACTGTTCAGCCATCTTCCGAAATGACTGAAGATGAAACCGAATCGATTTCTGATGAGGACGACGTAACTAAAACAGAACTTTCAGTAACAACAACTGTGTCACCAAGCTCAGATTATAATATAACATACACGACCACTGCTCCATCTTATGACGAGTTCGGGTATGTGTATGATAAACTTGAAAGCATACCGCTGAATGATATGGTATTGTACGATAAAGACGGAATAAAGGTAATTGGCAAAGAAGTATTATCTGAACCACTGGAAATAGATGATACTCTTGAAGGATTAAGCATTGTCTGTGATATTACAAATAATTCTTCAGCAGACATAGACCTTAATCTCCGGGAAATATCAATCAATGATGCCGGATTAGGCTGGGTAAACGTTTATCGTACTCCCAGCGTAAAGGCAGGAGAAAGTACTACGGGTAAATTTATTATACCAGTTTACTCAATTATAGACCATACAGGGTTTAATCTTGGAGATATTGAAAAAATGAAATTTCAGGTTACTTCTGTTGTAAACTTTAAAGATAATGACGGAGAACCTGTTGAAATAACGTTCAAATAATTGTACGGAAATTTTAATGTATCCAGAAAGATATCCTTTATCACGTTTGTGATAAAAAGAATATAAAAAATATCGGGCGACCAATGGTCGCCCTGTTTATTTATTCAATCTTTTTTGAAAAGGTTTAAAAGTTTCTGACGGAATGTTGTTTTATCCTCTGTTTCCGGCGGAGTATCTTCGGATTCCGGAATTTCTATTGCTTTGGTGCTGATAACGAACTGAACAGATGAAACGTCTGTATTTTTATCAGATGCAAATGAAACAGTCTTGTAATCCTTTGTCATACAGTCAAGTGTATTAGTAAGTTCTTCCGTTGCGGGAGTATCAATAACGGAAGTTCTGTCACGAAGTTCACCGGTGCCGTCGGATAATTTTTCCGTACCGTTTACAAGCTCCGCAGTACCATTCGAAAGAGTAATTCCGCCCTCCGCAAGCTGTTTAGTACCGCTGTTAATATCCTTAAATCCCTCATAAAGCTTGTTTACGCCGTCAGTATAATCAACAATTCCGTTATCAAGCTTTGAATATTCCGAAACAAGCGTATTAATTCCGTCTGAAAGAGATGACATATTGACAAGCATATCAGAAAGCGAATCTGCAAGGCTGTTTACAGCGGAATCAAATTCGGCATATTTTTCTTTAAGCTCATTACAGCCCGATTCAAGCTGTTCAACAGCTCCCGAAACGTTATTCAGATACAATTCAGTACTGCCGATAAATGCATTGTTTCCGGAAAGAAGCTTTGCAATCGTTTCAAGCTGTGCAATCTGTGCGGTAAGACTTTCCGTCTGTTCTGCATACTGCGGAATATTCTGAATCTGTTCAAGAGTTGATTTAAGCTCAGTAATCTGTGCGGTAATCTGCTGAACTGCCTGTTCGTTAGCGGATTTCAATGTATCTGTATCAAGACCGTTTTCAGCGAGAATATTTTTATACTGTTCAAAGCCTATACTGCTTTTCAGCTTTTCAAGACCGTCGCAAAGGCTGTCTATACCGGATTTAATCTGTGATGATGCGGAAACAAGCTTTTCAAGCTGATTTGTATTCCCCGAAACTGACGAAAGTGCAGACTGAATTGTAAAAAGAGCATTTTTTATTTCGGAAGAACCGTTTTTCAGTTCGGAAGATTTGCTGTTAAGCTCAGAAAGTCCGTCCTGTGCGGTATTGATTCCGTCACGGAGCTTTTTAATGCCGTCATTCAAATCGGAAACGCCTCCGTTAAGTTCAACAGCACCGTTATATAATTCCTTACTGCCGTTGTCAAGCTTTTCCGCACCGTCTGTCAAATCTGATATATTTCCGTCATAATCAATATCAATTCCGAGATTCATTCTTATTCCGTTTATGGAGGCGGAGGGCATTTCAAATCCGTCTGCCGTAGCGGTAATACTCTTTTCAAGACCTCTGCCCGCAAGAACCATATAAGTAATCTGCTTTTTACTGCCCACGTTTGCAACAGTCGCACCGTCAGCTTTTATATTTTTAAATATTTCCGTATCAAGCGTAAAATTACACTGCAAGGCATAATTATCATAAAAATCAGATTTGCATTTTTTATTTTCAGAAATATTTATTCTGATTTCAACGTCACCGCTTTTTCCTGCAATTTCATCGGCAGAAAGCTCCTTTCCGCCGAGAAAATAGCGTATTGAAATTATCCACGGCATTTCGGGATTTTTCATATTTCCCTGATAGTATACCTTTTGATTTTCAGGCGATGAAAAAGTAATTTCATCGCCTTTCTGTTCAACAGAACCGTCAACGTTCATAAGCTTTACAGATGAATATTCCCCGTAGTCGGTAATATCTCCGCCGTTAAAACTGTTTACGATATAGACGTTGTCAATGTTTCCGTCAGAACCGGCTGAAACATAGACAACTTCCTCCTTTCCGGTTGCAAAAGCGGGAAGTGCAGTTGTTTCAAGCATTGAAACCGCAAGAAATGCGGATAATATTTTCTTTTTCATATATAAGACCTCCATTATTTATTTGTCAAAAAGTCTGCTTTCACTGTGGTTCTGCGGATTAATCCGTCAAAAATACAAAGAAGTGCGGGAAGTACAAAAAATACTATTGCAAGCGAGAAAATTGCTCCTATTCCGATAAACATTCCGAGCTGTGCAAGTAAGCCGTGAGTCGAAAACTTTCCGAGAAGAAGTCCTACAACTGTAAGTACACTTCCCGATGTAAGAATCGAAACAGTAACGGTTGATACAGTCTTTGATACTGCCTCTTTTTTCGGCATAGTCCGGCGAAATTCCATATATCTGTCTGTCATAAGTATTGCATAGTCAACAGTCGCACCAAGCTGTATTGAACTTATTATCAGATATGCTATATAGAATACTTTGCTACCGCTGAAATACGGCACTGCAATATTAAGCCATATTGCCGTTTCAATCGCTATGACAAGTATAACAGGGAGTGATATTGATTTCAAAGTCAGAAGAAGTACAACAAATACGGCTGAAACTGCAATTATATTTACAAGCACCATATCGCTTGTAACGGTTTCCATAAGGTCGTATGTGCTTACTCCCTCGCCTGCAAGATAATTTTCATCGGGATAATATTTATTGCATATATCCCTTATCTCCTTGACAAGCGAAAACGTTTCACTGCCTTCATAGTCGGCATCAACGCTTATAACCATTCTGCTGTAATTTTCAGAGCATAAAAGCGAATACGTTTCACTGTCGAGATACTGTTCGGGAATTTCCGCTCCGACCGTATCAACGTATGATATTATATTTTTAACCTGCGGAATTGTGTGAAGTTCATCGGAAAGTGCCTTTTCCGTCTGACGGCTTCCCTGCGGAACCAATGCAACATATGTATCCTGTTTTCCGAATACTTCTTCTATTTCCGCTGTATCTGCTCCGAGCTTTGTTTCTTCTCCGAATATATGCGATGAACCATAGAGAAAATCATTTGAATTTGAGGCAAGATATGACGGTATAATTACAATTGCAAATATTATCGTCATAGGTATCATAATTTTTGTTACAAATTTACCGAATTTATCAAACTTCGGTAAAAAAGGTCTGTGCTTTGTCTTTTCAATAAGCTTATGCGTTATAAGAATAAGACACGGCATAAATACAAATACACATATAAGGCTTACGGCTACGCCTTTCGCAAGGGCAAATCCGAGGTCAGAGCCTATTCTGAAACGCATTAATCCCAGTGCGAGAAAGCCTATTACTGTTGTAAGTCCGCTTGATAAAATCGAACCTGTTGACTTGCATAATGCATTTACCATAGCTTTTTTTGAATCGGGAATCTCTTTCAGACTTTCCTCGAATCTGTGAATAAGAAATACTGAATAGTCAAGAGATACGGCAAGCTGTAAAATCATTCCGGCTGAATTTGTAACAAAGCTTATTTCTCCGAAAATTATATTGCTTCCCGCATTGATAATAAGTGCTATTGCCATTCCTGCCATAATCACAACGGGTTCAAACCACGAAGATGTTGTGAAAATCAGCACTATTATGACAAAAATTACTGCAAAAACTGCAATCTGCGTAACCTCTTTAACAGTGCTTTCCGTAGCTACTGCTGTTGATACGGCTGAACCGCTCATAGCATTTTCATCGCCTATAATATCCCTTATTTCAGAAACGGCAGACAATGTTTTATCCTCCGAAATTGTTACGGATAAAAGAGCATTGCCGTCCTTATAGTAGGTTTCAAGTGTATCAGTATCAGCCATTTCAAGGGGTTCTGTAATGTCAAGACTGTCATCAAGCCACGTTGTTTCCGTTACGCCGTCAACAGAGGAAATTTTTTCCTTATATTCAAGTGCCTGCGGAACAGTTACATTTTTCAGCATTACTCTTGCATTCGGAATACCTCCGTTAAATTCATCTCTCATTATTTCAAGAGATACTGTCGATTTGCTGTCCTCGGGCAGATAGTCGTTTATATCATAATTAACGGAAATCAACGGCTTGCATAAAGCAAAGAATACAAACAGTATACTGAAAACTGATATTATTAAAATCGGGTGTGAAATAATTTTTTCATAAAGTTTTTTCATAATCAGTCCACCTTTCTTTAATGTATCTATATTGTAGCAAATTACATTCAAAGTTAAAACGGTCAAAAGCGGTCAGATGTATAAAATTAGGACAAGTGAGTAAATCTGACGGTCAGATGTCCGGTTTTGTCCGTTGAAATATTTTTCGGTCAGATGTATAATAAATATGAGGTGATTTTTATGAAACATGAAGTTACAAGCATGTATACAAAAAAGGCTCTGTCCGATAAGCTTAAAAAACTTATGGAAACAAAGCCCTTTTCAAAAATAACTGTCAGTGAACTTATTGCTGAATGCGGTCTGAACCGCAAAACTTTTTACTATCATTTTCAGGATATGCGTGATTTGCTCCGCTGGACACTGCGTGAAGAAGCTATTGACGTTGTAAAGCATTTTGACCTTGCAAATGATTATGAATCCGCTATTATATTCGTTGTCGAATACCTTGAACAGAATCAGCACATGCTGAACTGCGTTTATGATTCTGTCGGCAGAGATGAGCTTAAATTATATCTTTATGAGGATTTGACCGATATTGCAAAAATGATTATTTCAGCCGGTGAAAAAAATATGCACAAGAATATTTCGGAAGAATATAAAAAACTGCTTATAATGTTCTATACGGAAGGCATTACAGGAATTATTATAGAATGGCTTCATGGTAAAATCAAAATGAATAAGGCTGATACCGTAAAATATATATCGGAAATTTTCAGAGGCAGTCTAACAGGTCTTATTGAAAATGCGGAATAATTTTTTTATGACAAAATATCATTAAATGTATTATAAAGTTCAACGGATTTTTCCTTTGAATCAGATTTATTATAAAGCACGGCATTGCACGCCTCTTTAAATGCATCAATAAGGTCAGTATTTTCAAAATACGGACTTACAACAGCAAGTCTGTCAGAATATTCATTCATTTTAAGAAAGGCATTGTACTGCATACCGGTCAGCATGTTATTTTCTTCAAGATATGACCTTGCTTTTCTGCTTATGGGTATTCCCTTTTCAACGCCCTGAAGTTCTGCCATTTCCGGAGAGTTCAGCAGAAAGTCAAGAAGAAGTGCTGATTCTTCCGGATAATCCGTATTTTTGCTTATAGCATACATTGTTGCAGGCTTTGCATACCAGCCGTCACCTGTTCTGGCAGTTTCATTTACGGGATAATCGGCAACTACAAATTCATATCCGTTCTGCACAGCATTATTGCAGTAATTTGACGCATCACTCAGCCACGCAACAGAACCCGCATATTCGCCTGTATCTATTAAAAGACGGTCAAAATATTCAACCTGTGGCATTACCTTTTCATTTATCAGACGGCAGTAAAATTCAAGCATAATCTGTATATCCTGTGCTGAAAAATTAAGTCTGCCGTCCATAGTCATAAACTGTTTTCCGACTCTCTGCTCTGCATATGCAGTTATATAAAACCATGCTGATTTTGCAGTCATCGCAAGAGGGTATACCTCCCCTTTCATAACCCTGGACGCATTGAAAATATCCTCCCACGTTTTCGGAATATCAAGCCCGTACTGTTCATAGACGGTTTTATTTATATATAGTGACTGCGTATTAAGTGCAATGGGAACAGCGTTGAGTCTGCCGTTCTGCATACCGAAACTGAGTTCTTCCTCACTGAAATTTGAAAGGTCTATATAATCGCTGAGAGTGCTTATATCATAATATCCGTAGCCGTCAGGAGAATACTGCTGAATCCACGCATAATTTATCTGCATAACATCTGCTTCGGTATTGGAAACCATCTGAACGTTGCTTCTTGCCTGATAGCCTGACCATTCGGAATATTTGCATATAACTTTTATTTCGGGGTGAAGTTTTTCAAAGCGTTTGACAGCCTCGATAGTGTATTCGTTTCTTGTATCGTTCCCCCACCACGAAAGTGATATTTCAGTCTGCTGGGTCTGAGATGTAATAACTGCATTGTCACCACAGCCGGAACATAACATTGAAAGGCACAGCAGAGGTATAAGAAAAATTTTTGATTTCATTATTTAAGTACCTCCGTATAGATTGTATATGTATCCTTGCCCTTGCGTTTTGAATTATAAAGAGCCTTGTCAGCACATTTATAAAGTTCGCTGAATGTGTCAGCGTGAACCTTATAGAAAGCTATTCCGACACTTGCAGATATTTTATATGTGCCGTCATCTCCGGTATAGTTATTATGGAATGCCGAACAGAGCTGTTCACATTTTTTCTTTGCAAAGCTTATACATTCATCTTCTGAAACTGATGTCAGATTAAGAAATACACAAAATTCATCACCGCCTATACGTCCGAGAAAATCCTCTCTGCGGAATACCGAACGGAGAATATTTCCGATATTTGCAAGAACCTTGTCGCCGTATTCGTGACCTAAAGTATCATTTACTCCCTTGAAATTATCCACATCAAGCAGAATAAGTGCATATTTATCAGATTCACCGGCAGATTTTATTGCATTTTCAGTGTATTCCTCAAATGAACGCTTGTTCAGAATACCCGTAAGCAAATCAATATGGGCTTTTTCGTCAAGAACATTTACCATATTGTTGACAGGGTCTGAAATTTTCAGCGAAAGCATAACACTCAGCGAAACTGCAATAATTACAGTAATTATGCCCACAATTATTATATAGAGTTGTACTTCATTTTTTTCCTTTAAAATAATTTCCGTAGGAACTGAACTTATAACTTTCCAGTTATCCCCGCAGGTGTTGACTGTAACAAGATATTCATCGTCCATAAGCGTGCCGGATAAGTTACCGGAAATGCGGTCGGAAATAACATCGAGGAGCATTTTTCCCGTTTCATCTTCTTCAGAGGAATATATAATAACATTGTTTTCTTCAGCAAGCCGGATAGTCATATCACCCATTCCGTCAGGGTGTTCAAATACATCTTCAAGTTCAGTTGTATAAAATGAAGTTACAAGAATTGCATTTTCATTTACACGCTTTACATAATAAATACGCTTGAAATTATTGTTATATCCTGTTGCCCAGCCGTCATGAGTACGCTGGCGGTTTATGGCGGAAGAAAGGTCTTTATAGAGATTATCGCCGAAAAGCTCCGTTGTGCCGTTTGAAATCTTTCCCACTATATGATTGTTGCTGTATACTATTCCGAAGTCAACAAAATTTTCCATTATGCAGAGATTGAAAAGTGTATCAGAAATAATTTTTTCAGTATTAAGCATTTCATATTTATCAATATTTTCATCTGTCGCATCATAAGTATAGACTTCTTCGGAGGCAAAAATCAAAGTTCCCGTTGTTTCCATTTTTGAAAGATAACTGTTAATATTCATTTTCATCTGCACATTCAGCTCAGATGTCATTTCACTTACTTTTGATTTAAGAACAGTATCAGTTTTTCGTATTGTCATTGCAGAAATAAATAAAGTTATCAGAATAATAATAATTGTATACCCGAAAATCATAGAGAGCTTTAATTTTTTTATACGCCTGTTATTGTCATTAATATTTTTTCGCACTGACATTAAAGTATCAGCTCCTTTCATTCATCAAAATCACAGACAAATTCCTTAACATTAATTATATCAGTTTTGTTTAATTATGTCAACAGATTATCCCGAAAACTTGTATTCAGTATCATTTTGTGTATAGCAATTTCAAAAAAGCGTGATATAATATAATCAGAAAAAACATCTGAAGAACGTCCTCCGGGTATTTTCCACCCGAATCCGTCACTCTACCACATCAAAAAGGAAAATATCGGTCTTATTGAAGTAATGGGTCTTGCTGTCCTGCCGTCACGTCTTGCCGAGTAACTTGATTTTCTTAAAAATTCAATGCTTTTGGGTTCCGATATTTACGGCAATCCCAGAATTGCCTCCAACGCAGAATGGACAGAAAAAATTCTCGAAAATTACCCCGAATTTAATTCCGAAAATGCGGATTCAATCCTTAAAGCCGAAGTCGGAAAGGTTTTTGGACAGGTTCTGTGTGATTCGGGAGTATTCAAAAGAACAGATTCCGGAAAAAAAGCGTTTGAAAAATTCATTGAAATATTATAAAAAAATACGGCACGAGGTTTAAATTATACCCCGTGCCGTAAATATTTGTTTTTTTAATTATTCACCGAAATATCTCTTGAGAAGTCCTGCAAATGCCTTACCGTGGCGAGCCTCATCTCTTGCCATTTCGTGAACCGTATCGTGAATAGCATCGAGATTCTGAGCCTTTGCACGTTTTGCAAGGTCAAATTTGCCTGCTGTTGCACCGTTTTCGGCTGCAACTCTCATTTCGAGATTTTTCTTTGTGCTGTCAGTAACTACTTCGCCGAGAAGTTCAGCAAACTTTGCAGCATGTTCAGCTTCTTCATAAGCAGCCTTTTCCCAGTAGAGACCGATTTCAGGATAGCCTTCTCTGTGAGCTACTCTTGCCATAGCAAGATACATTCCGACTTCTGAACATTCGCCCTCGAAATTAGCTCTGAGGTCTTTGAGGATATCCTCGCTTACTCCCTGAGCTACTCCTACAACGTGTTCTGCTGCCCATGAGAGTTCGTCGGATTTCTGTTCTGTAAACTTTTCTCTCGGAGCTTTACAAACAGGACATACTTCCGGAGCTGTTTCACCTTCGTATACGTAACCGCATACACTGCAAACAAATTTTTTCATGTTAATTACCTCCAAAAAAATAATTTTAATCTATTCACACAACAGCTTACTTTATAAGGGATTTTCCTGTCATTTCAGCCGGCTGTGGAACTCCCATAATCTGAAGAATTGTAGGTGCAATATCTGCAAGCACTCCGCCGTCACGGAGTTCGCAGTCCTCTCCTACAACAATGAAAGGTACAGGGTTGGTTGTATGTGCAGTAAATGCACTGCCGTCAGGTTCATACATCTTATCAGCATTTCCGTGGTCAGCAGTAATAAGAGCTACACCGCCCTTTGCAAGAATAGCATCAACCATTCTGCCGACACATGTATCAACAGCTTCAACAGCTTTTTTAGCAGCTTCAAAGACACCTGTATGTCCTACCATATCACAGTTAGCATAATTCAGGATAATTACATCATATTTATCCGAATTTATGGCATCTACAACCGCATCAGTAACTTCAAATGCACTCATTTCGGGCTTCATATCGAAAGTTTCAACATCGGGTGACTTGATAAGTATTCTGTCCTCGCCTTCAAACTGCTTTTCCTCACCGCCGTTGAAGAAGAATGTAACGTGAGCATATTTCTGAGTTTCAGCAATTCGGAGCTGTGTCTTTCCGAGTTTTGAAAGATATTCGCCGAGTGTCATTTTAAGCTGTTCGGGGGGGAACGCTACTGAAACATTCGGCATTGATGCATCATACTGTGCCATACATACAAAATGTACCGGGAAATATCCTTTTTTACGTTCAAATCCCTTGAAATCGGGGTCTGCGAATGTTCTTGTAAGCTGTCTTGCACGGTCGGGGCGGAAATTGAAGAAGATTACACTGTCATTTTCCTTAATCATACCGTTTTTATCAACTACTGTCGGGAGCATAAATTCATCGGTTACGCCGTTAGCGTATGAATTTCTGATAGCCTGAACAGGGTCAGTTTCCTGAACTCCCTCGCCCATTACAAGAGCATTATATGCTTTTTCTACTCTGTCCCACGCATTGTCTCTGTCCATAGCATAGAAACGTCCTGAAATTGTTGCTACTGAACCAACGCCGATTTTATTTATTTCAGCAACAGCCTCTGCCATATATTCGGAAGCTGATGAGGGCGGTACGTCTCTGCCGTCTAAAAATGCGTGAACATATACCTTATCAATACCGTTCTTCTTAGCCATTTCGAGAAGTCCGTAAAGGTGTTCCATATGGCTGTGAACTCCTCCGGGGGAAAGAAGTCCCATAAGGTGGAGTGATGAATTTTTTTCCTTGCAGTTATTCATAGCGTCAAGGAGTACCTGATTTTTAAAGAAATCTCCGTCCTTTATGGATTTTGAAATCTTTACAAGCATCTGATAAACTATGCGTCCTGCACCGATATTTGTGTGACCTACTTCGGAGTTGCCCATCTGTCCGTCAGGAAGTCCGACGTCAAGACCGCTTGCCCCGATAATAGTATTTGCACCCTTCATATATTTATCAATATTAGGTGTATTTGCAGACTTGATTGCGTTGCCGTAATCCTCCGGATTATATCCGAAACCGTCCATTATAATAAGTGCAACAGGTTTTTTTGACATTTTATAAAATCCTTTCAAATAGCTTATCAGCCGTTAACAGCAGCCTGAACGATAGTGTTGAAATCTTCAGCCTTGAGTGAAGCTCCGCCGATAAGTCCGCCGTCAACATTCGGCTTTGAAAGAAGTTCTGCACAGTTCTTTGCGTTCATAGAACCGCCGTACTGAATTGTCATACCGTCAGCAATTTCCTTGTTAAAGAGATTTTCAACAGTCTTGCGGATAAATGCACATACTTCCTCAGCCTGTTCAGCAGTAGCAGTCTTTCCTGTACCGATTGCCCATACCGGTTCATAAGCGATAACAACGTTCTTTATGCACTTTTCGCAAGTACCCATAAGAGCGATTTTTGTCTGCATTGCGATAACTTCTTCTGTGATTCCCTTTTCTCTCTGGTCAAGAGTTTCACCAACGCAGAGAATCGGCTTGAGACCTGCTTTAAGAGCTGCAAGAAGTCTCTTGTTTACTGTTTCATCAGTTTCGCCGAAATACTGACGTCGTTCACTGTGACCGATTACAACGTATTCAACGCCGAGTTCTGTAAGCATATCTGCTGAAATTTCACCGGTAAATGCTCCGCTCTTTTCAAAGTGTACGTTTTCTGCACCAATTTTTACATTTGAACCTGCTGTTGTATTTATAGCAGTTTCAAGGTTTGTGAAAGGTACACAAGCGATAACTTCAACATTTCCTTCAGCATTAGCAACAAGAGGCTTGATAGCTTCAAGAAGTGCCTTTGCTTCAGGTCTTGTCTTGTTCATTTTCCAGTTTCCGGCAATAATTGCCTTTCTTAATGACTTGTTCATTATTAAACTACTCCCTTAAATTAATTTTTCTTATCTTTATTTACATGATTTGAATCTGAAATCCTGTTGTTACAGCCGTTATAGCTACCTATTGCGATACCGTTTTTAACAGGCGAAACAATAAATCCGACCGCTATTCCGGCAAGAAACCCGATTAAAAGTCCGATAAAAAAATCACTTTTCTTATCTTCTTTTACTTTTTCGATAATCTCATTCATAGAAAATACCTTTATAAATCAGAAGTTTTCGGTCAAGCCTTTTTCAAAAGGCTTGCGGGGGAGGTTCGGAGGGGGCAGAGCCACCTCCGGAAAGAAAAAATAAATTACTTTTCAGCAATTACCGCAACACCCGGAAGTACCTTGCCTTCGAGGTATTCGAGAGATGCACCGCCACCTGTTGAAATATGGCTCATCTTATCAGCAAATCCGAGCTGCATTACTGCTGCTGCTGAATCGCCACCGCCGATAATTGTTGTGGCATCTGTTTCTGCAAGTGCCTTTGCTACTGCAATTGTACCCTTTGCGAGTATCGGATTTTCAAATACGCCCATAGGACCGTTCCATACTACTGTCTTAGCAGACTTTACAGCTTCTGCAAAGAGAGCCTGTGTCTTTTCGCCGATGTCAAGTCCCATCTTGTCAGCAGGAATCTTGTCGGAATCAACAGTTTCAACTTCAATTTCAGCATCGATAGGATTCGGGAATGAAGAAGCTACTACAGAGTCAACAGGGAGAAGAATCTTCTTTCCGAGTGATTCAGCCTTAGCAAGCATTTCCTTGCAGTATTCAAGCTTTTCATCGTCAACGAGTGATGTTCCGATTGAACCGCCGTTAGCCTTGATGAATGTATAAGCCATACCACCGCCGATTATAAGTGTATCGCACTTTTCGAGAAGATTTGAGATAACATTAAGCTTGTCTGCTACCTTAGCACCGCCGAGAATTGCTACGAAAGGTCTGACGGGAACTTCAACGGCATTTCCGAGATACTTGATTTCTTTCTGCATAAGGTATCCAACGGCAGTTTCCTTAACGAATTTTGTAACGCCTGCTGTTGATGCGTGGGCTCTGTGAGCTGAACCGAATGCGTCCATAACGAAAACTTCACCGTCTACGAGGTCAGCGAGTTCCTTTGAAAATTCTTCGCCGTTCTTGGTTTCTTCGGCACCTCTGAATCTTGTATTCTGGAGGAGTACAACATCACCCTCGTTCATTTCGGCAACGGCTTTTTTAGCATTTTCGCCTGTAACAGTATCATCATTTGCGAATGTTACCTTTGCAGGAGCGAGTACTTCAGCGAGTCTTACAGCTACGGGAGCGAGTGAGAATTTTTCTTCGGGACCGTTCTTAGGCTTGCCGAGGTGTGAACAGAGAACTACTTTTCCGCCGTCAGCGATAAGCTTTTTGATAGTAGGGAGAGCTGCCTGAATTCTGTTGTCGTTAGTGATTACGCCGTCCTTGAGAGGTACATTGAAATCGCATCTTACAAGGACTTTTTTGCCCTTAACATTAATATCGTCTACTGTGACTTTGTTTAAACCTGCCATTTTTATGACTTCCTTTCATAATGGATATAGAAGATAATCCGGCTGAAATATGCCGTCATTATTATTCTACACTATTTTCTGAAAATTTTCAAGACCTAATCCAACATTTTCCGAAAAAATTTTTTTGACATTATAAAAATTTTTTATTATTTATTCAGTACTTGACAATTCGGAACAGATATGTTATAATAGCTACATCAGCACTTCAAAGCTTAAAAGTGCGAAAGTATTCTTTATTGACAAAGGTGGATTTTTAACTATGAAGGAAATTTCAAAACTTATGGATTACCGTGAAGGCGTAAAAGTCGTTGATGCTACGCTTCGTGACGGAGGTCTTGTAAATGATTTCTATTTCTCTGATGAATTTGTCAGAGATTTATATCAGGCTAATATCAGAGCAGGCGTTGACTATATGGAATTTGGTTATAAGGCTTCAAAAGAAATTTTTGATGTCAACAAGTTCGGAAAGTGGAAATTCTGTAATGATGACCATATCAGGGAAATTGTAGGCGAAAACAATACAAATCTCAAAATCGCTGTTATGGCTGATGTCGGAAGATGTGACTATAAAAACGATATTGCAGACCGTTCCGAAAGTCCTGTTGACCTTATCCGTGTCGCAACATACCTCAATACCATTCCCGCAGCCGTTGATATGATTGAAGACGCTGCTAAAAAGGGCTATGAAGTAAGCTGTAATATTATGGCTATTTCAAACGCTCAGGAGGGCGATTTGAATGTTGCTCTTGATATTCTCGGAAAAACTCCCGTTGACGTTTTCTATATCGTTGACAGCTTCGGTGCTTTATATCCCGAACAGATTGCAAGAATTTCAGACGTTTACATGAATTTTGCCACAAAATACAACAAAAAAGTAGGTATTCACGCTCACAATAACCAACAGCTTGCCTTTGCAAATACTATTGAGGCTGTCGGTGACGGTGTTGATTTTCTCGATGCTACTTATTCCGCTATGGGCAGAGGTGCGGGAAACTGTGCTATGGAACTCCTTCTCGGTCTCTTACGCAATCCGAAATACAATGTATATCCCGTTATCGAATTTATCGAAAAACATATGAACAAGCTCCGTGAGGACGGTGTTGTATGGGGATATGATTTGCAGTACCTTATGACAGGACTTCTCAATCAGCACCCAAGAACAGCTATTCAGTTCACTAAGGATAAGAGAAAGGATTATTCCGAATTTTACAAGGAAATTGTTAATCTTGACTGATTAAAAACGGGCGACCAATGGTCACCCGTTATTTTTTAACGCTTTACTATTTTGTAATATATTTTCGCCGTCATAAGATATATTATTACATATATCAGTGCAAATACAAGAAAGCTTATTATTGTGCAGGTTATATAAAGCCTTGTATTCGTCAGCATAAGCATAAGAAGTATCTTTTTTATTATCGGAAATGCAAAAATTATATGTACTCCCGCTAAAATCAACGGCATAAAAAATACTGTAAGCACCTGTGAATGTATCGAACTTTTAACTTCTCTTTCAGTCATTCCGACTTTCTGCATTATTTCAAATCGGTTTTTATCGTCATAGCCTTCCGAAATCTGCTTATAGTAGATTATCAGTATTGTTGCGATTATGAACATCACTCCGAGAAACATTCCAAGAAAGAATAAACTTCCGTAAAGTCCATATATATCATTTCGGTTCTTTTCACGACAGCCAATATTATAAAATACTTCCTTTTCATTTGCATATGATTCTATTTCTGATTCAACCTTACATGAAAAGTCTATCTGTGTATTTTCATCGCCCATAATATCAATACCGTAGAAAAATTCAATATTGCTTGCATTGTCTCCGTATGCCTCTTTCTGATATTCATAGAGTTTCTGCATTACGGACATATCCTTGACAACAATTCCGAATCCCGAAAGTGCATTTGATGAAAGCTCACCGTTTCCGACAAATTTATCCGTATGCTTGACTATGTTATATTTTTCTCCGAAAAGATTAAAATAATCCTGCTTGTATGCGTCCCTGTTGTACCAGAAATATACATCTGTATCGTTTTCAAGTTTTACTTCATCTCCGGTATATTCTGAATATTCCTGTGCAGTTACGAAAAACAGATAATATACGTTGTCTATATCTGACATTCTGTTGCTTGTATTTGTTTCAAAAGTATTTTTTCCGTCATATACTGCCATAAATTCAAGGTTTGTGTATGATGTTTCGCACTTGATTTTTATATTTTCATTTTCAGCAGTACGATGTACAATACTGATAAAATCCTGATTTGATGATTCGTCATTATCGTATTTGTAAATATTTATCTGATAGGGATAGCGTGTTTCAAGTATATCATTCGTGCCTATTATCAGCGATGATGTTGATGAAATCATTACAAGCACCATTGTTGAAAGTATACATATATTTGCAAGTCCCACAGCGTTCTGTTTCATTCTGTATATCATTCCGGAAACGCTGATAAAATGATTTGTTTTATAATAATATCCTTTGTTCTTTTTTAATATCTTTAATAATGCTATACTTCCGGCTGTAAATACAAGATACGTTCCGACTATTACAAGCACTACTGCCACGAAAAAAAACGTAAGTGCTTCAACATTTTTAACAGTAACAGCTATATAATATCCTGCTCCGAGACAGACAAAGCCGAGTATTGCGGTAAGCCATTTTGCTTTTGGTTCTTTTTCTCCGACATTTCCGCCCTTTAAAAGCTCTATCGGCTTTGAAAGATGTATCGTTCGCAGGGAATTAAGAAATATCAGGAAAAACAGTATTCCGAATACCGCAAGCGTATATACAACAGCTTTTCCAGATATGTAAAACCCGAGCTTTATATCTGCCTTTAAAATCTTTGTAATCACAAGATACATAAGTTTGTCAAGAAGTATTCCTGAAATAAATCCTCCTGCAAAGCTTATAAATCCCGTGTATATGCTCTCATATGCTATAAGCTTTGCTATATGTCTTTTCTCCATACCGAGTATGTTAAGCAGTCCGAATTCCTTTTTGCGGTTTTTCGTCAAAAAGCTGTTTGCATAGAAAAGAAATACAAATGCAAATATTTCTATTACATGAGTTCCAAGCTCAAGCGTAAATGCTACTGTTTCCGCACCGATTATTTCCTTTATACCCTCATTAAGCGAAAGGGATTTCATTATGTAGTACATTGCTATGGTAAGTATACATGTTATTATATAGGGAATATATATTCTTGAATTTTTTCTGATATTGTCAAAGGCAAGCTTTCTGTAAATACTGCTATTCATTGTTTTCGCCTCCGGTTGCAAGAAGCGTCAGAGTATCGGAAATTTTCTGATACATTTCCTCATTAGTGCTTTTGCCTCTGTAAATCTGATGAAAGACTTCTCCGTCCTTTATAAACAGAACACGCCCTGCGTGGCTTGCGGTTCTTGCCGAATGTGTTACCATTAATATAGTCTGACCGTTTTTGTTTATATCGGAAAATATTTTCAGAAGTCCTTCCGTTGACTTTGAATCCAATGCTCCCGTAGGTTCATCGGCAAGAATAAGCTTAGGATTTGTTATAATTGCCCTTGCAACTGCCGTTCTCTGTTTCTGACCGCCCGAAACTTCATAGGGATATTTCTGCATAAGGTCTGATATTCCGAGTCTTTTAACTATCGGAATAAGTCTTTCATTCATCTGCCTGTATTTCATTCCCGACAGTACAAGAGGGAGAAATATATTGTCCTGAAGTGTAAACGTATCAAGCAGGTTGAAATCCTGAAATACAAATCCCAGATTGTCACGTCTGAATGCCGAAAGCTCCTTTTCATGTATCTTTGAAAGCGGTCTGCCGTCAAGGAGTATTTCCCCCTTTGTCGGCTTGTCGAGAGATGCGAGAATATTCAGAAGTGTTGTTTTTCCCGAACCCGATTCGCCCATTATTGCGACATATTCGCCCTGTTCAACTGAAAACGAAATGTTTGAAAGTGCCTTTACCTGATTACCGCCGAAACGTGTTGTATAAATTTTTTCAAGACACTGTACTTCAAGTATTGCCATTGTTTTTTTGTCCTCCTTTATTCTTTATGCTTTTATTATAGCATACAGAAATCAGTATGAACATCGATTTATGTGACAATTAAACCTCTGATGTGACATTTTTGTAAGATTCATTCAATTTCAAGCTTATCACGTTCAAGATACAGCGAAAATATACTTCCCTTTCCCTCCTCCGATTCAACGCATATTTTATGTGACAGCTTGTCCGATGCCTTTTTGCAGAGATACAGTCCGAGTCCCGTTGACTTGCTGTTTGCCCTGCCGTTGTATCCCGTAAATCCTTTTTCAAATATTCTCGGAATATCTTCGGGAGCTATTCCTATTCCCGTATCAGCTATTCTTAAAATTTTATTCTGCGATACGCTTATTGTGACACTTCCTGAATACGTATATTTTACCGCATTTGAAAGAATCTGCTCTATTATAAATGACAGCCATTTTTCATCTGTTAAAACCGTTACTGATACGGGATTATAATTCAGTTTTATTTTCTTTCTTATAAACTGCGGTGCATATTTCCGCACTGCCTTTTTTATAATATCATTGAGTTCATAATTTCTGAAAACAAAGTCAGATGAATTTTCACTTAGACGGAAATAGCTTAATACCATTCCGGTATACTGTTCTATGCGGAAAAGCTCCGCAAGAAGTTCATAATGTTCCGGAGTGTCCTCGCTCTGCAAAATCATCTGCATTGCTGATATGGGTGTTTTAATCTGATGAACCCACGCTGTATAATAATCTATACTTTCCTGACGTTCATTCTGAAATTTTGTTTCCGTTTCGCTGTTTATTCTGCGGAGCTTTTCGATTATTTCCTGATATTCGGATTCCGCAACGGTTTCAGGTTCGGGGAATTTTTCCGCAGATATAAGAATATTTTTCATCAGGTATTCTCTTTCACGGGATTTTTTTATAAATCTGCGGAATCCGTTCAGAACGGCAATTATTCCGGTTACGGTACAAAGAATACATGAATATAATACCGCTTCCGTTTCAAGTCTGTAAAGCGAAAACACAAAGGCGAAAATTACTGAAAATACTGCAAAAAGAATTATTGTATATCTGTACTGATAAATATATTTCAGAAACAACTTAATCATGAGATTATATATCCGCTCCCGACTTTTGTCTTTATGAAATCCGATAATCCTATGCTTTCAAGCTTTCGCCTTAGCCTTGTAACATTTACCGTCAGAGTGTTTTCCTCAACGTAACAATCCATCTGCCACAGCTTTATCATAAGTGTATCACGGCTGACTATTTTCCCCTTATTCTCGAAAAGCGTCTGAAGAATACGAAATTCATTTCTTGTAAGCTCAAGAGTTTTTCCGTTATATTCAAGTGTATTGTCATTAAGATTCAGAACTGCTCCGCAGTGTTCAAGAGTCGGTATCTGATTCGCCATATTGTATGTTCTTCTCAATACCGCCTGAATTTTTGCAGTCATAACATTAAGTTCAAAAGGCTTTGCAATAAAATCATCTCCGCCCATATTCATCGCCATTATAATATTCATATTGTCCGATGCCGATGATATAAATACTATCGGTACATCTGAAATTCTCCTTATCTCCGTACACCAGTGATACCCGTTATAAAAAGGCAACATTATATCAAGCAGTACGAGATGAGGTTCGTATTCTCTAAACTCATCAGTTATATTACGAAAATTTTTTACGCAGTGTACATTCATATTCCACGATTCTATATGCTTTTTCATTACTTTTGCAAGTGTCGGGTCATCTTCCGCAATAAGAATTTTATACATTTCTGCACTTCCTTTCCGGATTTTATAATAGCACAGAAAAAATAATATGTCAAATATAAAAATAATATTGCATTGCAGACCAGAATTTGTTATAATACATGATGTACGCTTGATTATATATCCTTTGGAGGTAATTATTTATGAATAAGGTTCAGAAATTTTTCAGCGATATTCAGAATAAAAAAATCGCTTTTATCGGTACGGGAGTTACCAACACTAATATAATAAAGCTATTCCTTTCAAAAAATCTCGATGTAACAATATGTGACAGAAAATCCGCTGAACAGATGGGAGAACTCTATACGGAACTCGCAGAAATGGGTGCAAAATATATTCTCGGCGAATCATATCTTGATACTCTTACTGATTTTGATATAGTATTCCGTTCCCCCGGAGTTTATTTCAATAATCCAAAACTTCAGGAAGCTATTAAAATGGGAGTTGCAGTTACTTCCGAAATGGAAGTTTTCTTCGATTTATGCCCTTGCAGGATTTACGCTGTAACAGGTTCTGACGGTAAAACTACTACCACTACTCTTATATCCGAATTTTTTAAGGCTGAGGGAAAAAATGTTCACATAGGCGGAAACATCGGAAAGGCTCTTTTGCCTATAATCGAGGAAATCAAAGATGATGATATTGCCGTTGTGGAACTTTCAAGCTTTCAGCTCCTCTCAATGAGACAATCCCCCGATGTATGTGCTATAACAAATATAACTCCCAATCATCTTAATGTTCACGGCACTATGGAGGAATATATCTCCGCAAAATGCAACATACTTGCTCATCAGAACGCTTTTTCAAGAGCCGTTTTAAGCTACGACAACGAAACCACAAGAAATCTTAATTCTCTCGTAAGAGGAAAGCTTGCATACTTCAGCAGATTCGATAAACCCTATAACGGAAGTTTCCTGAACGAAAACGGTATACTCTGCTATAACGATTACGGCAAAGTTACCGAAATTATGGATATGCACGATATAAAAATCCCCGGTATGCATAACGTTGAAAACTATCTCACTGCTATTGCTGTTACATGGGGAGAAGTTTCTCCTGATACCGTTAGAAAAGTAGCAAAGGAGTTCGGAGGAGTTGAACACAGAATTGAATTTGTACGTGAAATAAACGGTGCAAAATACTATAATAACTCTATCGCTTCAAGCCCTACAAGAGTTCTTGCCTGTCTCAATTCATTCGATGAAAAACAGATTATGATTCAGGGCGGTTCTGACAAGGGTATTTCCTTTGAACCTATGGCTGACGCTATATGCGAAAAGGTAAAAGTTCTGATTCTTATGGGCGAAACAAAGGAAAAAATCCGTGACGCTGTTATGAGTTCAAAGAAATACAATCCCGAAAATACTAAAATATTTATAGTCAAGGATATGCAGGAGGCTGTGCAGACTGCTTACAAATACGCTGAAAAAGGCGATATTGTTTCACTTTCTCCCGCATGTGCAAGCTTTGATATGTACCGTATGTTTGAGGACAGGGGCAGACACTTCAAACAGCTTGTAAACGAACTTTGATTCCGGAGGAATTATTTATTATGGATATTAAAAATACTCTGAAAACTTTATGCAATGTTAAAGGCGTATCGGGAAACGAAAAAAATGCATGCGATAATGCTCTTGAACTTCTGAAAGAATACTGTCCCGATTCCTATATAAAAAATTCATGTGTAATCGGAACTTTCGGGGAATTTATTCCGGAAAGAACCCATGTTCTTCTTGACGCTCATATTGACCAGGTCGGTATGATTGTAACATACATCACTGACGAAGGATTTATCAAATTCAGTAACGTGGGCGGTCTTGACCTCAGACTTCTTCCCGCACAGCAGGTTGAAATCCACGGAAAGAAAAATATCAAGGGTGTTGTGTGTTCAGTTCCTCCGCACCTTTCACCTGATAACAGCGTACCAGATATTGACGGATTTGCAATAGACACAGGCTATTCAAAATCAGAGCTTGAAAAAATTGTTTCACTCGGTAATTTTATATCATTCTGTGGTGACTTTGAAGAACTTCAGAATAACAGGGTTACAGGTCTCGCACTCGATGACAGGTGCGGTGTAGCGTCAATTCTGTATGCCCTTGACTGTCTTAAAAACAGCTCTCTGAACTGCAATGTAACTGTTCTTTTCTCATCACAGGAGGAACTCGGCGAACGTGGTGCAAAAATTTCGGCTTTTGAAATAAATCCCGATATTTCGCTTGCCGTTGATGTAAGTTTCGGTTACTGTTCGGGCGATGATGAATATAAATGCGGTAAGCTCGGAAAGGGTGCTATGATTGGTATATCTCCGTCACTTTCAAGGGATATTTCAGACGCTCTCATAGATACTGCTGAAAAGAATAATATTCCCTATCAGATTGAAGTTATGAACGGTCTGACTTCAACAAATGCCGACCAGTTCTCCGTAAATAAATGCGGTTCAAAGGCTTGCACGGTATCAATTCCGCTAAGATATATGCACACTCCCGTTGAAGTAATCGATATAGCAGATGTTGAACTTACCGGAAAGCTTATTGCGGAATATCTGAAAGGAGTAGAATAATATGAAATATCTTAAGGAACTCTGTCTGCTTAACGGAATTTCCGGTGACGAATCCGATATAAGAAATTATATAATCAGTAAAATATCAGACAAATGCACATACAGTATTGACGCTCTCGGAAATATAATCGCACTCCGCAAGGGGAAAAGAACTCCCGAAAAAAAGCTTATGATTTGTGCTCATATGGACGAAGTAGGCTTTATCGTAACAGCTATAAATTCTGACGGTACACTCCTTTTCGATACAGTAGGCGGAATTGATACTTCCGTAATTTCGGGAAAACGTGTTACTGTCGGTAAAAATAAAATAAAGGGTGTTATAGGTTCTTTGCCCGTTCACAGACTTTCAGCCGATGAACGTAAAAAATTCCCGAAAATCTCCTCAATGTATATAGATACAGGCTTTTGCAGTAAAGATGAAGCCGAAAAATATATCCGCCTTGGTGACTGCATTTATTTTGATTCCGAATATATCGGGTTCGGCGAAAATCTGATAAAATCAAAGGCTATTGATGACCGTGCAGGCTGTTCTATAATGCTTGAGCTTATCGAAAAGGAACACGAATTTGATACCTGGTATGTTTTCAACGTTCAGGAGGAAATCGGCTTGAGAGGTTCAGGAGTTTCAGCATTCAGCGTAAATCCCGATTTTGCAATAGTTCTTGAATCAACTACTGCCTCCGATATTGACGGTGTATCAGGTGCAAAAAGAGTCTGCGAACTCGGAAAGGGTGCTGTTGTTTCGTATATGGACAGAAGCACTATGTACAACAAGGATTTGTATAATCTCGCATTCGATACCGCAAGGGAAAACAATATAAAAATTCAGACCAAAACCGTTGTTGCAGGCGGAAATGACAGCGGAGCTATTCATATAAGCGGAAACGGTGTTAAAACTATGGCAATATCACTCCCCTGCCGTTATCTTCATTCACCGTCATGCGTTATAAAATCAGACGATTACAGCGAAGCTTTAAAGCTTGCCGACATCTTAAGAAACAAGGTTCTTGCCGATGATAAAGCTTATTAATAATCCAAAAGATTTTGACCGTGCTATGCTCCTCAAGTCGCTGAACGGTAAAAAAATGCTTGCATATCTCAAAGCATACGGAACAGGCTATGACTTCTGCCGTTTTTATAAAATCGAAAATGAAAACGGCTACGGCTTTATGTTCCTGATAAATTCAACGCTTATAATATGCAGTGACTATGATATATACAGCGATGAAATTCTTCATTTTGCAAAGATGAATATGCCTTTCAGAATTGAGGGTTCACAGCAGATAATAAACAAACTGAAAGAAAATATAAATTATCAGGTTCTGGGGAGAACCGTTTTTGAAATGCTCCCCGATGAAAATACAAAAAACTTCAATGAACTTCAGGTTGAATTCAATCCCGATTTCAAGGAAGTATACGAAATTTTAAGCGAAGGATTTCCGAATATTGCCGATTTCGGTCTATGGTATACGGACACTTCGCACAGATGCCGTCACGGTGTAAGCAAAGTATTCACATATAAGGGCTGTACTACTGCATCAATAGTTTTTGATATTGAAAATGATGTACTTGTCGGACAGGTTGCAACAAAAATAAATTCAAGGGGAAGCGGTTACGCAAGGGAGTTTCTCAAATGGCTTGCACTGTTTCTTAATAATCTCAATAAAAAAGCATATCTCCTTGCCCTCGATATAAGAGTAAGCTTTTACCGTGAAATAGGATTCCGTGAGGTTATGCGTGAAAACGTTCTTGAACGTCAGGACATTCAAAAAGAAAGTATTGCGAAAGGAAGACTTGCAGATGAATCATAATATTGCAGATATGTTCAGATTTGATGAAAAACTTATAAAGCTTGCCGAAATTGCAGAACAGAACTGTTCCGGAAGTTTCAGAAAATTTGAAGAAACTGCCGAATTTAACGGTGCAAAGGTACTTAATTCCTTTGCTGAAAACAAAGTCAGCGAATCGTGTTTCTACGGAAGTACAGGCTACGGCTACGGAGATATTGGCAGGGAAACTCTTGACAAAGTATATGCACAGGTATTCGGTACGGAGGACGCTCTCGTAAGACATAATTTTGTATCAGGTACTCACGCACTTTCAACGGCTCTTTTTGGAGTTCTCCGCAAGGGCGATTTGCTTGTATCGATTACGGGAAAGCCTTATGATACTCTTGAGGAAGTTATCGGAATAAGCGGTGAAGCCGGAAACGGTTCACTTATGGATTACGGAATAGAATATTCTCAGGTCGATTTGAATCCAGACGGCACTCCCGATTACGATAAAATTACCGAAACAGTAAAAAATGCAAAAGTAGCGTATATACAGCGTTCAAGAGGATATTCGCTCCGTCCGGCATATACTCTTGCCGATATTGAAAAAATGGTCAAAGCTATAAAAAAAGGGAATCCCGATGCAATCATAATGGTTGACAACTGCTATGGCGAATTTATTGAGGAATTTGAACCGACACATGTCGGTGCTGATATAATAATAGGCTCTCTTATTAAAAATGCGGGCGGAGGCATTGCACGTACAGGCGGATATATTGCAGGCAGAGCCGATTTGGTTGAAAAGTGTTCATACCGTCTGACTTGTGTCGGTATGGGTAAGGAAGTAGGCTGTACCCTTGATATGAACCGTGAAATGTTCCTCGGATTTTTCCTTGCTCCCGATGTTGTATGCAATGCGAAAAAGACTTCCGCATTTGCAAGCGAACTTCTCAGTATGCTCGGATTTGAATGTTCCCCACGAAAAGACGATACAAGAGGAGATATTATAACTGCAATAAAGCTCGGAAATGAAAAACTTCTGACAGCTTTCTGCCGTGGAATACAAAAGGGAGCTCCTGTTGATTCCTTTGTAACTCCCGAAGCGTGGGATATGCCCGGATATTCCGACAAGGTTATAATGGCTGCCGGAGCTTTCACTATGGGAGCATCAATAGAGCTTTCCGCTGACGCTCCTATCCGTGAGCCTTTCGCCGTATGGATGCAGGGCGGTATTACATATACAAGCGGTAAACTCGGCGTTATGCTTGCAGTTCAGGAAATGATTAATGAGGGACTGATTTCAATAAATGAATAACAGCTTTATTCAGAATCTTGTTTTCAGTCTCAATGCAACTATTCCCGTATTCCTTATGATGGTTTTCGGCTGGTTTATGAACAGGCTGAATATGCTTGATGAACATACCACAAAAAAAATAAATCAGTTTGTATTCAAGGCACTTCTTCCGGCACTCCTCTTTATGGATTTGTCAACAGCGGATTTCAAATCCGTATGGGACACGAAATTTGTAGTATTCTGTTTTCTTGCAACAACGATAAGCATTGCAACAGCGTTTTTAATTTCGCTTGTACATAAGGACAAAACCGAAAGAGGAGAAATTATTCAGGCATCTTACAGGAGCAGTGCTGCTATACTGGGCATCGCTTTTGTAAAAAATATATACGGTGAAGCTACTATGGCGGGACTGATGATTGTCGGAACTGTTCCGCTTTACAATATTATTGCCGTTATAGTCCTTTCGCTTACTTCTCCCGACAAGGAAAAATGCAATAAAAAGGAGCTTTTTAAAAAAACTGCAAAAGATGTTCTGACAAATCCCATTATTCTCGGAATTGCTTTCGGTATGCTATGGTCAGTACTGAAAATTCCTCAGCCTGTTATACTTTCAAAATCCGTTTCGTATCTCGGAAATATGGCTACTCCCCTCTCTCTGATTGCCCTCGGAGCGTCTTTCAAAGTCGGTGACGCAAAAGGAAAAATGAAAACGGCTTTCGGAATTGCTTTTATAAAATTAATACTTTTCTGCGTTATATTTTTACCTGTTGCCATCAGACTCGGATTCAGAAACGAAAAACTTATTGCAATTCTTGTAATGCTCGGAAGTGCTACAACGGGAAGCTGTTTTGTTATGGCTAAAAATATGAACCACAACGGAACTATTACTGCATGTGCCGTTATGATTACAACTCTTTTCAGTGCGTTTACTCTTACGATGTGGCTTTTTATTCTGAAAACTTTGAATTTTATATAAAAATCAAACCGCCTGTGCTTAAAATGCACAAGCGGTTTTTTTATGAACTGTTAATCCATATCAACAAATATTACATTTTCTTTAGTTATGCCGTTATTATTGATAATATCTTTAAGAGACAGCAGAACTGCGGGACTTATTGTACTGCTCTTTTTGACGGCAGATACAGAGTAATCAACATTAATAAAGTCACTGCCTGATTTCAGAGGCTTATTAAGTTCTTTAAGGATAACATTTAATTTTTTTATGAAATTGTTTACATTTTCTTTCGGACACTGGACAGCAACAACAAATTCATCTGAACCCGTTCTGTAAATATCCGGGTCACTGAAATAGTTTTTAAGTATATCAGCAGTAGTTACAAGAACTGCATCTCCTGAATCGTGACCGTATTTTATATTTATATTGCTGAATTTTGCAATATTGAACATTACAAAAAAATACGGATTATCGGGACAGTCCTGTATTTTATACCTGCCGTTTTTATCTCTGCCGAAATCGTCAATAAATTTTATTCTGTTGTTTACATCTGTGAGAATGTCACGGAGTGCAACTGTATGCAGATTGCTTTTGATAGTTTCCTGTTTTCTCTTTGACTTTTCGAGTTTCTGTTCTGTTTTTTCCTGTTTTGAAAGCATAATGTTGAATATGACAGTCCATACTATAACAAAAATACTGAATACAGCCATATAAATATTGATAATTCTTGAATTTTTATATACTTCGCCTTTCGGGGAATCAATCATAATAAGCCAGTCATAATCGCTTACATATGCATAGAGAGATACTTTTCCGTCCTTTTCGTATTCATAGACAGAATCGCCTTTGCCGGAATCCCTTAATTCTTCGCAAAGCTCAAGGGCTGTTGGATTATTGACCTGTATTCCGGTTTGCCCCGTATCCTCGCAAAGTATATATTTGCCGTCAGATACATTTACCATTGAAAAAACGGAATTTTCCGTATTAAGCTGTAATTTTCTGAAACTGTTTTCAATATCCTCCATATAGACTCCGAGACCTGCAACTCCGATTGGATTTCCGGAATCATCATATATTGCCTTGTAAAGCGAAAGAATCTGCTTTCCGGAGGACGGTGAAATTATAATACCTGTATTATAGACATTGTTTCCCGAATCAAGGAGAGATTTCCGGAGTTTTTCAAGAGATGCCCCTGTTCTTGTTGTCATTCCGACATACTGTGTATCTGTATGTGCAAGAACTGTCGTATTCCACTGGCTGACATATATTCCCTCAACACCTTTTACCATACCGGAAATTTTATCTGTGTATTCCTGTGCAAGAGCAATTTTTTCAGGATTGGAGGGGTCTGCAAGCAGGTCTTTTATTTCATTTGATGTACTGTAAGCTGACAATGCAAACTCAGCATTTTTAGTATAGTCAGTGATAATTACTGAACGCTCTCTTGCAAGAGCTTTCATTCTTTCAATGTTGTTATTTCTTGTATTTGATGTTACATAAATATTCATAATTACAGTGAGGGCAATTATTATAACAAGATACACTCCTGTAATGGTAAATCGTTTAGCTGTCTTGTCCATTAATTATCATTCCTCCTTTTAAAAAAGCTGAATTTTTTTCTTTGCTCAGCTTTTTGGAGAGCCTGTTTTTCTTTAAGTAAATCAATATCGTAATCGTCATTATCATTAAGAATACTGTCAAGCCTGTTTTTAAGATACTGACTTTCATCTTTATCATACTTTTCGAGATAATCCGAACTCATATAACGGCTCTGAGTATTTTGTGAGGAAACTGAAGTATACGGAGCAGAAAAGGAATTTTGACTTTGTATATATTCTTTCATTCTGCTTAAAGAAATATTTTGTGTCGGAAGAAGAATCATTGTGTTTATGTTATATGAATTAAGGCTCATAATTTTTAATGCACAGTCGTTGCATGGAAGAACTGCTTCAAGACTTAATACTTTAAACAATGATATTTCTGTAACAGCAGTATCATTATTTTTAACAAGATTGTTACAGAGGTCTATTTCAGCGTGGACAAAGACAGAAATATTATTTATTTGCTTTAATGAACTTAAACCGGCATATATTCTTCTGTTCTCTGTACCTGCAATGCATATGGTATCATTTTCGGTGAATGACATATTACTGCCTGCAATGATGTTCCGGGCTGTCTGATACATTTCATTGAAAAACATTATTAACTTTCCTTTCATAATATTAAAAGCTCATAACTGAATTATATCACAAAAATTAAACAAAGTCAATAATTATTTATCACTGGAATTAAAAATTCTGTACATTTATTAATAAATAACGGAAAAATCAGACAGCCATAATAAGAGTGCCGGCTGTTATAAGAATAACTCCGATTAAAGATTTGAGAGTAAATTTTTCGTGAAGAAAAACAAATGCAAGAATAAGGGTAATAACTACACTAAGCTTGTCAATCGGCACAACCTTTGAAACGTCTCCTATCTGCAAAGCCTTATAATAGCAAAGCCACGATGCACCTGTTGCAATTCCGGAAAGTATCAGAAATATCCAGCTTTTACGGCTTATATCGGAAATTCCGTTCTGACTTCCGTTTATAAATACCATTCCCCACGCCATAGCAAGAACTACAACAGTTCTTATTGCCGTTGCAAGAGTTGAATTTACATTACTGATTCCGATTTTTGCAAGTATTGAAGTTAATCCCGCAAATAATGAAGATAAAAGTGCAAGTACAAGCCACATTTTTTTATTACGCCTCTTTTACTGATTAAGCGGATACGATTTCATCGGCAAGCTTTTCAAGAGCTTCAATTGTATCGTCATTCATTGATGAACGCAGTGTTACAGTATTCTGGCAGATTTTAATATTTTTCATAGATTCAAGATATGCTTTCATAAGCTTTCCGGACATAGGAGCCCATGTACCGTTTTCAATAATTCCGGCAGTTCTGTTCTGATAATTCTTTGCCTTTAAGTGCATAAGGAAATCCTCCATACACGGGAAAATTCCTCCGTCATAAGTGGAGCTTGCAAGAATAATTCTGTCATATCTGAATGCATTTGCAACACATTCGGAAATATCGCTTCTTGAAAGGTCTGCAACGGTAATTTTATCGTTTGTTTTTTCAGAGAGTATTCGTGCAAGTTCCTTTGCAGTCTTTGCAGTGTTGCCGTGAATTGATGCATAAGCGATAAATATTCCCTTTTCTTCGGGAGCGTAACTGCTCCATGTATTATATTTGTCAACATAAAAGCCAAGATTTTCATTAAGAATTGTACCGTGCAGAGGATATATTGCATTTATTTCATAATCTGAAAGCTTTTTGAGGACAGCCTGAACCTGTACGCCGTATTTTCCTACTATGTTGAAATAATAGCGTCTTGCCTCATCAAGCCATTCCTCGTTTGTATTCAAATCGCCGAATTTTCCGAATCCATCAGCTGAAAAGAGTATTTTTTCAGTTGTTTCGTATGTAAACATTACTTCCGGCCAGTGAATCATAGGTGCCATAAGGAATTTAAGTTTATGATTTCCGAGGTTAAGCTCATCGCCTTCCTTGACTGTCAGTGTTTTGGTATCCGCACTTAATTTGCAGAACTGCGGTAAAAATGCGAAAGTCTTTGCATTTCCGACAATTTCAGTATCCGGGTAAGCCTTCATAAATTCTCCGATACTTCCGGAATGGTCGGGTTCAAGGTGGGAAACTACAAGATAGTCCGGTTTTTTTCCGTCAAGAGCCTTTGCGAGATTTTCAAGCCATTCAGCAGTCTTTTTTGAGTCAACAGTATCCATTATGGCTGTTTTTTCATCTTTGATAAGATATGAATTGTATGAAACTCCGTTCGGAACTTTATACTGATTTTCAAAAAGGTCAGTTTCTCTGTCGTTGACACCGATATAAATTATATTGTTCATATTTTAAAATCCTCCTGTAATTTTATGATAACTCTATTATATCATACGGTAATTCAATAATCAATATATTTTTTTGTTTTAAAAAACGTGAGTTCGATGTAAAAAATATAGAAAAAACCGCCGAAATCTGTTATAAT